>JAMNXU010000021.1 GCA_023623175.1 Bacillota bacterium
AGCAGAACTGACATCATGTCACGCATAATGGAATTTACATCGGTCCCGTTTTTGATGCTGATATCGTTATTTTTCAGATATTCACGCATCATCTCCCGCATTGCTGCTTTTTGTCGGCTATCATTTTTTCTTGCCATAAAGAAAACCTCCAAACTGAGTAATTTTATCTTACCTCAGATCAGAGGTTTACACAAACTTTAGGATACTACCAAATATAGAGAAATCAGGGAATTTTTCGCTAATTTATCGTCAGCTTCCTTCCGTTTTCTTTAAGCCACTTTCTGCATTCACGATAGTTTGGAAATATTGATTCAACAAGGTTCCAGAAATCCTTTGAATGGTTCATAACTTTCAGGTGGCACAGTTCATGTACAATTACATAGTCAATTATATAAACAGGCGCCATTATCAGTCTCCAGTTCAGGTTTATATTCCCCTTTTTGCTGCAACTGCCCCACCTTGTTTTCTGGTTCTTGATCACTATCTTGCACGGTGATGCATGAAGTTTCTTAGAATACTTTTCAATTCTTTCCCCGATAATTTCAGCAAAACGCTGGCGGTACCATAACATTAATGCTTCTTTTACCGCCTGTTCCCTGCTCTCCGCCGGCAAGTCCCGGGATATGCGCACTGCCAGGATATTATCCTGAAAAATAACTTCCGGTTTGCCCGAATCCTTTTCCACTATTTCAAGCGGGTATTCACAGCCGAGATACAGGAATCCTTCGCCGCTGTCAAACCGCCTGGATACCGAATTTAACCTGATTTGCTCTGTTTCATTAATTTTCTTTACAATCCAGTCAGCTTTTTCTTTTACTACATCAAAAATCAGCTTTTTGCTCACAAAAAAAGGAGCGTGTACCCTGACTTCGCCGCTCTTGTCAACAATAATACCTATTGTTTTCCGCCTGGTCCTGCGCAAGGTATAATAAATTTTGTTGCCGTGGTTCTCGAAATAATATTCAGTCTTCATATCCATCCTCTTATCTGTTTGGTAATCATATCAGCCGACCGCAATTTCTTTTCAATTATTATTCCTTCAACTTCCTTTACAGTTTTGAATACCGCCCGCCATGTCACCGGTGCCGTTTTCGACTGCAAGCGATCCATAATAAGGTGTATTTTATTTCCTTTAAGTTTTCATAATAATGGACTGAAAATGATATTTCCCGCCTGTTTCAATTCTCTCGAAACTAATTATTTCAAAATAATCGGAAACTGCTTTCTTTATATTTTCATCGGTATAAAACGAGAAAAACCGGCGGGGTGTATATATGTCCTCCTCCCATATGCCTTCCGAGTCCACACCGCCATATACTCCCATAAAAAACAGCCCCGAAGGATTCAGCACGTTTTTGATCTCCTGCAAAACTAAACCGAGACTGGCTTTTTCAACATGCAACAGGGAATTCATTGCCCAGACGGCATCGAATTTTCTGCCGATCTCATGAAGATTGTAAAAATCCAACTCATAGGATTTAATCCCTTTTTCCCGGCATAATTTAACCATTTCATCGGATAAATCAACCGCTGTCACATCAATGTTATTATCCATGAAAAACTTGCTGTCCCTTCCGGTTCCTGCTCCGATATCCAAAAGCGCAGACTTGCCTTCACTTAATAAAAGCTGCAGAAATTTTTCTCTCGGCTTTATCTTCCACTCCTGCATTTCGCTTTTCTCTCTTATGTGAGCATAATTATTGTATGCCTGTTTTAAAATCTCTTTAATGTTTGCCATATCAGCCATGACAGTCAATCCCCTCACGATAATCTATCACAATTTTTTTACAATCATCGCAACAGTACACTTCAACCTGAGAACCTTTTTTAAAAAAGAAAACTCAGACAGAACGATTGCAATAAGGACATATCACAAAGTTCATCTCCTGGCTGAATGTTTATGGTCGCTCTGTTTGCTACAAGCTTCTCCTGATGCAATACTGCTTCATATTCCTCGCCAGTCTCCATGTCCACAAATCAAAGATATAAAGCATTTCAATCATATTTTTCTCCATACTGTTTTTGGGACTATAAAACCTAATATGAAACCCATGACACCATTCTGCATAGAATGGTGTTTATTTATTTCTCAATCATGGGCACAAACATCACATAATCGATATCCTTTTCCAAAACGCCGTCCGGAGTTTTTATTACGAGCTTGAGTATTTGCGTTTGGCTTTCCGGTCCCACCGGTATCACCATGCGTCCGTCCTCCTTAAGCTGATCAATCAGTTTAGGAGGAATTTGGGGAGGGGCAGCCGTTACAATAATCCTGTCAAAAGGCGCATGTTCCTCGCAGCCTTCATATCCGCTTCCCAGCTTGTATTCCACGTTAGTTATCCCCAGTGCCTTCAGGGTCTGTTTTGCCTTTTCATGAAGTTCCCTGACTATTTCCACCGTGTATACCCTGTCAGCAAGTTTTGCCAGTATAGCTGTCTGATAGCCGGACCCGGTGCCTATTTCCAGCACTTTCTCTTTTCCCGTCAGCTCAAGGAGTTGGGTCATGTATGCAACAAGCGACGGCTGGGATATGGTCTGCCCGCATCCGATAGGCAACGCGCTGTCAACATACGCGTAATCCTTTATATTGTCGGGGAGAAAAAGCTCCCGTGGTATTGAATCCATTACGTCTATAATTCTTTTATCCTTTATCCCGTAAAAAATGTTCCTGGAAAAACCCATGGCTCACCACCACCTTCACCGACAGCCTTTGTTTTGCGGTTAAAGTCGACAGGTTGAATAATCTCTTGCCATATTTCCGGCCTTATGCCGGAACGGAAGTAATATACAGCACGTTTTGGGGTAAGCGTTTACAATACAATATTATCATGCGGTATTTAACATACCAATATTTCAAATGTATTATGTTCCGATATTTCCCAATGGTCCGGAGAAGATTATAACAGGCATTCTGCATATTCGGAATTAATGTGCATACTTGTTGTGTTTACTTATACGCTCACATATAATGGTAATTAAATACTCACATTCCGCGAGGTTTTATTACGAGGTTTTATTATATCAAATCTCTGTGAAAGCTGAAGGAGCAAGGGATAATGGCAAAGTATGCATCAAATAAAATCCAGGAACCTGTTGCGGCTTATCTTTTCCACTTCCTCCGGCAGTCTGCCTGCTATGCGATCCAAAAGTTCCTTTGAAAGATTAAGTTCCTCCCTTACCCTGTCGGTATGTATGAAAGTTATTTCTGTCCCCAGCAGTTTTTCATAATAATTTGTGCTGAGAGAATCGGCAAGAAACATCACTTTAACTTCCCTGTCGTTATTGCTGCCTTTAAACGGAGTATGATGGTATCCGACAATCTCAATGATTTCCTCCGGCAAACCCCATTTTTCGCATATCCACATTCCGATTTCCGTGTGGGTTATTCCGCCCATAAGTATTTTTTCCGCAATTATCTGGTGCAGTTTTTTTTTGCAGCTGCATTTCGTATATCCTGTCCAGGTAATCCGGCAAACATATGTCCAATACCGTTATGCCGATATCGTGTATCAATCCGTATGTAAAAATTCTCTCCCTGTCGCACAGCCCTGTTTCGGCCGCAATCATGTAGCTCGCAAGGGATGTCCCGATACAGTGCTTCCAGTATTTCTTCCTGTCGAATATTTCGGACCTTCCTTTACTGGTCGGCAAAAGCAACTTTGTTATGTAAACAATTGAAATCATCCTTGTATTTTTAGCACCCAGGTACAAAACAGCATCTTTCAGCGTTACAAATTCCCTTCCCAGATGCTTATTGTAGTTCAAAGCCTTTATTAATGTTTGTTCCAGGTTCGGAACGGTCGCTAACTTCTCTATGCATTCATCCATGCAAAACTCATAGGGTTTGAGCAGCATGCTCAGAGTTTCACCGAAAGCCTTGGGTATCTCCGGCAGGTAACCTGATTGCTGGATTTTCTTAATAATTGGGTGATTGTGCATTAAAAGCCTCCTTTGCTGGATCAATTCATTTGCCTTCATGCATCGGATTATTTCGCCTGCACTGTTTAATTGCTATAATTTTTTTAAAATAACATTATCGAATAATTTTTACCACACCAATTTTGCATATATTTCATTTATATCATGCTGAACCATTAGTGACAAGTTTACCTGAATGATAAGTTTGCCTGTGATAATAAAGAAGTATATGATAATGGAGAAATATGACAAAGTACCAAGGACGCAATGAGCTTTATCCGGAATCATTAATACTTTGTCCTAGTCATTAATAGAAAGGAAGGTTGAGTCTCCCGTGAAGAAAAATATCCTTGTTTTAACCGGAAGTCCAAGAGCCAGGGGCAACAGTGACCTGTTGGCGGATGCGTTTATCAGGGGAGCGGCAGAAGCCGGTCACGAAGTCGTCAAATGCGATCTCGCGAGGAAAAATATCCGGGGCTGCACTGCCTGCGACAGGTGTTTCAGTTCCGGCAAACCCTGCGTTTTTGACGATGATTTCAATGAAATCGCCCCGCTCATACAAAGGGCCGACATCATAGTTTTCGTAACGCCGCTGTATTGGTATACCTTCCCCGCTCAACTCAAGGCGGCCATTGATAAACTATATTCCTTTGAAGTCGGAAAAAAGAAACTTGATATTTCCGGGGCAATACTCATTGCCTGCGGAGGCGATCCGGAGGAATTCTACTTTGACGGTATAATCAGCTCCTACAGGCTTATTCTCCGGCATCTGCACTGGGAAGACATGGGCCGGTTAATCGTCCCGGGTGTAAACAACAAAGGCGATGTATTATCTACCGATTATCTCTCCCGGGCGGAAAAAATGGGGCG
The DNA here is from genome assembly GCA_023623175.1 of Bacillota bacterium. Classification (GTDB taxonomy): domain Bacteria; phylum Bacillota; class Clostridia; order Acetivibrionales; family JAMNXU01; genus JAMNXU01. Next base: position 4,792 of record JAMNXU010000021.1, read on the forward strand.
TGACATAACCTGACTTACAGGGTTGGCACAGGGGACGGTTTTCTGTCCAGTGTAGGATACGGGAATGGTTCTCGTGCCCCAAATGACTGGACACAGGGGCTCCAGGACACAGGGCCAAGACACGAGGACCGAAACACAGGGACGGTTCTCCCGTCCCGTGTGAAGCATCAGCTCAATAAATTTTATTTTTATTTAACAGATATCACTTAATGCATTACAAAACATCGAAGGAGAATACCCGTACCTTCTCATTCCCCCAGGTTGCTTTCACGGTCATCCTGACTCCGAGGGCATAAACATCCGCGTTGATCCTTACAAGTCTCTGGTAGTTGCCGGTCACTTCCCTGAGTTGTTTCCACACCCCGCATACATCCTGGTATTCAACCAAAAAGTCCTTAACCATTGTCTTAGGGAAGTTGAATGGGCGCATGTCCAGGGTACGATTGCAGAGGGTCGGGTAAAATCTCATGACCGGATTCCCGCCGCATGTAACGCGGTGAAGGTCGCTGTCGAACACCAGCCGGACCTGCTTTACATGAACCGGATGATTGAAATCAAACCCGATTACCGAGCCGACCGAAGCCTCCCATGCATTGGGATTGTCCCCTACAGCGCGATCGCAGCCGTTGAGCACCGGTGACGGGTCGCCTTCGGACGCCCATAAACCCTTCTTTTTCGTAAGAACATTTTTCAAAAGAACCGAGCTTTTTCTAGTTAGATACGGGAGGAAACAATCGTCTTCCAGCAGTGTTTCCTGGAGCTCCCGGATGCTGTTTTCATAAACTTCGCGGGGAGTCGCCCGGTCACGGACCGCAATGGACGCCGCGGTACCCACGGCCTGCCCCATTACCGCGCACGTTGCCATGACCCTCGTTGAACTCAGCGCGACATGGGTGGCGCTTATATTCCTGCCTGCAAAGAACAGGTTTTCAATATTTCTTGAATAAAGGCAACGATAGGGAATGCCGTAAGGTGCGGGAGCGGGATGGAATATTGTGGGCTGCCCCCTGTAATTCATTCCTCCCGGGTGGTGGTCATCCATGGGCCATCCACCGTATGCCACGACGTCATCAAACTGCCCTCCGCTTCTTACATCATTCTGAGTTAAAATGTAATCTCCCACGTAACGGCGGCTTTCGCGTTTGCCGGGAAGGAATCCTACCCAGTCCAGTTCCCAGTTGTCCGCTCCGTGGTCTCCCCTGTTCTTTATGTGATCCCAAACGCCGAAAGCTATCTTCAAAAGCTCGTCGCGGAGTTCCTCGGTGTCGTAAATGCTGTCATGCTCGCCGCCGAGTTCCATCCACCAGAAATTTGTGCGCAGGTTTTTCAAATCATGGTCGCGAAAGGGCAGTGAGCTTTCGTCGGGATATACATATGCCCATGAAGGCGGAATATATTCAACTTTGTAATCCCGCTCCACCGCCTGGATAAGGCATGACATGCCCATGGTGCGGCGGTCGGCCTTTTCAGGCGCAATATCCTCGTTGAACTCCGAGGACGATTCCCTTCCGACGCGGTATTCGGCGCCGGTCAGCGGGGCAAGTATGCTGTCGCCGGAACAATCGGCGAAATAATTAGCTTCCACGTTGTGCCATGTATAGGTGGTAAGCTGCCAGCCCCTGACGGACAAAATCCTGTTGCCGTCCATTTTTACGCCGTTACAGCTGCAATTGAGCAGCAGGGTTATATTAGGCTCGGCTTTAACCTTTTCATAAAGCACGCTGTCCCATATGGAAAAATTGCGCGTGGGATTCCGGTACATGTTTTCAATGAAAATCTCTTCAAGGATTCCCGTTTCCCTGTAATCATAATTCCTGCAGCCAAGCGGCCACATCCTTATCTCTGACGAGCAGTTGCCTCCAAGGACCGGTCGGTCATGCATGAGCAAAACCTTTACACCGTGCCGTGCTGCGGCGATCGCCGCCAGCATTCCTGCAAGCCCTCCGCCGATAACGCAGAAATCCACCTTGTGAAATTTCTCTCTCATTTATCCATTCCCCCTCATGTGCCAGGCTCTCATGCGCTTACAGACCATATTAACGCGCCTGCCTGGCGCTCATACGTTTTCAGACCATTCATGCGCCTGCCAAGCTCTGCTGGCAATGAGCTTTTCCGTTTCGGAAACAAGTTCCCTTAGCTTCTTCACCGCTTCTCCCGCAGCGTTTTTATCAGCGGAAAGCAGTGAAAAAATACTGTCTACCCTGTTTTTGTAATCCGCCTTTTCTCTGCCATACTAACAAGTATCTCCAAAATAGCTTGCGCTTTATTTTTGCCGTCGGTATATGCTTGTCAGCCAACACCCTGATCTCTTTCATGGTCATATATGTATCATGCTTGCCGTGCCTTTCCCAGACTTCCCTTGAATAATCGTCATCTTTTCGCAGCCTGCCGTTTTTTATCAGGTTCATTATAATATCCGGGAAAAATGCACTGCCCCATATAATGTAATCCCACAATGTTTCCGCCTGTACAAGATCTAATATGATAAGTTTGCCGCCTTTTTTGAGTTTTGCCTTGGCAAAATCCAAAAGCCACTTGTATGGCAGGTGATGCGCCGTAGCCGTTGTTATGATGACATCGAGACTGTTGTCTTCAAACTCCATATCGAGGATATTTGCATAAACATACTCGATGTTGTCAGCCGGATACAGCTCTTTCGCCTTTTCAATCATCCTGTCCGCAAGGTCAACGGCTATCACTCTGTTTGCTTTTTGGGACAGCATGTATGAGAGCTCGCCTTTGCCGCAACCGATATCAAGACAGGTTTCCGCTTTGTCCGGGACAAGTTTCAGGAGTTGCTTAAAATAACAGTTGTTATGATTCCACTTCAGCTCGTCAAGTTCCGATATTTCGTTGAAATCGGATTTTATGAGGTTGTAGTTTTCCATGCTACTTTCCTACTAATTGTAAAATATATCAAATACCACTTAAAACCAGTCATCCCTTTATTTTATTCATGATTTTCTGCTTCTAAAGCGCAAACAAACTCCGCTACTACTCTAAATGCTCCTTCGGGTACATTTTCTAATACAATATCATCAAAATCCAAATTATCAGGAGACAATATTATTTTTTTATGATACCATGTGCCGGTTGCGTCGTATTCTTTTTTACTCCTGTATCTCTTTATAGTATAGCTTTGCATGGTTTCAGGATCACTGACAAGATGCGATTCAACCAATACTATCTTGCCGTTGCGTGAACCGTCTCGTTCAAACCTGAAGATACAGTAACTGCCGTCCTTTATTGTTGGTTCCATTGATTTTCCCACAACCTGGGCAATAAACATATCGCGGTTAAGCTTTACTGGAGCATCGACTTTAATCCACCCACTAAGCTCTACATGCTCTTCATTCCCAAACGATGTTGCAACCGCCTTAAGGGAATATACCGGCAAATATTCTTTGAATTTTTTACTATCTTCAACATTATCAAGAATTATAACATTATTTTGACCTGTAACTGTTTTTGCTGCAGTCGTCTTCTGCGGCAGCATTCTGGACTTGAAAAATTTCTCTGTAACCTTGTTTATAAAATATACATAACAGCCTTTCATTCCGCGGGTAAAAAGAACTCTGTATATGTTCTTAATCAGGTCAACAAAATTATTGCCTGACCTTTTTACCACACTGTCAAAAGATTTACTTTTGTCCCCGATCCAAGTCTGAGCATCAAAATCATATACTAAATCTTCACCCATTATTACTCCTACATAATCAAATTCAAATCCTTGCGCCGTATAAACACAACCAATCTGATTAATACCGTTTGGATCATGCGCCCACAAAGAGGCTTCCGGAATGCCTTTTGCAAGTCTGCCTGCGTCAGGTTTTGCATTCCACGGTCTACGATAATTCCCAATTACAACATCTTCTACAAGAGTCCCATCATTTCTTGGGTCCGACCATTCCCAGCAGTAACCCGCAGTCATTCTTGCACTGTATCCTTCCTTAGCTTTTTCACGAATAGCCTTTTCAAGGGCTTCAGGAGTATCAAATATTCTGAAATCGAAAGATTCATTATCAGGATCCCAAAGAACATTAGCAGTTCTTTTTATACCAAGAGTGTTATTTATCCAATTAACGAAAGCATCGGAGCCATTACACCTGAATTGAATATCCAGTTCTTCGAATTTCACCACACGACAATTATTTCGTAAGGCGCTTTCATATATGTAGTCCACTGAACCTATTTCATCCGGTCTCACGACCTGTTTATCATCCAAAAGAAATACGCTTACTTTCGCCGCTCTGATTATTTCATCAATTTGAGCTAGATTAGAACGGCGAGATGCAGGCGTAAACCTGTTATTGCTTGTTTTTCTTAACCTGTGGGCTTCATCGCAAATAATGACATCAATTTCATTGAGTCCCACGTTCATATAGCTATTGAAATATTTAAACTGACATGCTCCCCTCGTACCTATTATGTTTCTCAGCGTAGTGGTAAAAGCCTTTGAACCTGTCGCATAATGGGCATTGTAACCGGCCAGCAGCAGGTCGGCCATTAAATTTATTGCAATTACTGATTTACCGGTACCCGGCCCACCTTCAATAATCATAACCGTTTTTTGCGATGTATCCTGGCTTCTTTTTGCTTCGGCAAAAACCATGTCATAAACTACTTTTTGATTATCCAGCAAAATGAATTCGGGTTTTCCCTTTATAACATTGGCAACATGGTTCATAAGCTTTTTGCTGGGTCTATAGCTACCCTTTTCAATTTTTCTAAAATACATGCTCCTTTGCCTTTTTCCAGCTTACTCACCAAAAAGCCGCTCAACTTATCTACATCCTCGGCAGTAAATACAGGATCAGTCTCAAGCATCCTGGTAAACTTATCAGAAAATATTACATCGCCAGGATACGGATGATAATTGTGCAAATAAGCGCAGGAATTGAGCTTAATCGGATCAGGTTCTTCATAAAATGCCGTATGGGTATCCTCCAGATACATTCTATATAGCCCGACCTGAACCGATGGATGGAGAATATCCCTGAGAGTTTTATCACCTATTGATTCTTCGCATTTATCCCATTGCTTAAGTTCTACAATAACAGCATTATCCTTATTAAAGGCATCTTTGCCTGTTATCAGGCAATCCAGTCTTCTTGATGTCAACGGGAGTTGATATTCCAGGATTATGCCGTGATCATCCAAACCGGTATAACTTATGACCTGCTGCAAAGCCCTTAGAGAATTTTGCCAGGAGTGAACTTCTCCATCGCTCGGATTATATCCATAGTAATTGTAAAAACTAATACGCAGTTTTTCTGCAATCTGATTCCGGACTGTGTCCATGACAAACTGTTCGGAGGTTCCTGAATACAGTCTCATGAGAAATCCTCCCATGCCAGTTATATTTATCCTCACATGAGATTAGCTTTTGTAAAATAGGTTAACGTACATAAGCGTCTTTATAAAATCATATTCTTCTAATACAAGTTATGTCAAGGTTAACAAAAAGAGAAAAATGTATACAAATGATAAGAGCAATTAACTCAATCCTGCAGTTTCTCCTGAACCATCGCCAACTCAATAAAAAAAGCACCTGGAGAAAAACCCCAAGCGCTTTTCACAGACTCGCGTTTATTGCAGAACCTTATTATTCATGCAAATACTAGCTGGATCACCTGAAAACATCCTGTCCGTTATGCCTGACATTCGCAATACCAGCGGGGACCTCCTGCACTGACAAGAATAATATTTGAATTCGCCGTGAAATCGCCGGTTCTGATTGCGAATTTAACTTCCCTTGTAAGGGTGTCGCGCAAATACGAATGTTCCACAATTTCGCAGGGCATGTTTTCATCAAACAAACTAAGATATTCCTTGTACCTTGACGGGCTGACATCAATCGTTGCCTTGCTTATAATAATTTTTTCCACGCTGAAATGCTTCAACAGGACTTTTAAAACGTCAACCGTTGTAGGAACATTTACATCAAGGGATATGTCGATAACTTTTGTTGAATTGGGTATGGCCAGGCCGGCATCCGCGATAAGTACGCGGTCAGTATGTCCCATTTTGGCAAGTTCTGCGACAATTTCCCTGTTTAACATTCCTGTTTCAGTCAAATTCCTCGCCTCATTTCTTCATTTCATTCATTTCTTTCATAGCAGTTGATCAAAATTTCATACATCTCTTCAATTGTCGCTACACGAGGATTATTGAGATAATCTCCCAAAACCTGGCCACGATTTGCTATCTGGCGAAGCTCCTCTTTCGAAACGTTCAAATCTTTGAATCCAATCCACAGGTCGATCTTTTTAAGAAAATCATCAATCGCCACGCAGGATTCTTTTGCTGCTTCTTCATCGGAAAGTTCATTCAACGCGGGATTCAGGATTCTTCCCACCGTGGCGAACTTCTCAACAGCCCAGGCATAGGTGTACCTTGTAAATTGAGGATATATTGCCGCCAGCGCCTGACCATGGGCTACATGGGGAGCATGCCCGCCAACCTGCATACCCAGTCCGTGGGGCAGCGTAACACCTGCATTGGCATTGGTGAGGCCTCCTAAAGTGTCGGCCCAGGCCATCTTTGAACGGGCTTCGATGTCATTGGGATTTTCCATCGCTCTCGGCAGGTATTCCTTGATTATTTTAATAGCATCTATGGCCATCAGTTCAACGAGAGGATTTGTATTTACCGAGAGATACGCTTCAAAGTTATGGCAGAACGCGTCAAAACCGGTCTGTGCCGTTACACTTCTCGGCATTGTGACTGTTACCTCGGGGTCGACTATTGCTACCTTCGGGAAAATATTCCTGTGCCAGATTGCCGATTTGTCTTTTTCACTGGTCTTCGTAATAACCGCGCACTGCGTGCACTGGCTCCCGGTTCCCGCCGTTGTGCCGATGGCTATAATCGGAAGCGTCGCGGAAGTAGGACCCGGAGTATGGCAGTTATAATCCCACGCAGTTCCCGGGTGGGTTGCCTCAACGGCTATGGCCTTTGCAGTATCCATCGAGGATCCGCCTCCAAGGCCTATAACTACATCCACGCCGGCCGCCTTTGCCATATTTGCGCCCTCGGTTACGACGTCGGTGGTGGGATTCGGGATAACGCCGTCAAAATGTACTACCTCCAAACCGCTGTTTTTGAGTGATTCCTTTACCTTTGCATAAAGCTCCTTTACTGCAGGAAATTCCGGTACGGTTACCAATAATGCTTTTTTGCCATATCGTGCAGCTATGGAGCCGATCTCCTTAACTCTTCCGCATCCGAAAATTATCTCAGTTGGTGCATAATAATTAAATGACTTCATGGTTCAACTTCCTTTCATGTTTTTTTGACTTTTGGGTATGGCCCATAGCAGATTGTTCGGAACTTTAACTCCGGGCTTATAGGAATCCTGCCTCCGGGCGGGAGGGGGAATACAGGAGATTCCCGCCGGGAGACAGGAGCAACAGAGATGTTTATTTATTTTTTGGGATAGAAATCATCAACGTTTTCTTTCGTTACTATGGTAACACCGGTATCAAGGTTGCCGGGGAGCGGTTTTGCAGAAAGGCCGTGTGCTTCGGTAAAGAGCATCATAAGGCTCCAGTAACCCATGTTGTACATTCCCTGTGCAACGGTTCCGTCGATTTCGCCACTCTTAATCTTGTCAAGAACGGTTACGTCAACATCAAAGGCGAGAACTCTCAGATCTTTTCCGGATTCTGCAACAGCCGTAGGACCTGCGGTCCCTGCGACACCGTCAACACAGAATACTCCGACTATGTCGTCATTAGCCTGTAATGCTGCTGCGAGGTTATCAGCAGCAACCGTTGTATTTCCGGCATCATTTACCTTAATCAATGAAACTTGCGGTGCATTGGCTTTACACCAGTCTTCAAATCCCTGGACGCGGGATTCACTGTTTTCCGCGCCAACGGTGTACAGGACGGCTATCTTGCCCTTGTAGTTTACCAGGGGAATCAGGAACTCTGCTGCCTTCTGGCCTGCTGCATAGTTACCGGTTCCGAGATATGCCGGGCGCTTGGAGGTAGGAGAATCGGAGTCAAAGGTTACCACGGCGATACCCTGTTCAATGGCCGAATCAATAGTGTCTGCCAGAGCCGTGGAATTAACTGCAGTTACGGCTATTCCTTTCGGTTTTTGGGCAATAACCTGCTCAAGCACCGCAACCTGGCCTGCAACGTCGGTATCTTTCTGACCGGTGTACTTTGCGGTTACACCCAGGGCTTTGGCTGCGTCTTCAAAACCTTCAAAGCAGTATTTCCAGTAATCAATACCGGAAAGGAAAGTAACCATGTAGTACTCTTCCGAAGAATCGCCTACATAACCCTTTCCCTCCTTGTCGCCACCGGTATCCGAACCGCTGTCACATGCTACAAGCGAGAACATCATTACGGCAACAAGGATTAATGCTAAAAACCTCTTCATAAATATCCACCTCTTTTTATATGCTTTTTATTTTTTAGTGCCAAAACGCACTAATGTCCTGGACTGGTACATTCATGAATTATTTGGTTTTAAACTGCCGGGCACTGAGGAAATTGATTCAAGTATTGAACTGTTCAATTGGAATGTTGATTGGTTCAATATTGATTGGTCCGGTTTAAACCAAATTGAGTGCCAAACTTATTTGCAACATAAAAGGAACTTATTTGCCTTGGAATTTTTGCTATACAAATTTGCCGCATTAATGTGCCCATAGGATCAGTCGGTTTCAACGGTTTTGCGGACAACTTTGTCAAGGCCGAGGAATTTCATGAAATAGCTTGTTCTTCCTTTTCTGCGCTGGTTCAGATAGTCAATCGTGACTGCGAGGACAAGAATTGCTCCCTGAACAAACTCCTGCCAGTAAACGGACACATTCATCATAACAAGTGCCGAGTTGACTATCTTCAGCAGGAAAATTCCCAAAACCGTTCCGAGCACGCCACCTACCCCGCCCGTCATCGACGTGCCGCCGATAACTGCAGCGGAAATTGCCGTTGTTTCAGCTCCTTTGCTTAGTTCGGGCGTTGCAACGTTAAAACGGCCCAGTGACAATAAGCCTGCAATTGTAGAAATTAACGCGATTATGACATAAACGCCGATTTTAACCCTGTCCACGTTGATGCCGGAGAGTCTTGCTGCATTTTCATTGCTTCCGACATAGAACATGTTCCTGCACATTTTTGAATATTTCATAAAGACAAAAGTTATTGCCGAAATAACCACAAATATTATGAAAAGAACGGGTACCCCGAAAACATAACCAGTTGCGAAGAAGCGGAATGACTTGGGCAAGTGACCGGAAACCGAAAGCGGAGAACCTGTTGTTATGATATAGGCCATGCCCCGGGCCAGATTCTCCATGCTCAATGTAACAATAAAGGGAGGTAGGCCTATTTTTGAAATCATGAACCCGTTAAAAATACCCACAATCAAGCCACTAGCAATACTGGCAAGGCAGGCAACCCAGATGTTGACTCCCTGCAGAGCGAGGTACCCTGCTATAACGCAAGTCATGGCCGAAACGCCACCGACACTCAATTCGATGCCACCAAGAATCAATGCCATAGTAAGGCCGATTGCAAACAAGCCGTCAACGGAAACACTCAGTGCAATTGACCTTAAATTGTTTGTGTTCAGAAATTTGGGCTGAATGATTGTAGTAACCGCGACAACAAGCAGAATAATAAGGAATACCGTTATTTCCCTCTGATGTAATATTTTCCTCGCAATTTGCTTCACTTTGTTTTTCATAGCATATCCTCCTATGACAAACTTGCTCCGGAAGCCAATGTCATTATATTTTCCTCAGTGACCTGCTCCCCTTGTAAAAATCCTGCCAGTTTTCCTTCATGCATTACTGCCACCCTGTCAGCAACGCCGATTACTTCAGGCAATTCACTTGAAACAATTATCACCCCTACTCCCTGCTCGCATAACGAGCGCAGGAGATTATGGATTTCGCATTTCGCGCCTACGTCAATACCTCGCGTAGGTTCGTCCATGATAATAACCTTGGGTTTTGTCGAAAGCCATTTTCCAATAAGACATTTTTGCTGGTTGCCTCCGGACAAGTTGTTTATAGGATATGACAACCCCGGAATTTTAATTGATAATTTCTTAACATATTCTTCCGCCAATTTAATCTCAAGTCTTTTAATAATCCAGGACCTTCTTGAAACCGCTTCGAGATTAGCACTTGAAATATTCTCCGAAATGCTCATCTGCAGGAACAGACCCGAGTTCTTTCTGTCTTCGGTGAGATAGCAAATTCCCTTTTTGACCGCATCCCTGTACCGCTTGAATTTTTGCTTCTCACCGTATAAATAGATTTCGCCACCGGTCACCGGGTCTATCGCGCAAAGTCCTCTCATCAGCTCGCTGCGTCCTGCTCCCACCAAACCCGCAAATCCCAAAATTTCTCCTTTTTTCAATGTAAAGCTTACATTTTCAAATCCGTTCCCGCTTAAATTTTCAACTTTCAGGATAGGTTCCTCCTCGATCTTCGAGGATTTTTCAGGATAAAGGTTGCCAAGATCACGGCCTACCATCGCTCTTATTACATCATCGTGAGTGATTTCGGAAATATTCATGCAGTCAACATAACAACCGTCTTTCAGGACCGTGACGCGGTCGCATATTTCAAAAATTTCCTTCATCCTGTGGGAAATAAACAATGTAGATATGCCTTTTTTCTTTAGATCCCTGACTAACTGGAACAATTTTGTCACTTCCCTGTCAGTCAGGGAACTGGTAGGCTCATCGAGTATCAACAGTTTGCAGTTAAGGGAAACTGATCTTGCGATCTCGACAAGCTGCTGCTCACTGACCGTCAGCTTATTGACCGGAGTTTTGCTGCTGAAATTTGCGTCAAGGGTTTGAAGCACCGCATCGGCATCGGCGTAGAGCTTTTTAAAATCAATTCTGTCTCCTTTGCTTGGCAGTCGTCCAATAAAAATATTTTCAGCCGCCGAAAGATGGGGACACAGGCAAAGTTCCTGGTGAACAAAGCCAATTCCCGCATCCTGGGCATCCTTTGGACTTTTGGGACTGAATGGTTTACCGTCGAATTTCATAGTCCCTTCAGTCGGAGGAAAAACACCGCCTATTATATTCATTAACGTGCTTTTTCCGGCACCGTTCTCCCCGCACAATCCATGGACCTCTCCTCTTCTTACCTCGAGGCTGACACGATTGAGGGCACACGTTCCGGGAAATACCTTGGTTAGATTCTTTACCTCCAAAAGTATGGTATTATCCGGGGTATTATCCATGTTAGCTCCTCCTTGGGCTGGGTGAATCTACCATGATACAGGGCACACCAACTATGATATGGCACTTTAGTTAGTTATCCTAATAAAGTATTTTTTATTGAAAATATGACATTTTATATTAATTTCTGAATGATTAACACTTAAATAACGAAAATTTAATACAGTTTGTATTAACTTAGTTAAGTTAACTAACTACAATTTTATTTTATATATTATCTGGCCCTAAGTCAATACATATTAAGTCAATATCAATATATATTTTTTGAATAAACTGTTACGGGAAAAACCTGGGGCACCACTTCACTGAATACTATAAATACTGAATACTATAAATGGCTGAATATACTATAAATTCTGATACTATATAACTTTAAGACAAAAACCTGAAAAGATAATTTAATTATCAGATAAAAAATCTATATTGTTGGCTACAATCCAGGCTCCGCCTATGGCAGTAACATATCGCCCGCTTTTTCCTACAACTATCTGGACGTTTCCTCCTGCAAAGCGCATCTGGTACTTGGATACGGATTTTTTGATCATATCTATAAAGAAGTCGCCGTTTAATGTTAACCCTCCGCAAAGTATGATCTGTTCAGGATCAAGCATGTTTATGGCCATTGCCAGCCCCTTGCCTATATAATCCGCTGCTTTTTTGATTATGGACATGGCAAGCTGGTCTCCTTCCTTTGCAGCATCAAAGACCATTTTAGCTTCAAGCTTGTTCAAATCTCCACCGCATTTTTCAACAATACTGGTCTGAATCTTGTTGACTATTGCTGTACGGGCCTGTCGGGCAATTGCTTCACCGCTCGCAATGGATTCAATGCACCCGTAATTCCCGCATGAGCAGTAGGAGCCATGGTTTTCAACAATTACATGGCCTATTTCACCGCTTGTTCCGCTTACACCGTAATACAGGCCGTTGGGAAAAACTATTGCCGAGCCAATACCATAGGCTAGGTTAACGCCGATAATGCACGAATCGGCCTTGGGCTGCATATTCTTTATCTCTCCTATTAACAGTGCGCGATTGGCGTTTTCGACCAAAACTTTGTAAGGAAGGCGTTTCTTTAGTTCATCCTGCAGAGGAATATTGCTCCATCCAAAATTGGGACTGAACAAGACCCTGCCAGTACCTCTCTCTATAAGTCCCGGCATTGCGACACCCACGCCCACAATCTTGTTGTCGGGTATCTTCGTCTCAGCTACACTATTGAGCGTCATCTCTGCCATCAAGCCTATCAGCTGGTCCGGATCGACCGATTCCGTGGGCTTGCTTGCTTTGTAAATAATCTCCCTGCAATTGTTCATTACAACCACGCGGACGGACGTTCTTCCCACATCGACTCCAATGAAGAAAAACCGGTCCGGTACTACGGCAAGCAGTTCAGGACGTTTTCCTCCGCTGGATTCGCCCTTTCCGGCAACATATATAATACCTTTTTGTATCAAGTCATCTGTAATGGACATAACCGACGGAATACTGAGACCGACCTTTTCTGCAATAGCTGACCTGTTTATCTGGTTTGCCTCGAGTATGCAGTTGAACACATTTCTCCTATTGTTGGCTGTTACGCTGCTTAAATCAAGTTTTGTAAATTTACGCATATTCATCTCCTCTGTTTGTATGCCCATTTAATAAAGTTAATATATCAGCAATAATCCGATCACATTGTGACATTATAAATTAAATTGATATTTGGCTTTTTTGTCAATTATATCATCATATTACCAAATATTTTATTTATATTCCAAAAAATCGTTTATTGCATCTAAACCAGGCATTGCAGGAATTGCGCCTTTTTTCGTGGTTGCAATGGCCCCTGCCGCATTGGAAAACGCCAGCAGCTCCTCCCATTTTGTTGCATTAATTCTTGCTATTTTGTCCAGTGTCATATCCTTTAATTGCCACAGCATGCTCCCCACAAATGTGTCACCGGCCCCGGTAGTGTCGGCGGTATTTACCCTGTATCCACCGTGGAAGGCATTGCAGGTCCTGGTATATACACAGGAACCTTTCTCTCCACAGGTAACGAAAACAACCGCAGGGCCAAGTTTCAGCAGCTTATTCGCGCCATCGCCAAAATCCTCGCACCCGGTCAAAAACACGAGCTCATCCTCGCTCACCTTGACCAGGTCTGCATATTCAGCGGCTTTCAGCATGCAATTTCGAGCTTCCTGCTCATTGCTCCATAACATGGGGCGGTAATTCGGGTCGTATGAAATTATGGCTCCTGCCTCTTTCGCGGTTTTAACCGCTTCGAGGGTGGCTGTGCGGCTCGGCTCATCCGTTAATGAAACCGCCCCAAAATGTAAAAATCGGCATGACTTCAGAAGTTCACAGTTAATTTCACTGGCCTCAAGACTTACATCAGCACAATGCTTTCGGTAAAAACTGAAGGACCTGTCTCCTTTTTCGTCCAGATGGACAAAGGCCAATGTAGTTCGTTCGCTTGAGCTCATCAAAAGGTTTGATGTATTTATTCCCGCTTCGTCAAGGATCGTTTTGAGAAACCGTCCGAAACCGTCATTTCCTACTTTGCCAATAAATGCAGTTTTTGCGCCGAGTTTTGCAAGCATCGCAAGTACATTGGCCGGGGCGCCGCCGGGATTGGCCGAGAAAAGTGGCAAGCCGTTTTCTGTAGTGCCCGCAGGCAAAAAATCTATCAGCAATTCTCCGATTGCAACAACATCAAACATAAGCTTTCCCCGCTTATAAAACATTCCTTAACAGCTTTCTTAATCCTCATCATTGTTAACATCAATCAGAACCTTCATGGTGGTTTCGCGGTTCTTATCGATGTAATCATAAGCCTTTTCCCAGTCCCTGAAAGCAAAATGCCTGCTCATCAAGGGCTTTAGCTTTACTTTGCCCGCCTCGACCAGTTCAATGGCTTCCACATAATCCTCATGCCGGTACATCATTGTCGTATTCAAATCCAGTTCCTTGTCATTCAGGGTTGCAAGGTCCACCGTGGCCATTCCTTCAAATACCGCTACGAGTACAATTATACTCCCCTTGCGTGAATGGCGTATGGCCTGTCCCATCGTTATGTCATTGCCGGCACAATCATAAATTATATCGGCTTTATCAGGTCCGAAGCAATCAAGCATGGCCTCTCCGAAATCCTTTTTCGCAGTATTGACCGCATAATCGGCGCCGCATTTTTTAGCCAGTTCGAGGCGATAATCACTTATATCGGTAACCATCACCCTGCGCGCGCCTTTTGCCTTAAGCGTCTGCACCAACAGTATTCCTATTGGGCCTGCACCTATTACCACAATATCCTTGTCCCGGACATCCCCAACACGGTTTGCCGCGTGGACGGTCACAGCCAAAGGCTCAATCATTGCAGCTTCGTCATAGGTAAGGTGATCAGGAACAGGCGTTACTCTCTCGGCATCAACGGCGAAATACTCGCTGCCGGCGCCCACGGTCTGGAATCCCATTACTTTAAGTTCTTCACAAAGATTGTATTTCCCCGTACGGCAGGGATAACATCTGCCGCATACCACCTGGGGCTCTATCGTTACTTTTTGTCCAACTTTAAGGTGGTGCACATCTTCCGCAACCTCGACAATTTTACCGCTCACTTCGTGGCCCTGGGTTACGGGGTACTTTGTAAAAGGATGTTTTCCGTGATTTACGTGAATATCCGAACCGCAGATCCCGATTCTCATAATCTTGATCAGCACCTGTCCCGGCTTCAATACCGGTTTTTCCACTTCGCGGAACTCAATCTTCCCTGGAGACACCATTACCGATTGCAACATGACCTGTACACCCTCCTTAAATAACCAATTAATAAATAAATTAAAGTGCTTTTATAACGCTAACTTATATAACGCTAACTTACTTAAGTAAACTAAGTATAAACTTTTTTATATCTGTTTGTCAATAGTTTTGTATAACATGTCCGGAATACCGGCAGAATGGATATAAGTCAGGTTTTTTACGAGTTCAGGCCATTTTTGAGAAATGCAAACTAATAAATCCTTTATAATCCGCTTTTTCCTTTGAATCGTAAACATCCGGAAAAATAACTTAATAATTTAAAGAAAGTTTATTTCCTGCAATCCAATAAACTCATTACCGCTATGATATATACCGAGTGCATTTTCCGTAGATATGGGCATTTCTTGTCAGGTGCTCATCCATCAGCGCACCCCGGACATTTATGTCCTCATCTGCACACGCCCATATTCCTGAGAGGATCCGTCGGTTGCCCCTGTCGACCGAGGTTGTTTTTCCGGTGCCGGATTCACCTGGCAACTCAAACTCTGCTGCAAGATAATATTTGTCAAAATCGCCGGTTCCCCTGAAATCAAGCATATCTTTTATATTACGGTATTTCCCTTCTTCCAGGCTCCCATAAAGCCAGTTCCAATCGACTTTCCATTCCCTTCTTTCGCCTGGACCCAATTCATAACCGACATTGTGAAATCCATAGTCGCCTTTTATAACTACCGGTGCCTAAATCCATCCCAATCCCGCCAGCGCGTGGTAAATGCCGTCATGGTCGTTGTCACAGGTGTGCTTATCTATCATTTCCTTGAGATCATCGGGGGCATTTCCCATGAGAAACCCATGTCCCACCGTTTCCAGCATTTCGATATCATTGTAGTAATCTCCGAAAGCCGCTGCATTTTTTAAGTCAATATCCCACAAAGAGCACAAAAATTTAATGGCATTTACCTTGTTGACGCTCTTATCCTGTATTTCCAGCAGATGATGATAAGATTTAACAATGTAAAAGTCAGGAAATTCTCCTTTTAATACTTCTTCAATCTCCGTTATTTTATCGGGATTGCACAGGCATAATATCCTGTTGACTTCATCATGGGTTATTAAGTCAACAGTGCCCTGCGTGGCCTTTGTTTTCGATTTTCTCTCCGACCTTATTATCCTTGGATCATTTTTATCTCTCACGATCCACTCATCGAGCAGGGAGTAGGCAGCCCAGGTCAAATTGTAATCAACATTGCCAATGAGGTTATCTTCAATAAATTCAATTATCCTTTTGGCGTCGGATTTTTTAATGCCCTTGCTGTACAATATGTTTCCGCTTTCGTCAAGGATCACCGCGCCGTTATAGGCAATGATGGGGCATTTGATGTCATAGGCATCCAGAAGCGGGTATATGGCAGCCGGACTGCGCGCGGATATGATTACAAACGGAATGCCTTTTTTCATTAGATCCCTGATAGCCTTTTCCGTCAGTGGCGTGATTTTATTCTCCGAACTCAGCAGGGTACCGTCGATATCGCTAAATACAATTTTTTTCATCAACTTCTCTCCAGGTTCCCTAATATAAATATTTCAAAAATAAATCTATCAAACATAACAGGTTACATTAACATCATAGTCCATAGGATAAACAAAATTGAATTTTTTCGCAACCTCTTTTTGATCTTTTATATAATAAAACAGCCGGATGGAATCGGTTCTCTGTCCCGGCAACGTCCAGGCATGGCGGCAGGTAACTCATCCTGGCAGGTACGCCTTTTGACAGGTGGAACAGGGAAACATACCCTGTCGTCCCATGAGCCACTGTCCCGTGAAAAAATATAAAAAAAGGACCCCTTGCATATTCAAGGGAATCCTTGCGCATTACCGTTGTCCAAAGGGCAGCATTTGCTGCTATGCGTATGCTTGCGCATCAATTTGATTAATCCAGTGTAACATTGCCGTTCTATTCAGACAGCGTAAACTCCGCTGCCAGATAGAATCTGTCTGTATCACCGGGTTCCCTGTAATTCAGTACTTCTTTTATAATGCGGTATTTTCCTTCCTCCAGGCTTCCATAGAGCCATTCCCAGTCAACTTTCCACTCATTGCTTTCTCCGGGTTGCAGGACATAAGCGATTTCAATAAACGCGTAATCTTCTACCAGGACCGGGACCTTGTACCAGGCGCCGTTAATTTCCTTCTCCAGTTCATAAGGTTCACCGTATGTAACTTCGCCTTCCGAATCGTTCTTTATTATCACGGTCAGTCCCGTAGGACTCACGGTTCCTTTCTTAATGGTCATCGTGATGTCTTCAGCATTGTTGACAATCTCATGGTCCGTCGGTTCCCAGTCTGTTTCCTCTTTATTTTCCTCGCACCCGGCGAGCAGGACAGAAAATACCGCAATACAAATCAAAACACACATAAGTTTTCCAATTTTAAACTTCCTCATTGCACAAACCCCCTTTTCTGTTGTTATTTTTTCTCGTTTCAGTTGTTAGACGTCGGACCGAGGGAAATGTTTCAAATAAGTGAAAAATATTCTGCAGTAAAATTTTCTGCGGCTTGAGTCAGGTTACTGGGAATTCCCACGGTAGTCGACAGGATGATTCAGCAGGCCATTGCCCAGGTTCTAACACCCATATTTGACCCTGAATTCTCGGAGAACAGCTAGCCGTCCGGTTTCGGTATCTCCACTCTCCGTACGGGCTTGGGACGATATGTCCCTGCCTTCAATTCCTCGATTAGATTATTGCCATTTTCTTTCAGGTATGGCAGAAGTTCATCCACCTTTATACCGTCAATTCCATGGGAGCCCTTGTTCCTGACTACCTGTTTGTAGGCAGCGTTCATGTTGTCGCTACTCAATATCTTCTCGAGCAAATTAAAGGTACTTGCTTCTCCATTGTCCTGTCCGTTTGTTTCCGCCGGAAGTATTCTCCGCACTCCTGCCATACCTCGGGGTTCCACCCCTGCCTCTGGCAGGTAGCCTTCATATGAAGTTGTCTGCTCTCTACGAATCCTTCTCGAGTCCTTCAAGCTTTCAGAACCTCCTGTTGTTCAGCCCTTCCGCGCCGTTCATGACCGTCGCGTACTATGGCCTCTGCTGACTTCTGACCGTTCAGCCGTACATTACTGCACGGATTGCCTTGTGGAAATTCATCCAATTCAGAGTACCGGTCAGACCTCCGCGGGTAAGCGCGCGCCCCTTCATCCCATATACCTGCTTCATTTACATCGCAAGCCTCGGATAGCATTGGACTTCGTTTTGTTTAGCAAACTCGTCCGACTTGCATATGCCTCATATGAAGTTCCTGTTCGTCAGGCCGGGACTTTGCCTCCTACTTCCTTCAGATTCCACCTCGCGATGGACACCCTTGTCTTTGGCTAACGGTTGGTGCTATCAACCCCCGTAACGGACTTTCACCGTCAAGGTCGCGCGCATGCCGCGCGCACTAAAAACGAACTCCCATGAATTTTCATGGGAATTCGCCGTGCAGGTAGACGGAAGGAGAATATATTTTGCATTCGCCTGGTCATTTTTGCAATCCAAGCAGTTTTACAGCATTAAGCCCCAGAATTTTTTCCTTATCGGTATCCGAAATTTTGGAGTTAATAACATGCTCCGGAGTTACCCCTTCACATCCGTAAAGAATCTTATCCGCTCCTGCCACGCTGACTGCATGGGCAATCATGTCCTCCACTGTTACCGGCGGAAAAAACCTTGGCGCGAAGAAAGTCAGAAATGCCGTGTCAAGATATATGTTTTCATGCTTCTCAGCCAGGACCAATGCAGTATATATGTAATTCCCTCCGAGATGCGCAATACATATTTTCAGCTTCGGAAAATCAAAGGCCACCTGGTCGAAACCCAAAGGATCACAGTATCTGGCAAGCATGGGCACTCCATTTTCATATTTAAATCCCAACTTGACTATCCCGGCATGCCATGTAACAACAAGCCCATTTTCCTGGCATAACTCATACAGGGAATACAACCTTTTGTCATCAGGAAAAATATGCTGGTCCATCGGCTGAAACTTAATGCCTTTTATTCCATGCCGGTTTATGTTATTTTTAATGCGCTCAAGTTCCTCCTCTATCGGCCTGTCCTTATCAAACCAGTCAAAGGGAATGTATTTGTCAGGTTCCTTTTCTGCCATTTCAATTGCCTTTCCGACCATTTCATTTCCGACGGGCAGGAGCACAGCCTTGTGTATCCCGTAAATCCTGCAGTTTTCTTCGGCATAATATCCCGGGTGTTCATGAAAATTGACTATCAACATATCTATCCCTCACTCTCCGCGTTTTTTTCATATTTCCAAAACATATATCAAAACATTTCTCAAAAACATCGTTTCATAGATACCGTTTTTCACTTGCCGGCTTCATTTTTTCACTCAGCGGCCTTAAAGTTGTACAGGGGCTTTATAATATCGACTATTTCAACGGTGTCCTGAATATTTTCAATGATCTCATCCATAGGTTTGTAAGCCAGCGCGCATTCATCCAGGGTCGCCCTGTTGACGGTGGTGGTATATATCCCCACCATCGTCTGTTTGTACTCTTCAAGCGTAATGGTCTGCCTGGCTTTTCTCCTGCTCATTATTCTTCCGGCCCCGTGGGGCGAGGAATAGTTCCAGTCCCTGTTGCCCTTGCCGATGCATATAAGGCTTCCGTCGCGCATGTTGATCGGTATTAAAACCCTTTCCCCCTTGCGCGCGGAAATGGCGCCTTTTCTTAAAATCATGCTGTCGAGATCAATATAGTTGTGAATTGTTGTAAACCGGTCTTCAATTTCAAACCCCATCCGGGTTACAATCTCGTCGACAATGGCCTTGCGGTTGTATACGGCATACTGCTGCACCAGTTTCATGTCGTGCAGGTAGTCGTAATAGCTCTCGCCGTGCAGATAGGCCAGCTGCTTGCTTATTTTGACGTTTCCCCTGCGCGTAAGCTCCCTGTAGGCGAGATCCTGGTAATACTCGGCGACCTGTTTACCGAGGTGCCTGCTGCCGGTATGGACTACGAGGTACAATGACCCGCCGCTGTCCCTGTTGACCTCTATAAAATGGTTGCCGCCCCCGAGGGTGCCGATGCTGAGCCTCGCCCTTTCAAGGTTGACATGGTTTTTGCATCTGAGATTTTCGAGATCGACAAACTCCACATATTTGTGCGGTTTCTTCCTGATGTCGAACCCTGAAGGGATATTGGCGTAAATTACCCTGTCGAGCTTTTCAAAGTCAATCTCTTTCTGCTTCAGCCTGATGGTCTCCATTCCGCAGCCAATATCCACGCCGACGAGGTTGGGCACGATCTTGTCGGTTATCGTCATCGTCGTGCCAATGGTGCAGCCGGCCCCTGCATGGGCATCAGGCATTATCCTGATAACACTGTCCTTCACAAACTCCTGGTTGCACAATTCCAGTATCTGGTCCATAGCTTCGCTTTCTAGATTATCGGTAAACACCTTTGCGGTATTGTATTTTCCCACTATCTCAATCATCTTCCATCCCGTCCGAATCAGTTATTTATCTGGATCGTTAATTATATAAGACAAAATAAGAAACGCGCCTCTCACCGATAAATTCGACCTGCTTTTAAAATCATATCCGGAACATGATAACCTGGATATTAATATCATACCACATTCATTATGTCCCTCCGGCGAAAAGTCAGGTAATAAAACACTAAAAAACAGTATGACAAAAGGGTATTATATTGTTAGAAACAACGCCGCAAATGTGCCGTCAAACAAACGGAGAATGAAAGCCGGCGAATTTAAACCTCCGACAGCATTTACAGGACAGTTGGAATTTTACTGGGCTGTTGGAACCGGGAGGGATACTGTGCACAAGATTCTCGTAGTTGATGATGAACAGGCTATACGGGACCTGCTGGAAATTGTGCTGAAAAGGGAGCAGTTCCAGGTAGCCGCGGCTTCCGACGGGAAGTCGGCAATGGCCCTGTTTGATTCATTTAATCCTGACCTTGTCCTGCTCGATCTCATGCTTCCCGATAAAAGCGGCCATGATTTGTGCAGGGAAATGACAAACAGGCGAAAAGTTCCGATAATAATGCTCACGGCCAAAAATGACGTGATTGACAAGGTTCTCGGCCTTGAGCTCGGAGCCGATGATTATATTACAAAACCTTTTGACACGAGGGAATTAATCGCGCGTATAAAAGCCGTGCTGCGGCGCCTTCAAAAAAATGAGGGGGATAAAAAGGTTTTCCGGCATCTCGATCTCGAAGTGGACCTTGAAAACCGGACCGTGACGAAAAACGGAAAGCCCGTCGAACTGACGCTCAAGGAATACGAGCTTCTCGAGGTGTTCGCCAGGAACCCCCGCAAGGTATTCAGCCGCGAAGAACTGCTGCAGCAGGCATGGGGATATGATTTTATGGGCGATACCCGTGCCGTGGATATCTGTGTTACAAGATTGAGAAAAAAGATCGAGGACAACAGCAGCAACCCCAGGCATATAATTACCGTATACGGATTCGGGTACCGGTTTGGGGGTGTCTGAAATGAAGCTCAAGGAAAAGCTTGTCATATATTACTTATCCGCCACCTTCATCATCCTGTTCTTTGTAGGTGTTGTCGCCCTCAAAGCAATCAAGAATCTCAGCATTAATACAATAGAAAAGCAGCTCATCGATCAGAGCAGCCTCGCTGAACTGTACATCACACAGTTTCATACCGTGCAAAGTGAAAGCTCCGATGAACTGAGCAATGAAACTTCGCTGCATGTAATAGGAAAGCTCGGCCTCGTTCTGGGCAATATCTCCATATATGACAGGAGCCTGAACCTTTTGGCTTCTTCGAGGGACAATCCCGCCGGCGGCATCAGCGAATCGGAAAACCTTAAAATATTGAGCGAAGCCGCCAAAGGAAACCGTGCCTATCTGGTCAGAAACAGCACCGCCCATTTTGCATCGCCGATCACCTATGGCGGAAACACAATCGGCATTCTCAAAATAGTTTACCCTTTGAGCTTCTTTGAAAGGCTTATTGCGGGAGTAGCAAATATCCTGTTCATCGGCACCTTCATATTCGCCGTGTCCATGATATTCATTAGCATTTACATTGCTTCGCGGCTGACGAAACCAATAAACCAACTCGCGGTGGCGGCCGACAAATATGCCAACAGGGTATTCACTCCCGTTGAAATAAAGGGTTCCGATGAAATTGCCCGCCTTTCGCGCAGTTTTAACGCGATGGGCGAGCAACTCCAGGAATACATCCAAAGGCAGAAGCAGTTTGTCTCCAATGTATCCCATGAGCTCAGGACGCCGCTTACAGCCATAAAGGGCTACTCGGAGCTTC
The DNA here is from genome assembly GCA_023623175.1 of Bacillota bacterium. Classification (GTDB taxonomy): domain Bacteria; phylum Bacillota; class Clostridia; order Acetivibrionales; family JAMNXU01; genus JAMNXU01. The sequence continues at coordinate 27,080 of JAMNXU010000021.1, forward strand.
TTGCCGAGGAAATCGCGGACAGGCCCGACCTGCGGAAGGCGGTTTTCCATCTCAAGAATGAGTCCGACCGGCTTGCGGGGCTTGTGGATGAAGTATTGACGCTTTCGAGGCTTGAAACCGGCCGCGAGGAATTTCGCCGGGAAAAGCTCGATTTTTCCGCCGTTGTCGCGGACATGGCGGATAAAATGCTGCTGCGCGCTCAAAAATACGGTATAAGGATAGCATCGGACATCACTGCGGGTGTTTTCGTGAACGGCGACCGCGAAAAGCTCGTGCAGGTTATCGTGAACCTGCTCGACAATGCTTTTAAATATTCCCCTTCCGGTTCCACCGTGCGTTTAAAGTTATACAGGGAAAGCGATGAGGCAATACTCATGGTTTCCGACCAGGGCATAGGCATTCCCGAAAAGGACCGCGAAAAAGTTTTCGACCGATTCTACAGGGCTGAAAACGCCCGCGGAATCTCGGGAACCGGGCTCGGCCTTTCCATAGTAAAACACATTGTCGATGCCCACAACGGAACAATAAAGCTCGTTTCCGGCGTCGACAGCGGCACAACCGCAATACTCAGGCTCCCTGCTGAAAACTGAATTGTTACAACATCGAAACAAGTTTGAATGTAATTATGAAACAAGAGGCTGATATGATATAAGCAAGACATGGGCAACGGGACACGGGGACAACGGGACACGGGGACGGTTCTCCTGTCCCAATTGAAAAAAGGGAATAGAAGGCAGGGACATGGAACAGTTCTTTGCCCCCAACTAAAGTAAAAAACGAAAATAAGAAGCGAACTACTCAGTATGCAAACTTAATGGAAGCAGGCAGGAGAACCGGCAAAACAGCATCAAAACAAGTATCAAGACAAGTACCAGAACAAGTGTCGCTACAAGTTTTAACAAAACCATTTTTCACAGGGAGGAATTTTTTTATGAAGAGAAAACTGTCAGTCATACTTTTGATTTTTGCATTAATTTCCGCACTGGCGGCGTGCACAGCGCTGCAGCTGGATACGGACAAAATAAGGATTATTGACAGGCAGGATTCCGGCGGGGAGCAGACTGGCACAGGCACGCAGGATAAAGGCAAGGATACGGAAAAGAACAAGGATAAAGGCTCACAGAAGAGCGACCTTGATGACAAGGGAGACATGCTCCAGGAAGACACCGAAGAATACATCAAAGGTATAATCGAAGAAAGGTCCATGGAAATCCTGACAGCAATAAAAAATTTCGACATGGAGAAACTTGCCGCCGCAGTTCATCCTGACAAGGGCGTGCGCTTCTCGCCGTACGGATATGTTGAAGTAGACAAAGACCTTGTGTTCACCGCGGACGAAGTAAAAAACCTGGCAAACGACTCCAAGACATACCTCTGGGGATACTACGATGGTTCCGGCGAGCCTATAACGCTGACCTTCCGCGACTATTACAGGAGATTCATCTATGACGCTGACTTTGTAAACGCCGACCAGGTCGGTTACAATAAGCAGCTGGGCCACGGGAATACCATCAACAACAGCTTTGAGGTTTACAAAAATTCGATCATTGTTGAATACCACTTCCCCGAAATCGATCCCAAGTACGAGGGTATGGACTGGAGAAGCCTCAGGCTCGTCTTTGAAAAGAAAAACGACATATGGTACCTGGTCGGAGTAATCCACGACGAATGGACGATCTAAGATATACAAGGACTTTGATATACGAGGACTTTGGAACTGTCTCCAAAGTCCTTTTTCCGGCTTAATAGATTCTGTTGCAGGAACGAAATCCTGGATTGTATGATGCAAGCATTGTTAATCCGGATTTTAAAAGCAACTGTTTTTATAAGGATATCGGACAAAGAGGTTATACTGCCGCTGATTAGGTCTTTGCTTTGATTAATGGTCAGCAGTACATCATTATTTTTCGGATCATCAAAAAAGAAGGAGTCTATCTCTGCTATTTTGCACATAATTTCCTTATCAACATATGTGGATTTATTCTTTATATTTTCGGAGACGGCATACTTGAGATTATTCAATAACGAGGGATGACATTGATTGCCAGATATATTCCGAGAAGCAACCACAGGGAACTGTCACCGGATCGGCGCGTGTATATATCCGTTAACCGGTTGATTATCAGCTGCCAAAGCCATACGCTTATCAGCGGAATTGAATTAATCAGGCCGGTAATCAAAAAATACAGCCTTCCCTGCACAGCGTAATTAATCGTCGTTTCTGAAATCAGCCATGTTAAGTACGCGTTAGATATTATACCGGTATTCCTGGAAGCGTCATGCCACGATCATCAGCAAAGTGCCGGCTGTAATAAGGCACAGTCCGATAGCAGCCTTTGTTGACAGTTTCTCACCGAATACAAAATACGAAAAGGCGACCGTTACCAGGATGCTCAGCTTGTCAATAGGCACCACGATGCTCGCAAGCCCGTCCTTTAATGCTTTATAATAACAAAGCCATGAGCCTCCCGTTGCCAGTCCTGAAGCGCAGATAAAGCCCAGTTCCCCTGTCGGAATCTTTCTTACCTCGTGCTGCTTTCCGCTTACAAATACAACGACCCACGCCATTATCAGCACCACGATGTTGCGGATGGCAGTTCCGAGATTTGATTCCACTCCCGAGATGCCTATTTTCCCGAGGATCGTCGTAAGGCTTGCAAAAACCGCCGACATCAGGGCATAGATCAGCCAGGCTCTTTCATTGGGCTTTCTGGATCTTCCGGAAATGGATTCTCCATCCTTTTTCAATTTCACAACCTTTTCTGTTACTCCTGTTTTCCCTGATTCTTCAAGCTTTTCTAATCCCGCGGACTTATCTGTTTCTCCGGTCTTTACAGTTTCTCTGCTTTCTTCCAGTAAGCCGGTCTTTTCGGACTTCCCGGAGTTTTCTGAATTTTCGGAATTTTTTGATTCTCTCGACTTTTCCGTATCATCGCCCGGATTGACTTTCTTTTTCTGTACCATCATGTATGTACCGATCCCGATCATTACAACGGCGAATATTTTTGCCGCATTGACCTTCTCATTCAGCAGTATGAATGCAAGGATTATCGTCAGGATAATGCTCGATTTGTCCACGGACACAACCTTGTTGACATTTCCAAGCTGAAGCGCCTTAAAATAGCACAGCCATGACGCCCCGGTCGCAAACCCCGACAATATTAAGAATATCCATGCCGTTGCATCAACTTCGGCCAGCGTGGTTTGCGAACCGACAATGAATACCATTATCCAGGAAAATAAAAGAACCACGATAGTGCGAATTGCCGTCGCTACATTCGAATCAGTGGTTCTGATACCGCATTTTGCAAGAATGGAAGTCAGGCCGGCAAACAGCGCCGAACCGAAGGCATATACCAACCACACAGCTGTTCCCTCTTCCCGCTCAAATTGAATTCAAAAAATCCTGTTTCTCCAGTATCATCGGCGTAACGGAATCTCCGAAGAAATCCACGGGTTCTCCGACGACCTTGCCGCCGAGCTTTTTTAAAATGCCAACGGTGATGTCCCTTGCCTCAATATATATTTTGTCGGCACCAAGACTGAAAATTTCGCCAAGCGTGAACACGGCCAGTTTTTTACCAATGCCCATTCCGCGAAGTTTTTTGTCAACGGCGAACCTTCCCCAGTGCCATTGGTCCTTTTCAATCCATCCGGCCGCCACGCCGACCATTTCTGTATCTATTCTTGCATACCACCACACCGGTTTCAAGTCTTCATTTATATCATGCAGCTCGGCCGGGATGTTCTGTTCTCCCGTAAACACTTCTTTCAGAAGCCGGAGCGCTTCTTCCTTTCGTTCCCTGGGCATCCTTTCAACAACGACATCCAAGTTGGTTACTTCCTTTCTTCTATAAAATATTAATCATAAATATTAATATTTTAATATTGCATTTCCTGTATTAACATTTGATATAGCATTTCCTGTTTTAGATCCCGAATTTGGCATTTTACATAGTTTTTGCAGTATTTACAAGCCCAGCAGCATTTTAGATCCGCTGCCTATAAAGTATATTGAAAACACCACGAGGAATAATCCCAGTATTAAAACCATCCTGTGATATCCTGCGCTGCCCACGAGTTTCTTTCCCCTTGAGAATGCAGCAGACATTGCCGTGTACCACACCAGGTCAGCCAGGATATGCCCGGTGAAAAATATCAAAACGCCGATAATCCCTGCCGCAAAGGCACGGCGTATCGACTCTGTCCCCGTAGTCGCCCACCATAATATAAAATAAGGATTAGTGGCGCTTACAAGCACCCCGGCGAGTACCAGGTTGTTTTCCATCACTCCTCTTTTTCCCGATGGGTTATTTTCCCGGCTAATGCTATTTTCCTGGGTTACGGACTTTTTTATACCTGATTTAATCATCCCGCAGCCCATCCATGCGAGAAAAGCGCCGCCGAAAAGCCCGATGAATCCTGCAACGGTCGGGTTGGAAAAGAAATCTTTAAGTCCGAAAGTCATGGTTAAAATCAGCACAAGTTCAAGGATTCCATGGCCCAATACTATCCTCGGCCCTGCTGTCCATCCCTTTCTGAGACTGCCGTCAATGGTCACTCCCAGCATCGGTCCGGGCATCATTGCGCCTGAAAAGGCTATTGAAAACGCGCCGATGAAGATTATCCATAAGTCCATTCAAATTACTCCCTTTGCAACTTCTTTTGCTCACCTTCTCCTGCGCAGTTCATTGTAAATATCATCGAGAGATATTCCCTGTTCAACCAAAAGTACAAACAGGTGGTACAACAAATCCGCCGTTTCATATATAACTTCGCCGGGTGCTCGGTTTTTGGCTGCGATTATTGTTTCGGCAGCTTCTTCGCCCAATTTTTTCAGTATCTTGTCGATGCCCTTATCAAACAGGTAGTTTGTGTAGGAACCTTCTTTTGGATTCTGCCTGCGGTCGACGATTACCCGGTAAAGCTCATCCAGGATTTCAGCGCCGTTTGCCGCGACTTTATTTTCGCCGCAGGCTGTTTCCTTTAATTCAAGATGCTCCCCGTCCTTCACCAGGTTCCTGTAAAAACACGACCTGGCTCCCGTATGGCACGCGGGTCCATGCTGTTTTACCTTTACAAGCAGCGTATCCCCGTCACAGTCCGCGGTGATTTCGCGGATTTCCTGCCAGTGGCCGGAAGTCTCCCCCTTCATCCAGAGCTTCTGCCGGCTCCTGCTCCAGAAGTGGGTTTTCCCGGTTTCCAGGCTCCTTTTCAGCGATTCTTCATTCATATAGGCCACCATCAGGACTTCGCCCGTTTCCACGTCCTGTACGACCGCCGGAATTAATCCGTTGACGTCAAATTTCAGTTCTGTCATTTGCGGTTGCTCCTTTTCATAACTTCTTTTTTCCTGATTTTATACCTGGTTATATTTCTGAAAATGAAAATCTTTAAAACTCCCGTTATTCCAGGCTTCTAAATTCTGACTTTATGTATTCCTTTATATCCCTTTTGCTTTTTTCTTACTTTTCTTTATCATTTTTTCACTTTCTCACCGGGATGCCCCGCTTGCTCAGGTAATCCTTGAGCTGCGCAATCTCCACCTCGCGATAATGGAAAAGCGAAGCTGCAAGGACTGCGTCGGCCTTTCCGTCCACTATTACATCGTAGAAATGCTCGGGTTTTCCCGCTCCGCCCGACGCAATTACAGGTATTTTAACGCTTTCCGCCACTGCACGGGTTAATTCAATGTCATACCCGTTTTTTGTTCCGTCGGCATCCATGCTCGTCAAAAGTATTTCGCCCGCTCCCAGCTTTTCCGCTTCCACGGCCCACTCCACTACATCTTTCCCGGTGTTCTCCCGTCCGCCTTTTATGTAAACATCCCAGCAGCCTTCTGTCCTTTTCTTTGCATCAATAGCAACAACGATTCGTTGGCTTCCGAATTTCCCGGCCGCTTCAGAAATCAACCGGGGATTTGCAACCGCAGCAGAGCCGATGGACACCTTGTCGGCCCCTACATTCAGGATGTCCTGTACGTCTGAAATCTCCCGAATTCCCCCGCCGACTGTCAGCGGTATAGAAATCTTCTCCGCGGCCTTGCTGATAACATCAACCATGGTTTTACGGTTCTCGGCAGTAGCAGATATGTCCAGAAAAACAAGCTCATCGGCGCCTGCGCTGTCATAAGCCCTGGCTATTTCCGCGGGATCCCCGGCATCCCTGAGATTTTCAAAGTTGACGCCCTTTACGACTCTTCCCCTGTAAAGATCAAGGCATGGAATTATTCTCACGGTTTTCATTGACTGTCTTCCTTTCCCCGTTGCAGTACAGCGTTTCAGCGCTGTTAACTCAGCGTTATTAACTTAAATATTTTATAAACTAAATCGCATTTTCGGCATAATTGGTTTTCAGCACATTATAAACTGCATTTCAGCGTATGGATGATCAACCCGGTTGCATTGCAGTTAATACATTGCAGTTATTTATTTTTATTCAGGGCAGTTGTTTATTCTTTTCCAGGCAGTTGTTTTTCTTATTCAGGCAATTGATTATTTTTATTCAGGTATTTATTCATACCCAAGCGCCTCGGCCAGGTCCACGGCCCCCGTGTACAGGGCCTTCCCAATAATCACACCGGCCGCCCCGGAATTTTTAATATTTATTACATCCCGGATATCCTTTACGCCCCCGGATGCTATGACATTCAGCCCGGTTTCGCAGATCATCCTTTTCGTAGCTTCTATATTGGGTCCCGTCATCATTCCGTCGCGCGAAATGTCTGTATAAATAATGGTATCTATCCCGAGTTCTTTAAGTTTCCTGGCCAGTTCGACGGCGTCGATGCCGCTTTGCTCCACCCATCCCCTGACGGCAACAATGCCGTCTTTGGCGTCTATTCCCGCCACTATCCTGTTTCCGTACCGGGAAACCGCCCGTGAAACCAACTCCTGGTTTTCCACGGCCGATGTGCCGAGTATTACCCTCCGGGCACCGATTTTTTCAAGGTAATATTCGATTTTCTCCATGGAGCGGATTCCTCCGCCTACCTGCACCGGGACTGAAACGCTGCGGATAACGTTTTCGATAACCTCCATGTTGACGGCGCTCTCGCTAAACGCCCCGTCCAGGTCAACAACATGGAGATACTTCGCTCCCATGCTCTCCCACTTTCTTGCCATATCTGCCGGGGAATCGCTGTAAACTGTCTGTTCACTCTCTTTCCCCTGGAGCAGCCTGACACATTTCCCGTTTTTAATATCTATTGCAGGATAAATTATCATCAATCCATTCCTCCTTACGCGGACTGGGACACGGGGAACCGTCCCCGTGTCCCACGTGTACCATTAGTCGATTATACCTTTTGTGGAAGGTACCGCGCCGGTGCGCGGATCCGTTGAAACGGCCGCCCCCAGGGCCCTCGCCAGCGCCTTGAAAACAGCTTCAATTATGTGATGCGTGTTTTTGCCGTGGAATACCTTTACATGCAGCGCGATGCCCGCGTGGACGGCAAAAGCTCTCAGGAATTCCTCGAGCAGCTCGGTGTCAAAACTTCCCACCATGGGAGCCATTTCGGGCAATTCACAGTGTAAGAACGGCCTGCCGCTTATATCAACCGAAACCAGCGCAAGCGCTTCATCCATAGGCAATATGAATGATCCAAAGCGTGCGATTCCGCTTTTATCCCCCAAAGCCCTGCCAAAGGCCTTTCCCAAAACAATGCCGAAATCTTCGACTACATGATGTCCGTCCACATAAAGGTCTCCGCTGCATGAACCCGTTATGTCGAATCCTCCATGGGCTGCAATAATCGCAACCATGTGGTCAAAAAAGCCTATTCCCGTCCGGATATTGCACTGCCCGCTTCCGTCGAGGTTAACGCTTAAAGATATTTCCGTTTCATTGGATTTACGCTCAACTTGTGCTACCCTTGGCACCCAGACCAGCCCCCTTCATAATCCTTCAAAAGTCTTATTACCTGATTAACTCCAATTCCATTAACCCTTATTTCATTAACCCTTATTCCATTGGCCTTTACTTCATCAATCTTTACTACATCAGTCTTGACTTCATCATGCTTTACTTCACAGCCCTTGCTTCATTTCTCCTTTATGCGTGTTTTCTCCTTTATGCCCGTCATAATCCTTTATACCCGCGGCATATCCTTCATAATCTCCGCAACGGCATCCACCAGCATCCTGTTGTTTTCCCGGGTGCTGACGGTTATTCGCAGGCAATTTTCCAGGTATGGCGCATTGGAAAAATTCCTCACGAGGATGCCGCGCTTTAACAGTTGGTTATATAGGTAATTGCCGTCAGCGACGCGCACCAGTACGAAATTTGCGCGGGAAGGATACACAGTAACTCCGGGTATGCCCTTGAGTTCGCATATCAGCTTTTCTCTTTCCTCAATGATGTATGCGACCCTTTCCCTTATCGTCTTTACTTCCTCCAGTATCATGAGCTCCGCCGCCCTCTGGGAAAATGAGTTTACATTGTAAGGGGGCTTTACCCTGTAAAGCTCGGAAACAATCTCCCTGTTGCCCGTAAGGTACCCCACGCGGAGCGCCGCCATTCCCATGGCTTTTGAAAAGGTATGGAGCACTACGACATTGGGAAGGGAAAGCGCCCGCCTGGTGAAGGAATCCCCGCAAAACTCGCCATAGGCCTCATCGACGACAATCACGCCGCTGAAATTTTCTGCGAGCCGAATCATGTCCCTTTGGGAAATGACACTACCCGTAGGATTATTGGGCGTGCACAGAAAAATAACTTTTGGCCTGTGCTTTTCGACGGCCTCAAAGAATAAATCCATCGGATAGTTGTAATCGCCGTCCAGCGGAATCTCCACGGGCACGCCGCCCGAAATGCGCGTGAAAATCCTGTACATGCCGAAGGAAGGCACGGGGCAGATGACCCTGTCTCCCTTGCAGACAAAGGCATTGGCAGCAATATTAATCAGCTCGTCGGAACCAGCTCCTACCATTACCTCGTCGCAGTCAATGCCCCAGTAATCAGCAATTGCCTCCCTGAGCCTCGTTGAATCAGAGTCCGGGTAAAAATTCAGTCCGCACCCCTCAACCAATTCGTCAGCAAGGCGTCTCCTTAATCTTTCGGGCAATTCAAACGGGCTTTCATTGGCATCCATTTTTATTTTGTATTCCACATTTTCGGTTTTATATGGCACAAAATCCGCCAAATCGCTTCTAAGATACATCTTCTTTGAACCTCACTTCAACGGAATTTGCATGGGCAACAAGCCCCTCTTCCCTTGCGAAATCGGATATTTCCCTCCACATTTTCTCCAGTGCCGCGCGCGTAAAGGATACAATGCTCGATTTCTTAATAAAGGAATCAACGCCCAGCGCAGAGAAATACCGCGCTGTGCCGCTCGTCGGGAGCACGTGGTTCGGTCCCGCCATGTAATCGCCCACGGGTTCCGGCGAATATTCCCCGAGGAAAATGCATCCTGCATGTTTTATGTCCCCGAGCAGTTCATTTGGATTCGCTGTGCAGATCTCGAGGTGTTCGGGCGCTATGGCATTGGCCAGCGCAACTGCATCTTTCAGCGAATCGACCACGATCAGCGCCCCATTCTTGCTCAACGACAACTCGATAGTCCCGGCCGTTGACATTGGCGCTGCCTGCTTTGCTATTTCCTCCTTCACCCTCTCAGCCAGTTCATGGGATGTGGTAACCAGTATGGCCGAAGCCATTGGGTCGTGCTCCGCCTGGGAAAGCAGATCAGCCGCCACATATGCGGGTTTTGCGCTTTCATCGGCAATAACGAGGACCTCGCTGGGTCCTGCAATCATGTCTATGTCCACGTAACCGTACACTTCTTTTTTCGCCAGCGTTACATATATGTTGCCGGGCCCGACTATTTTATCCGCCTTGGGTATCGTAGCTGTGCCGAAAGCCAGCGCTGCTATCGCCTGGGCGCCGCCGACCCTGAATATTCTGTCCACACCGGCAATATCCGCCGCCACGAGCGTGTTGGGATTTACAGAACCGTCGGGTTTCGGCGGCGTCACCATTATTATTTCCTCCACTCCCGCAACTTTGGCCGGAATAGCATTCATTAGCACCGAGGACGGATAGGCCGCCCTGCCGCCCGGAACATAAATACCCACGCGTTCCATCGGCTGAATTTTCTGCCCGAGGACGGTCCCGTCCTCTTCGAAGGATACCCAGGAATTCGACTTTTGCTTCAGGTGGAATTTTTCAATCCTTTCCTTCGCCTTTTTAAGAATTTCAACGAGGCGCGGGCTGACTTTTTCGTACGCCCTTGCAATTTCATCCCGCGTCACGGCCATTTCCTCCGGCGCGCTGAACACGGCCCTGTCCAGCCGGCGCGAATACTCGAGGATCGCTTCGTCTCCGCGGTTTTTTACATCCGAAAGTATTTTTTCAACAACCGCCCTGCCCTCTTCAAAGTCCAGCTGGGAAGAGCGGTTCATTTGCCGGATAATCCACTGTATGTCCTTGTTTCTGCCGTCTATCAGTCTAACCATTGTTTTGTTCCTCCAGGACCTTCTGAATTTTGTCCATTATCGACCGGAGCTCCCTGTCCTTGACCTTGAGGCTCACCCTGTTGACAACAAGGCGCGCGCTGATCGGGCAAATTTCCTCCAAAACCACAAGTCCGTTTTCCCTGAGCGTCCTCCCGCTTTCAACAATGTCTACGATAACGTCGGAAAGGCCTATCAGCGGACCGAGCTCAACCGATCCGTTCAGCCTGATGATTTCAACGGACTCGCCCTGCCTTGAAAAGTAGCTTCTTGTGATGTTGGGGTACTTGGTTGCCACGCGGGTGTGGGCATTGGTTATCCAAATGTCCTTTTTTTCGGGAAATCCGGCAACTACCATCCTGCACTTTCCAAAACCCAGGTCAAGCATTTCGTAAATTGCGCGGCCTTCCTCCAGCAGCGTGTCCTTTCCCGCAATGCCCGCATCGGCAGCGCCGTATTCCACGTACGTGGGCACATCGCTGGGTTTGACCAGTATGAACCGGATTGACCCGTCTTCAGAGTGAAATATCAGTTTTCTCGAAAAGTCATCGGGTTTATTGCAAAGAATACCGCTTTTTTGGAATAACTCAACGGCTTCATCGGCCAGTCGGCCTTTAGCCAGCGCAATCGTCACCATCTGGTCCATCCTCCACGATTATTTCTTCAAAATAACGCTCTCCAACCCTAAAAATTCTTTCTATTCCTCTTCTGCGGGCATAAGAAACGGGATCGCTGTCGCAGCCGGTTTCCATGAACACTTCAACCCTTTTGCCCTTCCTTCTTAGCTTCTGCAGGTACCTGAACGCACTATTTCTTTCTCCTTCTTCAAAAACGAACAGGATATCCGCCGGTGGGATTTTATCAAGGCCCTTCTGCCTTTCGAGCGCTATCAGGATGCGCTTGATTCCCAGTGCCACTCCCGTGGCGGGTATATCATATCCAAATTCCGATACAAGCCTGTCGTACCTTCCGCCGCCGCAAATGGGATATCCGAGCTCCCTTGTAATGCCGCGGAAAATAATGCCCGTATAATAGTTAAGGCTGTGAACCATGCCGAGGTCAAACGTAATGTATTTATCAAGTTCGTAGTCGCAAAGTATCCCGTATACCTGCCGTATGTTGCGGACAGCGTTAATGCAGCGCGGGTTTTCCGTCAGCGACAGTGCCCTTTCGAGCATGTCGGCGCCGCCGTAAAGGTTGGGAAGATCAAGCAGGACCTTTTTTGTTCCGGCAGGCATATCAACATTTTTTAAATACGATTCAAGCGCCAGTATATTTTTCTGGTCAATCAGGCTGCGGATATCCTCCGCCTGCTGTTCATCCAGCGCCGCTTCTTCAATGAGTCCCTTGAAAAACTCCACCTGGCCGATGTCGATTTGAAAATCCCTGAGTCCCAGTTCCAGGAGCGCCTGGATGGCAATCGAGATAACTTCGGCATCGGCTTCGGGACCCGGCACTCCGAGCAGCTCGATTCCTCCCTGGGCAATGTCCCTCTGCTTGCCCATCTGCAATTCCTCGTAACGATAAACGGAGCTGATATAAAAAAGTCGCAACGGAAGTCCGGAGTTTTTAAGCTTTGTTGCTGCAATCCTGGCAATCGGCGTCGTAATGTCGGGCCTTAAAACCAGTATCCTGCCTCCTGTTTCCGGTATTTTGAACAGCTGCTCCTGGGCAATGGTCGTATTGCCGTCGGCAAAAACGTCAAAATATTCGAAAATCGGTGTTTCCACCTCGTCATAACCATTCATGAAAAAAATCCTTCTGAGGCACTCCTCGGTTTTGCGCTTATTGTAACATTCCACCGGGAGAAAATCCTGCATCCCTTCGGGTATATACTGTTTCCACCTGTTCATTTCCATTTCCCTTTTCTTTTACTTTATTAATTTATCGTGCTAAAGTGCTAATTCGTTAAATTACTAATATTATAGGTTGCTTTCAGGAAACTGTCAACATGAAAAATAATTTTGAAGATCATGAGCCTTTGGTATCGGGCAAATGGCTTTATTCGACGATAGTTATGCTGAAAGGCGGATTGACGGCTTGCATAAACGGGTATAAAATTCATGTATTGCCTGTCGCATTTACGGAGGTGCTTTATCATGATGGACTACCATATGCATTCAAACTACTCGACCGACTCGGATATGCCGATGGAAGCGGCATGTGCCACGGCAATAAAGCTTAACCTCAGGGAAATTTGCTTTACCGACCACGTTGATATCGACTGGCCGATACCGGGCCAGGAATTTTATATAACGCGGATGGATGATTATATAAATGAACTGGAAATGCTGGCCAAAAAATACGAGCCCGGGATAAAAATAAAAAAAGGACTGGAGGTCGGCCTTCAGCCCCATGTGCTTGAAGAAGCTTCAAGCCTGGTTTCATCGCTTCCGCTGGATTTTGTCATTGGGTCGGTCCATTTAGTGGACAGAAAAGACCCGGCATCGGAGGACTATTTTCTCGGAAAGACCAAGGAAGAGGCCTATGTGGGCTATTACAGCGAAATACTGAGGCTTGTCAGGGCATATGACAATTTTGACGTCGTCGGGCATATAGACTATGTAAGAAGGTACTGGCCCGGTGAGCACTCTCCCGATGATTACATGATCGGCTTCGATGTGGTTGAAGAGATCCTGAAAGTAATAATTGACAAGGGAAAGGGAATAGAAGTAAATACATCGGGTTACAAAAGGCCGTTCCTCGACAGCAGCAACCCGCATTTCTGCGTGGTTAAAAGGTATTTCGAACTGGGCGGCGAGATTGTCACGGTGGGCTCTGATGCTCACAGTACCCGGTTTATTGGCTATCAGTTTCAAAGGGCGCTGGGCGAGATTAAAAAAGCCGGTTTTTCATACCTGGCTTCTTTCACGGCCAGAAAACCGTCTTTTATAAAAATAGATTAAGACATTTACCGGATGTCACAAAAAAATTGTATCCAGTCAAGTTTTTATATCATAAAAAAATTTTTTAATAATAAAAACAAATGATTTTCGTAAAAAAGTGATTTTCCTGCAAAAACGAAATTTGCCTCAAGGTGAATTGCCAAAATCAGACATCGAGCCGCAGCGCAGCAAGCGATTAGGAGGCCGGGCCTGCGAAAGAACCTCTCCTGGCGCAGAAGGCGCGTATGTGGTCCCGGCGGCTTGAAACGCCAGGCAAGACGATACTGATTTCAATGTATCTTTCACGAATTAATTTTTGCAGGAAAATCACTTTTAATTTTTAAATAATTTAATTAATTTAATAATTTTAAATAAAGTCTACTTATAAATGAATACTTGAAATTTGTTTTGCCCCAAAATTCAAATGTTTAAGCTTGAGCCTGTCTTTTAAATATTTAAGCCTTTTTTCAAAATTCAAGCCTGTTTCTTCATTTTAAGAACTTCAAGGGATTTGGCCACGATGTTCTCCGTGGTGAGCCCGTACATCTCCAGGAGCCTGTCGGGTTTGCCGGATTTTCCGAATTTGTCCTGGATACCTATGATTCTCGTGGGCACGGGATAGTTTTGCACGAGAACTTCGGCTACCGCGCTTCCGAGACCGCCCATCACGGTGTGTTCCTCCACGGTAACAATGGCGCCGGTCTCCCTTGCGGCTTTGACAATAAGGTCCCTGTCAATGGGCTTAATGGTGTGGATATTAATTACCCTTGCGCTTATGCCTTCCTCAGCCAGACGTTTTGACGCTTCAAGGGCATACTGCAGCATGAGTCCCGTGGCTATTATGGTGAGGTCATTGCCTTCCACCATGGTAATGCCCTTGCCCAGCTCAAACTTGTAATCCTTTTCGTCGAAAAGGACGGGAACCGCTAGGCGCCCCAATCTTATATAAACCGGTCCTTCGTGATCAATGGCAGCCTTGACTGCGTATTTTGTTTCAACCGCGTCGGCAGGGCTCAATACCACCATGTTGGGGAAAGAGCGCATTATCGCTATATCTTCTATCGCCTGGTGGGATGCGCCGTCTTCGCCCACCGATATTCCCGCGTGGGTCGCCCCGATCTTCACGTTCAGCGCGGGATAGCAAATGGAGTTTCTAACCTGCTCGCAGGCCCTCAGGGCGGCAAAAATCGCGAAACTGCTGGCAAATACTATCTTGCCGCATGTGGCCATTCCTGCCGCTACCGCCATCATGTTGCCTTCGGCTATACCCATATTGAAAAACCTGTCGGGATATTTCTTCTTGAACGATTCAGTTTTCGTGGACTTGGACAGGTCGGCATCCACCACCACTATCCTGGGGTCGCTGCCGAATTCCGCCAGGGCGTTTCCGTAAGCTTCCCTCGTCGCTATCTTTTGTTCCATACTACTCAACCTCCAGTTTTGCAAGATATTCGTCCAGTTCCGCTATAGCCTGGTCTCGGTGTTCCTTCTTGGGCGGCGTCCCGTGCCAGCTTACTGAATTCTCCATGAAAGACACGCCCTTGCCCTTTATTGATTTAGCTATTATCATTACGGGCATTCCCTTGATTTCGCGCGCCTGGTTCAGCGCGTCAATTATTTGCTCGTAGTCATGGGCGTCAATCTTAAGCACCTTCCAGCCAAAAGCCCTGAATTTTTCCTCTACCGGTTCCGGCGACATGACTTCAGTTATTTTACCGTCAATCTGCAGACCGTTGTAGTCAAGAAACGCCACGAGGTTGTCAAGCTTGTAATGGGCAGCCGCCATCAATGCCTCCCAGACCTGCCCTTCCTGGATTTCTCCGTCGCCCAGTATCGCATAAACCCTGTAATCGGCCTTGTCGAGCTTGCCCATCATCGCCATGCCCACTGCCGCTGAAATTCCCTGGCCGAGGGAGCCTGTCGACATGTCAACGCCGGGCACCATTTTCATGCTGGGATGTCCCTCTAGGTAACTGTCGGCGCTGCGAAAACCTACCAGGTCTTCGACGGGGAAGAAGCCCCTTTCAGCAAGCACTCCGTAAAGAGCCGGTGCGCAATGTCCCTTGGAGAGCACAAACCTGTCCCTGTCTTTCCAATGGGGATTTTTCGGGTCCACCCTCATTTCGTGGAAATAAAGAACGGTGAGAATGTCGGTACAGGACAGGGAACCCCCCGGATGGCCAGCGCCGGCATGGTAGGTTTCCTCAATAATATGCTTTCGTACACGCGTAGCGATTTTTTTGAGTTCGTTTATTTTTTTCTTGTCCATACCTGTTACTCCTTCTGCACGAATTATTGCTGATTATGCGAATCAAATAATTATTCGTAATTAAATAATTGTTCGTTATAAATGATAATACAATTTACCTGTTTCAACCGCAAATATTAAAAATTAAAAACAATTAAGCCTGTCCTGCCTGCCTCAACTTGCATTACCACGCATTAGTACATCAGGCCGTATTATGCTTAAAACATGCAGGCATGGCTGTAAATGTGCCAATAAGTAATATTTAAATACTTTGTTAAGCACACTCGGATGTCCTGTTAACATTGGAACGATAAACGCACCATTAACAGTATACTATATCCCAATTGGAAAAGTCTATAAAAAACGCATTCGTTCTTCGCAACCCGCCTTCCTTCGGGCATCTGATCCATTGTTTATTCAATTCATGCGGCCTTCATGCGCCTAATTCCATTCACTTTATTCATAAGTCTTAAATCCCTCGCCGAGTACTTCGCGTATTTCCGAGAGTATGATGAAGCTCCCGGGATCGGTGGTCTTGACTATATTTTTTAAAGCCGTTATCTGGCTCCTGTCCAGGATGCACAGGAGCACTTTCTTATCCGTGCCCGTGTACATTCCGATACCTTTCAGCGCAGTCACTCCCCTGTCCAGTTCGGTCATGATTCTGCGGGCAATTTCGTCCGAGTGGTCGGATATAATCAGTACGCCCTTGGCAAAATTCACGCCTTCGACGACCGCGTCAATGACCTTGGAAGACACGTAGAGCGTAACGATCGAGTAAAGCCCCAGTATGAAGCTTTTAAATGAAACCGTGGCAAAAACGATAATTGCCGTATCGATAAGGAGCAGGAGCTGTCCCAGTGTAAAATGAGGGATAAAACGGTTAATTATCCTCGCAGCCAGGTCTGTTCCTCCCGTGGTGGCGCCGTAGCGGAAAACCAGCCCTAAGCCTGCGCCCATCAGGAATCCCCCGAAAAGCGAATAGAGAAGCATGTCGGTGGGATTGGATTGCCCTCCCCTGAGGTATTCTTCGACAAAAGCAAAGGCCAAGGGACCTGTCGCGTCAATAATCAGCGAAAGCAGGACGGTGGCGCACAGCGTCCTTATAACAAATTTCCTGCCGATAAATTTTATCCCGAGGAAAAAAAGCGGCGCGTTCATGATCAGCATCGTTGCGCCCACGGGAAATATACCGCCCGAAAGGTAATAAATAACGGTGGCGAGTCCGCTCAGTCCGCCCGGCGCAATTTTAAAAGGCACCATGAAAACATTGACCGACACGGCGGTTATGAAAGTGCCAAGAATTATCAGGGAATAATCCCTGATGGTTTTTATGACCTTTTTCCTGCGTTTCATAGGCAGCGCTCCATAAAACCGCGTTTATTTTATTGTTTTTATTATTTCCGTTATATTTTATCGCTACTATCAATATTTTCAACTGCTAAAAACCGGTTTTCCGTCGATCCGGCAGGAAACTTCACCATGAGAAATTTTCATAAAATATTTCCCCTCTGCAACAAAATCATTAAAGTGGGATTTTCCCAGGCTGTGTGTTATAATCATGCCTGTGTTATAATCATAGTAAAATTCGCCCAAAATAACACTTACAGGAGATGCCTATGAAAGTCCTTCATATTATCGGCGGTGGCGATGTGGGCGGAGCAAAGGCCCACGTGCTTTCGCTTGTCAGGGAGCTTGGATTTAATATAGAAGTAAAACTGATTTCGCTTCGTCCGGGGCCTTTTGCCGATGATGCCCGTGCCATGGGCATAGACGTCGAAATCGTGCGTTCCCATAACATTTTTGCCGATATAAGAAAAGTCCTTCAAATAGTTCGCTCGGGCAAATACGATATAATCCATTCCCACGGCGCAAAAGCCAACATGTTTGCAGCCATTATCAAGCGCAGGGCAAAAGTGGTATCGATAACCACCATTCACAGCGACTACCGGCTTGATTACATGCGCAGCATCTGGAAAAGGTTTTCATTCGGCGTTATAAACATGATTGCGCTCCGTTTCCTGGACTTTTTTGAATGTGTTTCTCACAATTTCAAGGAGATACTCATCCAGCGGAAATTTGACCCCGGGCGGATTTTCGTGATATGCAACGGGGTGGATTTCAGGATCCCGGTAAAAACAATTTCCCGCAAGGAATTCATTGAAAAATACAACCTGCCTATAAAGGAAGATGACATCATCGTAGGCATTCTCGCGCGCATGGACCCGGTAAAGGGCCTTGGAACGCTGATAGACGCGGCTTCCATTGTGGTTGAAAAAAACCCTTCGGTCAAGTTTATAATCGCCGGCGACGGTCCCGAAAGAAATAAACTGCAAAAGAAAGCAAAAGAGCTGAACCTCACCGACAATGTCATTTTCCCGGGATGGATAACCGAATCGTGGGAGTTTTTGTGCAACTTTGACATAAATGTACTGACCTCCTACACCGAGGGCTTCCCCTATGCAATCCTCGAAGGCACACGGTACGCCAAGTGCACTGTCAGCAGCGACGTGGGCGGCATAGCCGACCTCATCGAAAGCGGCTACAACGGCTTCCTGTTCAGGGCAGGAGACTACAATACGCTGGCTGAATACATTTTGATGCTGGCTTCCGACGAAAACTTAAGAAAAACCATGGGTGAAAGGATCCAGAAAAAAGCAATGGAGTTTTTCTCCCTCGAAAAAATGTGTGAGATCCAGCTTGAAATATACAATACGATACTGAAGGAAAAATCCCGCGAGAAATCAAGGTCAAAAAAATGTTATGATATCATTATTTCAGGTTACTACGGATTCAACAATGTCGGCGACGACGCGATGCTCCAGGCGATTATCAACAACCTGAGAAACTGCCGGCAGGATCTCAAAATACTGGTGCTTTCCAAAAACGTGTCCGAAGCTTCAAAAACATTCAATGTGGATGCGATCAACCGCGTGGATGTTTTCTCCATATATTGGGCATTGCGAAAGGCCCGGCTGTTCATTTACGGCGGAGGCAACATAATCCAGGACAATACAAGCTCGCGTTCGCTGATGTATTACCTCGGAACAATTTGGCTCGCCAAGAAACTGGGGCTCAAGGTAATGTTCTATGGCAACGGAATAGGCCCGGTGAAAAGAAGAATAAACCAGTGGCTTACTAAAAAAATAGTCAACAGGGTCGACGTGATCACGCTGAGGGAAGAAATGTCGCTGCAGGAACTGATAAAGCTTGAAATCAACCGCCCGAAAATTTACATAACATCCGACTCGGCGCTCACGCTGGACCATGCAGGAAACTGCAATGTCGATGAAATCTTTGAAAGCGAAGGTATTCCACTCAATGGTTCCTATGCCGGTTTTTCAATACGCAAACAGGAAGGCTGGGAAAACTATGTGGATGTAATCGCCCGCACCGCTGACTACGTATATGAAACCTATGGCTTAAAGCCGGTTTTCATCCCGATGCAGAATCCTGAAGACAGCAATATAATGCAGCTCATTGTTTCAAGGATGAAACACCGCGGATATCTTCTCAAAAAATGCTACAATGTGGCTGAAACCTTTGCCATTATCAATAAAATGAAAATTTTAATAGGCATGAGGCTTCATTCCCTTATATTTGCCGCAACGCTCGGTGTTCCCATCATCGGCCTCGTTTATCAGCCCAAGGTGGAAGCTTTCCTGCACTGTGTCAGGCAGGAAAAGGCGTCGGCCGGATATGCGGCCAATCTTGATTTCGAAAACCTGAAAGCCCTGGTTGACCGTACCTGGAAACACAGGGACGAGCTTAGCCGCGAACTCAGGGAAGCTGCGGCGGATCTGAAAATCAAGGCGCTGAAAAACGCAGAAATAGCGGTGGAACTGCTGGACACCGCGTATGAATAATACAGACAGGAGCTGAACAGGGTAGCCATGTCAGAAAAAATAGAAATAACCGGTCTGCCGATTGACAACATCACGATGGAGCAGGCCGTAATGAAAGTGCGTGAATTTCTTGAAAGCGGAAAAGTCAACACCATATATACCCCGAACTCTGAAATAATGATGGCCGCATACCGCGACAAAAACCTCAGAAAAGTGCTGAGCGAAGCTGACATGCTGATAGCAGACGGAGCCGGCGTGGTCCTGGCGTCCAGGATCCTTGGCAGAAAGCTTCCCGAAAAGGTCTCGGGTATCGACCTTGCAAGGAGGATGTTTGCGCTCGAACGCGAAGGCGGCACAAAATTTTATTTCCTCGGCGGCAAACCCGGTGTTGCGGAAGAAGCGGCCGAAAAAATAAAACAGCAGTATCCGGGCGTCCATATTGTCGGAACGCGGCATGGATATTTCAAGCCTGAAGAAGAACCGGCCATTGTGGATGAAATAAACTCTTCCGGCGCCGAAGTGCTCCTGGTAGCTCTCGGCGCTCCCAAGCAGGAATACTGGATTGATAAATACAAGCATGCCCTCAGGGTGAAAATATGCATGGGCGTGGGCGGAAGTCTCGATATTTTCTCCGGAAGATCGAAGCTCGCTCCCGAATTCATGAGAAAGCACGGCCTTGAATGGCTCTATCGCCTTTGCCGCGAGCCGCGCCGATACAAAAGGATGCTTGACCTGCCGAGGTACATGATGCTCGTGCTGGCAATACGGTTGGGGATCAAAAGATAGCTGGTTCCTTAGAAACTTAAAAAGTGGTTTTCCTGCAAAAACGAAATTTGCTTTAAAGATGAGTTGCCAAAATCAGCCGTCGAGCCGCAGCGTCGAAAACGATTCGGAGGCCGGATGCCTCCGAAAGGACCACTCCTGGCGCAGGAGGCGCGCATGTGGTCCGTTCGTTTGAGATGCGAGGCGAGACGATGCTGATTTCAACGACATCTTTACAAATTGAGTTTTTGCAGGAAACCACTCTAAATTTGTAAAGCCGCCAAATATAAAGCCGCTCAAATATTTAACGGGCTTTTGCCCTGGTGCAAAAACCCGTTTTGTAATTCAAATCTTATTTGATTGTATAGGGTCCCTTGACCAGCAGGAATACTTTATCGCTTACGGCTTTGAGTCCCCTGCCGTCGTCACGCGCCACGAGGATCAGGTGGTTGGGCGGTATGACCTGGCCCGTCACGAGATTGCCCTTCGTGATGTCATCGGTAGTCAGGTCTGAAAGCCCGTCGCCGTTGATCCCGGAAATAGCGGTAGCCGTGCCCGACCTTACTATTATTTCAGTACTTGCTCCCGCAATAAGCTGCTGGCCGGAGCTTAGCTCCACTACCTGGAACAGCGCGTTTCCCCCGTTGCCTCCCTGCTGTATGGCCTGGATCTGGCGCAGGAGCTCATCTATTCTCGCATCAACATAATCCTTGGAAACAAGCGGATTTGCTTCGGTTCCCGGTTCCGCTCCCGAGCCCGTTACGCCCTGGACGATATTCACGAGGAAAATTGTGAGTACTGCCGTTATTAATATCGTTATGTACAATCTCCCGTTGCTTCTTAAGTGATTCTTCACCCTCATCCTTCGTACCCCCCGACAGGTTATTTATCAAATATCGGTCAACCCGAAACTTATCTCCAGCGCCTCGTTCACCTTTTTCATCAGCTTGTCGTCAAGTCGCCCGATCCTTTCCCTCAGGCGCTTCCTGTCAATTGTCCGGATCTGTTCAAGCAAAATAACCGAGTCTTTCTCCAACCCATATTCCTTCGCGCTTATCTCGATATGGGTAGGCAATTTCGCCTTGTTGATCTGCGATGTTATCGCAGCAACAATGACGGTAGGACTGTATTTGTTTCCTATATCATTCTGGATTATAAGTACAGGTCTTATGCCGCCTTGTTCCGAGCCCACAACCGGGCTCAGATCGGCATAGAAAATATCTCCCCTTTTAATTACCACTATCCTTCCATCTCCCCAAGCAGTTCTTCGTATTGACTGCTTTGCTCATTGTCAGCCGCCAGACACATTTCAGCAAACTTTACGTTGATTTCAGCCATTTCTTCGTAACCTTTTTTCATACCTTCCCTCGTCCCTATCTTTTGTCTCTGAAGTATATACAACCTCATGGCTTCCCGGATAAGCTTGCTCCTGTTGGTCTTTTCCACAGAAGCGATATTATCAACCTCTTTAAGAAGATTGTCCGGAAGGCTTATTATTATTCTTTTCAGCTCTGCCAAAATAACCCCCCCAATTTTATCCGGGCTAATTATGTATACCCTGGAAGCTAATCGTCGGAACACGCATAAAAACAGTCTTATAGTATATATATCATTATATCCCTGATATATGCATGGGTCAAATTAAAAAATAATAAAATAAACACGGTTGAAACCTTGAAACGATATTATTCGGCTTATTTCAGCTATTGGTACCGAACGGGACCCATACGTGACATGACAAATATTTTCTATTAGGTAAATATTTTGCAATTGATCGTCGGAAACAGAATGCCTCAGTTTATGCCAATACCACAGTAAAGATGTTCAAATCCACCGATAATCCATTATTCAAATAAGATAATTCAAAACATTGGTGATTTGCCCGTTGTGGAGATAAACGCGCGGAATTCTCTTTCCTATGATGCATGCCGTTTCATAGTTTATTGTTCCCATGCCTGCGGCAACCTCTTCTATCGGAAGTTCCCTGTCACCCTGTTTTCCGAACAGCACAACCTCGTCTCCCACTTTTACCTCGCAGTCAAGATCGGTTACATCGACCATGCACTGGTCCATGCATATTCTGCCTACGACGGGCGCAAATTGGCCATGGATCAACACCCTTGCCCTGTTGCTCAAGGTCCTCGAATAACCGTCGGCGTATCCTATCGGTATGGTGGCGATCCTGCTCTCGCGTTTCGTCGTGAAAATTCTGCCGTAGCTTATGCTCGTGTTCTTCTCAACGGTCTTCACAAGTATGACATTCGCTTTCAGCGTCATAGCGGGTTTCAGATCAATTTTTGATTTGTCCACATGTTCCGACGGATACATACCGTACAATATTATGCCGGGTCTCACCATGTCGAGGTGCATCTCGGGAAACTGCAGCAGTGCCGCACTGTTGGCCACATGTTTTATAGGTATGTAAACCCCTATGCGGCTTAGCTCGCTGCATATACTCATGAACCTTTCAAACTGCATGTATGTGTAGCTTTTGTCCTCTTCGTCGGCTGAAGCGAAATGAGTAAAAAGGCCTTCTATAATGATGCCCGGAAGCCTGCTTATCGCCACAACGTTTTTTACCGCGCTGTAACCGGGCATGAATCCGACTCTTGACATTCCCGTGTCTATCTTGATATGGATTTTCACTTTCTTCTTCAGCCTTACCGCCGCCTCTGAAAGAGCTTCGGCAAGGTCATGGCTGAATACAGTTTGCGTAACGTTGTGCTGAATGATTTCTTCAGCCCTGCGTGGATCGGTGTAGCTAAGTATCAGGATTGGAACGTCAATGCCGAACTGCCTTAGCTGTATTGCCTCGTCAAGCATCGAGACGGCCAGGCTTGTAACCCCGTTGTCAAGCAGAGTGCGGACCACTTCAAAAACTCCGTGGCCGTATGCGTCCGCCTTTACTACGCCCATTATTTCAGCCTTTTCATTTGTAATGCGCCTGATTTCCCTCACATTGTGGGCAATGTTGTCGAGATTTATCTCAGCCCATGCCCTGTTAAGCATGTATTTCATTTCTGAGCCAGTTCCCCCAAACAATTAAAATATCGGCGGTTCTCCATTAAATTCCGTTGGCTGCAGTAAATTCGAATTCCTTTAGCCTGCCGGACTCTGCAGGAAAAATCCCGCCGGCAGAATTCCCGCCAATCTATTATAATCATTTCAATTTCATATCTATGCCATATTTATCCGTGTCATATCCTTGCAAATGCGTCACCGGCCGTGCCGCCGAGAAGGCTCCTGATCGCGCAGGGCACTGTCGCTGCCACATCCCGCGCAATTACGCCGTGCTCGCCTTTTTCGCGTGCGGCTATATCCCCCGCCAGACCGTGGACATATACGCCGGCACGCGCCGCGTCCACGGTTTCGAGTCCCTGGGCAAGAAGTCCCGCAATTATTCCCGCCAGGACATCGCCGGTACCCGCCGTTGCAAGGCCCGAATTTCCCGTTGGATTTATAAACACGCGTCCGTCCGGCGCCGCCGTTATTGTCCTCGCGCCCTTTAGCACGACGGTGACATTCCATTTCGCGGCAAAATCTGCTGCCGTGTTTATCCTGTCACCCTGGATTTCATCGATGGTTTTCCCCGTCAGTCTGGCCATTTCGCCGGGATGGGGCGTTATTACCGCCGGAGCCTTCAGTTTTTTCAGCATGTTTATGTCCCTGGAAATGGAGTTGAGACCGTCAGCGTCGATTACAACCGGTACGCTGGCTGTGCCTATGATCTCTTCCACCACCCGGAGCGTGTCATTGCAGACCGTCAGACCGGGTCCGACAGCCACCGCGTCGACCGAATCAATTCTTTTCTTTATTTCTTCAATACATTCAGCTGACAATACACCCTTGCCACCGTCCTCCATGGGTATCACAACCGCTTCAGCAACAAGCGTGGAAAACACCGGTACAAGGGATGCAGGCCCTGCAAGGTATACAAGCCCTGCACCGCTCCTTAGGCACGCGGTTGCCGCAAGGCTTGCAGCCCCGGTCATTCCTTTCGAGCCTGCCACAATCAATACTTTCCCATAGCTTCCCTTGTTGCTGTCGGTTTTCCTTCCGGGCAAAAGCGCTCTTATTTCGCCGGCTTCGCTGAGACAGCGCGATATCGCCACTTCGTTCACGGCAGCTTCAGGAAGCCCTATGTCGGCAACCAGCAGCCTTCCGGCGTATTCGCAGCCGGGATGTACCAGGAGTCCTGTTTTCGGCAGGCCGAAGGTCACCGTTGTGTCAGCCTTTATACAGGCCGAGGACGCCCTCCCGGTCTCACCGTCGACTCCCGATGGGATATCTATTGACAAAACCCTCGCGGCGCTGTCATTTACCGCGCGTATAACCGACGCGGAAATTCCCGCAACTTCCCCGCGAAAGCCCGTGCCGAACAAACCGTCAATGACAAGGTTGCATTTTGCAAGCTCATGCCTGAGCTGCTGCAAATCTGCTTCATCAGCTACAACTTCAACAGGGATGCCGAGCTTCTGCAGGATCGTGTAATTAATCCGCGCATCGCCGCCGATATCGTCGGGATTGCATGACAAGAAAACCATGACCTGGGCCTTCCTCTGAAAAAGGTGCCTTGCTGCGGCAAAGGCATCGCCGCCGTTGTTGCCTTTCCCGGCAATTACCAGCACAGATTTGCCCGCGACGTCCCCGAGCATCCGGCATGCTTCGTCTGCAACTTTCAGCGCGGCGTTTTCCATCAATACTATCCCGGGTATCCCGAACTTCTCGATGGATATCCTGTCTATGGCATTCATTTCGCGCGGCGCGGCAGCTTTCATTTCCGATACCTCCGTTAACACGGGCATTTCACAATAATAACTTATTCTTTAAAAAATATCCTGTCAAGCTTCTCGAGTTCCTCGCCCCCGAGCAAATCGTGGAAATATGAGTACACTTCCGTATTGTCTTCATCAAGTAGCTCTTTTTCTTCTATAAGTTGCTTGAGTTTCATCCGCGTCTCTTCTATCTGTCTTTCGAGCTCCTCTTTCCTTTTGCGGTTTTTGAGAAGATCATAATATACTGCATTAATCGTATGCCTCAGCAGCCTGAGATTTGCCTGCCTGATCTTTTCCGGCAGTTCCTCCAGCTCTGTTTCTATATCCCTGGTCCTTTCATTTATGCGTTTTATTTCCTTTTCGCACCGGTGCATTTCCTCGCGGGCGTTTTCATTGTTTTTCTCAAAAACTTCTTCCGTCAGTGCAATTATCTTCTCCATGCAGTTTTTCTTTAACGCCGCCAGCTCCGCCGATTCATTTGTAAGCCGGGATTGTTGTTTAAGAAGCTCCTTCAGCTCCGTTTCACAGCGGACTATGCTGTCGTTTTTCTGCTTGTTGGCAAACAGGTTGTTCCACCTTTCATCGAGTATGAGCATAGATATGTCATTCTTGAGTAAAACCGTCCTGTCCAGCGCAAACTTCCATCTTCTCTTCTTAAACATTTGAAACACGGCTAATCCTCCCGTTCGGATAATTCTTGTCAGCAGACCTTTTCCCGACATCGTCCTCAAATCCTGACGTTGCGCTTATCCCACATCTTATTTATCGGCTTTTATTGAATAATGGGACACGGTGTATTAAAATAAGCTGTAGTGCTAATAAACAGCCACAGGTGACAATTTTTTGAGCCGGCTTGGATATATGTTTAATTAATTTTTTATTACTTTTACACGGAGATTGTAATGGAAACCGGAAGAATCAAAAAAACCATGGCGCTTGACACGCTGCTGTATGTGCCGGGTAAAATACTCGAGGGACTGGTGAGTTTCCTTACGCTGTCCCTCTACTCGCACTATTTTGTTACATCGGATTACGGAAAATACAATATTGCGACGGTCAGCGCCAATGTTGCATTTTTGCTGACGCTTAACTGGATAAGCCAGTCTGTTTTCCGGTACATAAACAAGTACAGGGGTAAAAAAAGGCTTACCTTGATGTACTCCACCGTTTTCCGCGCCTGGGCGGTCATCAGCGGGGCCATGCTGCTTGTTTCCGCGGTGGCCATAGCTGTATACGGCGCCGCTTCGCGGCCCGGAACTGAATTGATACTTTTTCTTGCGGCTGCAGCTCTCGCTTCCGTGACCTATGGAACAACCCAGATACTGTTCAGCCTGCTTTCCGCCATAAGAAGCCTGAAGCTTTTTCTAGCAATGTCGCTTTTTTCCGTTACTTTCAAGCTTCTGACAACCACGGTTCTTGTCATGAAATTCAATCTCGGCATCCTGAGCGCCCTGATCAGTATCGTCCTGATAGACTGCATTGTCACTGCAATTATTGTCCTGAGACTGAAAATATATAAATTCATCATCCCGGGCAGGTATTCGCGGGTTGTGCTGCTCAAATTCCGCA
Organism: Bacillota bacterium; assembly: GCA_023623175.1. GTDB lineage: Bacteria > Bacillota > Clostridia > Acetivibrionales > JAMNXU01 > JAMNXU01. The sequence goes on from JAMNXU010000021.1 coordinate 53,618, forward strand.
GTTACGGTATTCCGCTGATTGCCAACGGCATATCGATGAGCCTGCTTAATGTTTCGGACAGGTATGCTCTCGGGTTGCTGAAAGGAACATCCCAGGTAGGAATATATTCGGCCAATTACGGCATTGCGTCGGCCGTGTTCAGCATGCTGAACTTTGCGCTGATGAGGGCCTCCTACCCTTCAATAATCAGGGCGTGGAGGCAGGATGAGCGCAAAGAGGCTTCCGAGCTTCTGAGCCATGCGGTGCGCAACTACCTTTTGCTGGCGCTGCCTGCCGCCGCGGGCCTCAGTATGCTTTCGGGACAGATCGCGCGTCTTTTTCTCGAGGAAAAATACCATGCCGGAAGTTTCGTAATCATCTGGGTCAGCGTCGGCATGGTGCTGCTGGGTCTGACCGAATACAGCAACAAGGCATGGGAACTGACTTCCAGAACCGCAATGATTTCGAAAAACAGCGTTGTCTGTGGCGTATACAACATAGTCTCGAACCTCGTATTCATTCCTTTTTACGGTTACACGGCCGCCGCCGTCAATACGACGCTTTCCTACCTCGTATATTTTTGCCTGTCCTTTTTCAAGGGAAAAAAAATACTGTCGTGGAGACTGGGCGCCAAAACGGTTTTACGACTGCTGGCCGCCAACGGCGCCATGGCGCTGCTTATCGCAGCGGTCCTTGTATTTTCCAACCCCGGAAAACTTGAACTTGTAGCCCTTGTGCTGGCCGGCGCCGTTGTATACTCCGTCGCGCTCTATATAACGGGAGAGATCAGGCCGGAAGTGCGCATGCTCGCAGCTGCCGCAAAGGGTTTCCTGTCCGGTACACGGGGACGGTTCTCCGGGACACGGGGACGGTTCTCCTGTCCCATTTTTAAGAAAAAAAGGTGAGATGCAGGAAAAAATAAATGTAATGGGACACGGGTGGGACACGGGGACGGTTCTCTCGTCCCGCTTCACAAAACGGACGGCAGACGGTTAAAAACAATGTAAGAATGGGAAACGGGCGCAGACGGTTAATAAACTATGTAAATTAGCCCGGTATAAAATATCGGGATTAATAAATTGGGCATATTTAATAAATTGGGCATATAAGGCATATAATATATGCCCGTTTGACAAATTACAACCAGGAAATACTTTGGAGGATTTATGAAAAAGGTTCTTATAATAGCTTATCAATTCCCGCCTGTCGGCGGTTCGGGAGTCCAGAGGACGTCCAAATTTGTCAAATACCTCAGGAATTTTGATTGGGAACCGGTTGTGCTGACAAGGACTCTCGGCAGGATGGAACTCAGGGATGACTCACTGCTCAGGGACATCCCGGAGGGCACCAGGGTTTACAGGACCAGGGCCTGGGATTTCAATGTCTGGCCCGGTATATTGAAACTTCCGGGAAAGTTTATAGCGCGCAAGGTCCTGATACCCGACGGCGAACGCCTGTGGCAGCTTTCCGCGCGCAAGGCCGCTGAAAAAATCATCCGCGAAGAAAATATCGACCTTGTATACACCACTTCCTATCCCTACAGCGCCCATCTTCTTGGGCTCCATCTCAAGAAGGTTTTTCCGGATATCCCGTGGGTGGCCGATTTCAGGGATGAGTGGATGAACAATCCCTACCTCCTGGACAATCCCCATTACAGGCTCAGGATGAAAATCGAGGCCAAAATGGAGCGCCAGGTGCTTTCAAACGCCGACTGCCTCATTACAAATACTCCCGTAATGCTTAACAATTTTGTCACGAACCACGAAGACCTCAACCTCAGGAATAAGTTCTTCTGCATTCCCAACGGGTTTGACCCCGATGATTTCCACGAAGTTACCGGGGAAAAGCCCAGCAACGAGAAATTTACCATTACATACACGGGGGCTCTCTACGGCCGCAGAAAGCCCGACACCTTCCTTGCGGCCCTCGGCAAACTTGTGCGCGAAGGAGCTGTTCCCCGCGACAAAATTACGGTGGAGTTTATAGGCCATTTCCATGCAGACCGCCTGCTGGGGCAGGCCGAGAGCGAAGGCCTGGGCGGCATTGTAAAATGCACCTCGTTCATTGAGCACAGCGAATGCATCAAGAAGCTTGCGTACAGTGACTGCCTGCTTTTGATCGAAGGAGGCGGAAAAGGCGGAGAGGCTTTCTTTACGGGCAAGATATTTGAATACATTAATGCCGGCCGGCCAATACTGGCCTGCATACCGGCTAACGGAGCGGCTGCCGGTGTCATACGCGAGACCCGGACAGGCCTTGTTTCAGATTTCTACGATGTCGACGGCACTGCGGCGAACTTGCTGACGTTCTTCAACAACTGGCTTGAAGGAAAAAATGAATATAACCCTGACCGCCAGGCGATCAGCCGCTATGACCGGAAAACCCTCACGCAGGAACTGTCCGGGGTGTTTGAAACTGCCCTCGCGAAAACCGGGCAGTCAGGTTAGACGCGTGTTTTCGTTTAATTGACATTAATATACCTGAATGCTAAACTTAACTTGTTCTATATCGGGTTGTTCGTCCAAGGCCGTTTTCAGCATGTATCCCGAATGTTTCCGGCATTTGCGGGAGAATTCGTTAAAACCGCTCAACCGGACAAGCCGACTGATATAGTTCTGTTACTTATTAAGCAGCTGAATTAAATATAATTAAGCCGGGTGAATTAAGCAACTTGCTTAAACAGCCTGCTTAACAGCTTAATTAAAGGTGGGATTTTTATCAAACAGAAAAAGAAGATCTGCGTAATTGGTTTAGGATACATAGGGCTTCCGACTGCCGCAATGTTTGCAACCCACGGCTACAAAATTGTCGGAGTTGATATACGAAAAGAAGTCGTTGACGCCCTTAACGAGGGAAAGATTATTATTGAAGAGCCCTATCTTGACGTAATGGTCCAGTCAGCGGTGTCGTCGGGCAACCTGGTTGCCAGGACGAAGCCTGAAGAAGCCGATGTTTTCATCATCGCGGTGGGAACACCTATCAATGAGGACAAGACAGCAGACATGTCCGCTGTAATTGCGGCTGCAGAATCTATCGTGCCTTACCTGAGGGAAGGAAACACGGTTATCCTTGAGTCCACTTCGCCGCCGCGAACGGTGGAAGACCTGCTGCTTCCCATATTGGCAAAATCCGGCCTCGATGTTCGCCGGCAGCTGTATGTCGCCCATTCTCCCGAAAGGGTAATGCCCGGCCGCATACTGCAGGAACTCGTGGACAACAACAGGATCATAGGCGGCATCAACCGCGAATCCTGCGAGGTTGTAAGGGATCTTTACAGGGCTTTCGTGAAGGGTGAAATTTACCTGACAACTGCAACCGTCGCCGAGGTGTGCAAACTGATGGAAAATACCTTCAGGGACGTAAACATTGCCCTTGCCAATGAGCTCGCAATATTGTGCGAAAGGCTCGGCGTAAACGTATGGGATGTAATCCGGTATGCAAACAAACATCCGAGGGTTAACCTGCACCTCCCCGGTCCGGGTGTAGGAGGACACTGCATTGCCGTCGATCCCTGGTTCATGGTTGAAAAGGCGCCGGATCTGGCAAGGCTCATGGCCCTGAGCCGCAATACCAACGACGGCATGCCGTCCCATGTGGCACAACTGGTGGACAGGATAACAGGGAATGTGCAGGGTTCCAAAAAAGTGACAATACTGGGTATGACCTATAAGGCAAATGTGGACGATATAAGGGAAAGCCCAATTATAAGGCTGGTTCATATCCTTGAATCAAAAAACTATGTCGTGAATATAGTCGATCCCCATGTAAAGGAATACAGGGGGCTTGAAAAAGACCTGTACACCGCTGCAAAAGGCAGCCATCTGGTGATCCTCGGAGTAAATCACAATGAATTTGCAGACATTGATTTCAGTACGCTCAAACAGGTCATGGCACTGCCGAACGTTCTTGATACGAGAAACTTTTGGGACCGCAAAAAGGTAACCGCTTCAGGATTCAATTATTACCTGTTGGGCGACGGTACCACGCTTCAAAACCTTTAGACGGAGGTTGTAAATAATGAAAATCATCAATGAAAAAGGCAAGCTTTTCGGCATCATCAACGTGATTGACCTTGCCGTGCTGCTTGTGATCGTATTGATGGCAGGGGCGATCGGGTACAAAGTCCTCAGTCCCAGGATTCAGCCGCAGAGTGTCGAAACCAGGGATGTCACCTTTGTGGTCAAGATTACTCTTAAACCCCGGCACTATTTAGATGCTATCAATAAAGGCGACAAAATAGTTTCGGGCATTTATGAAACTGACGCGTACATCGAGGACATTCAGATAAACCCCGGACAAATGACCGCCACTACGGCGGATGGAGAAATCCGCTATCCCTCCCATCCCACGCTTTACGACGCCTATGTCAGGATAAAAATGAAGGCGCGCGCCGATACAACGGTTTTGAAGCTGGGAGTACAGGAGGTCCGTATAGGTGCCAAGTACCAGCTGAAGACAAGAAAGGTCGACATGGAAGGTATTGTCGACAATATTGAGTTTTGACGGAGGCTCCCATGTCCGAAGCAGTTGTAAAAAACAGCCTCTTGGTTAAATTCTGCGGAAAACTCGCAGGCAGGCTGGCGGAATACTACTCAGCGAGCTATACCGGAAAGGTTTTGTCGAAGCTTGCGCTGTGGGCTAGGCAGAGCTCGATATCCAAAAGCTATAACCGGTTCGTGGAAAAAGAACCTGTCTTTAAGCACTCCGTGAGCTATAAAATTATTGCCGCGGCAGCAAAGGCAGCTGACAGGACTTTGAACAAAATATTAAAAGCATTGTCGCCGTACAGTACCCACAGCGTATTGTTCAGAACCGTAAAATCTTATGTCGAAGCTGACTGTCCTGCACTCATAAAATTTGCAGCAGCGGCCCTTGCGTCCTATGCCGTCGGTTTCGCCGCCGTTGTCACATGGAAGGGCAAATGGTACATGACTTCCGCGGCATTTACCGTTGTGCTGCTGATTATATCGCTGTTTATGTTTCTTTTAAGTGAAAAGCTTCCGACCTGGTTCAAAAACAGCGGGTTATACCGGTTATATAAGTATTTGATCGATTGAGATTATATAATCGATTTGAAATGTGGTGTTAAGGTGCAAAAAACCAGTAGAAAAATCAGTCTGTATATTTTGCCGATATTGACAGGCCTGTTGATGGGAGCCTTTGGAGCAGCCTCATCAATAAGGCTTTCTTTTGCCTTTATTGCGGCGCTCGCTGCTTTGGTCATCCTTCTTCTCGATTTTCAGAAAACCGTTTATGCCCTTGCATGCTTCCTGGTTCTAGACTACGGCTTCCGGCAGGTGCTTCAGTCGGCATTCCTCGGCAGCGTTTGGGACGAGCTTTTCTTTATATTCTGTGCAGGCCTCTTGTTATATAAATGGGTCGTGTTCAGAAAGGAAAAAGCTTACCGCTGGACGCCCCTTGAATTCCCCATTTTCCTGTTCATAGCCGTGGGGATAATTCTTCTGCTGATCAACGCTCCTGATATGAGAATTGGCATAGAAGGTCTGAGAGTCGTCATACAGTACATACTGTGGTATTTCGTGGCGACACAGCTGCTAAGGACAAAAACCGGCGCAAGGAACGTGCTGTATGTTTTGATACTGATTGGTACTGCGCTTGGCCTTCACGGCATATACCAGTATGTTGCCAACGTCCCGATGCCGGCGAACTGGATCGACTCGCTCGAGGCAGGACTCAGGACCAGGGCATTTTCCATCGTCGGCAGCCCGAATATCCTCGGAAGCCTCATGGTCTTGCTTGTCCCTGTAAGTATCGGCTTTGCGTTTTTTGAGAAAAAGCTCATGAAAAAACTGCTCTTTGCCGGCGTCGCGCTAATCATGACGGGATGCCTTGTAGTAACCCATTCCAGGGGAGCTGAACTGAGTTTCATCCTGGCCGCCCTGGTTTATATTGCACTGCTCCGGGACAAACGAATCATACTACCCTCCGTTCTCGTGCTGGCCCTCGGCCTTGTTTTGATAATTGTAGCAGTACCCTCGGTACTTGACCGCATGATATACATGCTGAGCCCCGAGTACCTGGCAAGCAGCATGAGAGGCGGCCGCATGATCCGCTGGCTGACGGGCCTTGAAATGCTCAAGGGCAACCCATGGCTTGGCCTCGGCCTAGGGCAGTTCGGCGGAGCCGTCGCTGTAAACAATAACATACCCGGAGCCTTTTACATGGACAACTACTTCCTGAAAACAGCGGTTGAAATGGGTATTGTCGGACTCGCTGCATTTGTCGGCCTTGTTGCATGCACCCTGACGTGGAATCTAAGGGCACTGCGGCGTGTGCGCAATAGCCGCTTCTATTACCTCGTGCACGGGACTTTTGCCGGCATGTGCGGTGTCATCGCCCACAATTTCGTGGAAAATGTCTTTGAAGTGCCCATGATGGTAACCTATTTCTGGCTGTTTGCAGGCGTAAATATTTTCCTCGCTTATATTGCGGAAGACAATGCCGTACCGTCCGGCTGTGAAGCAGGCAATGGAGGAGAAACGGCCGCCAATAATTCCTTAACTGGCAACTCCGAAACAGACCAAAATCCAGTAACGGAGCAAGAGTAAATAAAAAAAACGCAAAAAACGGAAAGCGCCAAATCAGCGCTTTCCGTTTTCATTTCTTCCCGAGGGTGCATACCTGTACCATGCTTTGCCTAAACTGCATCATCAGCGGTTATTGTTTCTCTCCCGTTCGTTTTTCCATACCGTTCCTGAACTTTTCCCATATCCTTTTTCGTATCCTTTTCTGAATTTTTCACTGTGTCCCCATACTGCGTATTCTTACTGCGTATTCTTTGGAGTATCTTTTCTTTATTTTATACTGCATTTTTTCTTTTAATGCATTTCCGTGTCTTATGCCTCAACTTTTGGCGTATCATCTTTTGCCGCATTTATTGCATTTATTACTGTGTCTTTTGCCATATTTCTCAACTTATCCCCTGCTGCATCCTGTTTTGTATCCTGTTCTATGTTTTTTATCTCATGCTGTTACTGTGCCTTATGCTGTCTTTCTTATCGCATTTTTTACTGTATCTCTATCCTGCGACCGCGGCTGCTTTTACCTTCCAGCTTGGGCAGCACAATGGTTAGGACTCCGTTTTCATACCTGGCAGTTACATCTTCGTTCCTCACATTGTCAACCTGGAAGCTCCTCGAGTAGGAACCAAACCTTCTTTCCTTCCTGATGTAGTTCTCCCTCTCCTCGTTCACCTCTTCGGTCTGTTCTACTGCTATAGTCAGTATGTCATCCCTGAGGTCTATCTTTATGTCTTCTTTCCTTACACCGGGAATTTCCGCATCAATGATGTATTCCTTATCAGTTTCCCTGATATCGGCCCTTATTGGATTGACACGGGTAAACACACTTGGGAAGAAAGGTTCGTTGAAGAAGCTTTCAAATATGCTGTCTATATCCCAGAAATCATTTCTCCTGATCAAGCCTCTGTTCCTTCTGTTGTAAGGGGTAATGCCGAACATTTACAACACCTCCGTAAATAATTGTATGTAAATATTAAAATTTATTGGATCTTGCCTCTTAATTGTCTTTGACTATCTTTGACCTTCTGATTAATTTATAGCACGGAATACTAAAATAATGCAAAAACCTTTTTTGACCATCCCTGACCTTTATCCTAAATTAACTCCTGATAATCGAAAATAACGTTTCTTTTCTAAATAAAGCTCACGAATTCGGTTTTTTGAATTTTTAATGCAGTTTTCCCGGGATACTCTGATTCAGTTATTTCTCCGCCTTGATAAATTGGAATAGATTCTTTCGTATAAGCTGCGCTATCTTTTCATAAGGCTATATCTCCTGTTTTTCAAGATCCGCAGCCTGGGATATTTCAATACGCTAAACAAACATGAAATGTATAATTCACTTTTTTTCTTCTTCCAGTATATTATTTGATACTAAAATAAAAACCACCCGGTACAGGATGATTCAGCGCTTACTTTTTTGATCCTCTCTGGCAACCTGTTATTAATTCCCATGCTGCCAATTAACCGCTACTTAACCTTCCTTAAATTGACCAGCCTTTTTAAATCCTGTTTTCTCAGGGCGCCGACAATAACCATCAGCGCGAAACCTATCGTTACATCGCCTAAAATGGCCAGCAGCGCCGTCAGCCTGTCATTGAGCCCAAACATGCTGAAAAAGTGATAAACATAGCGTCCCGCCAGGCACATGAACAAACATACTATACCGGGTTTCAATATCCAGTTCCTGATGTCCAATGCAAGACCCGTAGCCTTCATAACAGTATGGAGATTGAGAATGCATACTACCGCGGTGCTTATGGCGATTCCCCAAATATAGCCGCGGACGCCGTAGACGGGGATTAAGAAATATACAAAGAATATTCGTATAGCGCTTCCGAGTATTGAGTGTCTCAGTGAAATCCCCTGTTTGCCAAGGCCGTTGATTATTCCCAGCAATGTTTGCTGCACGTAAAGAAATACGCATGTAAACGCCATCGAATGCAGCATGCCGCCAATGTTTTCCCTCCTGTGGAAAATATCGCTGATTTCATGGGGATATACAAGAAAAACCGCGGAAAATATGAAACCCATGATAAAGCTCATTTGTATCGATTTGCTTATCCTGTAGTTCACGAGCCTGAAGTTTTTCAGCGAGACTGCCTCGGAAATGGCCGGAACAAGCGTTGTAGCAAGCGAAGAAGTTACAATCGACGGAAAGAAAAGCAGGGGCATGGCCATACCGGTCAGTCGACCGTATTCCTCGATGCTTTGCTTGTACTGGAGGCCGCTTGCGAGAAGACGCCTTGGAATTAACAGGTATTCCACCGATGACATTATCGATGTTATAAAACGATTGAAGGAAACGGGTATGGAAAAAAGTATAAGTTTTCTTACAATAACCCTTTTGCGGATAAGCCCGGCGGTTGACAGCCTTCCGGCCTTTCTGCGGTGATACCGATATACTGCTGCTACAACGGCAAGATTTGATATTTCACCAATGGCCGTTCCCACCGTGGCAAGAGCGCATGCGTATTCAAGTCCGATGTTCAGGAAGTAGCGCGCCATTGTCATTACAAGCCCGATTCTTACTATTTGTTCAACCACCTGCGATACCGCGGTGGGGACGACATCCTGGATCCCATAAAAATATCCCTTTATTGCCGAAGCTGCTGCTATCACAGGTATGCACGGCACCGTCAGCACCATTGACCAGTAGGTTCGTTCGTCCTTTAAAATGACTGTGACGATAGGATCCATGAATATGTAAAGAAATACGGACACGATAAGCCCTGCCGCTACTACAACCACGGTGGCGCATGTAGTTATTCTTCTAAGATTAATCAGATGCCCCTTGGCATATTCCTCCGCCACCATTTTTGAAACGGCTATTGAGATGCCTGAGGTTAATGTAAGAATAATAAGAGAATACAGAGGTGATATCAGCTGGAACAGTCCCACGCCCTCTGCCCCGATGGCATTGGACAGGTAAATCCTGTATACAAAACCGAGCATGCGGACAATAAATCCGGCCACCATCAGGATTATGGCACCGCCAACAAAGGACTTTTTGGCCATCAATACCCCAATTGAGCGATAAATCCTGTTTAAAGTATATTTTCGTCAGGAGTAAGTTATTACGGAATTGAAGATGGACTTAATTTGCCTCGCTTTTAAAACGAATGGGCTACATACAGGCTTCCTGCTCTAAGAGCAGTCTTTTTGCAGGCTCGGCCTCCGAGCCGTTTTCGACGCTGTGGCCCTGCGGCTTATTTCAACAACTCATCTTAAAAGCAAATTGTATTTTTACGGTAAAATCATCCCTGCGAGTAATAATTCGCAATACTCATGGCAAACCTATTAATTGTTTAACTGGCACATATTACAGGTTGAATTGATGGTTTACATAATTTATAATATGTCGAGTCGAAAACAAACTATTATTGCCGAATCCTGCCGCAGGCAGGAGCGGGGGACATTAAACTTTGGGGTTAATCCGTCCGGCTTGCGATGCCGGATGGTAGGGGAACCGCTCTCTCCGCACCCGTCAACTAACCTCGCAGGCATTAGAGAGGAGTAATAGTTATGTTCAAAAGTAAAAGTTTGTCTAATGGAATGTTCAAAAAAACAGTATCGCTTGTAGTTGCCCTTGCATGCGCAACTATTTTCTGGGCAAGCACTGCCCACGCCGACTATTATTCATCAAGGATACTTTTAAAGGAAGGCATGCGCCACAGTGAAGTAGTAAGGTTGCAAAATGATCTGAAGAGTCTTGGCTACTTTTATGCAAATTCAACAGGCTATTTCGGCCCTATAACAAAACAGGCCGTAATCAACTACCAGAGGGACCGCAAGCTGCTCGTGGACGGTATAGTAGGCCCGCAGACAGCAAGGCAGATTAAGGTTGACAGGATACTGGCGACTGCCATGAAGTACATCGGAGTGCCTTACCAGTGGGGAGGTACATCGCCAAAGGGCTTTGACTGTTCAGGTTTCACCCACTATGTAATGCTTCAGCATAACGTGATAATACCGAGAGTTGCAAGGAATCAATACTATGACGCAGGAACCTGGGTTGCGTGGAACTCTCTTAAACCGGGAGACCTGGTCTTCTTCACGACATATGCGCCGGGTCCGTCCCACGTTGGAATTTATATAGGCAACAACCAGTTTATTCACTCAAGTTCCTCAAAGGGAGTTGTAATTTCCAGCCTGACAAATACCTATTACGCGACCCGCTATATCGGGGCAAAAAGAGTGATATAGCGGCTATAATCCAGGTTTAGCCGCCGGATTTGGCTCTGCGCCTGAGCCTTTCATTGCGTCGGATCTCGGCTTCGGCATATTCTTTCAGCTCTTCCTCGGTTTCAGGAATTACAGGAGGCACCGGAGTGGGCTTTCCGTCATCATCAACAGCGACAAAGGTTAAATAAGCCTTGTTTGTCATCCTGACGGAACCGGTTTTCAGGTTTTCGGCGTATACTTTTACAACGACCTCCATCGATGTCCTTCCGGTCCAGGTTAATTTCGCCTTCAGAGTCACCATTTCGCCCATATGGACCGGATGCCTGAAATCAAGGCTGTCAAGGGCTACAGTAACGACATTTTTACTTGAATGCCTCGAAGCCGCCAGGGCGCCGGCAATGTCGATCCAGTGCATGAGCCTTCCACCAAGCAGATTCCCAAGATTGTTTGTATCGTTCGGCAGGACAAGCTGTGTCATGACGAGCTCGGATTTGCTCGCAGGCTTTCCTGCCGTCTTTTCATTGTTCTGCGCTTTTTCTTCTGTTTCCTGCCTGTTCGTTTTATGTTCAGTATTCCTGTTTATTTCATGTTCATCCTGCCTGTTTATTTCATGCTCATTGAATCTTTCCACGATTTCCCCTCCGCCTTCCTTTTGAGCCTTTCCATTCGTTTTTTCAAATCATCGATGTTTCTGCCGCTTCTGATTCCGACGGAAAGCATCCTGTTCATGGCCTGCTCAGTAAAACTGAGCGCCTTGATGTAATCCTTTCGTTTATGCTCATAATACTTGGCGAGCTCAACCAGGGGATATATATCAAGGCTGCCTTCGCGTTCCGCCATGTACTGCCACTGGCTTACGGCTTTTTCATATTCCCCGGCTCTTTTATATATGCTGCCCAAGCGTTTTGACGCCTTCTCGCGAATAACGGCATTGCCGAGATTCAGGCAGTGTTCATAACACTCCTTCTCGCGCGCGGGTTCTCCCGCCGCCTCAAATATGCCGGCAAGGCCCAGCATTTCATAACCTCCCACCATTTTCCCGGTAGGTTCTTCAACCATTGAAGATATCTTTACAAGCAGAGAAACCATTGACAAAATGTCGGTAACATTGTGGTCTATCACGCGCACGATTTCCCGCGCATCCCTGTCTTCGAGGTATTTGAAATAGACTGCGGGAATTTGGGCGCCGGGTATGTCGTCGCACCGGTACTGGTCCAGGACGTATTGTTCAAGTGATGTAAGCGCGCAGCTTTCGAGTTTCAGGCGCCACAGCCTCCGGGAAGGGTGCAGCAAATCCAGGTGATACGGGTCTCCGAGGCAACAGCGGATCCTGTTGAAAATGAACCTCGTCTGCAGCAGGTTCCAGTCAAAGGATTTGCCGTTAAAGGTTACAAACCCCCGAAAATCTCCAAGCACCCTGTTGAACTCCCAAAGCATCGGGATTTCTTCGTTGTAATCCCTCATGAAGTACTGGCGGACAATAAAAACATCGTCGGCAAAAAAACCCGTGCCTATCAAAAAGGCAACGGTGCCGGCGCCGCCTGACAAACCCGAGGTCTCTGTATCAAGAAACAGAAAATCCGATACGCTTATGTCCCCGGGCAACTCCGTATTAAGTTTTCTCAGCGTGCCGGGTTTTATTCGCAGCGCATCCCCGAGCCGGCAGCCGCCATGGATGTAATTGCTGCTGAATTTGTTTTCAATAACGAAACACGAACCCATTTCCCCGCTGCAGACGTTTCCCTCTTTTATGAGTTCCTGTACGTCGGGTCCCTTGGCTGCCTTTGCGGGGCCGGCCGCGCCATGGTCGCCGGAACGCCCGGCCTTGTACAGTTCTAGCCTGGTTCTTAAATCCATATGCAAATTATCACCGGAATAAAATTTACTATTAGCCTGTACAGGAATTTACTTCCAGTTTATACAGCAATTTAATGCCATTACATTATATACAGGCATCCTGCCTTCCCTTGCCGCCGAATGCCGGACAATGCATCTGCTTTTGCCGTTGTATGTTTTATATCACATTTTTAACCGGCTAAACAATAAAATAGCCGGCATATTTTCAGTGCAAATATTTTTCCCAAATTATATTACAACCTGTCTGACAGGACAAGATTTACGAGCTTCAGCGTGGTCTCCTTGGGATTGCCGCTTTGGGAGAATGCGTCGCGGGGGCCCACGCAGGACGGGCATCCCGCTTCGCAGCCACACAGCCGGATCATTTCCGCGGCTGTCTCAAACATGCTGCGGTGCAGTTCATAGAGCTTGTCGCTGAAGCCTACTCCGCCTGGAAAACTGTCGTATATGTATACCGTGGGTCTCTGGGAAAACGGCGATTTGACCTGGCTTACCACATTTATGTCATGGGGGCTGCACATGAGATAAATGGGCGCGGTATTTGCAAGTATGTTTGAAAGCCCGAGCAGGCCGTCCTGAAGCTCCGACTGGCTTAATATACCGTCTATGACTTCGGGAAACGTCACCCAGTAAGATGTGGTATGCATCTGGAGCTCAGGCAGGTGAACCGGACCGTAACCGACGTTTTCATGGGTGTAAAGCTTGATTTTCTTAAACAGCGTCACCAGCGACACAACCGATACCTCTCCCGAGCTTTTGCTGATCCTGTCGCCCGCTTCGCTGCGGAATTCATCTATGACCTTGAGCTCCACCGCAAGATTTGCGTCAGTATAATAGTCCACATCCACTTTCCTGACATAGGCCTTTTTATTTTCAAAATCCAGCTTCTCAACCTGGTATTGCTGGCCTTCGTGGATGTATATGGCTTCCTCGTGCAGCAGCATAGGCGCGCTGAAGCGGTCCATCTGGCCGATGACCCTGTGCTGGGGTTCGGTAATGTCTATTATTACGAAGTTTTCATCGGACGCGCTGCGCAGCGATATTTCATCCGACGGGAAAGCGTCGCTCATCCAGTGCCAGCGCGAACCAACATGCCTTACGAGCTTTGCCTCTTCCATGTATGAAAGTATTTCCCCGGTAGTTTCGACACCGAATTTTTCGTCGTCCTCAAACGGCAATTCGAAAGCCGCGCATTTCATATGGTTGTACAGGATCATGAGGTTGTCGGGATTGATAAGCCCGTGTTCGGGACTCCTGCCGAGGAAATAATCGGGGTTGTTTATAATATATTGGTCAAGCGGGCTGCTGCTTGCGATGACTATGGCCACGGACACTCCGCTTCTTCTGCCCGCGCGTCCTATCTGCTGCCATGTGCTTGCTATGCTGCCCGGGTAACCGCATATTATGCATGCTTCGAGATGTCCTATGTCAATCCCGAGTTCCAGCGCATTGGTGCTGACCACGCCCGTTATTTCCCCGCTGCGCAGTCCCCTCTCTATTTCGCGCCGTTCCGAAGGCAGATACCCTCCACGGTAGCCCCTTATTCGGTTTTTGCCCGAAAGGCTCCTGCTGAAAATATCCTTGAGATAGGTGGCGAGAACTTCCACGTTGAGCCTGCTGCGCGTGAACACAATGGTCTGGATGTTGTTCCTGATGAGCAGTTCGGCAAGTTTCCTGGCTTCAAGCAGGCTGCTCCTGCGTATGCCCAGTTCCCTGTTCACCACCGGCGGGTTGTAGAAAATGAGGTGTTTTTTTCCCGAGGGAGCTCCATTGTTGTCCACAAGTTCAACGCTGCAACCGGTGATTTTTTCGGCAAGTTCCACGGGGTTCGCAATGGTCGCTGAACAGCATATGAACACCGGATTTGAGCCATAAAACCTGCATATCCTGTTCAACCGCCTTATTACGTTGGCAAGGTTGCTTCCGAAAACGCCCCTGTAATGATGCAGTTCGTCTATTACAACATATTTCAGATTTTCAAAAAGCTTGGTCCATTTGGTGTGATGGGGCAGTATCCCGCTGTGCAGCATGTCTGGATTGGTAACAACAATGTGCCCGGCCTGCCGGATGGCTTTCCTTGCCGATTGGGGCGTGTCCCCGTCGTATGTATAAGTCTTGATATTTATATTCGCTTCGGTTATGAGATCGTGGAGCTCGGCCATCTGGTCCTGGGAAAGCGCTTTCGTGGGAAAAAGGTACAGCGCCCTTGAGGATTCATCCTTCAGAATCGAGTTGAGAACCGGTATATTGTAACAAAGAGTTTTGCCGGAAGCTGTGGGAGTGACAACCACTACGTTCCTGCCGGCCAGAACCTTTTCAATGGCCGTGGCCTGGTGGGAATACAGTCTTGTCTTCCCGGTTCTTATAAGAGCTTCTTTGAGCCTGGCGTCTATACTATCGGGATAGTCGGCATAGCGGGCCTCCCTTCCCGGTATCTCCACCCATTTTGTTATATTCGGGGCTATCGCGTCCGAGGTTTTGAAATACTCCAGCATCTGCTCAAGGTTCATTTCTCTTAACCTCCTCAGGTTGTACCTTTCGTAGCCCGGCTCAGCCAAAGGCGTCCGGTGTCCGGTCAACTTTAACTGCCATGGCGGATTGCGCTCCTGCCATGACAGGTTTTAGGATCGTTGGCTTCAAGGCAAATTTTTGCAGTCAATGTTACACTTAATGAACATATGTTCTAAAGTAAAGTATACTGTAATTTGTTTTGATTTTCAATAAAAAGCTTGGGCCGCGAAATGGCCCTGTCTTTTTCTCCCGTGCAAATCACCGGCCCTCTTTTTTTACAATAGCAGAGGTTAACAGGCGCTGTTTTGTGATAAAATTATGGCAGGACTATCCGCAGGAGGCATGCCATAACCCATGAAAATCGTAAAGGAAATCGTAAGCTGGATACTGCATATAGGCGTAGCATTTTTACTGGCAATGTTTATAAACGTGTTCATTCTGCAGCCCACCCAGGTCATCGGCAGTTCGATGGAAAACACCCTGAAGGACCATGACCGCCTTTTGATAAGCAAGCTCAGGCACACCCTGGGGAAAGAGCCCGATTACGGCGACATAGTAATACTTGACAGCAGGGTGGACCGGTCGCGCACCTTTTGGGATGACATTACGGACAGCATAAAATACAACGCAATCACCCAGCTTTTCACGGGAAAAAAGGAGGAAGTCTTCTTTGTAAAGAGGGTGATAGGCAAAGCCGGTGACGTGATCGAAATAAAAGATGACAAGGTCTACAGAAACGGAGAGTTGCTCGAGGAAGATTACATAAAGGAACCGATGGTCAACTCAATACCATTGAAAATTGTTGTTCCCGAAGGCCATGTCTTCGTAATGGGAGACAACAGGAACCACAGCAGGGACAGCCGGGATCTTGGACCCATCCCGCTGACCCATATAATCGGGAAAAGCATATTGAAGTTCTGACCCGGCCTGCGGTTGTAACGCCGGTTATCCTTGAAATACAATGTTTGACAGCGTTAAAAATCATCGGAAACCCGATTTTTATATTCTTCAAGTATCCCGATCAGTTCTTCCCTCGAAGTCGCCCTGAAAATCCTGTCGCGCGCAGCCGCGGCGTTTTTCATGCCTTTTATATACCATGCCGCGTGCTTTCTCATTTCACAAACGGCCGTATGCTCTCCTTTCAGCTCTATGAGCATGTCAATGTGCCGTTTCAGCATCTCTATTTTCTCGTCGGGTGTGGGCATGGGCAGAATTCTCCCGGACCTGAGAAATTCAACAGTTCTCCTGAAAATCCACGGATTGCCGAGGGAGCCGCGCCCGATCATAACAGCGTCACACCCGGTATATTCAATCATTTTCGCAGCATCCTCGGGAGTAAAGATGTCGCCGTTGCCGATAACCGGTATTGAAACAGCCTCTTTTACTTGTTTTATGATGTCCCAGTCGGCCTTTCCGCTGTAAAACTGTTCCCTTGTCCTTCCGTGCACCGCGATGGCTTTGGCTCCGTTTTTTTCAGCCAGGCAGGCCAATTCCACGGCGTTTACATTTTTCTCGTCCCAGCCCTTTCTCATTTTCACCGTTACGGGCTTTTTCGAAGCCCGGCAAACTTCCCTGACAATATCCGCCGCAAGCGCCGGTTTAAGCATAAGAGCGCATCCGTCGCCGTTTTTTGTCACCTTGGGTGTTGGACAACCCATATTGATGTCAATGATGTCCGCCGCGGAATCGCTAAGTTTCTCCGCCGCTTCGGCCATTATTGCCGGATCAGATCCGAATATCTGTATCGCCGCGGGTCTTTCGATTTCACGGATTTCTGCGAGCTTAGCGCTTTTCTCGTCTTTGTAGTGAAGCGCCTTTGCGCTGACCATTTCAGAATAAACAAGGCCGCATCCCTGTTCTTTGCAAAGCAGGCGAAAAACCGAATCGGTTACACCTGCCATTGGCGCCAGGAATACATTGTTTTCCGTCCTTACTTCCCCGATCTTCATGCCTGCAACCATTCCTTCCGCTGTAATTCGATAAAAATGCAAAAATATTATACAAACATGATTATTTAAACACCACGAAGTATTTTACCACATGAAAATGATCATTAATACCGGACAGGCGTCAATGCCCAAAAAAAGATCTCCGCATGTTGGCGGAGATCCCTGCATTGGCGTCCCGACCAGGAATCGAACCCGGATCAGTGGAACCGGAATCCACCGTCTTATCCGTTAGACTATCGGGACGTGTTTTTAACTTTTGACACAATCTCTGTATATTATATTATAGCAAAAACAGACCGATTTACAACCATCTAAAAAAGGAATTAACAACGCGCGCTAAAACATGATACCCGATATAAACCGGTTCGTAATGAAAACGAGAGCTTCCCCGAGCAGCATGTTCCAGAAGAATACCAATAAAAATACAAGGTTTTTGCTGCGCATTGTATTGAAACCGTAAACCACGTTTATTCCCCGGGTAATCACTCCGGCAAACCAGAACCTCATGATGAAATAATAATATATCGCCACAAGCATGAGTACCGCCGAGCTGCTTTGAGGATCAAGGCCGCTGGCAAAATAATATATCAGTTCATTCACGGGAATCACTATTAAATGGGTTATTGCGTAAATCCCAATAAGCCTGATGAATGTTTCCGGCCTGCCTGTTATTTCGTTTTCCCTGTTAAAGTGGTTCAAAACGGCAAAAACAGGTATCGCAAAGAAAAATACATCAATAACGCCCGCAATTACTATTTGAACAATAACCGAAAACAAGCCGCGCGCGTACCCTGCTTCCGCAAAATATTCGACCAGCTCAGGAATGCAATCGGTGAGCGGCGACATTATATCGACAAGGCCAACCAGCAGCACTGCCGCAGCAATGATGGCCTTCGTCGCTCCCAATCTCCTGTAAAAGCTTTTCGGCAAAAAAAATACATCGAACAAGGTAAACCGTTCCATTGCATTCTCCCGTAACACCTGCCGCGACAAGCGGCTTGCTGAAATACAGTTATATGATATACCCAGTTTGAGAAAAAATTAATGCAAACCCCCGGGCAAGTGATTACCTGTGCCAGGGAACGGTTTTTACATTTGTCTGCGCAAGGTCATACTGCGCATAACATCAAGGGTTAAGCAGCCACTCTGCCGTTTACTATACAAACCTGCTTATAACCAGTGCCAGCAGCAAAATACTTCCGCTGAGCGCCAGGTTTATTGCCAGGTTCGTTAAAAAGCGCCGGGTAACCTCGCTTTTTTTCTTTTTTCTCTCGTTAGTCCGGTTCTCCGTTTGCCGGATGCTTTCGATATAATTATCTATGATCGCCTGGGCTTCCTTCAGGATGAAGTCCCTGCCCCTTTCGGTCCTCTTTCCCTCTTCAGCCCTGTTACCCTCAGCGCTTTTGCCCGTCGCATTTTCGCATACAGGCTCGGTTCTCAATACCAGTATGGCTTCTTCTATTAAATTCGAGTGAATATCCCTAAGAACCACAATTCTCCTGAAATCCATTCACTCCAAGTACCTCCGATGAATATGTATCATCGGTAGTTTGTACTTATTTTTTCAAAATTATGCATCGCTTCTCAGTCTACTCTTTTCCAGACTTTTGCCGCAATAACAATCATATCGTCAAGGGCTTTTCCCCCGTATTTCTCGAGAGCCTTGTTGATTATGCTGTCCGCCACTGTCTGGGGATTTATGCTGTCTATGCTCTGCAGGAATTCCCTGAGCGTTTCGCCGTCTTCAGCGTTATCAAAAGCATCCACGACGCCGTCCGTCACCATTATAACGAAATCGCCGCTGCCAAGTACCTTTCGCTCAAGTTCCGTTTCAATGCTGTTTAATATGCCTGCCGGCAGTGTGGCCATTTTTACGGTTTCCACGATATCGCCCCTCTTTATGAAGGTCGGAGCAGCTCCCACCTTTACAAATTCCGTTTCTCCGCTGTAAAGGTCCACCACCGCAAGATCAATCGTCGTGTAGGAATCATCGCTGGATTTTAAAACCAGTATCGAGTTGATCAGCTTGATCGTAGTGTCCTTGTCAAATCCCGACTCCATTAACTGTTCAATCAGGCTGACAGTTGCCTGGCTTTGCCTCGCGGCATTGTACCCGCTTCCCATGCCGTCGCTGAGTGCAATTATGTACCTGCCGTCGCCGGTATTCATAAAGGTATAGCTGTCCCCTGAAATATTGCTGTTGTGCTTTGTCACGCGCGCAATGCCGGTCGTGACCCTGAATTCCTCCTCCTCGACGAACCTCACGGTACACTTTCCGTTTCTCCGGCTCATTACGCAACGCGTGTCCCTCTTGGTCATCTTTTTCCCCAAAACAGACGAAAGCGTCTTTTCAATAACGCTGAGGCATTTGCGGCTTCCTCCGCATCCCCTGTGCACAACGCTCGCCTCATATTTTCCCCATTTATTCACAAACACAATAACTTCCGAAACTTTGACTCCTTCAGCCTCAAGCGCTGTTTTAACCTGGTGCTCGAGATCCGATTTAAAATCCACGTCAAAATCTATTTCACCAGCGAGGTTGCTTATAACCCTGGACAGCCCTTCCATCTGTCGCGACACAAGCTCCCTGCTCTCGGTTATCCTGCTTTTCCACACCATATCCACCTTGAGGATTTGGTACATGTTGCTGACTTCCTGGACAAAATCATAAATTCTTTCGCACCTTTCGAGAAAATATCCGGGAATGTCCTCTTCCGAGATCCTGCCCTTGGAATCGAGTTTTTCCACAATCTTGAACACTACCTGGTACGTGTTGTAAAAATTCCTGTCCCAGCAATGAATGTTTAATGTGCAATCCTTGCACACCTTGTCCGCAACCCTGTCAAACAGGACCGAAATGTCCTGCTTGTCGGCGGTTATTGTAGTTTCGGATATTTCGCTGAAGGTCCTCGCCAGTTCCCTGAAGGCATGGGAAAACCTTTGCAGCTTGTCCACCGTCAGTTCCTTTATTCTCTGGCTGTATGCCGTTTTTTCCGGGAATATATCCGGATCCCTTCCAAAAATGTCCACGGTTTTGTCTATCAGTTTTCTCGGGGTAACTGCAAAAAGGCCAATCGCCATTACCATGTCGCGCATGTAGGGCATGATGTTGCCCGAGCTGTCCATGTACAGTGTTAAAATAATGCTTCCTATAATAAAACCCAGGGCGGTCCCTATTTTGCCGAGACTTCTGAATACTCCGGCGAGAAGCCCGCAAAGCGCATATCCCCCGATCAGCAGCGGGCTGTAGGTTCCTGTCATATTAACTATCAGACCCGAGGTTACGCCTGCCGCCGCACCCGCGCCTGCTCCGCATGCATAACCGACGGCAGAAGTAAGCAGGACAAAAGCGATGTTCCCGAGAGAAAAGGCGGCAATCTTCACTTTCCACAATCCTGTAAGCGCCACGGCAACAAGTATGGTAAGGCTGATCATTTCCTCATTGCTGATTGCGGCGTTTTTCCTGCCGCTTATGTATGTCACGGCGTTCCTGAAAATAATAACCGTTGTAAATACCACCAGCGTATTGAACAGCGCCAGTATAAGATCATAAAGCAAAAATCCCTGCAAATGCACGAACAAAAGCTCGGGGATCAGCGCCGCGGCGGAAGCCGTCGCGGCGTATTTGATCCTGGCGTTTTTCTTTAATTTTACCAGGGGGATATTGAAAGCGTTGAACAACAGCATTGAAGCCAGTGTTTTATAAATATTCGTCCCGGCTCCCTGCGTAATCATTCCTAATATGATACACGCTCCCACTATCAGGCGGTTTGTTTCAAACCCCATTGTCGAAGCATAAAAGGCTGTGCCAAAGGGCATGAGTCCTCCGATAAGCCGTGTACGCCCAAGAAAAAAAGAAATTGCATAAATCAAAAACTGTGAGATATCGGTCAGATCCCTGAGAATCCTGTTCAAACGGATTTTCCAGTAATTTTCGGCCATGTTTCCAAGCCTGCGATACGGTATTGTACCAGTCTTCATCTTTTGTACCTCCTGTTTTTGGTTTGCAGGCTTGAGTATAATCCAAGCGGCAATAATAGTATGTCAAATTAAGTTATTTCCGTGCAAAATTTTTCGGACATTTATCATCAAAACGCTACTGATGACTACATTAAAAGCGGTTATACAGCCTTCGGTATAAGTTCGGATTAAGTTTGATTAATATCAATCATTAACGGGTTATGTAAAATTTCGTCAACAAATTTTTAAAAACTGCATGGAAACAGCAAAGATTTTATTAGTTGAATGAATCTCCGATTACATAAGCAGAACGATGAAATGAACTAAAATTACATTCATTCAGCAGAATGGTGAAATGGGGCTCCGAATCTCCGAATGCAAAATCAAATACAAAGAAAGAAATAAGAAAACAAAAGAATAATAAAAATCCCCTGCTTATGATTACATAAACAAGGGATTTAACTTGGTGGGCGCTACAGGGCTCGAACCTATGACCCCCTGCTTGTAAGGCAGGTGCTCTCCCAGCTGAGCTAAGCGCCCTGGTGACCCATAGGGGACTCGAACCCCTGTTACCGCCGTGAAAGGGCGGTGTCTTAACCGCTTGACCAATGGGCCATGTGGTAGCGGCGGTCGGATTTGAACCAACGACTCTGCGGGTATGAACCGCATGCTCTGGCCAACTGAGCTACGCCGCCGTATCCGTCGCATTGAATCTGCGTCGAACAACCCAACGCGCTTTTCTATTTTAGCAGATGTAAACCAATAAAGTCAATAGGCAATTTTTCTTTCGGCTGTACACAATAACCTGCTTTTCTCCGTTAACCCATCAGCACCTCAACCACATGCTGTTCTCCGTCGTCCCTAAACTCAAAGCTGTCGCCTTCAATTTCAACTCCGTCCAAAATTATCTTATGCACGCCTTTGTTTACATGCGACGGATTCTGCACTTTAATGTGCCAGGTTGTATCGCCGTGTTTTACAACCATCGTGTAATGCGTCCAGGACGCCGGTATGCAGGGATCGATTTTAACACGGTCCCCGAGTTTTGTAAAGCCCAGGATATTTTCTATACCTACGCGATACATCCAGCCTGCAGCGCCGGTATACCATGTCCAGCCTCCCCTTCCGGCATGGGGATGGACTGCGTAAACATCGGCCGCCATAACATAGGGCTCGACCTTGTACCTCATGTATTCAATGGGCGTTCTGGCATGGTTGATGGGATTGATCATATGGTACAGTTCCCATGCCTTGTCGCCGTAACCCATTTTTGCAAAGGCCAGGATGACCCAAACCGCCGCATGGGTATACTGGCCTCCGTTTTCCCTGACTCCGGGCACATAACCTTTAATGTAGCCCGGCTCAAGGTCTCCTTCGTCAAACGGAGGTGCAAGCAGTTTAATTATTCCTTCATTCCTGTCCACGAGGTATTTTTCCACGGCATTCATCGCCTCTTCGACCCTGTTTTTTCTGCCGACGCCCGAAATTGCCGACCAGGACTGGGCAAGCGAGTCTATGCGGCATTCGGTGTTTTGGGCCGATCCCAGCGGCCTTCCGTCATCAAAATAGGCTCTCCTGTACCAGCTTCCGTCCCAGGCATGGGCCTCTATCGCTTCGGCAATGGCCTTTGCGGTTTCCGCGTACCTTTCAGCCCGTTCCAAATCCCCTTTTGCCCTGCATAACGGGATGAAATCCACAAGCACTTTATAAATAAACCATCCGAGCCAGATGCTTTCGCCCTTGCCCTTGTTACCGACGGTGTTCATGCCGTCGTTCCAGTCCCCGGACCCTATCAGCGGAATCCCGTGGGTGCCGAATTTAAGCGCCTTGTCCAGGGCCCTGACGCAGTGTTCGTACAGCGTCGACTCGTGCCCGGCTATCCGGGGCACATCATACCTTTCGTCCACTCCTTCAGGCAAAGGATCGCTTTCAAGCCACGGAGCCGTTGCGTCCAGGATAGACCGGTCCCCGGTGCAGCGGATATAATCCTCGGTTACATAAACAAGCCATACGAGGTCATCGGAATACCTTGTCCTTATTCCCTTGTTTGCCTCGGGATGCCACCAGTGCTGCACATCCCCTTCCAGGAACTGATGGGCTGCATGAAGCAGGATCTGCCTTCTTGTATGTTCGGGCCATATATAGGTCACCGCCAGCGAATCCTGGAGCTGGTCCCTGAAACCGTAGGCTCCTCCCGACTGGTAAAATGCGGACCGCGCCCACAACCGGCATGAAATGACCTGGTACATGAGCCATCCGTTCAGCATGAAATTCATCGATTCATCGGGCGTCGATACCTGGATGGCCTGGAGCTTCTTCCTCCAGAAAATCTTTACTTTTTCCAGTTCGTTTGCCGCCGCTCTAACTTTTCTGAACATGTTCGAGAGGGAAACGGCTTCCGCGGCGTCCCTGCCCTGCCCCAGCAAAAACACCGCCTCCTTCTCCTCGGAAGGATTCAGTTCAATCACCGTCTGGATTGCTCCGCAGGGATCAAGCGCCGCGCCTGTCCTGCCTGAAAGCCCGCCTTTGCGCCTCAGTGCCGCCGGGTTTTTCAGGCTGCCGTCAAGGCCAATAAACTCAACGCGGTCCCCCGTGTATGAGCGTTCCTTTTCCGAACAGTCAATGAACATGACACGTCCGGGAAACTCGCTGTTATATACGTTTCTGAACAACAGCGCGCCGTTTTCCCGTGAAACTTCGGTAACTATAAACGGGACATTCTCGTGTTCCAGCACTCCCATCACGGGCCGCACATACCATGTCAGCGATATTCTCCGCTTGCTTGTTCCCATGTTTTTGAGCCTGACCAGGCAAATCTTCACGGGATGCTCCAGCGCCACGAACTCCGTCAGTTTCTGGCGCAGGCCGTTGCTCGTATGCTCGAAAACCGTGTACCCGAAACCATGCCTTACGGTGTATTTTGCCTTCTGCCTTATCGGGGCGGGAGTAATGCTCCACAGGTTGCCCCTGTCCTCATCCCTGGCATAAATCACCTCACCGGGTGGATCCACGACGGGGTCGTTCGACCATGGAGTCAGTTTGTTTTCCCTGCTGTTTTCAGCCCACGTGTAACCCGCACCGGACTCGGAGATCAAAAAGCCGAAATTCCGGTTGGCTATTACATTGACCCATGGGGTGGGCGTAGATTGGCCGTCTGCGAGTTCAATGACATACTCTGTTCCCTTCTTGTCAAAACCGCCGATTCCGTTGAAAAATCTGAGGTCCTTTGAGACCTGGGTCTCAGGATGCCTGGTTGGGTCCATATCCTCATATTCATCACTGAACTCCGCCGGATCGAACTCTTCAGACACCGGCAAAACCTCGCGCTCCGTTTCAAGCTGTTCTTCCGGCGGGCCCCCGTCGCCCCTCAAAACAAGTCTCGCAGCGGTATACAGCAGGGCCCTGTCTTCGTCATCCATCACGCCGGCATTCCTTATAAACACTCCCCCGGGGATGTCCATGAGTTCCCTCGCGTGGCTTGCCGAAACCAGGTCCCTGACCGCTTCCAGGAGCGGCTGCGTGTAGCCGCCTTCATCTTCGAGGAGTATGACAAGGTCAACGGGCAGGCCTTTCATTTTCCAATACTCATGGGCTTTCAACATTCTCTGCACCAGCTGCGTTTCACTTCTTTCCCGGATTACCACAAGCAGTATCGGCAGGTCGCCGGAAATGCCATAAGCCCACAAACCCGGCTGTCCCTTCTTGTTGGCTGCAATCATGTCAGCCCATTTTTTCCTGGCAGGACTGTTAAACAACAGGTGCGGAAGTATTTTGAGGCACAGCCTTACATCATCGGCGTTAAATCCCAGGTACCTTGATTCGACCTGGCTTCTTGTCCATGACAGTTCCAGCGCCCTGTCGGTGGAAGCGGGATCATGGTATTTTTCCGCAAGTTCAAGCGCAATCTTTCTGCTTTCTGCAACTCCGACGGTGAAGGATATCCTCGCTGTCTGTCCCGGCTCAAGTCTCACTATCCTGCGAAGACTCAGGACCGGATCAAGCACAGAACCAAGAGTACCGCTGAGCGGCTGGTTTACGTCCATGGCCTGCGGCTCGCCGAGGTCCCTGTTCCTTCCTACAAATCTGAAACGGTCGGTCTCGTACTGGATGTCGCCTATGACTTCCCCTTCCACGGCAACGGTATGGAAAGCGTACACAGGCACCTGTTTCGAGCTCCTTGGCCTTCTTGACGCAATAAGGCTGTCATGCTTCGCAATAAGCTCCGTTCTTATAAACAGGTTGCTGAAAGCCGGGTGTACCGCGTCTGCGTTGTGGTCAGCCAACACGACTTCCATGTAGCTCGTGATTTCCATGACCCTTACCTTCTGGCTGCGGTTGGTAAGCGAAACCCTGCGAATTTCCACGTTATCCTCGGGCGATACCACCACCTCGGTATGGGTCTCGATATTTCCGTCCTTTCTCATGTACTCGGCCCTGTCCGGCGAAAATACCACATTGTATACCTCGGGCTCGGGTCCGCCGGGCCTGTATGTCGCGGGCCAGGACTCGTTGGAGTTCATGTTCCTGACATAGATGTAAATGCCTCCTTCAGGCTCCTTTATTCCGGGCCTCCACCGCGTCACGTCAAGGCCGTTGCAGCGGCTGTAACCGGCTCCTCCGTCAGTCAGCACAACTGTATAGCTGCCATTGGACAAAACATGCACTTCGGGCATTCTTTCCGAAGGAATGCCCAGCATTCTGACCACTTCGCCGTCATCGGGCACTTCCTGCCTGTAATAAATGTAATCGTCCCTGTGTTCCTTGGTGTAGGTGACTCTTGACGGAACCCTTTCCTGGAGCAGCAATTCCGCCGCTTTAATCAGCGGATTGCTGTGGAAACGCTTCTGCATTATGTTGTCATTGAAATAGTTGTCGAGCGCAAGCAGGCTCATGCCCTGATGGTGAGCCATGAAACTCTTGACTACCCTGTATTTCTCACCTCTTCCCAGTCGCGACGGCGTGTAGTCTATGGCTTCATAAAGGCCGTAGAGCCCCTCGAAACCTTCTTTTTTCATTCTCCGAATATTCTCAACAGCCTTTTCCGGTTCCCACGGCAGCGCAAGCAATGTTGCATAGGGAGCGACGACAATGTCGTTTCCCAGGCCCCTTTTCAAGCCCAGTTCCGGTATGCCGAAGGCCTTGTACTGGTAATTGAGGTTCAGGTCAAAGGCATTGAAACCCGATTCCGAAACGCCCCACGGGATGTTCCTTTTTTTCCCGAACTTTATCTGGTTCTTCAGGACGAACTTATAGGTTTCATCCAGCAACGTGTTTTCAAAACTGCGCATGATCAGCGTGGGCATCAAATACTCAAACATGGTGCCTGTCCACGAAACCAGGCCCTTTTGACCGTCTATCCCCACCAGGCGCCTTCCGAGACGGAACCAGTGTTTCTGGCTGATTTCGCCGCGGGCAACGGCAATATAGCTGGCCTGCCGCGCTTCGGACGCCAGCAGGTCATAAAAGGATTTGCCCTGGTGTCCTTCCTCCACGTTGTATCCAATGGCGAACAACTGCCTCTTTTCATTATACAGCGGTCTGAATTCTATGTTTTCTATGAGAACCGAGATCCTCCGCGCCAGGCCCTCCATCAGGCGTATGAGATTCCTGCAGTTTTCATAAAGCGCCTGTGCCGTTTCCAGTAAACCGGCGTAAAAGTCTCCAGCCTCGCAGCATTCCGGCGAACCCGGTTTGTCGCTGCGGCACTCTTCAACTTTTTCCCGGGTGAAATTAATCAGCTTCTCATAGGAATTCAGCAGCGAAATCAGGGAACCCGGACCAAGGCATTCATTAATAAGCGCAGAAATGCCAGGTTCCTCCGCATTTCCCTCTTTTGAGCCTGTACCATGCCCGATGTTGATTTCCCGGTACTTCGCAGGCAGGAATAACCGATCCGCCTCGTCCAGCAGCATGCCGATCGACTCGAGCAGCCTTTTCCCCCAAAAAGCCGACTTTATTTCACTTTGCGTAAAGCTTGAGGTAATGCTTTCCCTCAGGTTTGTTAAAACTTCTCTCCAGCGAACAGCGTTTATCTCCCCGCCGGCTGCAAGTTCCTTCAGCGGCAGGGTGTCTATCCTGCGCTCAGCGTCTCCGATCTCTTCGTTAAACAGCTCGATTGTGTCAATAAGCCCCAGGGCAAGCTCGCTGTCGAGGATCGGCTTTTTCAGATATTCCCTGAGCCCCTGTTCCAATACCATCAGGTATCCCAGGTAATTGCCGCTGTCCACCGTTGATACGTAAAGCGGTCTTAATACTCTCAGGGTTATCGTGTCATACCAGTTGTACAGGTGCCCTTTCCATTTATCAAGCTTTTCAATGGTCGTTATCGTGTTGTTCAGCTTTTCAGCCAGCGCGGAGGTGCTCAGGTATCCCAGGTCCCTCGCTGCCAGCATTGAAACCAGCAGGAAACCTATGTTTGTCGGTGAAGTCCGGTGAGCTGCGCCTTTCAACGGGTCTTCCTGGAAATTGTCAACGGGCAGGTAATTGTCCCTGGGTCCGGCAAAATCCTCAAAATACCTCCATATTTTTCTCGCCAGCAGTCTCAGTTCGCGAACGTCCGACTCGCTTCGCACAGGCTTTTTTTCCGTCCTTTGCCTGCTTATGAACCACGCGAGGGACGGGGAGATTATCCACGAGGCGGAAAACGGCACAGATAATGCAAGCAAACCTGCATTTGTCGAACATGCGGCTGAGACTATTATCAGCAAGCCGGCGACGGGTCCGGCCCACATCCGCCTCCAGAACGCTCCGTGGGTGTTTTTCAGCTGCAGTTCCATGTCCGCTGCGGTTACCCATTCCAGCAGGTTCCGCTTCGTCACGCAAACTCTTGCGACAGTCCTTGCAATGGCATCAGCCATCAGCCATGCCTGGTAGGGTATGAACGCAAACTGCAGCAAGCACTGGTAAAACAGGGCTTTTGTTGTCCCTATGCCCGAGCCTCCGTTTTTTTGCCTTCCGCATGCGTAGCTTCCCGTAATAATTGAATTGACGACAAAGCTAATCAGCGGCAGAAATGCTGTCACCAGTACGAAAATTGACCATATAGCCCACCGGTCGGGCAAAAACGCTGCGCATGCCAGTACAAGCAACAGCAGTAAAGGTTGCATCAGGCTTCTTCTTAAATTATCGATGATTTTCCATTTGCTTATCGCGGATAACGGATTAGCCACCTTATGGCCGAGCCTGTTCCTGACCCTGGGCAGGAGCCACGGCAAAAGCTGCCAGTCTCCCCTTACCCAGCGGTGCAGCCGCATGGCGTATGAATTATACCTGGCAGGATAGCCGTCTATCAGTTCTATGTCCATTACAAGCCCCGCGCGGACATAGCATCCCTCAAGCAGGTCATGGCTGAGTACCGCGTTTTCGGGAACGGCGTCCTTCAGTATATCCTGGAATACGTTAAGATCGTATATTCCCTTGCCGGTAAAAATACCTTCTCCGAACAGGTCCTGGTAGACGTCGGAAACGGCAGTGGTGTAAGGATCTATACCGCTCTGGTTGGCAAAAATCCTTGCAAAAAGCGATTTGTTTGACGCGTTTATGCTGATGCCTATTCTTGGCTGCAGTATGCCATAACCCCTCAAAACCCTGCCCGATTCCCGGTCGACAACCGCCCTGTTGAGCGGATGGGCCAGCGTTCCTATCAGCCTTTTCGCAGCGTCCATGGGAAGGTTTGTATCGGCGTCAAGGGTGATTACAAATTTTGCGCGGGCAAGCGGAGCCGGGTCGCTGCTGACTATGGAATAGCTCGTGTTCCTGCTTCCACGGATGAGGTCATTGAGCTCCAGTATCGCGCCCCTTTTCCGCTCCCAGCCCATCCAGCGGCCCTGTTTTTCATTATATTGCCTGTGCCGGTGGAAATAGTAAAACAGTTTGTTTTCGCCGGTGCTGTAGCGCCTGTTGAGTTCTTCCACGCCGTTCAGGGCCGCCCGGACGATCTCGTCGTCATCGGGCATGTGTTGGGAATCGCTGTCCCTGAAATCGCCCACCAGCGCAAAATACAGGTTGTTTTCCCTGTTTGCGAGATAATATATCTCAAGTTGCTCCAGCAGCTCGCGGACACGTTTAGCAGACGGCAACAGGGTAGGCACAATGACAAGCGTCGTGTATTCCCCGGGTATTCGCTCTTTCAGCTCGAGCCTGGGGAAAAAACTGGGTTTGCAGATATGGCTGACTACGCTGTTGGTGATTGAAACAGCAATGTCGCTGGCGGGTATCAATGCCGCCGCAAATAAGGCTATGAGCCCAAAAACGGGCATTTGTGAAGAGGCGTTCCATATTGCGGCGCAGAACAATGCAGAAATCGCCATTGATAAAATAACAATCGAGCCAATATAGAACAGCGACGGTTTTCTTTTCAAAATGCCTGAAAGCCCGTCTCCTTTATATTTCCCGTATCCCAGTTTTTCCTTGAGTTTCTCCGCGCCCCTGTCCACAAGGTAGTAGCCCACATGGGTTTCCGGGCAGGTTTCCCCGCACTTTTCAAAAGCCTCCCTGGCGCAGATTACCGAAATCCTCGCAATATTCGTTTCTGAAGTCCTGAGCTTTTTGGCAAGTTTTGCAATGGTATGCCTGTAATAGTCCCTCGATTCAAAATCCATGAGTTTGTACACGCCGGACGGGTCGGACGAAAGAATTTGCTCAACGCTGCTGAGCTCTTCAAACATTTCCGACCAGTTCATCGTGGATACAAACCGCAGCCCCATTACACAGTTGCCCATTGATACCTGCCTTGTGGCCTGGATTTGATGTTCCTGCGAAATTACGGCTTCAATATTGGAATTTTGCTCTACAAGCTTTAAGTCAATCAGTTTCACTATATCGGCAGCCCTTTTGCCTTCTTTCCTCAGGTTCTGCAGCAGATGTTCCACGAAAGAAGGCCTGTAACGGTCAACAGACATCAGCTTGTGGCTGAACCGCTCTGATGAAAGGTCTTTTGCGGCTTCCAGCAGGTCCTTCGCCACCCTGTCGGCTTCATGCCACTGCATCTGCGATTTCAAAACCTTCTCGCACAAATGCCTGAGTTCTTCAATAAGCGCATGCCTGAGCATTATGGCAAAAGACCAGAGCTCTTCCATTGAAAGCGTAACTTCTGACTGGTAGGCTTTCAGAAAGCCAATTATTCTTTCCTCATCCAGGCGGGCATCCGTATGGGACACGAGTTCGATGGCTATGGCGTAAATTCTCGGGTATCCCTTCATTACGCCACTCCTTAACACCGGCAGCCTGGAATGGCCGCACTTGGCAAGGCAGTGCCGGATATCCTTGACCTGTTCCTCAATGATGTAATAGTTGTCAAGAAGCCATTCCGCCGCGGGCGCAATATTATACAATGTTTCCACGTCGCTGTTCAGTTTCCTGTACACATGGGTAATCACTGCAAAATTGTCATTGAGCCTCGGAAGAAGCCTGTAAACCTTCCGGGGTTTTCTATATACAGCGTGATTTCTCGCCAGTTCCGCGGCATGTTTAACCAGGTCTTCAGGGTTAAGAATGGCTGAATCAAGCTTCAGGCCCTCTTTTTTCATTGCACGTATCTGGATCAGTATCAAAAAAGCAATCAAACCGCCTAAAATCAGGTATGTAATGGCAATTACAAAATTCATTGCTCCTAATCACCGCTCCTGTTGTCAGAAGTATTTCTCAAAGGTCTTGCATATATATGTTTCACAAGATTTTTTGCATATATTACTAATGTTTTGTTAACTGCCTTTAAACGGCCTTGCCTTTACAAAGCCTAATGTTTATATCTTTCCCGATTCTGGCGGTAAAAATAATTAGAACCACAAAATTCCTGCAATGGTATGGGACACGGGGACGGTTCTCTTGTCCTATGGGACACGGGGACGGTTCTCTTGTCCCATCCAAAAACATTCCATCATTGAGGCAAAAAATAAAAGCCGTTAAGCAAATTCATGCTCAACGGCTGATTAACGTACGCTGAATCTCTTATTATAAATTTATTAAACAAAATTAATTTAATCTTAAATTTAATCTTACGTCTAATATAATTTTCGTCCGCTTGTGCAAAGCCATACCAAAATGCGACTAAAAACTGTCTAATTGAACCAGGGTATCATTCTCCAAACGGACAAATGAACCGTTGCCGTGTACCTTTTTAGGGGAAATCATTCCCGATTGGGACAAGAGAACCGTCCCCCTGTCCCAAAAGAACCGCCTTCCTTATCCCAGGGAACCTCCCCGTGTACCTACACGTTCTCCCTGATTTCAAGCACGCCCACGATCCTGTTTTCACTGTCCCTCAGCGCATAGTAATGGGATATAAAACCTTCATCGGTCACTCTTTTGGCGCTTTCGCCGGTAGTGAACACGTGCTTCATCTCGGGATTGACGGGCGTTATCAGGTGCGCCGGGCGCCTGCCCTGTCCTCCGGCAATCACGGGAACCGCGAGGTTGCTGTTATCGGGCCTGAGCTGCCACAGGACCGTGGAAATATCAAGATCGGGGTTAATTCTCTCGAGTTTGAGCAGCGCGATTTTCAATTCATTGAAATCGTCATGTATATAATTAACATCGTCATAGTCGAGGCTGAACTTATCGGTCATGACATTTTCAAACTTGTCCCCGTCGATGTACATAAGCCCGATACGCGCCACATTGTCGATATCCAGAACTCTCATTTCCCTTCTCCTCCATCCATTATTTTAAGGGTTTCAATCTTTATTTTCTCCGTTTTGGCCGGGGATTCCACCGGTTCCCTGTAACCCGCCGCTGCATCGGAAAGTCCGGCGTTGGTCCATGTATGGGGCGGGTCGTTGATGAATGCAGGTTTCTCCCTCCACCAGAAGTTTTCGTCAGCATGGAAGTGTTCGTTAATAACATCTATTATTTTATCGAGCTTGCCCGTGCCCTCGGCCATTTTCATCAAATCGCCCGTCTGCATGAAATTGCGCAGCGCTTTGAGCCTTATGGACGGAATGGGCCCGTTCAGGCCAAACCTGACGCCGGGGTACCAGTAAATTTCACTTCCCAGCGCGAAGGGTGTTTCAAGGTAGTCAGCCTTTCCAAAGCCCGTGGAGTTCCAGAGCGTGAATCCGTCTATGCCGTAGACTACGGCCTTCATGGGCCAGACAAACAGCTCAAGCAGGCTTGCCGGCAGTCCACCGCTTCCCCCGTATATAAACACGATATTCCCTTTTTCCTTCATCGGTCTGACGCTTTCCGGGAACCACGAGAAGATCAGGCTGTTTACAACCCAGAGCCTGCAGATGTCCGCGTATTTCTGCCGGTAGTGCAGCCCGTAGGACCAGCTTGAGTCGGTTCTCATGATGAACTTTGCATCGGTCTCGTCAAAAATGTCCTTTACATAATCATGGAATATTTCAAATATGACCCCGTCTTCCTGGAACCTCGTCTCGTCTCCGTCAAAGGGGAAAAACCTGTACCGTTTCTTGTGGTTGAAGAAAAGCTCCATGTAGGTTTCGGTCCAGCCCTTTTCCTCAAAATGCCGCGTAAACTCTTTCATTATCCTGCGGAACTCCGTCCTGTATCCCTTTTTGCCCCATTTTGTAAAATCCGCAGGCCAGCAGAAATTAAAGGGAAGGTAGAGAAACTTTATGGGCGCCGGCCCGCGCCTGGTGCCTTCAAAGGCAGTGCCGTCAAGGAGCGGCCCGAAATGCCTGTCAAACCTTTCCCAGGACCTGACGCGGATATCCAGTCCTTCGCCTTCAATTTCGGGCGCGTAGGAATCGACCACGATCCCGGAATGCCTGTAAGGCAGGTAATGGAATATGCAGCGATGCTCATAGGCCATGCGGTGGAATTGTCTTTCCAGTTCAAAATAGGATCCGTCATTGTACCTGTCGGGGTTTTCAGCCACCCTGGGAAATACCGCGGATATCGAATCGGCATAGGCATTGAGATCCGCGTAAATCCTGCTTTCATTACACAAAGCCACGTCATGGACCTTGACCGTTATTTCAAATTCATGGGTTGTTCCGTCTACATCAACCTTAATTTTACCGCCATAATATCCCGGCTGCGTTTCTTCGGGAATGAACAGATCCACCCACAGCGCGCCGACCCTTTGGTTCCTGAGATATTCCTCGTCCAGGGGAACTTTAAATTCCAGGTTTGTTTTCCCATACGGGATCAGCGCGTCGGGTATGTATTTCCCGTTCACCTTGTGGAACCATTCTATATAGGTTTCATACTCGTTCCTGGAGATGGTTCCTACTCCCCTGAGATCTGAATAATCTATATTGACTTTGCTGATTTTCTGCCCCTTGGTATCAAAAACTACCTGGAATGAAACATATTCGTTTCTTGCACTTTCAAGCACAATGGATTTTCCGTGTTTTACGCAATCACCGGAGAATTCTTTTTCAATCACTTCTCCCGTAAGACCGTCTATTCGGAAGTGATCCTTTATCAAGTAAACTTCCATGCAACCGCTCCTCTCACTTTTTTATATAAACCGGAACTTTTTTAATCATGCATTCTTCAATTTCCACGGTCTGAAGCGTCGTCTCCAGGTTCACTTCAGGCATTCGGCCCGCCCTGATGTCTTCGAAAAAGGACACGTTCTCCTGGTAAAAACCGCATGTTTCAAAAATCTCCGTGCCGGAAACAAGATCGGATCCCTTAATATTAAGCACCTCGATATTGTTCTGAAGGTGTACCAGGCTTCCGGGAACGTCATATTCAAACCACATCGGCGTATTGCAGAACAACGTGTTGTCGTAAAGGTTCACCGTGATCCTCTCGATTCTCACGCCGGCTACGGGACAGATATTGAAATGGGCATAGGCGCCCGATTCAAATTCGCAGTCCAGGAAGTAATTCATCACGCCGGGTCTGCCTATGTCCGGCAGTTCCTGGTAATGAAAATTTATTCGCGAAAAGTCCGAACCCGCAAGGAACCTCACGGCGTCAATTCCATGGACCGCCGTGGTGGCAAACTCAGGGTCGAACCTTTTCACCCTGTACATGTCGCACCGGATATCATGGATGTCGCCGGGTTTGAAGTTTTTGTCAAGTATTTTCTTAAGTTCGCTGATCAGCGGATCAAATCGCCTGTTGTAGGCGACCTGGTTGGGCACTTTCTTTTCCCTGGCAATTTCCATCAGCCTGTAGGCTTCTTCGTATGTTTTTGCCTGGGGTTTTTCCATCATGAGCGGAAAGCCTTTTTCCAGTATGAGCGAAGCAAGTTCAAAAGTCAGATCCACAGGAGCCACGAGGCAGACCGCATCGGGCTTCTCTACTTCGAG
Organism: Bacillota bacterium; assembly: GCA_023623175.1. GTDB lineage: Bacteria > Bacillota > Clostridia > Acetivibrionales > JAMNXU01 > JAMNXU01. Next base: position 87,830 of record JAMNXU010000021.1, read on the forward strand.
CATCCTGTCAAGATCGGTATAATACTTTTCAAAACCAAAAGCATCCCTGAATGCTGCCGCCTTTTCCTCGTCAAGGTCACAACAGGCCACGAGCCTTGTGTCGCTGAAGTTCTCCCTGTACTTCTTGTACGATGGGCCGTGAACCTTTGTCGCATGATTCCCACAGCCGATTGTGCATATTTTGAGAGCCATGGCTCAACTTCCTTTCAGTCCTCAATTATCCACTTGTCATGAGTCTCCCTGGCGCAGCCTTTAAACTCGTTGCCTGCCATGTAAATATCATGGACCTCTGATTCCATGACCACGCCTATGGGTTTTGCATCCTCATAAAAATTCTCATATATGATTTTATTGTTTATGAGCCTTACATTGTTGGTGCTTCCCCTCATGCGTATGCCCGCAAAACCGTAGGCCGTGCCGGGACGCCCGTTATTCTTGATAATGCAGTTTTCAACCACGTTGAAGTTGGCACCCATGGGATCGGGCTCATTCCTGAAAAACAACCCGTAGTACACGTTATTGGAAAACTCGCTGTTTCTTATGATATTATGGGTGTCCTTGTGCCCGATGGACAATCCGCTCATATGGTTCTCCGCGGCAATGCAGTTTTCCACGATGCTGTCAGTTACCCTCCAGCAGAAGAAAAATCCGTCCTTTTTATTGCGCAATGCCTTGCATCCGCTCAGCACGGTAAACGAGGTGCCGCTTCCGGGATGGAAACCCAGTCCCTCGTTATCAGAGCATTCGCAGTTTATGACCATAATGTTGCGGCAGTTCTGGTAACTGATGCCGTCGCCGTTATAATTGCGCACCGTGCAGTTTTCTATCGTCATGTCGCTGCAGCCGAAGAAATAAATACCTCCGTTGCGGCATCCGTCGGCATAGCTGTTCTCTTCCTTGTTGCCGTCGATTATGATGTCCCTTATCGTAACATTCGAGCAGTCGTATGCGCTGATCACGGGAAAATTAGTAGCGGCAACGGGATTGTCCTTCAAAAGCTTCGTGTAATACATTTCCCTGTCAAGGTAAAGAATATTGCCGTCCTTTGCCGTGATCACCGCGACGGTGTCATTGAAACCGTTGGGCCGGTCAGGGAATTTTATTATAATCGTCTGCCCCGGCTCAAACAAATCGGGATCCTTTACGACTACCTTTCTTTCATGCAAATCTGCATCTGCAAGCAGGGGACTCTGTATCTCCCTGCCTTTTCTCAAAACGGTCTTCCCCGGCGTTCCCTCAAGGGTTACATTGGAACGCATATGTATGGCGCTGTCAATATTATAAACGCCTTCATCCAGTTTTACCGTGCCGCCCCCGATGTAGGAAAGGTAATCAATGGCAGCCTGGATGACGAAATTTGTATTGCCTGTGAGGTCTCCAGAAACGGGACCGACTCTTAATGTTTTCCTGTTCATTTTGCCTCCCTGGGTATATAAATATAATCGTTACAATAGCTTCGCACAAAATTAGGTTTTTTAATATATTATTTCAAAGCGATTTTACTGCAAAAACGAGTTTTCTTTAAGATGAGTCGTCAAATCAGCCGTCGAGCCGCAGCGTCGAAAACTATAACTCAACGCATCTTTGGCAAATCGAATTTTTGCAGTAAAATCGCTAAGACTACAATGCATTCCTGTGTCCTAAATATCCTTCCTGTACCCCCGTCCCACGAGCAGCTCAAGCACCGCGACAATGGCATTGTCCGAGTTCCTCACCGCATAATAATGGGAACTGCATGTATCGCTTCTTTTTTTGACACAGCTTTCTCCCGTTTTAAACACGCGATCCATTTCAGGATTCACGAGCGTTATCTCCCATCCTTCCTCGGGAAAAGCGTTGCCGCAGATAATCGGCACTGCCAGCTGATCATTGTCGGGGCGCAGTTGCCACAAAACTGCGGTTATGTCCAAATCGGGGTTGATTCGTTCTGTTTTCGTAAGAGCGCTTTTCAGTTCATAAAATTGCTCGTGGTTGTATGTCACATCGTCGTAATCAAGGCTCAGTTTGTCCAGCATGACGTTTTCGACAAGGTCTCCGTCGAGATACATGAGCCCTATCCGAGCAATGTTGTCAATATCCAGGACCCTGGGGGCCTTATTCATAATGCCTCTCCTCCTTAATTCACGGCAAATTGTCTTCAGGTATGCCCTGCTGTTAACGGCCTGATGTTATGATTTTCAGCGTCTCCGTCTTCATCCTTTCCGCAAGCGCGGGGGATTCCTTCGGCTTGCGATATCCTGCCGTCGCGTCCGAGAGCTTCTGGTTGGTCCAGGTGTGCGGAGGCGTGTTAAGCAGCTCCGGTTTTTCCCTCCACCAGAACTTTTCATCGGCGTTATAGAATCTGTTTATCATATCCTTGATTTCGTCCAGCATCCAGGTTCCTTTCGTCATCTTCATCATGTCAGCCATCTGGACATAATTTCTCAGGGCCTTGAGCCTGATGGACGGTATAGGAAGGTTGTACCCGAAATAGCTGCCGGGATACCAGTAAATCGTGTTACCGTTCCCATAGGGAGTCTCAAGGGGATCCTGGGTGCCAAAGCCCGTCGAATTCCAGAGTGTGAAACCGTCTATATCAAGCATGACCGCCCTAACGGGCCAGAAGAACAGGGATTGCAGGTTCTCTGCCATGCCGCGCGGTATACCGCCGTAAATAAACACGATATTGTTGCGCTCCTGCATCATCCTCGGCCCCTCGGGGAACCATGAGAATATCGATCCTCCCACAACCCACATGTTGCAGATATCAATGTACTTGTCATGGAGATGCAGCCCGTAGGACCAGCTTGAATCCGTCCTGAAAATGAACTTCGCTTTCGTTTCCTCAAATATATCGCGGACATATTCGTGGAATATTTCAAAAATCACGGCGTCTTCCTGGAAACGTGTTTCATCCCCGTCAAACGGGAAATACCTGTAACGCTTCTTGTGGTTGAAGAACAGCTCCATGTAGGTGTTTGTCCATCCCTTTTCCTCGAAATGCCGCGTAAATTCCTTCATTATCCTGCGGAACTCGGTCCTGTACCCTTTCTTGCCCCATTTCACATAGTCAGCAGGCCAGCAGAAATTAAAGGGCAGGTACATGAACTGCACGGGAGCGCTGCCACGTTTGCAGCCCTTAAATGCCGAACCGTCAAGAAGCGGACCGAAATGCCTGTCATAGATATCCCATGACTTGACCCTTATATCCAGGCCTTCGCCTTCAAGCTCGGGAGCATAGGATTCCACCACCGCGCCCGAGTGCTTATAGGGCAAGTGATGGAATACGCAGCGGTGCTCGTAGGCCAGCCTGTAAAATTCCCTTTCCACCTCAAAATAGGATCCATCGGTGTAGCGATTGGGATTTTGGGCAAGATGCGGAAAAACGTGGGATATGCTGTCGGCATAAGCGTTAAGATCAGCAAACACCTTGCTTTCGCTGCAAAGAGCGATATCATGAACCTTGACCCTTACTTCGAACTCTTTGCTGAAATTATCGGCCGAAACGCGAAGTTTGCCGGTGTAATCCCCTGCCGGGGCATCTTCCGGGATGTAGAGATCTATCCAAAGCGCGCCGGCTTTCTGGTCTTTAAGATATTTTTCATCAAGGGGTATCCTGAATTTAAAATCAGTTTTATCATACGGGATCAGCGCATCGGGAATGTATTTGCCGTTGATCTTGTGAAACCATTCGATATAAACCTCGTAGGCCGAATTTGAAATGCTTCCGGGGCCGGACAGATCGGACAAGTCAATTTTAAAATTGTCCACCTTTTCGCCCGCGGAATCAATAACCACCTGGAATGAAACATATTCATTTTTCGCGCCGACCAGCCCGATAACGCTGTCATATTTTATACAGTCCTGGCTGTATTCTTCTTCCACAACGCGGCCGCAAAGCCCGTCAATCCTGAAATAGTCCTTGATAAGATAGATATCCAAAACAACTCCTCCTTTACCGTTATGCAGCTTTTCACCGATCCTGCACCCATATTTTGCTCAATCATCAGTTAATGTACCATGATTTTTGCAAAATTCCATACAAATTACATGGTTCGCTTATTTTAATAATACTTTCTGATAAAGTCCTTGTCACTGCTTATTTTACGATGCACTTGTCGCAACATGTTTTATATAAATAAAAAAGGCCTCTCAGAGGCCTTCTGCTTCTTTCAGTTTTGTCATCTGGCGCTGCGCCATCACGAGCCTGTAGTATATTCCCTTTTTCCTGAGCAGTTCGTCATGGCTTCCCACTTCTGCTATTTTACCCTTCTCGATTACCACGAGCCTGTCCGCATTCTTTAGCGTGGAGAGCCTGTGGGCGATTGCAAAAGTCGTCCTGTTCTTTGTGAGCCTTCCCAACGCCTCCTGTATCTGCTGTTCCACTTCGGTGTCGAGCGAAGCGGTGGCCTCGTCGAGTATCAAAATCCGCGGGTTGTGCAGTATTGCCCGGGCAATGGCTATGCGTTGCCGTTCGCCTCCCGACAGCGTGTGCCCGTTTTCACCCACCTTTGTATCATACCCGTCGGGGAACTTGATAATAAAATCATGGGCATTGGCGATTTTGGCGGCCACGATAACCTCCTCGAGGGTTGCGTCGGGTTTCGAATAACGAATATTTTCAAGTATGGTTCCCGAAAACAGGAAGGTTTCCTGCAACACCACGCCTATTTGCGACCTGAGGTCCTGCTGGGCAATATCCCTGATATCAATGCCGTCGATGAGTATCTGTCCTTCGTCCACATCATAAAGTCTCATTATAAGATTTATCAGCGTGGACTTGCCGGCGCCCGAATGTCCCACAAGGCCGATCATTTCGCCGGGTTTAACGTCGAGGTTTACATCCCGGAGCACGGGCTCATGGGACTGGTATCCGAACGTGACGTTCCTGAACTCAACATGCCCCTTAATTTTGTGGCGCACCGCGTTTTTATGGTCCCTGACATCGGGTTCCTCGTCTATGATTTCGAAAATTCTTTCAGCCGATGTCATGGCTTCCGCGAACCATCTCGGTATGAATGTGAGCAGGTTCAGCGGGCCGTAAAGCATCTGGGTGTAGGATACGAACTGCACGAGTTCGCCCAGCTGCATGTATCTTCCCAGCACGAGCCTGCTGCCGTAAAACATTACGAGGTACTGGCCTGCGCCCATGAGGAAATTAAGAGCCGGAAAAAGGGTATTCCAGGCTTTTTCATTCCTCTTGGTGATATCGGCCAGCGCCCTGCTTGCGTTTTTAAAACGGGCTATCTCCTTTTCCTCCTGCCCGAAGGATTTTACAACGCGGATCCCGCTCAGTATGTCCTGCAGCACGGAATAAGCCTTGTCCCAGGCTTTCCACTGGCCGTGGTACATCAGCCTTATTTTCTTCCATATAAGCCTGTGAAGCGTCGCCACAACGGGGATGGGCACGAGTATCAGCAGCGCAAGGCGCCAGTTGCTCATGAACAGCAGCGTGCAGGTTCCAACAAATATAAATAGATAGTTGATCGTGGATATCATCTGGTTCTGGAAGAAATTCTTTATCCTGTCGGTATCGCCTGTCACCCTGCTCATAAGGTCGCCGGTTTTTCTCTTATTGTGGAAGTTCAGCGACAACAGCTGGATCTTTGTATAAACCGTCGCCCTCAGGTCCATCGACAGCTTTCCGCCGAGACTTGTCATCAGCCTGCCCCTTATTATAACCAGCGCCGTTATCAGCAGTTGGCACAGCGTGATAAGCGCAATAATCAGGAGAAATCCCTTAAGGTCTTTCTTCATAGGCATCAGGTAATCGTCGATCATGATCCTGTTGAGATACGGGACGAGCATCTGCAGTCCCGTAATGAGCCAGAACATAAGGATCGCGGCAACGAAAACAAGCCGGTACGGTTTGATGAAGCTCAGCAGCTTACGGGCAACCGCAGCCTTGTTTATGCACGAGGGACAGACCCTTGTGCCCTGTGGCAGAATGCGGTTGCAGTTCGGACACACTCCTTCGTCAGAAGTACTTTTGACCGTCACGGGCAAATCCCTGGACAGGTCGGAGAGTATGCGCGCAATATATGCGTACCTCGGCACGTGCTTCATCGTATAGCGCGCAAGTATCATGAACTCCCCGTTGATTTTCGCCTCAAGGATCCCGTTTCCGACCATGCTTACGGATTTGTAATCGGTGCCTTCGCGTATGTTTATGTCATGGGTTACGCTGCCGTTCTCCATGAACAGCGCCCTTGTCGCGGTTATCGCCACCCAGCCGTCCGTCAGTTTGCCTTCGGAGTTTAAGTCAAACGGCGTGCAATATATGATGCGGTCCTGTTTAAGCCTTTCGGCCGCTATTTTACTCTCCCTTTCCGGAAGGTCGAATAATAATTTCATGTTATACCACCTTACAGTAGAATCTCGAGTTTTTTCCTGCTCTTCTCATCCAGTTCCCTGAAATCCGGTATTTCAAACCTGTTGCCGTCCACGTCCACGACAAGAATCCTCACGTCGGTTATAAATATAAAGCTGCTGCTTCCGCTCCTGGCCGTAAACCTGCAGTGCCCCGCGTCGGTCTGGACATCCCAGTAGGTGTACCCGAATTCTTCCTTGAGGGAGTATATCTTTGTAATGACGGGAGCGAAATACCTCCTGTTCATTTCCTCTTCCAAAAGCTTTATGACTTCCCTTGGGAAATCGTAGAGGGACCTGATGATCCCGATTTCATTTCCCTCGGGATCCCTAACCGATATAAACTCATTCGTCTGGGTGAACGGAAATGCCCTGTGCAGGTTGACCCTCGGATATTCCCTGCCGTCTTCCGTCACAAGCGAAAGAAATCCTCCGGGCGTCCTTGAAAATTTTGATTTTTCCGGATCGAGATATGTAACCGTAGTAAATTCCAAAAGCTGCTTTTGACTGCTGTCGCCCATTAATCGCCAACTCCTCTCATTTTAAGCGCTTCGCTTTGCTTTGTGTATAACTTGTAATAAACCCCTCTTGCCCTGATCAGTTCGGCGTGAGTACCCTCTTCGACTATTTTGCCGTTTTCAAGGACATAAAGCCTGTCGGCGTTTCTCAGGGTTGAAAGCCTGTGGGCAATGGATATTGTCGTCCTTCCTTTAACGAGCTTTTCGAGGGCTTCCTGTATCTGTCTTTCCGTGTCGGTATCCACGGACGCCGTAGCTTCGTCAAGGATCAGTATCTTCGGGTCATGCAGTATTGCCCTGGCAATGGAAATCCTTTGTCTTTCTCCGCCGGACAAATCCCTTCCGCCCGTGCCTATGCGGGTGTCGTATCCGTCGGGCAGTTTCATAATGAATTCGTGGGCATTGGCCGCTTTTGCGGCGCTTATTATCTCCTCCATCGTCGCGTCGGGTTTCGCATAGGATATATTTTCGGCTATCGTCCCGATGAACAGGTAGGTTTCCTGCGAAACCATGCCAATCTGCTTCCTCAGGTCCTTTATTGCGAGATCCTTGACATTTATCCCGTCGATGCTTATACTGCCCTCCTGTACGTCATACAGCCTTGTTATCAGGTTGGCTATCGTTGACTTCCCGGCACCGGAATGTCCGACGAGGCCGATTACCTCCCCGGCTTTTATCTTTATGTTGATGTCCTGCAAAACGGGCTTGTTGGGCTCATAGCTGAACGTAACGTTTTTAAGCTCAATTTCGCCCTTCATGTCCGGCAACCGGACGGGATCAGGCTTTTCAGTAACTTCGGGGACGGCGTCAAGCACCTCGAATATTCTCTGGGCGGAGTTCATGCAGGAATTCCACCAGTCTACAATATGGGTCATAAATTCCAGCGGTCCATAAATCATGCCTATATAGTTTGCGAAAGTCATCAGCGTACCAAAACTAAGGGATCCGCTTATAACCTGCGTTCCTCCGGCAGCCCATACGATGATGCCTCCGAGCGTCATTCCGAGGCTGACAAGCGGAAACATCGTATGAATCATGTTCCCGAGTCCAATATCGACGGAATAAACTCCTTCATTGGCGCGTCCAAATCTTTCTATCTCGCGCATCTCTTTTCCGAAGGCCTTGACCACCCTGAAGCCTTTAAATGTGTCATTGAGGAGCGAATTCATCGAGCTGGACTTGCGGTATCTTCTTCCAAACAGAGCATAGAGCTTCGGCCAGGACTTCCTCAGGAACAGGACAATGAGCGGAGCCGGAATGAGTACCATCAGCGCCAGCTTCCAGTTCATTATAACCATTACCGTGCCTATTCCGATGATGTTTACGCAGTTTACGATAAAGTAGGGCAGCCCGTCGTGAAAAAAGTACTGCAAATGCATCGCGTCGCTGTTTACCCTCGTCATAAGGCTTCCGGTCTGCTTCCTGCTGTAGAAGCTCAGTGACAGCCGCTGCATTGCTGAAAATATCTCGGTCTTCAGATCATATATTACTTCCGCGGTCATGCCCGCGTTGATGCGCGCGTAGGTTATGCTTATCAGCAACGACAAGAGCCTTGCCAGTATTATAACGAGTATTATTTCGAATACCCGGCCGTAATACTTTCCGCCCTCCGCGAGCACCTCGTCGAACAGCACCTGCCCGCCGAGATAGGGGCTCAGCAGGTTGAGGGCCGAACTCAAAAGCATGAACAAAATAATCAGCGTTGTCTGGACCTTGTATCGCGGAACAAAGGAAAGCACCCTCAGAAAGATGGACCTTTTGTCGAGGCACCTGGGACATACGGGCCTTGCCTGGTCAGGATAAAGCATGCCGCATTTGGGGCAATAGGAAAGCGGACGGTCATCGACGAAATCCTCATCAACAAGTTCCTCGCCCTTCTTTACCTTGTCCAGCAGTTTAGCCATCAGCCGGAACTTGCGCGAGTGGCTGTTGGTAAAACAGCAAAGCGCTTTTTCCCCGTTTTTCGTTTTCAATATGAGAATACAGCTTGATGCCAGGTTCTCAACCTTAAGCCCTTCCACTTCCTCCAGCGGATAAGTCTCAAAGGCGTCGACGCGCCAGGATTTGCTTTCCCTGGCCTTCGTCCGGCTTTTTTCGCCGGTGCCCGTGAAGCTGACGGAAGAGGTTACAGGCCCCCTGATTAACACCAGCGATTCATCGGTGATTACTATCCATGTTTCACAGAAATCGCCATCGATCGAAAGGTCTGCTCCGGCCGTAAGTTTAATCGAAGCCGGCCATACATTTCGTTCGGCAAGGGATTTTTTTACGTATTCCGGTATTGCCTCAAGTCTTACCATAATAATCCTCCGGTTTTTTGTTAACTGCCAAACGGACGTTCTATTTATATTCCACAGCCAAAATAAAAATCCTTCCATACCGGAAGGATTTTTTAATTATAATTGTTTTTGCGCCCGAATACGTTGCATACCTGCCTCGAAGTGCAGTGCTGCCCTGCTATACCAGCGGAGCCAGGAGCATGATTTCTTCGTTATTGTTATATATTGTATTGAACTGGGATATCGGAAGCGGATTTCTTCCAATGCCCACCTCGATGGTGTATCCGGGCCTTCGGAATTCCTCCACGAACCAGTCCTTGTAACCGGCATAAGCCGCTTCAGCAGGGGTATAGGAAACTTCATAGCCGCTTGCCCTCGCAAACAGCTCGGCTATTTCAAGCGCCTGCGGAGGAACGATATTCTTGTAAAGCCAGTATATAACCCTGCCCTGGGAATGATATGCTATAACAAGCCGGAAATTGCGCCTTCGCGTAAAGTTGACCATGGCCTGGGTTTCCGGTTCGGACAGTGGAGACGGACCGCCATACCGCGTCGGGCCAGGGCCATCCACTCCCAGCGCGGCTTCCTGGGCCTTGGCTTCTTCCCAGCTCGCGGGATAATTGCGGTTTAAGTCAACGCCCCTTGTATTGGCATTCCAAACTTCCGAGAAGGGCCTTCCCGTGTCGTTCCAGCGGAGCAGATCATTATAGAACGGGTTGTCAGGACTTGGCCCCCTGAGCACTATTTCAACGCCATCAGGGTTGACCATGGGAACTATATAAATGCTGCTGCGCTCCCAGATTTCCCTGGGATTGTACCCACGCAGCGTTGAGCCCGTTGAATACGCGCGCGCGAAATTTTCCGCAAATTTCATGAGAAGCGGCGTTGTTATCCATTCAAGGGCATGGTGGGCACCGTTGTAAAATACCTCGTTGGGCCCGCGCCCAAGCCTCAAATAATACAGGTTCCGACCAAGAACGCTCCTGCCGATGGTACCCACTTCAATGAAGGGATACCTCGCCTTGAGTCCCGCCACGTCCCTTTCGAGCACGTCATAGGTATAGTCTATATCGGTAAAGACCACGTCAATTCCATAAGGCACGACAATAGTGTCGCCAATCATCAGGTTCAGGGGATTCAGCCCCGGATTGGCAGTCAGTATTGCATTCACGGTGGTGTAATACCTGCGCGCAATGTCGAATAGAGTATCACCGGGTCTGATTGTGTAATTGTCATATCCCCGCAGAAACTTTTCAAGAATTCCCCAGGTTGCCGGTCCGACAACCCCGTCGGGAACAAGGCCATTGTCCCTTTGAAAAGCTATGACGGCCTGTCTTGTCTGCGAACCGAAAATGCCGTCCACCGGCCCCGGGTTATAGCCGATTCTTCTAAGCAGGCTTTGCAGAAGTTTTACATCGGGTCCCCTTGAGCCTAATCTCAATGTTTCCATATCCATCACATCCGCCGGGTAGGTTTCTTATATTTATATACTACTGGGGGACCCGCCTTTTTGTTACTTGATGGGAAGTTAACAGAATGTTAATAAAAGATTTAAATAAATTTCAAAATTATTGGGTAATATATTAAATGAAAAGGCTTCTTTTCTCACAAACACCCCCCTCAATAATTTCTAAGTTTGTCCGGGCTGAGTCCCGGGCAATTAGAAATTTTTTTATATCACCTCCCGTTTTCGAATCAACCCGCAAATAAAGAAATCAAAATCCGGGTAACCTATATCCATGCAGCGTGTGTTTTCTCTGTTCATACATCTGTATTAAAGAGCTGTATTCGGGTGAATTGTGTGAGAATATCGGAAACTGCGGGGAGGAATTGGATTGGGTAAACGGGTTTTTAAAAACTGGTGGTTCTGGGGTGTTGTTTTGTTTTTACTAATCACTATTTGGGTCGCGCTGGAAGGCAGCTCTGAACTGCCGATTGTCGAAAAGGAAAGCACACAGGACCGTTCCGCAATAACTGAAAATGCCGGGAATACGATGCCTGCTTCCTCCGGGCAACATTAATAAAACTTACACATGCCCGGAATAAGGAAGCACACAACAAATCGTCACGGCTTTTCAAGGAAATTGTAACGTACGTATTGTTCAACGCTTCGGAAATCGTTCAGCATTTTTGCACTGTCTGCCGAAAGCTCGGTGACATATTTGCCGTTTTCCTTGTAAAATACCTTGTGGACGACGTCAAACATGCCCTTGAGCTTTATGAGAAACTGCATGTACTGGTTTCCCTTCCAGCCGATATAGTCAAAAATCTCCGCCATGAGAAAAATCGGGCTGACATCGTTTCCCTCACCCCTGAAATCCCTTTTCAGCACTTTTCTGGCCGCTTCGTTTGCCCATACGATATAAGGAGTCGCATAGTAATTCCTGAATCCTTCCAGGGTTGAAATATCCAGGTTTATACCGAGCATTTCATAGCCGACGGCATCCTGGCCCAGCCAGGGATTGTGATCACCGAAAAAGACTACAATGGTGGGGTCTTTGTCCCTGAAATAATCGACGAGTTTTTTAATCGCCCTGTCCGTTTTGGCTATGCCTGAAAAGTAATTGTTGATAATGTTGTACGTGGCCTCGTCATAATGCTCCCTTTTCTTCAGGTAATCAACATCTGTGCGCCGGTCAGAAAAATACGGTCCGTGGTTCTGGTACGTGACGCTGAAATTGAAATAGGGCCGGTTTTTCTTCCTGCTTTTTTCATAACCCTCGATAATATAGTCAAAAAAGTCGTAATCTTCGAGATATTCTTTCTGGACATACCTGTACCGGTTATCATAGTGGTGGAACTCATTAAACCCGAGAAGTTTGTTGATACTGGCGCGGTTATAAAAATTTCCCGTTATCGGGTGCATCGCTTCGGTCCTGTATCCCTGCTGCCTGAAGTACCAGACGATGGAATTGGTTTTTATCTGGAATTCAGGATTGTATGTAAAACCGGTCAGGAAAGATCTCTCGGTGTTGATCGTGTTCCCTGCGAAAACGTTGGATATGAGTTTCCCGCTCAGGGATTCCTCCTGGAGTTTATGAAAATTCTCATATATATCCACATTCAGCTCAACGCCTTCAAACTGCGAAAAATCATTGTAAGCCTCAAGCATCACGATTATCATGTTGACTTTCTGGCCGCTTGGGATTGACCGGTATTCGAATTCGTTAATATATGAAATTGCCTTTTGCTCATCATAGCCTTCTACGACGGTTTCTTCCCTGACGCCCTTTATGCTGTACAAAAAGGGATAAACAAATCCTTTTGACCTGAAATGATCGGCATACTTCCATGTATTGATCAATGTCTTGTCTCCGAGGGCATTGTAAATATCGGGATTAAAATAAAATCCGCCGAAAGTAATGAATCCGGCCATGCCCAGGGCTACAACGGAAAACAACCTGGTTTTCCGTCGAAGCCCGGTCCTGTGGTACAATTTAAGCAGTATCGCGGTAACCGCTATGAACGCAATAAAAAGCCATGTTAAAAAATCCGGTCTGATCCTGTATTTATCCGCCATTATAAGGGACTCCTTAAAAAGCTTAAGATCCTCCGTCGTAAACGGATCGTCCCTGTACAGCAGCTTGGATTTGTTTATAAAGGAAACAAACAAAAATAAAGATCCCGTAATTGCAAACCCGGCCCACAACCGTGCAGAAATAACATAAATAAATGCCATCAGCAGAAAAATCGGTAAAAAATTCATCAGCATGATCCCTGTGCTGGTGAAATAACTTCGAAGCATGGCGGAATTGTAGGACGAATTAGCGTATAAAAAAGTAATGCTCATTACCGCAAAACTCAGGGCGAATATAATCATAAACGTAAAAAGCCCTTTAAAAACACGTTTCCGGTCAAAACACGGTAAAAACTTATCTCTGATCCTGCCCGAAGCTGTTTTAACAGCTGAAGGGATTCCAAGCTTTTTTATACAACCTGCAATCCTGCCTGAAATGCCTTTATACGTATTATGCAGACTTTTTAACACATCCGGAAAATTTCTGCATTTGCTCAACAGGTCCACTCCCGATTTCCCCGGGATGCAGGCGGGGATGGTTTCCTTAATATTTTTTACAATTCTTTAAATATTCTATACAACTGAGCGGACATGTCAAGAAGCCAGTGAAAAACTAAATCCTGCAGGCATAGAGCCTGCAGGATTTCACCTGGTTGCGGGGGAAGGATTCGAACCTTCGACCTCCGGGTTATGAGCCCGACGAGCTACCAGCTGCTCCACCCCGCGGTATATAAAACTGTATTTTTTTGCATGGTGCCTGAGACCGGAATCGAACCGGTACGGGGTATAAGCCCCGCAGGATTTTAAGTCCTGTGCGTCTGCCAGTTCCGCCACTCAGGCAAATATGCATCACGGAACTTCTATTAATTATAAGTAAACGCCGTGTTATTGTCAACAGTAAAGTCCTGTAAACAAATCGTCTGTCGTTTCGCCCCGAAAAATATTAAGCTGACTTAACAGGTTCCATCGCATATTAAGTCGGACTTAATAGGTCTGGGCTGATCTTCTGTAACTTCCTCCGCCTCTTTTGGATTCAAAGTTCTTCTTAAGGTCATGCAGCCTGTCTTCACTGTCTTTCAAAAACTTCGACAGCCTGTCTTCAAATGAAAGGTTCTCCGTATTTCCCCTGCTCCAGTCAATTTCTTCAGGTCTCGTTGAACTTGCAGGTTTGGACTGGCGGGCTCTTTTTATCGAGAGACTGATTTTGCCGCTCGGGTCCATGCTCAAAACCTTGACCTGGACTGTCTGGTTTTCCTTGAGGTAATCCTTGATATCCCTGACATAATGCTCCGCAATTTCTGAAATATGCACCAGGCCCGTCTTGCCGTCAGGAAGTTCAATAAAAGCACCAAAGCCGGTTATGCCGGATACTTTGCCTTCGACTATTTTGCCTACTTCAACCAGCATAAACTGAAAAATCCTCCTTAATATGCGAAAGAAACAAAGTTTAATTGTATTGATTTATATACATGAAAAAGTAATACGATTATATAGCATCCCGGATAATTCGTCAAGCCGTTATTTTTAGGCATTTGAGGACTTTTCACTCGCCGATGTCCACAAAAACTTTTTCCCCGCTCTTTACCATGCCGAGTTTTTCGCGGGCCAGCTGTTCATAATGTTCATCGCTTTCGATTTTTGCTTTTTCCTCTTCAAGCTGTTCCCTCAGTTCTTCCTGCTGGGCTATTTTTTCCCTGATGGTTTCAAGCTCCCTCAGTCGCGCGTCGATTTCCTTCTGCTGGTCAATTATCACATACGTGAAGTATGCCATCAGGCACATAAAAATAAGAAACCACGCTCTTGATTTTTTTCTTTTGTTCATCCCAGGCATCTCCTTTTTTCAGCGGTGCTTCAAATTGCCTCTGAGCCCCGGCTTTTTCCGGAAGATTCAGGAGTCCTACCGGATATTTTATTATATTCTATGCCAGGAGCCAAATTCCTGCTAATTTGTCCGCTGCGCGAATCATTAAATTTTTCTTCTGAAATTTCTTAAAATCCTCGTCCACATTTTTATTCTTCCAATACGGTGTTTCCCGGCTTTTCCCGCCTTTCGCAGGGCTTTTCGCACCAAACGGGCGAGAAATGCAGCAGGTTTGGCGAGAATTCTGAACAGCAGCCTTATCGGCCAGGTTACAACCATCCAGATCCTTATCAAAACTGCGCGCAGTACCCGTAAAACAAAGAGAGCCGAACCGACCACAATCCTGCTCAGAAGCAGTATGTACAAAATTGCGCCTATCAGGATTCCAAGAACGATATATCCCCTGATTTCGCCTTCATTGCTGATATAAATGACCGCAAAAATCAAAATTGCGACAATTATCCAGTACAGTATGTCATCAATAAACGTTACGATCCTTCCTGCCCTGAAAGCTCTGCGCTTTATGCGGAAAAGGTCGTAAACAAAGGCCATGAGCATGCCGCCTGCGACCGAGCACAAAAAAACATAAGCCTGGTTGGAGACCATTAACGGCAAGAATATCACTGTCCTTTACCTGAACATTTTCGCAAGGAATCCGCCTTTCCCCCTTGTGTCACGGTCAGTGTACTCGCAGCAGATAATGTTGCCTTCAACACTCAGTTCCGAATTGTCCAGGTTCAGTTTGCTGATGCGCAGGTCCTCGCCCGATATGATCAATACGCCCAGTTCAGTATTGACAACCACGCTTTCGTCATTAAAGCTTTCTACGTCAATTACACCCGAAATACTAAGCTTCTCACGGTTTTCAAGTATCAGGTTCTGAGCCCTCGATCTTGTCCCCTTTTTTTCTTCCGGCATTCCAAAACCCCCCTGAAATTCAGATACTCTCAAGTCCGGCACCTCCTTAAGCTAAACAGCGAAGGGTATGTCTCCCCTTTTCTATATCAATACATATGCATGTACAAATAAAAAAAGAACTCCTTAACAGAGTTCTTTAAATTCATCACCAGTTTGCCTACAGTATCCGGTACATCTCGCGGGCTTCCGCCTTCGGCACATGCTCGGCCACGGAAGTCACCTCGACTTTTGTGATGCTGTTACCGAACTGTATTTCCACTATGTCTCCCACTTTGACCTCGCTGCCCGCTTTCGCGATTTTCCCGTTGATTTTAACCCTGCCGCTGTCACAGGCTTCATTGGCCAAAGTCCGTCTTTTTATCAGTCTTGAAACTTTGAGATACTTGTCAATCCTCACAAATATACCCCCATGCAATAGTACTCGCCATATATTGATATGCTCACTTTCTGTTGACCGCGTCTTTCAAGGCCTTTCCTACCTTGAATACCGGGGCCCTGGAAGCGGGGATATCTATTTCTTCATTAGTCTGGGGATTTCTGCCCTTCCTTGCTGCTCTTTTTCTCACTTCAAACGTTCCAAAGCCCACGAGCTGGACTTTATCTCCCCTGGCCAGCGCTTCCTCCACGGTTTCGACAAAAGCGTTCAAAACCTTTTCAGCATCTCTTCTTGTAATATCGGCCTTTTCAGCCATGCTGGCAATAAGTTCTGCCTTATTCATCAGTTCATCCTCCTTTAAAAAGCATTCAAAAAGCTTGGGCAATTAATTAAACATTTGATTAAATAAATACAGTAATGCGCTATTCACTTTTTGCTTCGTGCATTTTTGCTTTGTTCCACAGTTCATCCATTTCAGCAAGGGTCATTTCTTCAAGCTTCCTGCCTGCCTCCCTGCTTTCTTTTTCCATGAACTCAAACCTCGCGATAAACTTGTTCGTCGTAGCGTTCAGCGCCAGCTCGGGCTGAGTTCCCAGGAATCTCGACAGGTTAACAAGAGCAAAAAACACGTCGCCTACTTCTTCAGTTATTCTTGCCACATTTTTACTCTTATATACATCCCTGAGTTCATTTATCTCCTCTATAACCTTTGAAAACACGTCCTCGATGTTGTCCCAGTCAAATCCTACCTGGGCGGCCTTCTGCTGGACCTTGTAACTTCTCATCAGCGCCGGAAGGTTTGCCGGCACGCTTTTAAGGACCTCGGTCTGCGACTTGGCTCCCTTTTCCTTCTTCTTGATGGCTTCCCAGTTGTTTACCACATCTTCGGCGGTTTCGGCCTTTGCATCGCCGAATACATGGGTATGCCGCAATACCATTTTTCTGCATATGCCGGTAATAACGTCGTCCATGCTGAACATCCCGGCTTCTTCCGCGATTCTCGCGTGGAACACTATCTGAAGGAGCAGATCGCCGAGTTCCTCGACAAGCTTGTCCCGGTCCTTGAGATCAATTGCCTCCAGTACCTCATAGGTTTCCTCAATCAGGTATTTCTTAAGGCTTTCATGAGTTTGTTCCCTGTCCCAGGGGCATCCTTCGCCGCTTCTTAAAATCCTCATTATCTCCAGAAGATCTTCAAAACTGTACCTGTCTTTCAGCATCTTTTCATCTCCCCGTGTGCATGAGCTTATAAAAATAATTATAGTTTAAGTTCTCTGGCAAAAGCAACCGGCAATGCGGCGAAAGCGGGAATGGCAAACGCATAAATAAAAATAACAGGCATTTTCTACCTGTTATTTTTATCAGGACTTTTTTGCCGAGATATCTCTTCAATTTACTGTTCCATCTGCTTGCCGAGGAATCCTGCGGCCGATTGAGCCAGTTTGGCTTCAACTTCGCCCATCTTCGTGTTGGGGTCAGTCGAGAGAAGTATTACCGCACCAATGGGATCTCCTTCGGAAATAATCGGAGAAACAACCTGGGAAGTGTATTTTCTTTCAGGCGATTCATCGGCTACGATGCTTATCGGTTTCTCTTCCACCGACTTGACTATGAAAGTCGATTTCTCTTCTATTATCTTTTCCAAATCAGCGCTTAAGGGTTTTTCAAGGAACTCTTTCTTGGATGCTCCTGAAACGGCTATTATCGTATCCCTGTCTGCGATACAGGTTATATGTCCACTGGTCTTGTGAAGGGTTTCTGCATACCGGGAGGCAAATTCACTTAATTCGCCGATAGGCGAATATTTTTTCAAAATGACTTCTCCTTCTTTATCAGTGAATATCTCCAGAGGATCCCCTTCTCTTATCCTTAATGTCCTGCGGATTTCCTTAGGAATAACTACCCTGCCCAAGTCATCGATGCGTCTGACTATTCCGGTTGCCTTCAACTTCTATTACCTCCTTTTTGAGATTGTCTTGTTGCTACTATTATTGTTTTTTTTATGGAGTTTTATACATAATTGGGCAGGCGAAAAACTGTCGGAAAATACTATTCTATTTTCTTATAAGTATTGAAACATCCTATTTTATCTTCTCATAAACGCTGTAATTTGTTCTCATTTCAAATTCCCTGTTCCAGGAATCAAGCAATGACTGGTAATAGGCTTCAGCCAGGGTTTCTTCATTCAGGCCGAACTCATGATATTCCTTCGCGGCCCTGAAACTCACGGGCTTGCCTTCAGGAATTTTTTCTTCGAGTTTAATAATATGAAAGCCCAGATCGGTTTCGACTATACCGCTGATCTGCCCGGGCTTAAGCTTGTTGAATGCCACATCTTCAAAGGCCGAATGCATCTGGCCCTTTACAAAGATATAGTCACCGCCTGTAACGGCTTCATCGTCGGCATACTCTTCGAGCAGCTCGTCGAAATCCTTTCCCCCCTTAACCTTGTCCAGGATCTCCCGGGCCTTTGCTTCCGCTTCCTTTATCTTATCCCCGGGCAGCTTGGTTTCAGGATCATCGCCCTCGTAGTTTTTTACGAGGATATGCCTGACCCAGACAGCTTCTTCCTGTTTCTTCCTGAATTCGGTGTCCATGAATTTATCGGGGTTATTGTCGTAATATGCCTTTAAATCCGACTCACCATAATTGAGATCCTTTATTATGCGTTCTTTAAGTTTGTCCCTGTACCTGAACAGCTTGTATATTTCCCGCAGCTCATCGACGGTAATGCCGTAAACTTCCCTGCAGTATTCATCGGCTTCCTTCTTGTTGTCAAAATGTTTCAGAACATCCTCGTATATCAGCTGATCAACTTTTTGCAGGTCTTCATCGTCAAGCGTAATCCCCTGTTCCCTGGCCTTTATGTATTCAACCTTGAGACTCTTGAAATTGCCCAGGGCTTCCCTTCGAACATAATCAAGTATCGTCTCGTTTCCGTACGTTCTGTTCCAAAAGCTTTCCTCGTCAACATTTCCTGAATTGATACCGTACTCCTGCATTACTATTCTTTTCGTTACATTGAGAATATACGTAAATTCTGCCCTGGTAATTTTTTCATTTCCCACCGTGGCCACATAGTTTGCAGACCTGTAGTACAGACTGATTCCGGCAGCTGTCAGCACCAAAAGGATCACAAGGCCTGCAATGCCATACCCGAAATATTTCAGCCCCGCCTTTTTACCACCCTTAACACTTTTCAAGCATATCTCTCCCAAAATTATTACTAGAATTATTATACTTAAACGGGTTAAGCAAATGCAAAGCTTTTGAAATACTGTAATATAATCTTAATAATGGTGTAATAATGACGGCTGAAACATTCGTTCAGCAATTAAAAAACTGTCAAAAAACCGTTAAACATCAGACTTTTCAGGCAGTAAACAAAGAGACCGTCCCCAAAGGCGTTCAACCTTTTCGGACAGTCCCTGCTTATCGTTCCCGTTTATTTTACCCAATCAAGTTTTGATTTTAATTGCAAACATTATTTAAAATCATTGTAAACTGCGGCGTTCTTCTTTAATACATAATCCTTTGCCCATTCGTCGACTATACTCTGATAGGTCATCTCCTCAACAAGATACTCGCGGTACTCGCTGGCGGCCCTGAAGCTTACGGGCATACCCTGCGGGATTTTTTCCTCGAGCTTTATGATGTGGTACCCAAAATCGGTCTTGACCAGGTCGCTGATTTCGCCTTCCTTGAGCGCAAAGGCGGCCGCTTCAAAAGTTTCATCCATTCCTGAGCCTTTTGAGAAGATATAGTCTCCGCCAAAGGCCGCGGATCCGAAATCCTCGGAATTCTCGGCAACAAGTTTTACAAAGTCTTCGCCTTCCCTTGCCTTTTTCAGCAATTCTTTGGCCTTTTGCTCAGCTTCCTTTACCTCTTCCTCCGAAAGCTGGTTGTTGTATTCATCAACGGTCTTAATGAGTATGTGCCTTACCCAGACGGCTTCCTCGGCATTCTTTCTCCAATTCGACGATTTAAACTCGTCGATGTTGTTCTCGTAATATTCTTTAACCTGCTTCTCCCAGGCTTCCTTTTCGCTCTTGTAATCTTCCATCAGTATATTTATCAGCGCAAGGTCCCTGTAAATGGCTTTCAGTTGCCTGAGATTCACACCCAGCGCCTGCTTGGTGTATTCTTCGATGGCGTCTTCGGGATAGCCTTCAAAATTTTCCATGTATTGCCTGTAAATATCTTCAGCCTTATCATTTATCTTTTTCTCGTCCTTTATGCCTTTTTCACGGGCCTTGATCAGCTGCACCTCAAAATCCTTGACGTAATCCAGCGCCGTCGCCCGCGCGGTTTCGGCATATGCGGAAAAATCGATGTCATAGCCCAGGTTGTTCAGAATCTGCCCCTTAACCTGGTTGAAAAAGTATCCGAATTCCTGCCTTGTCACTTTTGCAACGGTTTTTCCCGTCTTGGCGTCATGGAGCGTGGCAACGAACCTGTTCGAGTATACCATGTAAAAAACTGAGTACCCTATTATCCCGACAACGAGCAGGCAAAAAATAATGAAGCCGTATTTCAAGCCCTTTGCAGCCTTATCGGTTTCTTTCCTGTCCTGTTTTGCCAAAACGTATCTCTCCCTCCTGTTTACTAAGAAATATTATATTCTATAACTCGTTTTTCTGTAAAGCACTTTAATTTTTTACCGGCTGCGGGCTTTTGGCCGATGCTTTTATTGCTTCCATGTCCTTTAAAAAGTCTATAATGCTTTTCAGTAAGTTGTCCCCGCCGGCGCCTGCCGGCTTGTACAGCAAATAGGGGCTGGATCCGGCATTGAACAGCAGCTGTCTCCTGTATTTATCGCTCAGCGCCGCGATTATGCCTATGTCGAAGCTTTTGTCGTCCCTGCAGCTGAAAACCAGCGATCCCTTCTTTTCCGACAGCGATGAAAAGCCACATTTTGCAAGCAGCGTCTTTATATAGGCAATATTTATCAGGTTGCGCACCGGCTGCGGAATGTCACCGAACCTGTCAATCAGTTCGTCCTCTATATCCATTACATCGTTTTCATCCTGTATTGCGGCTATCTTTTTGTACATTTCAATTTTTTGTTCCTCCACGCCTATATATTCATCATCTATATATGCGTTTACATTTATGTCTATGGTAATTTCCTGGTCCGTCCTTTCGGGCGTTTCTCCCTTCAGTTCCCTGACCGCCTCGTCGAGCAGCCTGCAATACATCTCGTAGCCAACGGCTTCCATGTGCCCGTGCTGTTCGGGCCCAAGCAGGTTGCCCGCGCCGCGGATTTCCAGGTCGCGCATGGCAATCTTGAAGCCCGATCCGAATTCAGTAAATTCCTTGATGGCCTGCAGCCTTTTTTCTGCCGCTTCATTCAGGACCTTGTCTTTCCTGTAGGTAATGTATGCATAGGCGAGCCGGTTGGATCTTCCGACCCTTCCCCTGAGCTGGTAAAGCTGTGCCAGGCCCATTTTGTCGGCGTCCTCGACTATAATAGTGTTGACATTGGGCATGTCGAGGCCCGATTCAATTATGGTGGTGCACACAAGGATGTCGTATTCGCCCTTTATAAAATCATACATGATGTTTTCCAGTTCCTTTTCGTTCATCTGCCCGTGGGCGACGGCTATCCTCGCTTCGGGAACCATTTCCCTGATCTGCATCGCCTTTATATGGATTGACCTTACCCTGTTGTAAAGATAGAAAACCTGGCCCCTCCTTGACAGCTCCCTGTAAATTCCGTCGCGTATCAGGTCTGGATCATATTCCATGACATAGGTCTGAACAGGGTATCGTTCCTCGGGCGGATCCTCTATGACGCTTATGTCCCTTATTCCTGTCAGCGACATGTGCAGCGTCCTCGGGATTGGCGTCGCAGTAAGGGTAAGCACATCCACCGTCGGCTTGAGTTTTTTCAGTTTTTCCTTGTGGGCGACACCAAACCTCTGTTCCTCGTCTACAACCAGCAGGCCCAGGTCCTTGAACTCCACATCCTTTTGAAGGAGCCTGTGAGTGCCGATAAGCACGTCTATCAGGCCTGCCTTCAGATCCCTCAATATTTTTTTCTGCTCCGAAGGCGAACGGAACCGGCTCAGGACCTCCACCGTCACGGGAAAATCCTTCATACGTTCCCTGAAATTAAGGTAATGCTGCTGGGCAAGCACCGTGGTGGGAACCAGGAACGCCACCTGCTTTCCGTCCATTACCGCCTTGAATACGGCGCGGAGCGCGACCTCGGTCTTGCCGTAGCCCACGTCGCCGCACAGGAGCCTGTCCATCAGTTTTTCAGATTCCATGTCCTGTTTTATTTCAGCTATGCATTTAAGCTGGTCTTCCGTTTCCTCGTAGGGGAACATGTCTTCAAACTGCTTCTGCCAGGTTGTGTCTTTTGAAAAGGCGTGGCCCTTCAGCGCCTGCCTTTGGGCATACAGCTTCACGAGTTCTTCAGCCAGTTCCCTCAGCGACTCCTTGACGCGGCTCTTTGTTTTGGCCCATTCCGAGCCGCCGAGCTTGCTGAGCCTCGGTGTTTTGCCCTCGGGCCCTATGTATTTCTGGATCATGTCGAGCTGGGTGGTTGGGATATACAGGTAATCTCCGTCGAGGTATTTTATCTTGATATAATCCCGCTTGGCATTGTCCACCACGAGCTGTTCAATGCCCACATACTGGCCTATGCCGTGGGCCTGGTGAACCACGTAATCCCCCACGTTGAGATCCGTGAAGGCTTTTATTACATCACCTTTCCTCTTGCGTATCTTTCTCGCTTTTCTTTCCTGTCCGAAAGCATCGCGGTCGCTTACAATCACAAGTTTTGCCGCCGGAAATTCAAACCCTCTTTCAAGGCTCCCCCTGGTTATGAACACCATTCCCGGCACCGGCTCAGTATCGTAATTTTCCGTGTAAACGGCTTCAATCCCGTACTCTTCCAGCGTCTCCGCGAGTCTCTCGCCGCGGCCCCGCGTGCCGGAGAGTATGACTATCCTGTATTTTCTCTCCCTCCAGAGTTTCAGGTCCTCAACAAGCAGTTCGGGCTTCCCGAGGTAGGAACCTATCTGCTTTACCGCGAGGCTGTAATTTTTCGCGGAAAGGCTCTTATCAGTCATCACGGACTGCAGGATCACTGCCTTGCGCGCTTCAAACCTTTTTTCCAGGTATTCCGCGTCAAAATACATATCGAAACTTCCGGGCAGCAGGCGACCTTTCTCAAGCAGCGATTTGCAGCTGTCTTCATGTTCCAGCAGCATATTTTCAACACGTTGCCTGAATCTTGCAGGTTCGTCAACAAAAACGGGTATATCGCCCGCATAATGCATGATGTCCTGCGGCCGGTCAATTATATGGGGAATGTACCTGTCAAGGCCGGGAAAATAATGATCGGATTCGAATTTTCCGAGATCCTCTTCAATTTTCTGCCTTACCTGCCGGGCAAACTCGTCGTTTTGCTTTATTTTTTCCAGGTAATCGGAAAGTTCGGATAGTATCGACGCCCGTATCCTGTCCCTGTCGTCGGCTCCGTATATTATTTCCCTTGCAGGCAAAATTCGGAGACTGCCAATTGTTTCGACAGAGCGCTGGGTTACCGGGTCAAAGGTCCTTATGGAATCAACTTCGTCGTCGAAAAATTCAATACGGGAAGGCAGGTCCGAGCCGGGAGAGAATATATCCACTATGCCGCCGCGAATTGAAAACTGCCCCCTGCCCTCGACGGCCGCAACCCTTTCATAGCCCATCCGGATGAGCTTCTGCAGCAGGTCGTCAAAATCAAGCCTGCTGCCCATGCTTATATCCAGGATGTTTTGCCTGAAAATCTCAACGGGTAAGAGTTTCTGCATGACTGCCTCGGCAGAGGCTACTGCAATGCCGTAATCTCCCGATACTATTTTTGCAAGGGTTTTTATCCTCTGGTGAACGGTATCATGGCTGATGGCCTCAACGTCGTGGAGCAGGATCTCCTTCGCAGGCAGCAAAACAGCCCTGTCACCAAGGAAGAAAGCCAGGTCTTCGCATACCTTCCTGGCCTGCATTTCATTATATGTAATAAACAGGCCGCGGGTCCCGAGATGCTGACATATGGCATAAGCCAGAAAAGCTTTCTGGGAATCGGAAGGCCCGTTGATGCCAATGGGCAGTTCATTGTCTCTTATATTTTTCAAAATGGAATTGTATGCTTCGAGTTCCAGCAGAGGCTGTATGAGATATTTCAAGCTCTTTATTCCCCCATGCTTTCATTGTTTTCGGTCATTTTACAGCTATCCGGATTTTCTGCCAAATCCCTGTTATATATGTTCATTGCAGCTTCCAGTCCGTTTCTCAGCATCTCTTCAATGGCGTCGGCTGCCCTGGTAATGGTCTTGTTCACGATTTCCCTTTCTTCCGGCTTAAAACGGCTCAATACGTAATCCGCAAGGTCCCATCCGTCCGGTTTTGGTCCTATGCCGATCCGGACGCGCGGAAATTCGTCTGACTGGATCTGGTATATGACTGATTTCATCCCGTTGTGGGTTCCAGAGCTTCCTTTCGGCCTGATTCTCAGTTTGCCGGGTTTAAGGTCCACATCGTCGTATATGACAATAATATTTTTAACCGGCACCTTGTAATATTCAATTATTTCCCTTATACTCTCACCGCTGGAGTTCATGAAGGTCTGCGGCTTGACGAGCAAAACCCTCCGGTTTTCAATTATGCCTTCCCCAACGAGAGCCTTGCATTTTAATTTCGTTATCTTTATGCCATGGCGCCACGCCAGCAAATCAACCGTGTCAAAACCCACGTTATGCCTCGTGTTTTCAAATTTGCGGCCTGGATTTCCCAGGCCGGCGATAACTATTAAGTCATCCAACTGTATCCACCGCCGTATTCAGATAAGTTTGCGCGATTTGTCACCGGATTTTAAATCCGGCTGTATTAATCCTGCTGTGTAAAAAGAGTACTTATCGATTCATTATTATATATTCTTTCAATTGCTTCGGCAAAAATCTTTGCCACCGATAGCACCCTGATCTGCGGGATTCTTTTTTCCTCGGGCAGGGGTATGGTGTTCAGCATGACAAGTTCCACGATATTGGAATTCTTTATTCTTTCTATGGCCGGCCCGGACAGCACCCCATGGGTGCAGCAGGCGTAAACCTCCTTGGCTCCCATGTCTTCGAGCGCCCTCGCCGCATTGATGATTGTTCCCGCAGTGTCCACGATGTCATCGACCAGTATGGCGCGCTTGCCATTGACATCCCCTATGATGTTCAGTATTTCGGAGACATTGGGGTTGGGTCTCCTCTTGTCAATGATCGCAATGGGGATATTAAGCCTTTCTGCAAATTTCCTGCAGCGTCCCGTACTGCCGACATCCGGCGATACCGCCACGAAATCGTCAAGCTCGCCGAACTTCTCCTTGAAATACTGGGCAAGCAGCGGAACTCCCAGCAGGTGATCCACCGGTATATCAAAAAATCCCTGCAGCTGGGGCACATGAAAATCCATTGTCAGGATTCGGTCAGCGCCGGCTGTGGTCAGAAGGTTAGCAACGAGTTTCGCGGAAATGGGATCCCTCGCCCGAGCTTTCCTGTCCTGCCGCGCATAGCCGTAGTAGGGTATTACTGCCGTAATGCGGCCTGCGGAAGCTCTTTTCAGCGCGTCAATCATTATCAGCAGCTCGACAAGATGGTCATTTACCGGTGTGCATGTCGACTGGATTATAAATACATCGGATCCCCTGACCAGTTCGCCGATGTTAACCTGTGTTTCGCCGTCGCTGAAATGGTTGACTATGGCTTTCCCCAGCGGAAGTCCTATTCTTTCCGCTATCTCCTGGGCAAGCTCCCTGTTGGAATTACCGGAAAAAATCTTGATATCCTTTCCATGTATATCCATATGCATACCTCTTGCTTATTTATTTTCTGTTTTTTTAAGTCCTTTTTTCACTACCCAGCCGGGCTTGTTCGTCTGGCGGCTTCGGGCTATGGCCAGTGATTCCGCAGGCACTTCCTCGGTTATCGTGGAACCTGCGGCAATGTATGCGTTCTCATGCACAGTGACCGGAGCAACAAGGTTTACGTTGCAGCCTATGAAGGCATTGTCCTTCACAACGGTCCTGTTTTTGTTCTTGCCGTCATAGTTGACGAACACCACTCCGCATCCCAGGTTGACATTTTCGCCTACGTCGGCGTCGCCCACGTAAGTCAGGTGCGAAACCTTGCTTCTTTTACCGATTACGGACTTCTTTATTTCAACGAAATCTCCTATCCTGACTTCATCGCCTATTTTGCTTTCAGGCCTTATATACGCGAAGGGACCGACCCTGGTTCTTTTGCCGATCGTGCTGTCAATTACCACGGAATATGTAACTTCGCTTCCGTCTCCGACTATGCTTCCGATCAACCGGCTGTTCGGACCGATTGTACAATCATCGCCGATCACCGTCCCCTTTTCCAGGATAGTCCCCGGGTATATCACTGTATCCTGCCCGATTTTCACATCGGCGTCAATATAAGTCGCCGTGGTGTCTATAATAACGACTCCGGCAGCCATATGCCGGTCGAGTATTATTCGCCTCATGATATTATTTGCCTCGGCAAGCTGCGACATGTCGTCCACACGGAATAATTCTTCCCTGTCGCAGGCATGAAAATAACCGGTCCCAAACTGTGAAAA
Source organism: Bacillota bacterium (assembly GCA_023623175.1). Classification (GTDB taxonomy): domain Bacteria; phylum Bacillota; class Clostridia; order Acetivibrionales; family JAMNXU01; genus JAMNXU01. The sequence goes on from JAMNXU010000021.1 coordinate 114,270, forward strand.
AACGGTCTTCAAAGCCACATTTAACGAATCCCACGAATTTCCGGCGCTTTCACAGACGGCTCTGAAAGCCCTGCCGCTCAGCGCAAATGGAAATTCTGAGACGCTGTCCGAAGCCTTTTCATCTCCCGGCGGAGCGACGCACAGGGTACAGTCGCGCCTTTCAGCCCTGTGGTTTTCTGCCAGGCCTTTTATCGTGGAACTTTTTACAAACGGCATATTAGATTTTATAAACAGAAATGTCGCATCATCTTCGACCGGGCAATGGGATATGACAGCTTCTTTCAGTACTGAACGGGAAATGTCGACCATTTTGCATCCAGCTTCATTCAAGCCGGATTTCTCCACGTCTGCTTTTTCCCCGGCCACTACGAATATATCATTAATGCCGGCGTCTCTCACGGAATCAAGAACGTGATTTATCATGGGCTTTCCCGCAATTTCCCGGAGAATCCCGGGTTTCTTGCCGTTCATGCACTTTCCTGCGCCGCAGGTTATTATAATGGCCGATACCTGGGACATATTATTTTCAATCCTCCAGTTAATATTTTCTCACTTTTCGGTGTTCTCATCAACGCTTCCCGGTTTGCGTCACAGTGCAAGCAACTGCAATATTACAATACCATAAAATCAGCGTAAAAAAACAGCCCTGTCAACTGTGATAACAATAAGGCTGCTTCAATATCACAAATCATTATTTGAATGTTTTCTTACTTGTACAACTTCATTTGATAAAAATTTTTTCTGTGTCCAATAAACAATCTTTGCCGGATCAACCTTGCGCATATCAACATTACGCTTCAGAATTGACCGTGGATTCATACTTTTCAAGGATTATACTCTGTATTTTCTGCCTGGCTTCGGAATTAATAGGATGGGCAATGTCCCTGAACTCGCCGTCGGGAGTCTTTCTGCTGGGCATAGCAATGAACAGACCGTTCTGGCTTTCTATAACTTTTATATCATGAACTACAAATTCATTGTCAAAGGTTATAGAAACCACTGCCTTCATCTTGCCTTCCGTATCAATCCTTCTGATGCGCACATCTGTGATTTCCATTATTTAACCACCTTCCATAAAAAATGTGTACAATGTATTATATATTCGATAAAAAATTGCAATTTCCTTCTTTTGTATAAAATTAAAATCAAGGTTTAATATTCCATTTCTCCATTATTTTCGGGCTCAGGCCGACATTTACCGCGTCGGCTTCCTCCTCCACGTTTTTCAGCACCAGCAGGGAAAGATAATCATCCACGAGCTTTTTTTCAGGCTTCTCGGTTTCGACAAGGATGCCTATGCCCGGCACCTCGCATTCAAACTCTTTTGCCAGGTCTATGATACCCCTCGCGGTGCCCCCGCCTTTCATGAAATCGTCTATGAAAAGCAGCCTGGATTTGCGTTTCAGCGCCCTTATGGAAAGAACCATCGTCTGTATCCTTTTTGAAGAACCCGAGACATAGTTGATGTTTACCGACGCTCCGTCCGCGGCCTCGTTGTAATGCCGTACTATTACCAGCGGAACGTTGAGATAGCGCGCCGTCGCATAAGCCAGCGGTATTCCCTTTGTTTCTACGGTTATAACATAGTCTATGGCCAGCGGGAAAAAGTGAGATGCAAAGATCCTGCCTATCTTATCCATCTCGACGGGACTGTATATTATGTCAAGCATAAAAAGAAAACCACCGGGCAGAATCCTTTCCTTCCTTGACAGCTCCACCGACAGGTTCCTGAGGATCGATGCAGCCTGTTCATCGCTTATGGAGGGTACGTACCGGACTCCTCCGGCTGCACCCGGGATGGTTTCAATGCTTCCGAGGTCAAATTTCGCAACAATATCTTTCAATATATCTATATCTTCACTGATCGTTGACTTGGCAGAACCGAACATTTCAGTAAAAGTGCTGAAGGTGAAAACATTACCCGGCGCATCGGTGAGGATTTTGAGCAAAACCGAAATACGCTCATTTCTATGCAGTTTTTTCATTATTTAACCTCCGTTTTTGAGGCAGCTTCTAATTTCAGTTTAGTTTATTATACAATATTTTTTCGAATATTTTAATATTTTCAGCCGTTATTATTCGTGATTCCTGAAAAATGCATTTGTTGCGGCACGGCCGATAATTATCTATAATAAAGTTGTCTTTTGCGCGCAGGCAATTACCGGCACGATTTCCGTCATATGCCGGGCCGGCGTAAAATATAATAATATTTGGATGTTTTTTGAAATATACTATTTGAAATTTTTTATACTATGCGAATGTTTTTTGGGCAACAATACCAGTGGTAATAATATTTATCCGGCAGTAATATTTTTAGCATAGTAAAGGAAGTGTTGGAAGTGAATTTGAACAATATTCCCGAAATGCCGGAAGTAAAAAAGGTTCATTTTATCGGCATAGGCGGCGCGAGCATGAGCGGACTTGCCGCAATTTTGCATGATCTGGGCTATATTGTGACAGGCTCTGACCAAAACTCGACGAGTGTCACCGAACGTCTCAGGAGCATGGGCATTAAGGTATATCATGGTCACAGCGAAGACCATATAATGGATCCCGACCTCGTAGTTTATACAATAGCGGTGGCCGGTGACAATCCCGAACTTGTCAGGGCAAGAAGTCTGAATATTCCCGTCATCGATCGCGCAGAGCTGCTCGGGCAAATCATGAAAAAACATACATACAGCGTTGCTGTTTCCGGTACACACGGAAAAACTACAACAACCTCGATGATATCCGTGATTTGCCTTGAAGCAGGACTGGATCCCACCATACATATAGGCGGGGATTTGAACGCAATCGGCGGAAATACGCGATTAGGTTCCGATAAATATTTCATCACCGAAGCCTGCGAATATTGCGAAAGTTTCCTCAAGCTTCATCCCTATCTCGCCGTAATATTAAACATCGAACTTGATCATGCTGATTATTTCAGGGATATCGGGCACGTCAGGGCTGCATTCGGGAAATTTGCGTCCCTTGTTCCGCCGGAAGGGTATCTCGTGGCAAACTTCGACGATCCCTTCATCGCTTCAATGGCGGAAACCCTGGAGTGCAATGTTGTTTCCTATGGCCTGGTTAACAAAAAAGCCGACTGGACGGCTACTGGCGTTGAATTTGACAACATGGGGCTGCCTTCGTACAACATGGTTTATAAAGGCCAGTTAATAGGGCATGTCAGCCTCAAGGTGCCGGGGCTCCACAATGTAGGCAACTCTCTGGCCGCAGCTGCTGCATGCCACGCCCTGGGCTGCGATTTGGAATCAATTAAACGCGGTTTAAGCCTTTTCACCGGCACCAACCGGCGTTTCCAGCTGAAAGGCGTCGTCAATGGCATAAAAGTTTTTGACGACTACGCCCATCATCCCACCGAAATAAAAGCAACATTAAGAGCCGCCAGGAATGGTAATTTCAAAAAAATATGGTGCGTGTTCCAGCCCCATACCTATACAAGGACCAGGCTTCTCCTGAACGATTTCTCCGAATCGTTCAGCGATGCTGACCACATTTTTGTAACCGATATTTACGCGGCAAGGGAAAAGGATCTCGGGGTAATTCACTCGCGCGACCTCGTGGAAAAACTGCGTGAAAAGGGCAAAGATGCCGAGTATTTCAGTAGTTTCACCTCCGTCGCGGAAGCCCTCCGCAAAAGGGTCGAACCCGGCGACCTGGTACTGACGATGGGTGCCGGAGATGTATTCAAGGTTGGGGATTTGTTTTTGAAAAGCGGGGATAAGGTTGAGGCGGTGTAGTTTTAGTTTTATAAACGATTCGGAGGCCGGATGCCTCCGAAAGGACCACTCCTGGCGCAGGAGGCGCGTATGTGGTCCGTTCGTTTGAGACGCGAGGCGAGACGTTGCTGATTTCAACGACATCTTTGCAAATCTCGTTTTTGCAGTAAAATCACTTTTTAAAAATATAAAAGAGGCAGATAATCCGCCTCTTTTTTATTCCGCAAATTTATGTATCCTGCCGTCACTTCTGCACATCTACAAGCATGAATTTGATCTCGCCTTCAGCGGCCACCTGCCCGTCAACGCTGGCACTGACCTTTGCCTTGGCAAGTCCATGACGGAAAGCTGTAATTTCCGCTTTCAAAACAAGGGTATCGCCGGGTACCACCTGTTTTTTGAATTTCATGTTTTCAATTCCTGAAAAAACACCGAGCTTGCCTTTGTTTTCCTCGTTCACCGCCACGGCAATTCCGGCTGCCTGGGCAAGGGCTTCAACTATCAGTACGCCCGGCATCAGCGGATATCCTGGGAAATGGCCCTGGAAAAACGGTTCGTTGGCCGTTACATTTTTTATCGCGGTAACGCTCTTTCCCGGATCCAGCTCAATTACCTTGTCCACGAGAAGAAAAGGATACCTGTGGGGTATTATATTCTGTATTTCTATATTCGATAGCATGACACACCTCTTTCCTGCTTTTATTGCCGCCCCAGGCCCGGAAATTGGTCCGGCTGTCGCATTCATCGGCCTTTTGCGGCTTTACCGACATTATAAGCCAATGCCGGTCCTGCTGCAAGGTGTTGCATATTATTCCCCAACGGAGGAATTATCAATCCCATTGTCGCCGGCAGTGTCATCGCTTCGCTTGAGCCCTTTAACCAGTTGGTTGTAAAGCATGTCCGCAAGTCCCATCGAACTTCTTTCCGCGGCGTTTTCCATGAGCTTCTGATCGAGCATTTCCTCAAAAATACGCCGGGCTGCGCTTCTTGGTATGAGATCGGACTGAAGCGCGCTTTTTTTCATTTCGCTGTATAACATGCTGAGAAGTATTCCCTCAAACTGCCTGCATACCTCGCGCAGCTTTTCTTCGTCTTTTTTCTCCATGGCCTTCTCGAAGACCCTGGCAAAGCTTTCGTCGGACACTTTTTTGATATTATTTTCAACCGTTGTCAGGTTTATGTTGTTTATACCGCCTATCCCGCTTATACCGCTGTTACTCATTTATTCACCTATCTCCTCAGGTTGTTGGCCATTCCCAGCATTTCGTCCGCAGACTGGATTGCCTTGGAGTTTACTTCATAGGCTCTCTGCGCGGCGATCAACCTGACCATTTCCTCTACTACCTGGACATTGGACGATTCGAGGAACTTGTGCATCAATACGCTCCGATCCTCGAAATCATAGTCATTCATGGGCATGCCGGAAACGGCTGTAGCCATGTAAAGGTTTTCTCCCACGCTCTCAAGGCCCTGCCTGTTGGCAAACCGGACCAGGCCGATCCGGATCCCGGTGTAAACCGGTGTATTGGTTTCATCGAGATAACTGATTTCACCTTCCGGGGAAACAACCATCCGTGATATATCAAAATCAAATATGATTTCACTGTCATTTTCGTCAAGGACGGGATATCCCTCGGAAGTTACAAGCATGATGCCTTCATCGCCAACGCTTAGCTTGAAACTTCCGTCCCTGGTGTAAGCCACCTGTCCCCTTGGTCCCAAAACTTTAAAAAAGCCGGGGCCGTTTATCGCAAAATCCAGCGGATTATCAGTCCTCTCCAGCGGACCCGTGGAAAAATCCTTGACCGTGGCAATTACACGGGTGCCATGGCCAACCTGCAGATTCACGGGATTGCCTTCTCCGTCCTGCACTGCGGCCCTGTTAAGCGTGCTGTACAGCAGGTCCTTGAATTCAGCTTTAACTTTTTTATACGAGGTCGTGTTAACATTTGCAAGATTGTTCGATATCACGTCCACATTGAACTGCTGAGCTATCATTCCGGTACTGGCCGTCCAGAGAGCTCTCATCATGGTTGTACGCCTCCCTTGTAATCTGCGTTATCTCTCACTTGTTTTGCGTTATCTCACCGTGCCGATTTCGTTAACTGCACGTTCCAGCGTCGAATCCTGGTACTGCAGCACTTTCTGGTTAGCTTCGTAAGCCCTTATCACACTGATCATGTTAACCATTTCAGTTACAATATTCACATTGGACTGTTCCAGGTATCCCTGCAGAACCGTGCCGGTAAACTCCGCTTCAACGGTGTCAGCAGTCCTCTGCAGGAGATTGGAGCCGTATTTGCGCAGCGTTTCGGTATTGTCAAACTGCCTGATTAACAGCCTGTCGACAAAAACTCCGTCAGAATATACGGATCCGTCCCTCATTATTTTTATTTCAGAACCGGTCAGAATGATCGGACCGTTTTCCCCCATCACCACGTAGCCGTCCTTTGTGACCAGCTGCTGCTCATTGTTCAGCGTGAACGAACCGTCCCTTGTAAAATATTCAGCCCATCCGCCCTGGCCGTCAGCCATGCCAACTGTGAAAAAAGCCGCAGCTGAACCGCCGATTGCCAGGTCCAGCGCGCCGTCGGTCTGCTGAAGCGGCCCCTGGTCAAAATAGGTATATATTTCCCCCACATCGCTGCCCAGTTCCATGTTGCCCAATATACCGCGGGGGTTAATTCCCTGGCCCGTATCATTGATTCTTCTTGTTAAGACTTCTGGAAAAGCGGCAGAAATCACCGTATCTCTCTTAAAACCGCCGGTTCCTGCGTTTGCAAGATTGTTGCTGAACACATCCATTTTTTTAATACCGACTCGCATGCTCCAGCCTGAAGTGTAAAGACCTCGAATCATTGTCCGGCTCCTTTTTGCTTGTTTTATCGGTCAATATTAATATCGGCGGACAAGGGCCCTTGCTTAACAACAAAATTGTCCCGGTTTTTAAAGCAATACCTTAAATCGGGATATTGTATCATTGTAGAACCTACTATTATGAATTAAGCAACTGTATAGAATATTTTCCAACAAAAAAACAGGCTTTTAAAACCTGTTTTTTGCCGATGCAATTACGAGCCAAATAAAATAATTGCACGATGATTTGGAATTCATATAAAATTTAACTCCACCTTATTGATTTAGTTCCACCTTCTTGACGCCCTGCTCTCGGCCACGGCTGTTTCTTCCAAAATTTCAATATTGTCAAGGGCTTTGCCTGTGCCGAGGGCTACACAGGAGATGGCATCTTCGGCTATTATAACATTTATTCCCGTCTTTTCCTGGAGCAGCTTGTCCAAACCGTAAATCAGGCTGCCGCCTCCCGTCATTACAATGCCGCGGTCGCTTATGTCGGCGGCCAGTTCCGGCGGCGTCCTTTCAAGCACATTGTGGACGGCTTCGATTATGCTTGAAATCGGCTCTTCCAGCGCCTCCATTATTTCCGTGGACGTTATGCTGATAGTTTTCGGCAAGCCTGATATCAGGTTCCTGCCCCTTATTTCCATGCTTACTTCCTGTATCCTGGGATAAGCCGTTCCTATGTTTATTTTCAGCTCTTCAGCCGTTCTTTCTCCGATCATGATATTGTGCTTTTTGCGCATATATCTTACAATGGCTTCATCAAACTTGTCCCCCGCCACCTTTATGGAGTTGCTGACAACGATGCCTCCAAGGGATATAACGGCTATGTCCGTGGTTCCTCCGCCCACGTCCACAACCATGCTTCCGCAGGCTTTGGATATGTCTATTCCGGCCCCTATGGCCGCTGCAATGGGTTCTTCTATCAAGTAGGTCTTTCGGGCGCCTGCCTGCATTGCAGCGTCAATAACCGCCTTGCGTTCAACTTCCGTAACGCCGCTGGGCACGCAGACCATTATTCTCGGTTTGAAAAGCTTCAGGAACTTATTTCCGTATACCTTGTTCAGGAAATATTTAAGCATTCTTTCGGTAATGTCATAATCAGAAATAACGCCGTCGCGGAGGGGGCGAATGGCAACTATGTTACCCGGCGTTCTTCCCAGCATGCGCCTTGCTTCTTCTCCAACGGCCAAAAGCTTGTTTGTATCCTTGTCTATTGCTACTACGGAAGGTTCCCTGAGAACTATGCCCTTGCCCTTTATGTATACCAAAACGGATGCCGTTCCCAGATCTATGCCTATATCGAGCCCGAAACCCAAATCAAACACTCCTTCTGCATCAATTTTCCAAGTTCTGATTTCCTGGTTCCAATATTATCACAGGTTCTGATTCTAATATTATCATAATGCACATTTTATGCAATATATTTGTTCTAAACCATACAAAAAATGGAACGGAATCCGGAAACAGTCTTGACACTCTGTGCCCGGATATGAAATCATTGGTTTAGCAAGCCGGATGATTCCGGAATGTTTCCATTTCAAATTTATTGTACATGAATTTCGATAATTCAGGTAGAATCTCTTTGGCATCATAAACGTATTTATCAATTTAATTTATTGAACATCAATCTGAGTAAACACCGAAAGGAGGCTTTCACTTGAAAAGCTACAGAAAAGAATTATGGTTCAACACCAAAAACAGGAGGGAATTCATAAACATAACGCCCGAATTGTCCCGGTGCGTGCAGGAAAGCGGCATTAAGGAAGGCCTGCTTCTTTGCAACGCGATGCACATAACGGCAAGCGTCTTTATTAATGACGATGAAAGCGGTCTTCACAGGGATTTCGAAGCATGGCTCGAAAAACTTGCCCCGGAAAAGCCCTATGAACAGTACCACCACAACGGGTTTGAAGATAATGCCGACGCCCACTTAAAAAGAACGATCATGGGACGGGAAGTCGTGGTGGCAATCACCGATGGACGGCTCGACCTCGGGCCGTGGGAACAAATTTTTTACGGCGAATTTGACGGCAAAAGACGCAAAAGGGTCCTGGTCAAAATTATTGGTGAATAACGCGCGGAATCAGCCGGATGCATCCGCCGCAATACAGAATATTCCACAATATACAAAAGCCGGTTTCAGCCGGCTTTTATAGTTGATGATTCATATTTTGCCTTTGTAGCCTGACCGCCCCTTATGTGCCTCTCAGCCTTGTTTTCCTCAAGAACCTTTTTAACGTCCTCGGCAAGTACAGGGTTTATCTTCATCAGCCTTTCAGTAACATCCTTGTGCACCGTGCTTTTGCTTATTCCGAACTGTTTGGCCGCCGCTCTTACGGTAGCTTTATTCTCAATTATGTAAGCAGCCAAACTAAGCGCTCTTTCCTCTATGTACCCTTTCAATAAAATATCCCCCCTTAAGGCACTTGGCAGCATGCATCAAGACAGCGCCAGCTGAAAATCTATGCCAAACAGGCTTGCTACAGTATATATATGCGTGGAGGGGAGGCTATATGATTTTTCAGTAATAAACCATGACAAAAAAGCATGGTAAAAAGGAAGCAGCCGGAACGGCCGCTTCCCTTCCTGATAGCGCAATATTTCCGCCAGCTATTTCTTTAATTCAAGAATATCCATCGGATTGATGTGCTTGTTGTCCTTCAGTACCTCAAAATGCAGGTGGGTCGCCTCAGCGGCTTCAAAAGCCGCAGTATCTCCCACGGAACCTATGGGTTCGCCCTGTTTCACCCTCTGGTTTGGTACCACGGTATTGGTATCAGCAAGATTTGAATAAACCGTTTTGTAGCCATTCTGATGGTCAATCACCACGGTAATTCCAAAACCGGGATCCTTCTTTATCTCGGTTACAACGCCGTCAGCCACGGCCTTGACCACGGTGCTGATCGGCGCCGCGATGTCAATTCCACTGTGGGTTCTCCAGTCTTCGAGGGTTTTTGAATACACGAGCCTGTCCATTGCATATTCCTGTGTAACATCACCAATCACGGGCATTATAAAGTTGACGTTTTCATTTTCACCGGCTGCCGTTTTATCATCCTTTGCCGCAACCTCGCCGGTGTTTGCAGGCTGACCTGGATCAGCTGAAGCCGAATCGCTTGATGTTGAAGCGCCAGCCACACCGGATCCGCTTTCTTTCGCCATGTCTTCTCCAGCTTCGCTTTTTTCGTCACTTTCCGTTACAGCCGCCATTGATTCTTCTTCCCCGGTGTCTTCCCAAAAGGCCGAGCTTTCGTAACCCTCGCCTTCCTGGTCGTAATCAAGTTCATTGTCAGCAATATCATAATCCGCGTCAAAATCAATCTTTGGGGATCTCAGATTGTATGTAGTGACAACGGCCGCGGCCACGCCAACGATTGCTATGCACAGTACCAATACAACATAAAATCCCTTTCTATCGACAAACTCAGCCAAACGTTTTCCGAACGCCTTTTTTCCTGCAAACAGCTTTTTCATAAATAATTAAACACCTCCATGCATTATTGTTGCCACTTCTGGCATTAATATACATGGAGGTGCAATAATTTATTGCAGACTATTTATATCGGTTATGTCAACACCCGTGTAATAATGTTTTAAAATCTCTTCATAGGTACTTCCGTTTTGCGCCATGAACTGCGCGCCCCTCTGGCTCATCCCAACGCCGTGACCGTAACCCGTGGTTATTATTTCAAGCGTGTCTTCATCTTTTTCTTCAATCCTGAAATTGGCTGATTTCAGCGAAAAAATTTCCCTGAATTCGGTACCTTTCAGTACAATTCCGCAGACATCGATGTTTCTTACCCTGCCTCCCACAGTGTAATCAATGATTTTCAAGCCTTCGGGCAAGTCTTCTTCCCTTATGTTAAAAGCGCCGTATCTGCCTCTGAGGCGCTCAATGAAGGCTTTTTTGCTTATTTCCACGCGGCTGGTGTATTCCTTCCCGGTTTCGTCTCCCCTGCTTTCCACGCTGACATGGTAGGGTTGATATTCTCCGGCCCAGACTTCAGTGGCGTCTTCGGTCCTTCCTCCGCCATTTGCGTGGTACAGCGGGCATATGGGCATTCCGTTGTACGTAAGTATCATGCCACGGGTTTCATTTACAGCGCGGATAATTTTATTCCAGTAAAAATACGCCGAAATAAGTCCCCATTTTTTATATGCCTCATCCCTGGAAATCCACGCCTGGCAGCACGTTGCCTCGGAACACAGATCCACGTCGGGATGCTCGTCCTTCTTTTCCTGGCTTGTTATTTTTGCATAGGCGTAGGAACGGGCAGCCACGGCCTGGGCCTTCAAAGCCTCCGTTTCAAACGCCGCGGGCATTTCCGCCGCGACCACGCCCCTGAGATATTCCTCCAGTTCCATTTCCTCAACCCTGTTTTCCCGTTTTACAAGGAGTTTTACGCTGACCCGGGGGCTTTCTTCCTCTTCGGTAATATCGGGTGGTTTGACATTATTGACCGAGCATCCCTTTACTATCAGCATGGGAAAAATGATAATCAGCACCACAAAAACAGACAAATAATAAGTTATGTATTTCATCATCCGGTCCTCTGCCAATTTCACATTTGCTTTACAAAAAAAATTCCTTATAAATTATATTCGGGACCGGAAGAATAATATGATTGGCTTCGGAACCGCAGTTTTTAGTCCTCGACCCTGACAATGTCTGCGCCGAGTTTCCTCAGCTTTTCATCAAAATTCATATATCCGCGGTCAATATGTTCAATATCGGTTATTTCCGTAGTGCCTTCGGCTACAAGACCGGCCAAAACCAGGGCGGCTCCGGCTCTCAGGTCCGTAGCCCTGACGGTGGCGCCCATGAGTTTGTCGGTACCTTCAATAACAGCGCTCCGGCCTTCCACTTTTATTTTCGCTCCCATTCTTTTAAGCTCGCTTATATACATAAACCGGTTATCAAACACGGTTTCAATCAATATGCTGGTGCCCGACGCAACGCTCAGAAGCGCAGCCATCTGGGATTGCATATCCGTAGGAAAGCCCGGGTACGGGTGGGTCTTGATATCCACGGCCTTCAGCGGTTTCCCCGCCCTTACGTGTATGCTTGTAAGCTCTTCGGAAATCTCCACGCCGGCTTCGCGCAGCTTGGCGCTGACCGGTTTCAAATGATCAGGCACAACGTTTTCTATTATCACATCGCCGCCGCTGATGGCAGTGGCTACCATGAAAGTGCCCGCTTCTATCCTGTCGGGTATAACCGCATGGGTAACGCCTTTTAACTCCTTTACGCCGTTGATCCTGATAGTATCGGTGCCCGCGCCTTTAATATCCGCGCCCATGGAAGTTAGAAAAGTCGTCAAATCCACGATCTCCGGTTCAATAGCCGCATTTTCAATTATCGTCTGGCCTTCGGCAAGAACCGCGGCCATTAAAATATTCTCAGTAGCCCCCACGCTGGGAAAATCGAGGTAAATTCTGCTTCCCCTGAGCCTCCCCCTCGTTTTTGCAATAATATAACCATGGCCCTGGACAATGTCCGCTCCCATGGCCGCAAATCCTTTTAAATGGAGGTCTACGGGGCGATTGCCTATGGCGCAGCCACCGGGAAGCGAAATTTTCGCCATTCCCTGCCTTGCCAGCAAAGGTCCCATTACAAGAAAAGAAGCCCTCATCTTGTTAACCAGTTCATATGGAGCAACGGTGTTCGTTATATTTCCCGAATCAATTATCAGCCTGTTCTGTCCTTCCTCAAGCCTGACCCTTGCCCCGAGGCATTCGATCAGTTCGCACATGGTTCGGACATCATTCAGGCAGGGTATTTCTTCTATTGTGCTTTTTCCGTCGGTAAGCAGCGACGCCGCAATGATGGGCAAAACCGAGTTCTTTGCGCCGCTGGCTCTTATCCGCCCCCTGAGGGGGGTTCCCTTGTTTATCAGGAATCTGGGCACTTGTTTTCTCCCTTTCGTATTATTCAATCGTATTTTCCATTGCTTGGTTTATGTATCCGTCAAACCTCAATATTCCGTTGTAATTACCGGCGTTGCGAGCCAAATGTAGGTTTTTCCTTCATGCAGGTTGTTGCGCATTGCCAGGTTCAGGTTCATTTTCTTTCCTTCCACCTCGACATGGTTGACAAAATGAGGCGAATAGGCAGAAATACTTACCAGGTTTCCGTCCTCAATCCGGCTGACTTCCCTGGCATTGACCATGGCAAACATTCTTTGCGCAATTTCCGCCCAGGAATCTTTTTCAATTTCCGAATCAAAACTTCCGGTAATTGAAAAATTCACATCAGTTTTGTCCGCTAAGCCCCTGAGCGCGTTCAAAGCCTTTTCTGCCGAGGCTTTCAAAAGGCTTCGGCCATTTTGCTCCGTCAAACTTATAGTCCCGGTAAACACCGCTCCGCCGGAAGGCTTCCTGTCGGCCTGGACGCCGAGCCGGACCGACCGTCCATCTTCCAGCGCGGCGTTTATTTCAACCCTGCTTATGTTGTCATCCTCTTCGCTGGTTTTGGAAAAGCTTTCGTCCCTTAAAACTCCCAGCCTGCCGGCAATAATGTCGGCAACCTTTTCTATCCCGTAATTCATGCAAAAATTTCTGTCAAGCCTGCACCATACATAACACTCGCTGCTCACAATATTAGCTCCCGACCCGTCGAAAGCCCTGGCAAGGGCAGGAGCGTTCACCAGGTCGGAAGCATGCATATTATATAAAACAAATGTAAAAAATAAAGTCAAAGTAAATGCAATAAATACTAATAAAGCTTTCTTTTTCATTACGTCCCCCGACTTAAGTGGTTTACTAAAATTATTGCCTTACACTTCGGGGGGTATACATGCTATGTTTTTAAAACAGCGCTATTTACTGGTTCTTTGCCCGACGATGCGCGGAAATTCGTTAATTGCGCATGCCTTTGCGAAACTCCTGAAATAAATCATCATATTTACATGAATAAATTGCCTTACACAAACAGATTGCCGGCTTTTATTTAAAACCATTACGTTATCAAAAATTGAAAAAATAAAGCTCTCCCGCTGCCGGGAAAGCATTTTGCCGCAAAATGTCATTAAGTTTCGACCAGTATTAATTAAATCGAAATTTATTCTATGCTAATTCAATATAAACTTAATTTAATTAATTTTAATCGATATAAATCAATTAATTTTAATCAAATTAACTTCAATATTAAATTAATTAATATAATCCATTTTACCAGTTTAATCAATTTCGCCGCACATTATGAGAACCTTTTCGAGCATCACCATGATTTCTCCCCTGCTGACCGGACCCCAGGGATCAATGCGCCCGTCTTCCTTCAGGTCCAGTATGCCGTTTTGCAATGCAAAACGAACTTTTACGCTCAGCGCAGGGTCAACAGAATCGAAATCCGCGTACCCGCCGGGGTTTGGATTTCCGACTGTCGCGGCCTGTGAAGTCTTGATTTCGTATACCCTGACAGCCATGGCCGCCGCTTTCTGCCTTGTGCAGTACTGCGAAGCCGCGGAAATATCAGCGGTTGTTACCAACCCCGCCTTGGCCGCGGTGTACATGTAATCACTGCCGTAATTGTAACTCAATACATCGAGCATGAATTTGACCGCATCGGAAGTCAGCGCGTAGGAAAAAGGCCTGAATGTCGAACCTTCCACGCTTTTCAGCCGATAAAGCTCCGTAATCTTCGTTATGGCTCTTACGACATCCGCCGGCTGGCCGGCGAGATCGGAAAACGGAGCCCTGATTTCGGAAGCTATGCCTATTTCACCGGTTTTTGCCGTTTCCACGGAAATGTATCTTTGAATCCCGCTAGAGATCAGTTCGGTCGGACATTTCTCCCATCTCATGTCCCAGGGGCTGTACACGTATCCTGCCGTCACGCCCTTTTGATACCAGCTTCCGCTGTAAATGAAATCAATCCTGAGCGGCGCGTCCAGTTCCCTGAGCAATGTCGCGTTTTCGCCGTACCCTGCTTCTATCTCAATCCCCACCGCATTGGTGTGGAACGTAAGACCCGCAGTATTTGATGGTTTGTGAGGCAAACGGATGTAAATCCTGTAGGTAAATTCCCTGCCGGCCGGTGAAATGTCCGGCCTGTCCATCCCTAAATTCGACGGCAGAACATGGGGACGCACAACCACTTCGCAAAAGCCCGTATCGATTACCAGGTTTTCCTTGAGCCGGCCGAGCGAATCAATCACCTTCCCGGACACCTCAAGGCATATCCTTTCGGTGTTAACAGGATAGTCGCCGGCGTACAGGCGAAAGTCAAGAACATTGTCCCCGGCAACATATTCCACGAACCTGTCGGCATTGACGCCCGTAATCCTGATATACCAGGTCCGGTTGACCGGACGCGGCTCCTTTATTATAAAGTCCCCGGTAATCACGTCTTCGGTATCCTGGTCGGAATCATATTCATCGGTGCTTTTCCGTGTCCTTACAACAACCACGGGCGAAGGAGCCGAAATAAGATCCTTTTCCTCATCGTAGGCGAACAATACGGCATAATACCTGTAATTGGACCTGAGGCCCGTCACGGTATAGGTTGAAGTCTTCCCTGCGTCAAATTCCTTTGCGTCGGTAAAGTCCGGGTTTTCTGCTATTCTCAGTATATACCTGAGGTTTCCTTCCCGCAGCCATTCATAGGTAATGCTGTCCTTTCCCACTGCGCCTTCAACATTGGCTATGCCGAATCCCCTGGGGGGATTGGGAGGCATGTCGGGCAGCGTCCTGAGGTAATACGAATCGCTCCAGTCGGAAAGAAGTTTCCTCCCCCTGGAATCGGTGACCTCTGCCCTTACCCAGAAGTAATATCCCGTGTTGGGTTTCAGATCGGTAACCCTGTAATACAGCGAATAATCGGCAGCCGTTACGGTCGCCTGTTTTTCCGCCCTGCTTACATCATCATATCTGGACCACGCAACATGATAGGTGTACTGCGGATTGAACTCAGACCAGCTGATATCCGCGTACCTGTCATAAGCCGTCCCGTGGGTGATGGTGGGTACAGTGGGGTATTCGGGATACTCTGGAATAATGGGCTTTGTCACGACAATTATCGGATCCGATGGTTCGCTGACGGCGCCCGTTCTTCTCCTTGCGGCCCTGACCCAGATAACGTAAGATGTATTGCTCTCAAGTCCCGAAATGGTTATATCAATATTCCTCCTCCCGCTTCCCGGTATATCCGGCACTTCGTCGGGATCATTGGGAACGGAGGGAAAATCAATTATCTTCTCCGCGGGGATTTTCGAAAAGTCTTCATTGCCTGTAAGTTCCGACTTCTTTATGCATCCCACGTTCAGCGTCACGCCTTCGTCATACTCGACGACCCTGTACTTTGAACGGTCCGCGGTGCCGTCGTCTATCGACCTGATCAGCGCAAGCAAGCTGTCCTTCTGCTGCTGGTCGGCATTGGGATCGGACAATATGGATGTATCGATGTAAACCCATCTGGATATGGATTCGTCAAATTTTTCATACCATCGTTTTTTCAGCTGAATAATGACTGAATTTTCCGTTATGGCTTCGCGGCCGTTGGCAAGGCGTTTTACACTCAGCGGCGGTTTCCCGGGCACCACGGGCTGTTCTATCGGGCCCAGCGGCCTTGTTATAATTACCCAGTGGGCGGCTTCGGAGGCGCGGATAATTTCACTGAGTTCGCCGTCCACAAAATCCACGAAGCGTTTCTTGGCCATTATCTTGAAATAATAGGTTTGGTTAGGTTCAAGCCCCGACAGTTTAAACCTGTAACCGACAATGTTTCCGTTTCCGTCCCTTACCAGGTTGTTTTCATTGGAAATGCCTATTTTTAAGGAATCCGCCACCTTGTCGCCGTCAGCTGGATTGTCGAGATACCTGAAATCCCTTATGAGCCAGATGTCATATTCAACATCAGTGTCAATGCTGCCGTCGGCCCTCATCGGCTTTTTCCAGAGGATTGTGGCCGTATCCGCACCCAGCAAATCTTCATAGCGTGCAAGCACCCGGCCGCTTTCATCGCGGAGTTCGCTGACCAGCTCCGGCATCGGCGGCGTATGCGGCACATCGGCTTCTTTTAGAATGATGATATCGGAAGCTATCCTGATCGGGAATATTTCCTGCTGGGTTTGCTCGTCCCTAATATCCGCCACGATTCTGAAATAAGTGGTCTTGTCGTCAACTGGAACGGTGACGACGAAACTCGTATCATTAACCACGGTGGCAATGTGCTCCGGCGCAGCCGAAGAACCCAGCTGGCCCCTGTATATCAGGTAAGCCTTGATCAGCCCCGTCTCCAGCCCGGTAACGACGGGCGACCAGTCAATCCTCCACACGACGCCCGAGGGGGTACTGGCGATGCGCGTCGTCTTTACAAGTATAAATGTATTTGTAAAGCGTGTTACGGTTACGGGGTTGTAGTAAATGTCGCCGTCAAGCATATCGGGAGCCAGCCTGACATAATATATCTTTCCGGGGTCCCGGACAGGATGAATATATTCAAGGCGTCCCGTCGACTGGTTGACAAACACGGGACCAGTGGAACCTATCATATCGGGTGTGATGTAAATAGGTTTTATATTGGCAAAGCCGGGATTTTCCGAGATATAGAGCCTGTAACCTATCCTGCCGCCATGGGTCCAGACGTCGTCCCATTCAATCCTGATGTGGTTGGTCCCTGCGGGGGGCCCAACGGTCAGCTTGATGTCGGTTAATACGGTTATCACGTTGGATGCCGGGGACTCGGGGCTTGTATATACGGTGCTGCCGTCCACCACCCTGTAATAGGCCTTAACCATTACCTGGTACACGGTTCCCGGTTTGAGCCCGGAAATGCGGAACGGCTGGTTAATGATGCTGGAAGGCAGGCCCTTTTCAGTATCTCTGAGCATAAATCCCGTGTCTCCGCCGTATTTCTTTATCTCGCGGATGTAAACGTTATAATAGGTGGCCGACGGGTAGGGACTTATGCTGCTTTTGTCCCACTGAATGTCTATATAGCATTCATTTTCGCCGACAAATCCCACGGCGGGTTCTCCCGGATTCCTGGCTTCAATTCTCAAATTTTCAGGAGCAAACAGAGGCTCCAGCACGGGCGCTGCAAAAATGCCCGCGGGAAACATTTGGATAAACAGCATAAAGACTATAAAAATACACAGGATTTTAACCGGTTTTTTTATCATAATACATTACCTCTTTATTATCCGAACATTGTGTTACCAACGCTGGGTCGGGCTTTTTATTCGGGAAGCACATATGACAATCTGCTCTTGCCTATGGCGTCACGGCTGCGGCTTCCGGTTTCACAATTCTCCCGCCAGTTCCAGAAGCTTTGCAAGGGATACGACCGCTTCTCCCCTTGCCACATTCCCATTCGGCCTGAAAAGTCCGTCATCGGGCTCCATCAGGCCCAAGTCAAGGCACAGGATTACGGGTTTGATTAAAGCCCTGTTTATATCATTAAGATCGTTAATATTAAACGTCTTTTTGGCCCGGTATTCATCCGGGTTTATACCGAGTTTCGCCTCGCATGCCTTTGCAGCGAGCGCAGCAAACTGCTGCCTTGAAATCGAGTTTGAAGGGAGTGATGTTCCTATGGCCTGGGTAAGCCCGAGCCTTTCGGTTTTCTGCCTGAAGCTCTCATCCCCTGTTCCCGGCGACCTGCCTACCGTTGCCTCATAAAGCAACACCGCTTCAAGTACGCTGACCGGTTTATACGGCTGAAAACCGCTTCCGGGGAAAACGGCCTTAAGGTCAACGATACTCATGTATTTGGCCACCAGGCCCGCGCCGGGAAAATCGGAAGGTATGTAGTTTTCGTCGATTACAGGCGCCATCAGAACGTGCCTTCCCGGTTTCTCCATTTTGAACGCGCATACTGAACCGTCGGGCACTACACCGTTCAGTGCAATCCAACCCGAGCCATTATAATTTACATAGGGATAAACAAGCCCCGGTACCGACCTGTCCATGTAAAGAGCCGCGGTCATGGGCGCCTTCAGCCTGTTTATACTGCTTTCTGCCTTTGCCGTTGCTGCCAGCGTGTCTTCAATAAATTTCCCCAGGTTCTTTTCTATTTCGAATACGATTTCATCAAGGTAATCCTCAAGTTCCTCCATATCATCAAGCTCGTACGCCTGTATAATGCTCCGGTACTTTTTGAGCCCGGTCGCTGCAAGGCCTGTAGACTTGTTGTAGAGCCTGTCGTGTATTTTGTCTTTCAGCTCGCCATAACTCATCGAGCTGCCCCGGGCTGCTATTTTTATATCATTGAGCGTGGACACCTGGGTATGTCCTTTCGTAATGCCGCTTATATCAAGACTATTTCTTGTTATTTCGATGCCCAGGTATAAGTACCGGACCCCAGGGTCTGCCAGCACGGTTTTTATTTCGACGGAATTGTCAATGTCGGCTATTCCGCCGCGCAAGGTATATTCGGATCCCCTGGCCCTTATAACCAGCTCGGTATCCGTGGAAGACAGGGTTCTTGCCAGGTCCGACGGAACCAGCACAACATCGGCTGATCCGGCCGCTGAAGCCGAAAGGTCGATAATAAACCTCCGGTCGCCGTCATTCTCAATGAAACCCGATACTTTGTCGGGTTTAAGAAGTATGGTCCTTGCGTGCGGTCCGTAAGAAACATCCCAGTACAAACGCCGCTCAATGGCTTTTATGGCGTCCATGAAAGATTCTTCGATCCTGCGGTCCCTTTCTTCATCGTCATAATCCTTCTGGTTGAATTCCGTCCGGGTTTCCACGGGGCCTGCGTACTTGGAATATACCGTCTCTCCGCGCCAGGTTTTCACCGCGCGGACCCTTATATAATATTTCGTATTGGATTTAAGCGGCAGGTGGCTCCTGGCTCCGCCCTGCAACACGACTTCGCGGGATTTTATGCGAGCGCTGTAGGTCAGCGATGAATCAGCCAGCGTTGAGTTGGTTTCTTCCGTATACAGTTCGAAGTCAACGGATGTCAGCACCGTGTAATCATCTTCATTTTCCGCCCTGATTGCTATTTCGTAAGCGTAATCAGGCAATCCTTTCCACTGGACTTCAACCTGGTGCCTGTCGTCCCTCGTGGTCCTCCTGCCGTCCACGGGACTTATAAGCGGTATTTCCAGCCCGTCCTTAAAAACCTTGACCTGGTAGGCTGAGTTGGGATTCAGGCGCAGCACCCTGCCGTAATAATAAAATCCGTCCTTTACTATCCTGTATTCCGATTTCCCGAGCTGCCTGAAACCGGGGTCCTCCGGGCCCCTGAGCCATACCGTGAAGTCGTCGGCCCTGGTATTTATGCCGCTGTAAAACCAGGTAAAGGCTATCTGGATGTCCGTAAGGGCCGCCAGCATTTGCGGTCCGTCTATTAACAGCGTTGTGACGGGAACGGTTATCCATACGCTGGCAAGTCCCGACGGCCTGACGGCTCTCAGGCTGAAATAGTATAATTTGTTCGGGAACAGCCAGCGGTCGATTTCAAATTCGCAAATTTCATTTACCCTGTTCTTGGGGTTTATAAGCAATGTGTCACCGCCGTGATATACCCTGACGTAGTTTTGAACGAAATCAATATAGACCGGATCGTTCATAAATTCCGACTTTTCCGCTTCGGGAGATATTTTTGTTGAAGTAACCACGAGCTCGTAGCTGACATCGCTCTCGAGCCTGGTCCAGTTGAACGCTGCCGATGAACCGGTGCGCCTTTCCACGCCCTTTTCATCTTTCGCAATGGCAAAATCAACGGGAGCCAGCGGCCTGACCGTTGAATCGCCGGGAATTTCCACGGGTTCGCGCAGCGTTGTCACGGGGACGACGGCGGTAAACACCGATTCCACGTCCTCCCTGCCTTCAATGACAAGCCTGACCTTCAGTTTGAAATAATATGTCGTATTGGGCTTGATAAATCCGCCGAATTCCGTGTAAGCCTGGGAAGCTTCGGAAAAGGTATCTATCCGCGCCTTTATGTAATTTAACTGGATATCGTCCGCGCCCGTAAACAGCACGTCTCCGGCGGCTTCGGTGGAACCTATGAGTACAAACGGTACATCCTCGCGGTTGACCGTGTTCATGTACAAATCATAGTGAACCGCTTTCTGCGCATTTTCATCGGAAGTATAGGAAGACCAGTTTATTTCGACCTTGTCAAACTGGAGCTCGATATAATTGCGACCCGCAGCGTCAACACCATTTTCCGATACGAAGAAGTTTTTGGGTATGGGAACTTCGCGCGTGGTTTCAACGGGTGTCGTGAAACTTACCGTCAGGGATTTGTTGGACATGGCCGGCGAGGCCGGGTCATAGGGCAAATCCCTGGCTGCTTCCGTTGTAGTATACATCTGCAGGTAATACGTGGTGTTCGGCAACAGGAAACGCGGATAGTCGGGTTCCGGTTGCATTGCGTCACTAAGCTGGTGCAGGCTTCCGTCAGCGTCTTCGCGGTTAAACAGGTCAAAACCCTCGGCATCGCCCAGGTACCTGTTGAGCACGAGGCTCAGGCGGCCGTTCTTCTCTTTTATTGACGGCGACGCTGCGCTGATGGATTTTACATACCTGTATTTCAGCTCAAACCTGCCGTATTTCACGCCGTCAGCTTCAAGCTCCGGCAACGGGTCGGTTTTCATTTCCGTCTGGAAGGTGTTGAGCATAAAATGAATGTAGTAGTTGTTTTGCTTGAGTTCAGTCCAGTTGGATGGTTTTTCCCATGTGATTTCTACTTCGCCCGATTTTATATAATTTCCGTTCACCGTGCCCGTTACGAGGTTTACGGTACCGGGCGCGATGTTTTTCGGCACGGGAGGCCTGGAAAGGTCGGCTCCCGGCGCATAGGCGAGCTTCTGGGATGTTGCGCAGACATTCCGGTTGTCGTCCAGCACTACTATCCTGTAATACATTAAGTTGTTCGGATTGATGTCGGTAATATTGGTAATCGCCCTGTCACCGACAAAGTTAATGTCCCTGAGCTGTCTCTGCTCGGTCCACGCCGATTCGGCGTCGGACGGCGTATAGCTTGACTGTATGGAGTAGTACATGCCGGGGAGATAGGTACTGCCCCTGTTAAGCCTGAAAACCGTCACGGTTACATTGTCCGCTTCATCCTTTGTGAGTTGAAACCGTATGTATGTGTACACGTAATCCTTATCGGAATCCACGGGAAAACCCCTGCGTTCATGCTGGGGAGCCGTTCTCAGCGCATCGATGGCACCCCTCAGCGTCGGTTTAAGATAGATATAATAAAGCGTTCCCGGAAAAATATCCATGTGGGGCAGTTCACTTTCCGACTCGAGTTCTATTTCGGACGGATCGGTAACTGAAGCGTCCTTTCTTCCCGCGAGCGTAAAACTCAGGTACCTGTTGTCACCCGGCGCATCCGTCGTGTTTACTTTCGCCGATACGGGTATGCCTTCGAAGGACGCGCCTGCCGTGTACCCGTCCTGCTGCTGGGTTATATTTACGTATGTGCCGGTGTACGGATTGTCAATATCCTGGGAAATGCTTACAAGAAAATCCAGCGCCAGGTCCGGGACACTGTCGCCGTATATGCCTGAAAGGCGCGATTTGATTTCATCCATGACAAGGCTGGCGTCCCTGAATTCTCCCAAAGCCTGGCTGTAAGCTTTCGGCATGACCCACCTGAGGTTCAGCCGTGGTTTTGTGCCGATTTCATATCCGCCGCCCGGAATCTGCTCCGCCTGCTCGTCCACCCTGTTTACATAAAAGGTCATGTCAGAAATAAAATAGACAAGGCCCTTTCCCGTGACAGCCGGACTGTTTCCGTCGTCGGGCAGCGCCGTACTGTTGTTATAGAACCATATTTCAAAATCATATATGTAGTCGGGCCGAATTCCGGTAATATCGACATGATCTATCGATGATTGCCCTTCCTCGGGAAAAACAGCCCTGTTGACCTCAGTCACCGCACCGCTGTCATCGGGCGCATGGTACTTGAGCCTGACCGACTTTACTCCCGGCAGGGTCCAGTTTATCCTGACAGTGCCGTCAAGAAAGCTTTCCACGTTGAGCTGAACGGGCATGAAACCCGCGGCTTTTGTTACATGCACCGTTTGGGGCAACAGGTTTGTTAATGTTAAAAATACCAGCGTTATAGCCACCGTTCTGACAACTTTTTTCATGGCTCCCTCACATGTAAAACTCACAGTTGTTAATACAACATTGCAATTTTATATTGCAGCTTTTTACCGGATAATGCTCTGTGCAAAAAGCATTCTGTTCAAAAGAACAGTGCTTACAGTCAGAACTATCGTTATAATGTCATTATAAAATATCGGTATTTCGGCGTTCCGTATTAACTGTTTTGCAGCGTCAATCTTCCATCAAATCGCCCATCG
The DNA here is from genome assembly GCA_023623175.1 of Bacillota bacterium. Lineage (GTDB taxonomy): Bacteria > Bacillota > Clostridia > Acetivibrionales > JAMNXU01 > JAMNXU01. The sequence continues at coordinate 137,140 of JAMNXU010000021.1, forward strand.
GTATCGCCCGTCGCATTAACTTCAAAAAGCCTGGGGAAACAACAGCGCTGTTTGCTTGCAACAGGTTTTGTATTTATGCGCATATACAAAAAGACCGTGGCGCGATGCGCCTGCGGTCCCGGATCACACGGAAATGAAATATTGTCATAATCAAGCTTCTAGTTAATATCAAACGTCCTATTAACGCATGAATCGTTCAAATATCACATGGCGCAGAACTCTTCGGGCTTTTGATCGCTTAACCCGAACTCGTACAACAGCGCCTGCACTATTCTTTGGGACGCCTTTCCGTCGCCGTACGGATTTACCGCTTTCGCCATGCGGTTGTACTCGTCCCCGTCGTCGAGCAGTTTTGCGGCGCTTGCGAATATTTTATCTTCGTCGGTGCCTGCAAGTTTCACCGTGCCGGCCTCAACCGCCTCGGGTCTTTCCGTGTCATTCCTGAGCACCAGCACGGGCTTGCCGAGAGCGGGAGCCTCTTCCTGCAAGCCTCCCGAATCGGTCATGACCATGTAAGACCTGCTCATGAGGTTATGCATGTCCTGCATGGAAACCGGATCGGTCAGGAAAACCGATGGATGGTTACCGAGTATTTCACGCGCTGTTTCCTGCACAACAGGGTTCAGGTGTACGGGGTAAACAATGCGCACATCTTCGTAGGCATCGACAATACGTTTCAGCGCCCGGCATATGTTGCGCAGCGGTTCGCCGAGGTTTTCGCGGCGATGGGCCGTAACGGCTATAATCCTGCAGTTTTTGTAATCCAGGTCGCGCAGCAACGGGTTTTCAAAGCAATAGTCTTCTCTTACGGTGGTCGCAATTGCGTCTATCACGGTATTTCCCGTGATATATATGCCGTTTTCCGGTATATTTTCGTTGAGAAGGTTCCTCTTGTTTGTCATTGTCGGGCAAAAGTGCAGGTCCGCCAGCGATGCCGTCAGCTTCCTGTTCATTTCCTCGGGATAGGGCGAGTATTTGTCAAACGTTCTCAACCCTGCCTCCACGTGGCCGACGCTTATTTTCTTGTAGAACGCCGCAAGGCTCCCTGCAAAGGTTGTTGAAGTATCGCCGTGGACAAGCACTATGTCCGGTTTTACCTCGTCAAGCACGCACGACAGTCCCTCAAGGACCCTTGTTGTTATATCCAGCAGCGTCTGCTTTTCCTGCATTATGTTAAGGTCGTAATCGGGTTTGATGTCAAATACCCTCAAAACCTGGTCCAGCATCTCGCGGTGCTGGGCGGTGACACAGACCACCGAATCTATTTTATCGCATTTTTCCAGTTCCATGACCAGCGGCGCCATTTTTACCGCTTCCGGCCTGGTACCGAATACCGTCATTACCCTGATCTTATTCATATCTCGCACCCTGCCGGCCTGATCAATTTTCAGGCACAGCCTTTTGTCATTATTTTTATAATTGCTTTCTCCGTTAATACCGCTCATAAATTTTGCCCCGGCTATTATAAAAACTGATATCGCAATTACCAGTATCAAAGCGCTGAAAGGCCCGCTGTCCGCCAGCACGATTGCGCACAGGCCCAGGGCCGCGCTTGATGCGTACATTACCACAACCGTCTGTTTCTGGGTCAGCCCCATGTCGATAAGCTTGTGGTGCAGGTGGCCCCTGTCTGCTTCCATGATGGGCTTTCTGCTCATAACTCTTCTGAAAATCGCAAGAATCGTGTCAAAAAGCGGAAGCCCCAGTACAAGAAGAGGTATGGCAATGGATATGGCTGTATAAGTTTTGAGAGTTCCCTGGATGGATATGACTCCCAGTGTAAATCCGAGGAAAGCGGATCCCGTCTCGCCCATGAAAATTTTGGCCGGATTGAAATTGTAGGGCAGGAAACCCAGCGTTGCTCCGGCCAACGAAGCCGTCATTATTGCCGTGTATATGTCCGGGCCCTCATCTATCCTCAATATTGAGATAAAAAACAGCGAAAGCGAAGCAATCGACGAAACTCCGGCAGCCAGGCCGTCAAGCCCGTCGATCAGGTTGAACGCGTTCGTAATTCCCACAATCCACAAAACCGTAAGGGGAATCGATATGTACGAAGGAAGCAGCGTTATTCCTGTCTCGGAGAACGGGTTTGTCACGATTTTTATTTCAGTGCCCGTGACCACGACAACAATGGCCGCCAGCACCTGGAATACCAGCTTCATCTTTGCTTTCAGCGGCTTTATATCATCAGCCACTCCCATACATTCTATAATCAGCACGCCGCCGAGGAGTCCCAGGAGTTTTTGATCTGCCGGAAAAATATCAAACCCTGTCAGGGACAACACTACATTGAATAATATGGTCAGCAGGAAACCGGCGGCGATTGCCAGTCCACCCAGCCTTGCTACAGGCTTTTTGTGCATTCTCCTGTTATCCCTGGGCACATCGACCGCGCCTATCCTGAAAGCCGTGTTGCGCGCGGTGGGCGTGGCGATGAACGATATTATGAACGCCATTGCAAACGAAATCAGATATTCAAAAACATATGTCAATGAAACACCTTCTTTGCGAGGTATACCTGCATTGATTATTGACTGCCGGAATCATTTTTAAAACCGTTTTTCAAGGCAAGCCCCGCCGTTAAATAAGGCGAATCTATTCCATAAACTTAACAACTCTTATACCGGCTTCCTTAAGCATTTCCATGGCCATTTCGTCTGGATAGTCTCCCTTGAACACTATCTTGCTTATGCCGGCATTTATTGCCATTTTTGCGCACTGGACACAGGGCTGATGGGTTACGTACAACGTGCCTCCCTTGACGCTGGTCCCTGAATAGGCCGCCTGGACAATCGCATTTTGCTCGGCATGGATAGCCCTGCAGAGCTCATGCCTCTGGCCTGAAGGTATGCCCAGCTGCTCCCTGATACATCCGACCTCACTGCAGTGACGGCAACCAATCGGGGCTCCGTTGTAACCTGTGGCAAGGATACGCTTGTCCTTCACAATCAAAGCTCCAACCTGTCTCCTGAGACAGGTTGAACGGGTTTTGACCAACTCTACGATTTCCATGAAATATTCATCCCACGAAGGCCTCACGCTTCAACCCCCCATTCCCCGGTCCCGTGTGCCGGTTCCGGCAAATGTTATTTTGTGCCGAACAGCCTGTCTCCGGCATCGCCCAGACCCGGAACAATATATTTATGTTCGTTCAGCACCGGATCAACGGCAGCGCAGTAAATATCCACGTCGGGATGATCCGTTTGTATCCTGTTTATGCCCTCTGTCGCGGCGACGAGGCACATCAGTTTTATGCTGCTCACGCCCCTGTCTTTCAAAAAGCCGATTGCAGCTGATGCCGAACCCCCGGTGGCCAGCATGGGATCCAGTACCACCATTTCCCTTTCGCTGGCGTCCACGGGCAGTTTGCAGTAATATTCAACAGGCTCGTGTGTTTCAGGGTCGCGGTAAAGCCCTATATGTCCGACCTTTGCCATGGGAAGCAGCCGGAGCATGCCGTCCACCATCCCGAGACCCGCCCTGAGAATGGGTACAAATCCGAGCTTCTTGCCGGAGATTACCTTCGTCCTTGCAATACCGACAGGCGTTTCTACTTCAATTTCTTCCAGCGGCATGTTCCTTGTTACTTCGTAACCCATAAGCATGGACACTTCGCATACAAGTTCCCTGAATTCCTTGGTGTCGGTGTTTTTATCCCTCAGCAGCGAAATCTTATGCTGAATCAGCGGATGATCAAGCACATAAACATTTCCCATAAAAAATTCCTCCATCATTTTTTTAAGTACCTGTTTTCGATGGCCGTAATCTTGTCCACCCTGTTTTTATGGCGTCCGCCGAGAAATTCCGTATCGAGCCAGGTATCAACAATGTCCAGCGCCGCTCCCGGCCCCAGGACCCTTTCGCCGATTGCCAGGATATTTGCGTCATTATGCAGCCTGCTCATCTTGGCCATGTAGCTGTCCGTACACAACGCGGCGCGGATTCCGGGGACTTTGTTGGCTGATATGGAAATCCCGATCCCTGTTCCGCATATAATTATGCCCTTTTCGCATTCACCCCTGGCAACCGCCTCCGCTACCGCGAGGCCGATGTCAGGGTAATCTACGGGATCGGGTCCACATGTCCCAAAGTCCCTTACGCTGAAACCCCTGCTTTCGAGGTGTTTTACGATTTCCTCCTTCAGCCTGTAACCGGCATGGTCACTGCCTATACCTATCACGTTACATCCCTTCTTTTTTCTTTACCCTTCCTCTGCCTGCCAAAATAATTTTATAGTAACGAGGGGGGTATGTCAAAATCTTTTTCGACAATTAACGGCTGTTTACCAGTTTTTTCAACACAGCCTCCACTGCGGCCCTGATGGTTCCCGCGCAGCTTTTGTAAACTTCCAGGGGCATGCCGTAAGGATCCGGGATGTCCGTGTCAGCCGCGTCCGCTTCGCTGCTGCAACCGTTAGTATATGCGTATTCCTTCAAAGTATATACTTTGCCTTCCGCTTCGGGGAATTCGGCAAGAAGCGCCCTTTTGTGCGAACGCGTCATTGTCAGGATCAGCGAGGCTTCTTTCACGTCCCCGGCCGTGATTCTCCTTGAGACATGATTGCTTATGTCAATACCCCATTGCTGTTTCAACGCGTCAATTGCGTTCCGGCTCGCACCGTCCCCGTCCCAGGCGGCAAGCCCGGCTGACACGGCCCTGTAATCGTTCCTGAGACCATCAACCTGTGAAACGAGACTGTTGAATATTCCCTCCGCCATGCAACTCCTGCACGTATTGCCCGTACATACAAAAAGCACCTTTTTCATGTTTCCCCTCCGCCTGAAATATTGATAAGTTTTCCTCCTGCCGCCCTGTAAAGCCTGTTCATGACGGCCAGGCCGATTCCCTTCGCATCAAAGGCTTCCACGTAAATTACCTGCACCCCGAGGTGATCAAAACGGCGCAAATTGTCAAAAAGACCCGCAGCAACCGTCTCGGGCCTGTTCCTGTCGCCGGCGCATATCACTGTTGCGGGACCGTACTGCCTCATTGTCTGTTCACTGGCCAGGACCCCCGTTTTTATTCCTTTAGCGGCATTCTCCGCACATTTCCTGTTGATAAACTCCACTACTTTTTCCATTGGTCCGTCCACTATGTAGACATCGGCCTCGGGGGAATAATGGGTGTACTTCATTCCCGGTGAGCGGGGAACGAAATTTTCATCGTTCCTGCCGAAGAGTGATGCATCCACCTGCACGGCGCCGGCAACCCTGCTTACCTGTTCCGGCGTTATTCCTCCCGGTCTCAGGATAACGGGAGGATCCACGGTTGCGTCAAGCACGGTGGATTCCACACCGACTTCGCTCGAGCCCGAATCTATAATCACATCAACTTTCCCCGCAAGATCTTCAATAACGTGAGCGGCCGTTGTGGTGCTGGGCTTCCCCGATATATTGGCGCTCGGGGCGGCCACCGGGACCTTTGCCAGCGCGATCAGTTCCCGCGCCACGGGATGCGACGGCATCCTTATGCCCACCGTGTCAAGTCCCGCAGTAATCCGCGGCGGAATGACATCGCTTTTTTTCATTACCAGCGTCAGGGGACCCGGCCAGTAAGCGTCGATCAGCCTCTGCGCGGTCTCGGGAACTTCCCGGACCAGGCGCGGCAAATCCCCGGTATCGGCGATATGTACTATAAGCGGATTGTCCGACGGCCTGCCCTTGGCATTAAAAATACCGTACACTGCCTTTTCATCGAGGGCATTGGCCCCAAGACCGTATACGGTTTCCGTCGGAAAAGCGACAAGACCTCCCGATCTCAACACATCGGCTGCAAAGCGGAGCTTGTCCCTGTCCGGATTATTCCTGTCCACTTTTATTATGGTTGTATGCAATTTTTACTCCTCACCTTTATATCAATTATAAGTTGATATTATTATACCACATAAAATGCCGATGACATTCCCTATTGAAGGCAGCCTTCCCCTGTATAGCCTTTTGGATTCGGAAATCAGTTCGCTGAAAACGATATAAAGCATGGCACCTCCGGCAAAACCGAGGCAAGCCGAAATGAAAAAATCCGAAATATCTCCGAGCAGCGCTCCGAAAAACGCCCCGACTCCCATGGGAACTCCCGACAGGATTGTCATTGCAAACGCCTTTACGGCCGAAAAACCTCCCATTTTCATGGGAACGGCCATGGCTATTCCCTCGGGAACATCATGGATAATTATTGCGAGAGTAATGGCCGCGCCAACGCCCATGGACGTATTAAAACCCGAGCCCACGGCAAAACCCTCGGGAAGATTGTGCAGCGCAATGCCAATTGACATCAGTATGCCCGTTTTCAAAAGGCTCTTGTTGGGCTTTTTCTCCTTAAAATATTCCAGCTTCATCAACAGGTTTTCAACACAAATGATGGCCGCCACTCCCGCGACGGCGCCAACAAAGGTGTCCATTATGCCGCTGATTTTGAACGCTTCCGGGAAAAGTTCAAAACAGACCACCGCCGTCATGAGCCCCGCGGAGAATTCCAGCAGTACGCTCAGCAGCCTGTTGCTGATGCTCTTTACGAAAAAGGCCATCATCCCGCCGATGCCTGTTCCGATTATGCCCGATATGAGACCGAAAAAAGCTACTTTAAGAAAATACCTCACAAAAAGCCCCCGTTTTATATTCTATTCAACGGGAGCCTATATTATTTATTGGCTATTCATTTTAACCATTCATTTTTAGCCGTTCATTTTTTAGCCGTTCAATATTGGCCATTTTTAGCCGTGTCCAGTTGCCGAAAAGCCGTTCTGTCGCCGAAAAGCTTTCAGCTGTCAATACTCAGCCGGCGTTATCCGATGAAACGGCGGCAAGTTTCTCGGCCTGTTCGTTTGTAATAAGCGCATCGATAAGTTCGTCGAAATCTCCCTCGAGGACCTGCTCGAGCTTGTATAATGTCAGTCCGATGCGATGGTCCGTCACCCTGCCCTGGGGGAAATTGTACGTCCTTATTCTTTCGCTCCTTTCGCCCGTGCCGACCTGCTTCCTGCGGGTTTCAGCCACTTCCGAATTAACCTGCTGCTGCGCCAGTTCATAGAGCTTGGACCTCAGCACCCTCATCGCCTTTTCCCTGTTCTTGTGCTGCGATCTTTCATCCTGGCACGTGACCACGATGCCCGTGGGTATATGGGTTATACGGATGGCGGATTCGGTCTTGTTGACATGCTGTCCGCCGGCACCTCCCGACCTGTAGGTGTCTATATGGAGGTCCGCAGGATTGATTTCAACCTCCACTTCATCAACCTCGGGCAAAACCGCGACGGTTATGGTTGATGTATGTATCCTGCCGCTGGCCTCCGTCTCCGGAACCCTCTGGACACGGTGTACGCCGCTCTCAAACTTTAACCTGCTGTACGCTCCGCGGCCGTCGACGGAAAAAATTACTTCCTTGAAACCGCCGAGTTCCGTGGGATTTGAATCAAGTATCTCAACCTTCCATCGCTTGCTTTCCGCGTACCTGGTATACGCCCTGAAAAGGTCCCCTGCAAACAGCGCAGCTTCCTCGCCGCCGGCGCCTCCCCTTATTTCGATAATGACGCTTCTCTCGTCATTGGGATCCTTGGGCAGAAGAAGCAGTTTCAATTCCTTTTTAACCTGTTCAAGCCGTTCTTCGGCCTCGGCCATCTCTGCCTCCACGAGTTCCCTGAAGTCCTTGTCGGGCTTTTCATCGAGAAGACTCCTGGCTTCTTCAATATCCGAGTTGATTTTTTTGTACTCCCGGAATTTTAAAACTATTTCCTCCAGTTCGGAATACTCTTTCATCAGTTTACGATATTCATTTGGATCTGCAATTACCGCCGGGTCGCTCACGCGGCGGCCCAGTTCCTCGTACCTGTCCTCAATTGCCTGCAGTTTTTCAATCATGTGTTAACCTCTCACTCCGGTATCAGTCATTTCATTTTTTGCCCGTCTATTATACCACGATACAGGCAATTAATCCATTTTCCTATTTTACAATTTCAATATAGCCGTTGAAGGTGTCGGCATCAATATTGACCTTCCGGGGGCTTTGAGCATAATTACCGCTTTCGGCTTCCACAGACTGCCCGAGCTTTCCGCGGCGACTCATCTGGTGGTACGTCATTTCAGGAATAAGCAAATTCACGCTTCCGTTGGTGGTCCGGGCCCTGACCCTGTAAGCCCGGTCTTCCATGTCATTCATGTTGACCTTGATATTGCCGTTCGTGGTTTTAAGAATCATGTCAATAACATCGTTATTTCCAAAATTCTGCACATTCTCAACGTTAATCCTGCCGTTGGTGGTAACGGCGCTTATTTTCCCGGCCTTGATATGCCTTATGTCTATGAGCGAATTATTCGTGTTTATTTCGATCCTGTCGCCCATGACATAGCCAACCTGTATTTTCCCGTTTCTCGTAGACGCGCTTATCAGTTCAGCATTTAATCCCATGAGCTCAATATGCCCGTTCTTGGTAACAATGGTAATCGTCTTCGATGCCGTGTCCTCTGCGTATATTCTGCCATTGGTTGTCACAAACCGGACATTTCCCAACCTCACATCGGGAATATAAACTTCATGGGAGACGCTGAGGTTGCCCGTTTTATTAATACTAAGCGTGACACTGCCGCTCCTGTCCTCAAAACGCAGTATGCCGTCGACATTTTCCTGCGGACTCCTTATTTTGGACTTTATCACTATCTTGTTTTCAAAATGCCTTTTAACCTGTATCGGGCCGTTGACTGCCTCAATGCTCAGATCCATTCCTTCGACTGCCGCTGCTTCAAAACTTTTTTCCACAACGGAATATTTACTGAATACGTTGAAAAAATTCGTGTCAACAAAACTGCCTATAAAATCTATTACCCTGTCTACAAGTCCAATAGTCGTGCTCGCCACGTTCTTCCCGAGCTTTTCGGCTTTAATGCTGAACTCGTCGATTAACCGTTCAAAATCGGTTTCATTGTACTTCCTGTTAAAATCCCGCCGCCATTCGTCCAGTTTTTGCCTGACTTTGTACACTTCGTCCTGGAAACTCTGCTGACTGCTTTGCCTGCGGGTTTCCTGGCCGGTTTCCTGCCTGCCGCCGCTTTTACCCTCGAGGGCTTCCAGCAGCCTTGCTGCCTCTTCACTGTTAATTTTGCCCTCTTCAAGCATTTTTAATATCTTAAGCCTTTCTTCATTAATCAACTTCCCATACCTCCCCGAAAAGCAGTTATAAAACGAACCCTCGCCATTTAAAAGCCGTCCTTCAGGAGCTCTACGGCTTCGTCTACGGTAATCTCGCCTTTATTCAGCCGTTCCAGGATTTCCATCCTGTCAGCCGGCTGTTTTTCCCCATCATTTTCAGCTTCGTATCCCAATGCCCTGATCGCTTCATCCAGCCGGTTTTTTACCGTTGGGTAGGAAACTCCGAGCTCCTTTTCCACTTCCTTGATGTTACCCCTGCATTTTATAAACACGTCTATGAATGCCTTTTGTTCCTGGGTAAGCCTGCAAAATTTGCAAACCTGGAAATGCCCTTCGATCGTCGTATTGCAATTTAGACAACTGATCCTTGTAATTTCCGTACCTGCTCCGCAAACCGGGCACCTGCCCAGCACCTCTCGATTCACGTTTATCACCTCTCAAATGCAATTAATTCAACCTGTTCCATTGTCAGCTACATTTTTCGCTGGCATTTAATCGCTCATATTCAATGCATATTTAATTGTTCATAAAATCTAATCGTTTATTCTATCTATTTAACCGTTTATATTTATATAATATTCTTTATACCTTTAAATCGTCAATAAACATTTTAATTATTTTAAAGTCATTATTAATAATTTTAATTTATTGTAAAAACCCCGCGGAAATCTTTCCATGATTCCCACGGGGTTTCTTAATCGTAACTGTAAATATAGTCCCAATCGCCCCTGTCTTACCTATCTTCCCTCTTCCGCATCGCCCGCATTGAGCTCCGAGTTGGCCTTTATATAGTCCACGAGTTCGTCAACCAGCGTATAGGCAATGCATACATAAGTGTCGGCAGCGCCGTAATAAATGGCTATTCTTCCGGTATCGGCGTCATGGAGCGTGGCGCACGGGAATATGACATTTGGCACGAATCCGACACATTCGTAGTTTTTTTCCGGGGTAAGGATGAAATCACGAGTCCTGTACAGAACCTTTGAAGGCCTGTCTATATCGAGTATGGCCGCCCCCATGCTGTACACATAACCGTTGCACGTATTGTTTACGCCATGGTAAAACAGCAGCCAGCCCTCGGTGGTTTCAATCGGAACGGGTCCCGCTCCTATCTTGAGGTCCTGCCACCATCCGCCGCCGCTGCTCATCACCTTTCTGTGCCGTCCCCAATAAACGAGATCCGGGCTCTCGCTTATGTAAATATCCCCGAAGGGAGTGTGCCCGCTGTCGCTCGGGCGGCTGAGCATCATGTACTTGCCGTTTATCTTCCTGGGAAATAAAACGCCGTTTCGGTTGAAAGGCACGCAGACGTTTTCATGCCGGACAAAATTCCTGAAATCCCTGGTGCTTCCGAGTCCAATAGCCGGGCATCCGCCAAATTCGGTGCACCACACTATGTAATAAGTATCGCCGATCTTCGCCACTCTCGGGTCATAGGCATAACCCGGCATGAAATCCTCACCGTTTTCATCCTTCCACCGGATGACCCCGTCATCAATCTCCCAGTTGACGGCATCCTTGCTGAACCCGGCATGCAGCATGGCCGTGCCGTTGTTGTGATCGGCTCGGAAAACTCCCGCAAATCCGCCTCCAAACGGGACCACTGCGCTGTTAAAAATCCTGTTGGTACCTGGCGTTGGATTCCAGTCGGTTATAGGATTCCCGCTGTGCCTCCATACCACTCCCCTGTAGCCGGCAGGCTTATCCTGCCACGGCATGTTTTTCAAAGGTTCTCCGATTATCCTGGCTTTACCCATGCCAAACCCTCCTGTGTACTGTTTTAATAACAATTATGAAGACGGCAGCCATCCCGATTGGGCAGCTGCCATCTTCATCCTTTACATGATTCTATACATTTGATCCTGTACATTTTCACTCAAAGTGCATTTGTAAATACACACTTCATCAACAGCACCGTCAAACATGTCACCTGAGCATACTGCCTGCAACTTAAAAATACCTGATTGCCAGATATATAATGGCAAGTACAACAGCAATGCCTGCAATCAGCCAGTCTTTTCCGGTTGATTTCAAGCCCATTTTATAACCTGTGAAAGCCCTCATCAAACCTGAAGCAATTGCAGTTGCCAGTGAAACCGTTGCGCCGACGGCCGCAGCAATCATCAATGCTTCCGGCAATTCGGCATAAATCATATACCATAATAAAAGCATAAAGACAGCATAAACGATACAGCTAATCCCCTGTATCAAATGCCACCTTCTGTATTTGTCCTCCATGCTGCTCACCTCCGGAACGTACTGGGCTGACTTATATCTCCCTCCTGCCTTCAAGCGCCTTGGCCAGCGTCACCTCGTCGGCATACTCGAGGTCGCCTCCTACCGGTATGCCGTGGGCCAGGCGCGTGGTTTTGATACCCAGGGGCTTCAGGAGCTTCGCGATGTACATTGCCGTAGCCTCCCCCTCGATGTTGGGATTCGTGGCCAGTATTATTTCCGCAATGTTGTTTTTTCTGACTCTCTCCAAAAGTTCTTTTATCTTTATATCCTCGGGACCGATACCTTCCATCGGGGATATGGCGCCATGCAACACATGGTAAAGGCCCTTGAATTCCCGCGTCCGTTCCATTGCCGCTACATCCCTGGGATCTTCGACCACGCAAATAACGGAAGAGTCCCGCGACGGATTTGAACAAATACTGCATGGGTCAACATCGGTCAGATTGGAACAAACGGAACAGTATTTTATCCTGGTCCTGGCTTCGCGAATGGCGTTGGCCAGTCCCTCCACCTTTTCCACAGGCATATTCATAACATGAAAGGCCAGCCTCTGGGCCGTCTTTCTGCCTATGCCCGGAAGCTTTTCAAACTCCTCGATAAGTCTTGCTACCGGCGCAGCATATAAACTCATGTTCCACGTCCTCGGTTCAATCTTGTTGTAATATATTCATCAGAACAGGCCCATTCCGCCGAAGCCGCCAGTCAGTTTGGCCATTTCAGAGCTGACCATTTCGTCGGCTTTCCTCAAAGCCTCGTTCACGGCTGCCAATACCAGGTCCTGAAGCATTTCGACATCATCGGGATCAACGACTTCAGGCTTTATGGATATTTCCTTCAGTTCCTTCTTCCCCGAAACAACCACGGTTACGGCTCCGCCGCCCGCTGATGCCTCGACGGTCCTTTCTTCAAGTTCAGCCTGGAGCTTTTCCATCTCCTTCTGCATTTTCTGAGCCTGTTTCATGAGATTATTTATATTGCCCCCGCCAAAACCGGGGAAACCGCCCCTTGCCATCCTGTTTCCTCCTGTTTTCCATAATGGATTTTATTTTAATCAATTGTATTTATTATACAGTTATTCCGCCGTATTATACAATACCTGGCACGGCCGCCCGGGTTTCCGCTGTCATTCAACAACCTCAAGGGGGACATTGTGCCTCCTGGCTATGTCCTTGAGCTTCTCCTCCACTTCGTCCCTTGTATCAGGTTTTTCTTCTTTAATCCCGGAAATATCCTCTTCATCTATAAATTTAACCCTCACAGTTCTGCCAAGCCGCCGTGAAGCCGCTTCCTTCACGACATCGAGATTCTCCGTCTTTGTAAAATAATCCTTGATTGTGCGGTTTTCCGCTGTAAACACCACGCCAATGGCACCGGTTCCGAGTTCAACGGCGTAGGTACCCACAAGGTATAAATAAATGGCCATTCTTCCGCTGTTTTTAATGTCAGTTACAACCTGGTCCCATTCCGGGATTCGCCTGTATTGAAACTCCTGGGCAGCAGTTTTTTTGCTGTTTTTGGATTTTGCCCCGTCAATTTGTACACTTTTGTTATTCTCTGCGTTATAACCCGATTTGTCGTCTCCGGCGGGTTCCCGTTCTATTCCCGCAGTTTCATTGGGGCTTTCCGGCCTGCTGTCCGCCCCTCCCTTTTGGGTTTCGCCGGCAGCACCCGCAGCGCCTGTTAATGCGCCCCTTTCTATTATGTGCTCCAGCCGCGCGAGCCTGGTCAAAACGTCATTTTCGGCAATATTCAGGTTCATTTCACTAAGCTTGATAAGAGTCGCTTCAAGCAGTATCCTGGGATGGGCGGACCATTTCAGGTTGGCCTCGCATTCCGAAAGGTCCCTGATTATGCTTATCAGCAGATTATGATCAAGCTTCTCGGACTGTTTCTTAAGCCTTTCAATCACATCGCCCCGGAGTTCCAGCAGTTTTTCCGGGGATGAAGCCACTTTGCAGACAAGCATATTCCTGAAATAAAGTATCATGTCCCCGATAAACTTTCCTGTGTCCTTTCCCTGCGCGACAAGCTCGCTCACGGCATTCAAAACGGAAACGGTATCCCTGTTAATAATGAAATCCGCCAGGTCTGCCATGAAGTCATCATTGACCATGCCGGCAACGGACAGGACATCATTGTAGCTTATAACCTCATTTCCCGGTGCGATGCACTGATCAAGCAGGCTGATGGCGTCCCTCAAAGCGCCGTCGGACAACTTGGCTATCAGTCCCGCCGCGTCCGCATCCAGCGTAATACCGTTCGCCGCGGCTATTTTATGGAGCCGCGCCACAATGCCTTCGGCGCTTATTCTCCTGAAATCAAACCTCTGGCACCGGGACAGTATCGTGGCCGGAAGCCTGTGCGGTTCAGTAGTGGCCAGGATGAAAACAACATGCGGCGGCGGTTCCTCAAGGGTTTTCAAAAGCGCATTGAAGGCTCCCGTTGAAAGCATATGCACTTCATCGATTATATAAACCTTGTATTTTGCCCTCGACGGGGCATACACAACCTCGTCGCGTATTTCCCTGACATTGTCGACACTGTTGTTGGATGCCGCGTCTATTTCTATGACATCGAGTATGCTGCCGTCAAGAATTCCCGTGCAAATCTCGCACCGGTTGCACGGATCCCCGTTTACGGGATCCAGGCAGTTTATCGCCCTTGCCAGGATATGGGCCATCGTGGTCTTTCCCGTACCACGGGTACCGCAAAAAAGGTAGGCATGGGCAATCCGGCCCGAAATCACGCTGTTGCGCAGCGTCCTGACCACATGCTCCTGTTCCACCACATCTTCAAATACCTGGGGTCTCCATTTCCTGTACAGACTAATATACGACATCGGGACCTCCTGTTACAAAAAACTGTGACAACTTTCCAAATACAAGCAAATATCCTTCCTTAACCAAATATCTTTCCTTCAAGAAAGCAATTGTCCGTACAACATAACCAATCAATAATTATTCTATCACACACGGAGCAAACAACAAATACGAACAGGCAACAAACCGGCTAAAACGCAAAAAAACAGGTCCGGAACCAACCCGAACCCGCTTCATCAAATCAATCGGCATTATGTTATTAAATTGGCCGTGCACCTACCATCGACCTTCCGCCCATAAGCGTAACCCTTGCAGTTAACTCTAACCAGGCACCCTCACGGCACACGGAAATATCTGCTTACCGCTGCTTTCTTCCGAACCTGACGGGGTTCACAGGTTTCCGTTGCGTAAGACCCGGTTTTCATTGCCACTTACGAGGGGCAGACCTTACAGGGAAAAGCCTGCGGTAGGAATTCAACCCTGCTATAGCGGATTGCAGGAACCAGGGCACCGCTACCTCCCCGCCTAGCACGGCCAAAACCTTTTGTCAGTTTTTCAGGCATCAAAATCGGCTTTTCCCGCCTTATCGATGCATTGCTAATTATATCGAAAAAAGCCTTGGTTGGCAAGCAAATTGAGCAAGGCTGGCATGGTATTTTCAGGAAACGGGCAACATGATTTGAATGTGTTGCTGGATGTATAAAAAAATAAAAAAAAAGCACTTATTATAATGATTTATAAATAATACCGGATAACACAGTGCTTCCAAATATGAACTCAACTCACATCAATCATTTAAGGAGGAATAAAATGAAAAAGCAAAATCATTGGCTCTGGTACTATAATAATAGCATATATAAATTAAAAATTCCATACTTTAGAAAGAAATATTATTTAAATTTTTCCTTAAATATTTGCTAATTCCAACAAAAATCTAAAAATTATTAAGTCTTTAAAAATCTTTCATGAATATTTACTTAATAAAATGCAGAATTATTCCCGATACTCCGATATATATGGCCGCGATCCCGATGGCAGCGCCGATGTTGTTCTGCTCGTACACTTCGTTCCATAAATCTATTTTCAGGGCGGCCGTAAAAACGCGCCTGAACAGGAAGTTTAAAAAACCGTACAAAAACATGCACGCCAGGAAGACCATAGCCTGCTCGTTCAGGTGGAACTCGGTCTGAACCGACACAATGCCGCCAAGCAAGGATTCCATTCCAAAAACAAAACCAAGGAAACAGATGCCTTCCGCAATATTGTTGTCAATAAAAAGCTCCCTGACAAGCGAAGTCTTTCTTCTTAAAAGCAAAACATAAAAGACAAGACTCAGCAGAGAAAAAATAAATATGTTCAAAACCACGAGGATTGATTCCATTATGTATTGCGCCTGCACGTCCATAAACCGGACCATGTTCGCGAAAATAACCGAAAGCGCGGTGGAAAACAGTGCTGCGGCAACATTGTGCTGCTTGAAAATCTCATCATTCAGAATCACGATCTCATTTCCCGTGGTGTCCGTCAGGAACCGCACAATAAATCCTGATGCCATCCTGAGAAACGTAAATACCGCCACGTAACCTATAACATAAGACAGGCAAACAAGCAGGTCTACAAAAATATTGCTGCTGGCCGAACCCTGGATTGCGCTGGCCGCAAGAAAAAGCGTCGGACCTACGAAAGCTCCTATAAACTCAACCCAGGCGGCAACGTTGTCTTTTTCAAAAAGGGCTTCCCTGAGATTTATCCTGCCAAGGACCAGGTAACTGTAAAGGAGCCACCCCATGGTAAAGCTAACTGCAATAATGGCAAAACTGAATAAAAAATTGTTGGCAAAAAACATCAAAAAGTCACTGAGTCCCACTTTTAACCCCCCTGGTAAAATTTATAGAAAACATCGTCAACGGATTCTCCCCTGAACAGGCGGAACATGCCGGTATCCTGCGTAAGCTCGATATTGAGGTATTCCGTTTCTCCGTCGGCCATTCGCTCGAAAATCCAGATTTTTGCGCCTGTTTCCCTCTCCAGGCGGCCTGTTTCAACATCGTAAACCCTTATGGCGGCCCTGATTCCGTCGGCGCGTATTTCGCCGCGATACTCACGGCCTTCCGGGTCTACTGCATATCCCTGTTCCAGGGTTTTTAGAAAATCTTCATGGAACGGAAATGCATAAATCAATTCAAAAAGATAAGCCTGGAGCTCTTCATTTTCATCTTCGATGACCTCGAAAACATACTCCGACGTTTTATCGCGGTCGAATATTACATACCGGGCAATTATGCGTTCCCGCGTCTCTATCTCCACAATCTTGCCAAACCTGTAAATCCCCGTGTCCCTGAGTTTTCCGCCGCTGAATTCAATAGTGGAGCTTCTTGTTATTTTAAGGGGGTTATAGATATCCTCAATGACCTTTTTACCGGATTTAAAAAACATATCCCCAACTCCTCCGCCTCTTAACGGCCTCTTAGTATATCCTGCTCCTGTACGGCTCTTTCGGGACGGGTGCTGAGAACATTTTCAGCATGACAAGCAGAACCGCGGATATAATAACCAGCGCAGCAACCGTTAATCCGAAATGCCTGACCGATCCCGGGTGCTTCGTTGTATAATAAACCATGTTAATATTGTCCAGCAGGTAATCCTCCGCAAACTGCAAATCCGGGTCCACATCGGGGTCGACATAGGTGGGATCCCTGGGAATGCCCTTTTGCTCCAAAGCCCTGATCCTGCTCTCAAGTTTTTCATATCCTACTTCATCAAAATGTTCCCTGAACTGGGACAGTTCATTCCAGTGATGGTACCAGAAAAGATCCGGAGCCCTCAGCAAAAACCAGAAATCCCACGGGCCGATTCGGGCTGAGCCGTAACTTAAGGCGTCTCCGTACAATTTTACATTCGCGCCTATGGTAACCGGTCTCGTTTCAAACGATGCAATCCTGTCATTCCTGGTTTTAACAGCTTCTTCGAAATTCATGCGTTCGTTCACGAAATATCTGCCGCTTCGCATCAAATCATTAACCTTTTGCTGCTGCTCGCTGAATTTCTGGTTGTAAGTTTCCCGACTGGTTTGGGAAGTTGCTTCTCTGAAGGCTTCCTGCATATACGTGTTTTTAAGTTTCTTAAGCCCAATGGAAAAAGACTGGCCGGAAAAGCCCGCAAGACTTTTGGAGAAGGATTTGCTTCCCGAAATACTTCTCCCTATTCCAAAATTGCCTCCTGTGAAAGCATTTCCCTTTGCCTCGGCATGTGCAAACCATGAGAAGACAATTAAAACTGAAATAAGCATAAAAATAAATTTCTGCCTCACGTCTTATCTCTCCCTGGCAAACTGAAAAGTTTGAGGAAAAACCACTTTTATTGCGCGGGGATAAATTTCAAATTCCGCTTTGCTGGTTCTCATCAATTCCCCGTCTATGTTCAGAGGCACTTCTTCATCGCTGCTGACGACAATTTTGCGGCAGGTGTGGAAACTCACTCCTTCAATGCTTCCGTGACTGCCTTCCATGTACCTCGGGAACAACCTGAGTACCCTGCGCCGCGTCTGGCCTGCTACATGACAGACACTCAGCAGGCCGTCATCTATCGAAGCCCCGGGCACAGGCATCATGCCGCCGCCGTAATACCTGCCATTGGCAATGGCCGCGAGCAGCGTTGCCGATCGCATTTCACTGCCGTCCATGTCCAAAACAAGATTGTAATTTTTTAAGCCCCATACGGCTGAAATAATACCAAGAACATAGGCCATGCTTCCGCTTATGCCCGGTTTTTTCTTGAATTTCATCGTGCTCTCAACCACTCTTGCGTCAAAACCCACCGACGCAATGTTCACAAAAAACCTGCCGTTAACACGGGCAAGGTCAATGGCCCGTTCCCGGCCCTTCAGCAGCTGAAGCAGTATTTTTTCTATATAGCTCCCGCTCGGTCGCTTTTTTCCGGGATCAATGCCTATGCTTCTTACAAAGTCATTCCCGGAACCGCCGGGGACAACGGCAAGGCTTATATCGCTTCCGACCATTCCGTTAACTATTTCATTAACGGTTCCGTCGCCCCCGACGGAATATATACGGTCAAATCCTTTCGACTGAGCCGCTTTTGCAATTTCCGTCGCATGGCCCGGAGAATTCGTTAGCTCTATAACATGGTCGACATTATTCTCTTCACAGTGTTTTTTTATAATCGGCACATATTCGCCGGTCCGGCCTTTTCCCGCAACAGGATTTACAATAAACAGGCATTTCATATTTATCTCCTTGAAATCGGCATACCTGTTTCAGGCTTTCATGCCGAACATTCTTTCCTTAAGATCCAGGTAATACAGGTAGTCCTCCGGTTTTACGTTGGGCGGGCAACGATGGTCGCAGAAAGGTATATAACCTCCCCTGGCAACAAGGGGTTCAAGGGTCTCAAGGTATGCCTTTATTGCTTCAGGCCCTTTCGCAAGTTCCAGCTTGTCTACACCGCCCATAATGCGCAGTTCCTTGCCGTATTCATTGAGCAGCTCCGCGGGATGGGAACATCCGTTGACTTCGAAGGGGAAAAGACAGTTTATGCCGCCTTCCAGCATATATGGAAGCAGGGGCCTGACATCTCCGTCACAGTCGGTGTACCAGAGGTCAATGCCGTATTGTCTCAGTTTTTTGCTTATGCGCTTGTATCTCGGCACCACGACTTCCTTGAAAAAGTCTACCCTGACGATGGGACCGTTTTTGAAGCAAATATCCTCCCAGCCCGATGCAAAGTCAAACTTGAAATGGGGCAGAACCTGATCGAGGAAATCCTCCACGAGCTGGCAGCATGTCTCCACCATGTCCTCAACCATGTCAGGGTAATCGAAGCAGGCATAGGCGAGACCTTCAAAGGTCAGCATATCCCTGATTTTCCCTATCATGGAACCACAGCTTACGCCAAGCGGATAATCCCTGTCATCGGGATGGAGTTTTTTAAGTTTTTCAATATCGACCTTCCTTGCGGGATCATCGCGCCTGAAACGTTCTTCCTTTACCCTTTTCCAGTCGTCGGGAGTAACAACGGTTGACTTTATAAAGTGGGGTATGGTGTCATGTCCGTCCTTGGGCACTTCAGCCAGCAATCCGTCTTCGTTTATAATTATCCTGCTTGTCGGTGTTTCATCCACCACTTTTTCCTCGAAAGGCGGATTCATCCATACTTTTCCGCTTATTGTCTCAATCCTGTCAAAATTAAAAAACCTGTCGGCCTGCCTGTTATTGGTTATTCCGTTTTCGTAAAAAATAGGCCAGACCTTGAAATTCTCGTCCCAATAACCAAACTCCATATTGAAGCATCGGTCAAAGGGCTTGTAATGCATTTGGTTGTTAAATCTCTCGCGATCAGTCATGGTGCCTTTCCACTTGGGCCGAATTGGTTTGATTTCCATGCGATACCTCCTCGCCGGGCAGATCCTCAACCCGGAATTTACGCAAAAATTGATAAGTCCATACTTATTATTCAATATAAACTTAAATTTTAATTTAAATTTTAATATAATTTCACTGCCATGTCACCCAAATATTTATGTTAGATTAAAAACGGAAAACTCCTGCCTGAAACAGAATATTTCAGAAAAAATAAATATAAATACGGCTGCCGGGACAAAGCCCTTGCCGCTTTTAAAAAATGGTATTAAAATCAATATATAACAAGCCGGCTTGGCCCAAAAAGGAGTATGCCCATGAGCGAAACCGCAAGCACTGTACTGTTCTATATTTTTTTGGCGGCTTTACTGGGAATGATAATATCGAATATTATTCTCGTCAGGGAGACAGGCCGCAGGCTGGCGATCTTTTTGACGAGTGTCGTCCTGCCGCTGGTTTTGTTTTTGCTCTATTATTATTATGAGGCTCCGAAAATTAAAGACACGAGGGAATTATCCAGGGACACCGCTCTTCTCCTTTTGAAAATGGACCTGATAACCTATTTCCTCGTGGTGGTTTTTGTGATCCATGCGGTCATCCTGGTCTTCCAGGCGTTTCGAAAGGGAGTCGGAAAAAAGAAAAACGGCCGGGAAAAATCTTAGCCGTTCCGAAAAAGGACAAGTCCTGTATTGGGCAGGATATATCCTGTACCTTGTTAAACCGTTTATTTAAACAGCGTCGCGATTTAATTACAATACTTTCCTCACGTCATACAGCGAGCTCAGAACGAGCCAGTTCTGCGGGAAATACCTGCCTATGGTCCAGTAACTTGCCCCATTGAGATTGTACTGGTTAATCAGGCGCAGTTTTGCTTCAATGCTCCTTGCATCGTCAAACCAGACAACATGCTGTCTTCCGCTGCTGTCATAATAATTGAAAAACGGCGCCTGGGAAACGGGGTCAAACATTATGGCAGCGTTCATCCTTGCCGCAAGGTCAACGGCCGCGGTATTGCCTACCACCCGTGCCCTGCTGCCCGGAACGTAGGGCAGCGTCCAGTCATATCCATAGTTGGGGATGCCCATCAGTATTTTATTCCTAGGTATTGCTGTAACCGCGTAGTTCAGTACGCGCCGCACTTCATTGAGAGGGGCGACCGCCATGGGCGGGCCGAAAGTGTAGCCCCATTCATAGGTCATCAATATGACATCGTCAGCCAGCGCTCCGTGGACCGGGTAATCATGGGCTTCATAAAGAAGGCCAGGCTGATCGGCCCT
The DNA here is from genome assembly GCA_023623175.1 of Bacillota bacterium. Taxonomy (GTDB): domain Bacteria; phylum Bacillota; class Clostridia; order Acetivibrionales; family JAMNXU01; genus JAMNXU01. The sequence continues at coordinate 157,990 of JAMNXU010000021.1, forward strand.
TATTTTCGGCGCGAGCGCCGTGCTGATGTGATAGCCCAAGGGCCTGAGTCTTGCAGAGACCCTTCTGAGGAAATCGTTGTAAAGCTCCCTGTCCTCAGGATAAACATATTCGAAATCGATGTCGAGGCCGTAGTAGTTACGCTGTCTGAGCTTTGCAACTATGTTGTCTATAAGGGTTGTCTGAATTTGTTCGCTGGATAAAATCGTCCTTGCAAGATCGCTGTCAAAACCGCCTCCCTCTCTCATGTTGGTAATCACAAGCAAGGGAGCCACGTTAGCCGCCCGTGCGGCCCGGATCAGAGGTTCGTCGGGAATATCGGGCAGTGTTCCGTCAGGGCGCACTTCATGGCTGAAAATGCTGAGATAGGTCAGGTACGGCAGCGTCCTGCGCAGCACATCCATGTTTATGCTCGGAAAAGCGTAACCGTTCACCGTAATTGTGCCCAGTTTCTGTGTCCTCGGCGGAATCGTCAGAACCTGCCCGACATATATAAGTCCGCTTGCCGGAACCTGGGGATTTGCCTGCCTTAACTGTTCGACGGTTACCCCGTATCGCCTTGCAATGGTGAACAGGCTTTCACCGGGCATTACGGTATGCCGGCGCGTCCCTTCCATAATAACCAGCGCCTGTCCTACAACGAGCCTAGAAGGGTCAGCCAGTTCATTGTCGGATATTATCCTTGTAAGCGGCACTCCATACTGCCTTGATATTTTGTAGACCGTGTCGTCCGGTCTTACGACATGTATTATCACAAAAATCACACCTTTCAGTTAACTGGTAAAATTGGTTTTTAGCAACTGAAAAATACCTTTTCATAAAGATTGCTTTTTTTATGAAAATCACTAACTTTTTTAAAAAACAGTAACATTAAAAAAACATGTGAATAACCGCTTTTAACCGCTCTCAAATATTCCTCTTCACTCAAAAACCGGATGTTCCGATTGAAATTTTTACTTTTGCATTTCTAATTCAATATATGTCGGTTAACCATAATGTGATACTTTAAACCTCCGCGGAACTTTGCTCTCCTTACCCTGACTGCAGTTATGCCACGGAACAAGTACGGAACCGGACCCGGGAAGAATTTTTATCAGCATGCCGAAGTTACAAAGAGCCCGGCGTCGTCCCAAAAAGCCTGGTGTTATACGAAGAAATAATAATATCGAAGCATAATAAGCGGACGGCAGGATTCATAATAAACGATAAAATGAATAAAAAAATGATATTAAATATTCAGCCGTTGTGCTATTATGCACTCGAAGCTTCCAACGAAAGGAGAATTCCTTTGGATCAGAAAACCGTCATTCTGGATAAAATACCCTTCGAAATAGACATTCCCCGGCTTTTTGAAAGGTTGCGCATTGAAGAAGACGATGATATGGCAGAAGACGTTGTTGCGCTTGTAAAGGAAGCCTCCGGACTGGGAAGGCCCAAAGGCATCTACAGCACGGCATATATCGACGAAAAGGATGATTGCGGCATCGCCGCCGGCGGCATCCGGTTCGTCAGCCGTGTAATGCGCGTGAACCTCGACAAGGTGCACAGATTCTTTCCGTTTGTAGTGACAGCGGGAGTCGAGCTCGATCAGTGGGCCAGGAGCTATGGATCCGGCCTCGAAAGATACTGGGCTGACTGCATCCAGGAAGCGATTTTAAGATGCGCGTCCGAGTACGTCAGGTCCCACATAGTCGCAAACAACAGTCTTGACGCCGGCGGAGTCGCGGTTATGAACCCGGGTTCTCTCCAGGACTGGCCTATCTCGGAGCAGCCTAAATTATTCGAGCTGATAGGCAATGTAAAGGAGGCCACAGGAGTCGAACTTACCGACAGCTTCCTGATGCTCCCGGTAAAGTCGATTTCGGGCATTTTGTTCGCTTCTGATTCAAATTACGAAAACTGCCGGCTGTGTCCCAGGGAAAACTGCCCCGGCAGAAGGGCTCCCTATGATGCAACCCTCTATGAAAGAAAATACAAATAACCAAAAAAAGGAGGTAATCTGCCTTGGAAGCCACATTATCAATCTTGAACGACGGTTTGATAACCGCGTCGGACAATCTTCGGCTGAGATTGAAATTCAGTGAGCCGATCCACGGCGAAGCGGGTTTGAGGATCGTCTGGACTGACACTTACGATCGCACTGTGACCGATGAATTCAGAACGGTAAACGCGGACGGCGACTTCCTGGACTTTGAACTTTGCCTTGAGCGCGTTCTCTCGGTAGTCAACCGTCTCAACGTCCGGTTACATGTAGCGGGGACCGTTATTGAAGTCCCTGAGCTTGAGTTTGTTGTAACTCCAAAAGCCAACAAGCTGGATGATTACAATGTAATAATGTATTACGCCTATCCGGAACACCAGGAACGCCTGAGAGAAATAGGCATAGTTGCAGGCATGATCCAGCCCAGGAGAAAAATTGAGGGCGAAATAACCGTCGCAGATCCCGAAATTTCAAAAAAACTGTGGGTTGAAAACAACTACGGGTATTACTGCGACCAGATTGCGGTTCCCTACTACGCGACCTACCATACCCCGGCCTTCGATCCGAAAAATAAGCTGTTGATAGAAGCCAAGGAACTCTATTTAAAGGATCGCACCAAGAAAGACGCTTTTATCCGCAAGCCAAGTTTCCACGACGAGGAAGCCACCGCGGAAGCCCTTGAAAGAATACGCCTCACCGTTGAAAAGCACAAAAAGTACAAGCCGATTATGTATACCACCGACGAATGCGGAGTGGCAGACCTTCTCACCGCCTGGGATTTTGACTTTGACCCCCGGGCCCTCGCGGCAATGAGAGAATGGTTGCTGGAACAGTATGGTTCTCTCGAAGCCATAAATGAAGAATGGGGAACCAATTTCAAATCCATCGACGAGGTCGTGCCTTTCACAACGGACGAAATGCTTGAGCGCGACGACTATAACCTTTCTCCCTGGGCAGATCATCGTTTCTTTATGAATGAGACCTTTGCCAATGCAATTGACAGGGGCAGAAAGGCTGCCCATGCCGAGGATCCTGAGGCTCTGTCCGGTATAGTAGGCGCCCAGGCTCCGGGAACATTCGGAGGTTATGACTACTGGCTCCTTACAAGGGTGCTTGACGTGATTGAACCCTACAACATAGGAAACAACCGCGAAATAATACGTTCCCTCGCTCCCGGGCTGCCCTGTTTCACGACCTTCTTCAGGTACAGCAACTTCGAAATATGGAGACTGTGGTACCAGGCTCTGCATGGAGACCGCGGAATCATCATATACAACGACAGCAGAAACGCTTATCTTGATGAGCAGGGCAATTTCACCGAAATAGCGCTCGGGTTCGCCCCTCATTTCAGGGAACTGGCTTCAGGTGTCGTAAAACAGATTGCCCATGCCAAACCGGCGAAAAATCAGGTTTCTGTTCTTTATTCCCATAGGTCCATTACAGCCCACTGGAGAATAGAAAATGAACATCTCGGCAAAAACTGGCTCCAGCGCGGCAGCTACCTTGAATACAAGGATTCCACCTATCTCAGGCTGCGCGAAGCCTTTGTCAGGATCATCGAAGACAACCACATCGAATATGATTTTGTAGCCTACGGCCAGCTCGAAAACGGTGAGTTTGACAAAATGGACAGAAAAGTCCTCATCCTGCCCCAGGTAATCGCTCTTTCGGAAAAAGAAGCTGAAGCGATAAAACGTTTCGTGGAGCGCGGAGGAACGGTTGTGGCCGACTGCATCCCGGGGCTGATGGACGGGCACTGCAAGCTCCTTGGCGCAGGGCAGCTTGACGACCTGTTCGGGATATCCAGAGAAAAAGTCACGCCCAGGATCATGGAAGGTCCTGCAGGGCTTGAGCCCACGGGAAACATTCCGGAAGAATACAGCTGGGCTTCGGCTTTCGCCAATGCTCCCATTGAAAGAGTGACAACCGCCGAACCGTGGATAAAACCCAAAGACGGCGCCATTGCTCTTTACCGCGACAGCAACGGAATTCCTGCGGTTATAGTGAACAACTATGGAGCAGGAAAGACCATTTATCTCAACTTCCTCGCCACAGACTATCACCGCTGGAGAATGAAGCCGCCGGAACACGAAAATCTGCGGGTATTTATGGTCAACCTGTTCAGGGCCGCCGGCATTGAGTGGGACGTAAAACTTTACGCCGCCGACGGGGGACATCCTCACGCCGTCGAAATGTTCACCTATGATTTCGGCGCGATGAAAATGTATGCATTCCTCAGGCTTTATCAAAACCGCGTTACCGAGCTTGGTCCCCCGGAATACCAGGACCAGAGCTCCTTGGAGACGGAAATAGACCTTTCGCTGGACCTCGGCGGGGAAAAAGCCGTGTATGACGCAAGGAAAGGCGTTTATCTCGGCAGGATGTCAAAAGTGCCGTTTACACTGGGCAAATGGGAACCCGTCATAATAACGGTTATGGATGAGCCGGCGGAAGAACTGGTTGTATGCGCACCGGAAAAAATCGAAAGATGCGGCATCGCAAAAGTGTCCGTAAGTCTTAAGGGACAATCCACGGGCGATTTCCATGCCTTCAGGGTCACCGTTGTGGACCCCGACGGCGAGGAAAAATGGTATCTCGCCACAAACCTGTCAGCCCCGCAGGGCAAGGCTGAATGGCTGTTCAAAACCGCCGCGAGCGACAAGCCCGGGGCGTGGAAAGTGAGAATTCGCGATTATGCGACGGGCATTTGCGCTGAGAAAATAATTAACGTAGTTTAGGCACATAATCCAAGGGTGATTTTCCTGCAAAACTCAATTTGCCAAAGATTCGTTGAAATCAGCGACGTCTCGCCCCGCGTCTCAAACGAACGGACCACATACGCGCCTCCTGCGCCAGGAGTGGTCCTTTCGGAGGCATCCGGCCTCCGAATCGTTTTCGACGCTGCGGCTCGACGGCTGATTTTGACAACTCATCTTTAAAGCAAATCTCGTTTTTGCAGGAAAATCACCTGCATTAACATAATCAAAGCAGAATTCGTTGCAAAACCGATTTGCTTTAGATTAACCTCGAAAATACAATCATTAACAAACAAAGGGGTGAATCCCGTGACAGGCAAAATTGTTATACAGAATACCGACCTCGTGACAAAAAATGATGTTCTGAAGGCCGTTTTCAGCATGGACACGCCGGTGGCATCGGGCGGCAGCCTGCGAATCGCCTGGACCGACAGCTACGGTCGTACGGTCATGGAGAAAACCGTCAGCGTGGAACCGGGCTGCAGCGCGGTGGAATTCAGCCTGCCGCTGGACAGGGCAGTCGCCATGCTGAATTTCCTGGAAGCGCGCCTTGAAACCGGGCAAACCGTTATCGAAGTTCAGAAAACGGAGTTTATCGTCACTCCTGAACCCCACAAGCTCGACGACTACAGCATCATAATGTATTATCCCTATAAGCCCCACCAGCAGGAAGCGCTTCGTAAAATAGGAATAAACGCCGGTCAGCTTCAAACAAGGAAAAAGGACCAGGTGATTGACCCGGACAACAGCTATGTGTGGTACAGGTATAATTACAGGTTTTACTGCGACCAGGTAGCCGTCCCTTACTACGCGACGTATCATTCCCCCTCCTACAATCCGAAAAACCAGCTGTTAATTGAAGCAAAGGAACTTTATAAAAAAGACAGGAGCAAAAAGGACGCATTTATACGCAAACCCAGTTTCCATGACGAAGAGGCTACACAAACCGCGCTGAACAATATCAGGGAAACCGTTCGTCGGCTTAAGCGTTACAAGCCGCTCATGTATACTACCGACGAATGTGGTGTTGCCGATCTTGTGAGCGCCTGGGATTTTGACTTTGACCCGCGCGCGCTGGACGCGATGCGCAAATGGCTCCTGGAGCAGTATGGTTCGCTGGAGGAAATCAACAGGGAATGGGGCACAAATTTCGCCACCATCGACGAAGTGGTTCCATTTACCACCGATGAAATAATGGCCAGGGTGGCGAAAGGCGACTATAACCTCTCTCCGTGGGCCGATCACAGGCATTTTATGAACCTTGCCTTCGCAGCAGCCGTGAAAAAAGCCACTGAAGCTGTCCATTCCGTTGACAGCGATGCACTGTGGGGACTCAACGGATGCCAGATGCCCTCGGCCTTCGGCGGATATGATTACTGGCTGCTTTCGAAAGCAATGGATGTTATTGAGCCTTATAACATAGGCAACAACCGCGAGCTGTGGAGGTCCTTCGCGCCTGAAAAACCGGCATTCACCACGTTCTTCGGGCACAGGGACTTTGAAATCTGGAGACTTTGGTACCAGGCGCTCCATGGCGACAGGGGCATCATTATTTATGACGAACAGTTCAGGTACCTCAACGAGGACGGCAGTCCCACGCAGCTGGGCCTCGACATTGCGCCGAGTTACAGGGAACTCACCTCGGGCATTGTGCGGCAACTGGCCTACGGCAAACCAATTCCGAATTCCGTTGCTATCCATTATTCCCATCCTTCAATCACGGCTCACTGGATATTTGACGTAAGTCCCATGGGTCCCGACTGGGTAGAAAGGGGATCCAAAAATGAGAGGCTTGACTCCAACTTCCTCAGGCTCAGGGAATCGTTCGTCAGGCTCATGGAAGACAATCTCATCGACTATGACTTCGTCGCCTATGAACAGCTTGAAAACGGCGAGTTTGAAGCAATGGACAAAAAGCTGCTTATCCTGCCTCAGTCCGTTGCCATGTCCCGCAAGGAGGCAGAAGCTGTCAGGCGGTTCGCGGAAAACGGCGGCGTAGTGGTTGCCGACTGCAGAATTGCACTCATGGACAACCATTGCAAAATGCTAAGCGAGGGACAGCTTGATGAGCTGTTCGGGATCAGACGCGCATCGATGCTTCCGTCACCCGGCGTTCCAGGCCTTAAGCCCGTAGCTTCGATTCCCCGGGAATATGAATGGGCAAAACCTCTTGTCAGCGTGGGAGAACTTGAAAACATCGCAGTGGCAGAACCCGATATATCCCCTGCAAACGGCGCTTTCGCGCTGTTCAGTGACAATGCAGGCGCGCCGGCGGTAATTGTCAGGAATTGCGGCAGGGGAAAAACAATTTACCTGAATATGTACCTGACCGACTACCACCGGTGGAGGCTGAAGAAAGGAGAAGGAAGCGGCGCCCGCAAACTCATGTCGCGCATATTTGAAGTCGCTGGAGTCGGCAGTATCGTTTCAGTAAAGGACCGGGACGGAAACACTCCGTCAGGCGTTGAACTCTTTGCCTGGAATTACGGCAGCATGAAAATCCTTGCCTTCCATCGCAATTACCAGAACAGGGTATCCGAACTCGGACCCCCGGAGTACCAGGACCAGAGCCTGCTGGAAGCCGACAAGGAGCTCACATGTGACCTGGGTAAGAAATACAGCGTTTATGAAACAAGAACAGGCAGGTACCTGGGCAGTTTGAAGGAAATAACGTTCAGCCTCGACAAGTGGGAACCCTCATTGTTCACTTTAATTGAAAATCCCGTCCGCGGATTGAAACACAATGCTCCCGCTTCCGCTGAGCGCGGCGAAATTGTCAGCGTGGAAATAAAAATTGACTGCGACGTCCCGGGAGATTTCCACACCTTCAGATCCGTAGTACTGGATCCTGCGGGAAGTGAGCTGGAAATGCACAGCGCAAACCTCCACGGTCCCGGCGGAAAGGCAACCTGGAAAATCCCCTTTGCCGTGAGCGACGCTCCCGGAACATATACAATCAGGGTCCGGGATGTAGCTACGGGAGTAGCAGCGGAACATCAAATCGAACTTAAATAACCGGCACAGGTAACCACATACGGGCTTAGCGAAAATTACAAGGCCAGGACCATTATGCAGGATGCGCGGTGTCGACTGTTCAGTCACTAAAATAGTTAATCATAAAACCTGTGATACAATTGCAAAATAAATGCAGATGAATACAAATACAATAAAAACAGGCGGGGCCACAGATTCGCTTCCCGCCTGTTTTCATCTGTTTGAACTTGCCTGCTGCCTTAGCTTCCCTGCTTCCTTCGACTTCCTCGCTACTTTTTATTATACTGTCCCCTCGTATTCCTTCCCCAAATTCCCTCGCTGCCCGAGATGGTCAGGGCTGCGACCTGTTTTGGCGTTACCATGTACCTGTTGTCGGTAAGGGCGACTTTTTCCGAAACAAAAGCCGGATCAAGGGCATTTATCATTATCCTTCCCGGAGAGCTCGCAAAATTGGCGCCTGCATCCATTATTCCTTCATAATATGACTGGCAGGCACCGGCAAAAATGCACAGGCTGTTATAATCGGGTTCATATCTTCTGGCCTCTTTAACCGATTGTATAAAATACATCGAATTCCTGTAACTGTCCACACGATTAAGATTTTTAGCGTCCTTTTTTATACCGTCATGTCCCGTCACAACCAGTATATCCGGTTTATGCTTCTCCAAAAGTTCCCTCACTTCAGCAGGCTGGTTCTTTTCCGCGATTGCCTTTCCCACGGCCCTGATTCCCGCTTCCTTGTAATGGTCCAGGCAGGTCTGGAGGAATTTCGCGTCACCGTCTATATGCAGCACTTTGCCGGGCCGGCCCCGGAACACAAAAAATCTTGTGCGTTTGAAAACCGGCAACTGCCTGAAGGCATGCCTGCATGCCATATCGATCTCAGATCTCATCATTGTCTCTATCATTCGTGAATCCTGCAGCACAAGGTCGTCGCCGTCAGAGTCAGCCTGAATCCTGTACATCATTCCCTTCAAAACGTAGACAGGTTTTCCTCTGTCGCTTTTTATAATGTCCGCTACTATAAAAGGGATATCCCTCCCGTAGGATTTCCTTGTTACAATGTCACCCACCTTTATTTCACTCATCCGTTTCACCCCAAATGAAAGAATTTCATGCTACATAATATGCAGCTCGATTTCATTTGGGGATTGATATAAAGGCGAAAAATCGGGCTTTTGCAGGTTTGTCCCCGGGTTTACATAAAGATTTAACAGGACAATAAAAAAAAGCAACCCTTGCAGGTTGCTGCATATATCTTATTTATGTATCTGTTTTATTTATGTATCTGTTTTATTTATGCATCTGTCTTATTTATGCATCTGTCTTATTTATGCTGTATATGTCTTATACCGTTTTCGGCGCTGCGGCCCCATGGCTGATTTTGGCAACTTATCATTAAAGTAAGCCTGGTATTTTACCAGCCCAGTCTTTCCCTTATTTCATGTGCCAGCTGCTTTCCCACGCGCAGATGGGTCCTGACCGAGGGATGCCAGTGGCCTCCTACGCCTTCAGTCTTTCCGTTCATTAGCGGAATTTCTACAAAATACACCTTTTTGTCACCGGAGTCGTTCATTTCGCCCACAACGCGCAGAATGCAGTCCTTTGTCCGGTGGTCCATGGGCCCCGAGCAGCAGAAAATATGAGCCTCGCTGTAATTGCTCCTTACAAAGCGGACAAATTTAAGATACGTTTGAACAAAAGCCTCCGTATCAAGCCCGGGATGAGCAAAATCATTGGTTCCCAGGTTTATTACCACGGCATGCGGAATCCACGACGCAAAATCCCAGAGTATGTCGGGCTGCTTGGGCAGCGTCCTGACATAGAGCTCGGGCAGTGTGTTTGTGGTGTCGCAATCATAGTTCCTGTACATTCCCCTTCCGCCCCAGGCTATGGAAATGTGGTCAGCGCCCAGTTCGCGGGCGGCAACGGAACCAAAGGCAAGATAATTGTTTTCCTGGTGAGCCTTGTAACCCTCCTCGGCACAGGAAGCTTCATTTCCGTATCCGCAAGTTATCGAATCTCCCACGAACTCAATCCTTCTTTCGCTGGGCGGAGGAGGGGGCAACATTCTGCCGCCTTCAGAAGGTATGAAGCCCAGGAACTGCAATTCCCCGCATGCAGCTCCGGTTCTTTTCCAAAAAGTAATTTCATGTTCTCCGTCGGACAGGCCCGAAGCCAGTTCGTACACTCCGTCCCTGTCTATTAAAACTTTAAAGGGCTCGCCGTCATCAATGATAACATTGAACCAGTTTTCGTTGTCAGCCTGGTTCCTTAGTTTCATATGTACGCCTATCCCGGTTCCCGAGAATCTTGCCTTAATATGACTTCCGGGCCAACCGAAGACCGGTCCGGCAGGATCGCTGAAACTAAAACGTCCAATGAAAGTCGCCATGTTCATCCAATTAACTCCACTGATATTTTCCATGCTTCATACCTCCCCAAATGCCTGTGCATGTTAAGCAAAGAAGCCATGCCCTGGCCCTGTTGTTGCCCAGGCCTGATTGCAGTGGCTTTTATTATTTCAGTATGCTATAATCTGATTATCCCAAATTAGGCATATATACGCAAAAACCAAATTTGCAAAACCTTTCTCTTTTTTTAAAGAACTTATTTAAGGAACTTAAAATCAAAGTATCCAAAGCCAAATTACGGAGGAGCCATGAAACTTTTTCATCACTCGTTCACCGATATCGAATCCATAAAAAAAATTAAAAGGCAGCCCGACTTTGACAACCTTCTCAGGGTGCTGAACAGACAAAAGCCCTCAAGGCATACGCTTTTCGAATACTTTTTAAACGGCCCGCTGACCTATTTACTCACGTCCCACATTGAGTATGACGCCAACGATCCGCTGGCGCCTTACAAAAAAGTGATTGACTCATACCGCGTGGCCGGTTATGATTACGCTCCCCTGCAGGGAGCGGGTTTCGGCTTTGAAGCCGGCTCCCGCAACAGGCGTGAAGGAACCAAAACAATATCGCTCAACGAAGGCGCCGTAATTACCGACTGGGAAAGTTTTGAGAAATATGGATGGCCCGATCCTGACAGTTTTGATTATTCCAGGCTGGAGAAGCTTAAAAGCTATTTGCCCGACGGAATGAAAATAATCGTGTGCGACCGCGACGGAATTTTTGAAACGGTGGTATACCTTACGGGCTACGAGAACCTGTGCTTCATGCTGTACGAGGAACCCGAACTGGTAAGGGAAATATTCAACCAGGTGGGTCCACGCTGGGTCAGGTACCATGAAATATGCGCGTCATTTGATGCTGTAGGCGCCCACATTATCGGCGAAGACCTGGGCTTTAACAAGCAGACCATGCTACCGCCCGGCGTCCTGCGCGAATACCTTTTCCCTTGGCATAAAAAAATAACTGAAACAATCCATCGCGCGGGCAAAAAGGCCATACTTCACTCCTGCGGACAGGTGGAAGAAATTATGGATGATATAATCGACGATATTAAATACGACGCCAAGCATTCCTTCGAAGACAAGATCCTCCCGATAGAGCAGGTTTACGACAGGTATTCGGACAGAATAGCCGTGCTGGGAGGCCTGGACGTGGATTTCATGGCAAGGGCAAAACCTGAAGAGGTATATAACAGGGCAGTTGCCATGCTGGAAAGGAGCGCGGAAAAAGGCGGTTACGCCCTGGGCACCGGCAACAGCATACCGGAATACATACCCCACGAGAATTACTTCGCAATGATTGCCGCGGCACTGTTCAACTGACAGTCGGCATTGTTCAGCTGATCTAAGGCTGCGATACTGTTGCTGCGATACTGTTTTTTAAAAAACAGGGAGGCTGTACTGAAAGGGTATGGAACCTTTCAGACGGCCTCCTTAACACATGGCACGGATCCTTTTAGTTTATTAACAGATCCTTGCAGTTATTAACAATACCTGCGCAATGCTTGATACGATGACTGCTTCAAACCTGAAGCGACGGCTATTTTGCAGCAAAGGATTCATTGAAGGGCATAAAGTAGCCTTTCGGATGCAGGCAGGCGCTGCAGATTTCAGGAGCCTCCCTGCCTATATGGATGTGCCCGCAGTTCGTGCAGATCCATGCAATTTCTTCATCACGGCGGAAAAGAGTGCCTTGTTCGATCTCTTCGGCAAGCCTGCCGAAGCGGTCAGCATGGGTTTTTTCAATTCTCGCGATGAGTTCAAAGGCAGTTGCAATATCGTTAAACCCTTCTTCCCTGGCCACCTGGCCAAACTCCCTGTATACCTTGTCCCATTCCTCGAGTTCATTGCGCTGGGCCGCCCTGAGGGCCTGGGCAACGGAATCGTACAGGTCGACAGGATATCCCCCGCTGATGTTAATATTGTCGCCGGCCACCTCGCGGAGTTTCTGGTAAAAGACCTTGGCGTGGGCTCTTTCCTGGTCCGCCGTATAGTCAAATACCGCTGCGACCACGTAGAAACCCTGTTTTCTTGCCTCGGATGAAGCGATATTGTACCTGTTTCTTGCCTGGCTTTCACCGGCAAAGGCTCTCATCAAGTTTACATAAGTTCTGCTTTCCCTGAAATTCATAGGACTTCTCTCCTCTTTGCTACATTCTTTCGTGCATATCCGACTGCTGAACTGAACAGCAGTTAATTATGCCTATTTTATTTTGGTAGTATTGAGGAAAAATATTCACCAGGTTCAGCCGAGAAGTCCTTTTAGTCCGGTTAGGTCTATCCTGTAAACAGCCCTGTACCCTTCTTTATTCGAAGTAAAATACACCGCAGTATCTCCGTGATTGAATATGGGGTGCGGATGGCTGTCCTGGGAATCCCAGTTTGAACCGCTTTTGCAAAGCGGAATCCATTCAATGCGCCGGTTTTCCCAATCGACTTTCTGAAAGCTTATCCACTGCCCATGTCCACTGCTGTCCTCGTTTTCCTCCTGGTAATAGCCGTCGGAAACCAGGAGTCCCGAATTGCTGACGGTAAAATGGCCGTACTTGCGGTAGGACTCGGGCAAAGGAATTTCTGTAATGTTTGAGCCGTCGGCATTCATCTTTCCTATGTACGGAACATTGTTTTTATATATGCCGTGATATATGATTTCGTTGCCGCTTCGCTGCCACATTTCATGGCAGGTCCAGTCCTCGCGGCTTCTGCCGTCGCCTTCGGTCCTCATCCTGATATGTTTTTTCCCGTCCCAAAGCCATATCCTGCGGATGCCGCAGTCCGAGGGCCATTCGTGGTTATACAGGATTTTTTTGTTATCGACGGGATTGAACTGGACATGGGTAATCCATGCCCGGGGTACCTGTTCTGCCAGGACTTCCTTCCCCGTGCGGGTGTCATAAACCCGGAGCCATGAACTGAGATTTTCCCTGCGAACCCTCTCGTCTATATCGTAATTTGGCCTGTACCGGCTCGTATCCTGTGGAGTGTCATACTCGAGCGCCCTTGCGTCGGTTGTGGGAACGCACAGCAGCGTCCCGTCAGAGCTGACGTGGGTAAAGGCCGTAACCTGCTTATCAGGCAGCTCAGCCAGGATTCTCTGATTTCCCTCGATATCAACGCAGCAGATATCTCTGCCCTGTATGTAGTAAATGTTGCCGCTTTCTGCATGGAGGCACACGCTCGCCTTGCCGAGGCCCTTGTATTCATTTCCCCAGAAATAGACATAGGACTTCAAAACCCCGTCCTCATTGAACGTAAGCTGCCTTTCCTCTCCCGTTTTTAAATTCATGTAAAAAATATTCGGATGTCCCGTGCGCTCGCTGAGAAATACAATGGCGTCATCTCCCGCGAGAAGGCTCGTGGATGTGAAATACAGGAGCTGGTTGTTGCTGCCTGCCGGTGTTATCCTGGCCGGCTTTATTTCCCTGACCGGCTGCATTTTCTGCCTCCCCCCAAACGCAACTGACAGGATGCTTCTCCTGTCAGTTGCGGAAATTAATTATTAGGACTTTAACTTTTTACTCAAAATCCTCTTTTTAATCTTACAACCCTGTTCCCCGGATCCTATTTCTTTATTTCCCAGAAGCAGCGCTTCGGAGATACAATTTTCCCTTCCTTCTTCAGCTGATCCATTGCCTTTTCTACCTCTTTTTTGTCAAGTCCGGTTGCAGCAGCCACGTCTCCGGATCTTACAGGTTTGTCCGCCTTGCTGAAGAATTCCAGTACAACTTCATAACTGCTCATAACGAATCACTCTGCCTTTCTCGTTGTTTTTGCCCGGGGCCTGGCTTTCCCGGGTAATTTGTCCTTTTTCACTTTTACCCAATATTATTAAATTTTAAAAAGCTTTTTAAAATAATATTAAGGCTAATCTTTTCGACAGGTTAAAAGCTTATTTTTTAAATTATTTCGACCCTGCAGCCGAATCCTTCTTCGAGTGTAAAAAAGAATGCCGTTTTCACCGCTTCAGGATTCCCTTTCTGACGGAATCCTCTATTATCTCTTTTGCATATTCCCAAAGACCGGGAGCAGCTTTTTCCAGGATTGCATTTCTTTCATACACTTTGCCGCTTGTAACGCCGGGTTTCTGCCAGGTATGCCCGTCGGTGTTATAATTCAAAAGCAGCGGCTGAAGCCTGTCGAGGCATGCGGCAAATTGCGATTCAGGCGTTTTCATTTCTTCAAATTCCCGCCACAGTTCCCATATTTCCCTGGCCTGGTCGTCGGGCAGCAATCCAAAAAGCCTTTTCGCGGCTTTAAGTTCGCGTTCGTCCTTGCCTTCGCGGGCTTTATCATCATAGCAAAAGGTGTCTCCCGCATCAATTTCCACAAGGTCATGAACCAGCACCATCTTGATAACCTTCAGAAGATCCAGGTTTTCATGTGCCGAATACTCGGACAGAAGCACGGCCATTACAGCCAAATGCCACGAGTGCTCCGCGTCATTTTCATTCCTTTTTGTCCCGATAACCACGTTTTGCCGTAAAACCTGCTTGAGCTTGTCTGTTTCGAGAATAAAACGAACCTGCTTCTGCAAACGTTCCCTGTCCATTGTTTTAATTCCTCCCGGGTCCTGGCTGCGTGATGCACTAAGCCTCGTGCATCGCCGGAGAATTTGTAATTATTATAACATATTCCATAATGCTTTCCATCACTTTGGATATTTCAGGCCCAGGATATCGGAAATAAGGTAATCCAGGCCTTTCATCGGGCTCGGGATGGGTATGTCGAGCGCGTATAACACGCTCAGGACAAAGGCGATGACATACAGAACGGAGAAAGCCGCAAGCTCCCTCCACTCTTTTCTCTTCACGATCCCCGGAAGGACCAGTACCAACATGAATGCGTAAACCAGGAATACAATTATCATTTGCCACCGCCCCTTTTACGCTGTGGTAAACCACGAATTTTCGCAACCAGGAGCGTTAATGGAGGGATGACAAACATCAGTGGCACGGAATATATTATCCCTGTACTCTGGGTGATTTCGGCATGGTCCACCGGTGACTGAAATACGGTGGCGGCAAGAATGACCAGGATGCCCGCGAGCGGCAAAATAACCGGCAAATACGTTTTCAGGCCAAGCAGTTGAGAGACGGCTGTTACAAGCGCATAAAAAAACACGCAGCACTTGATGAATATCAGCACCGTCTGCGCTATGCCGACGAGGAAATCCATCCTCGTCAGCACGTTGCCGATATCTATCAGCCGTGTTGACTGAAAGGACGGTGAAGTCCACACGGACTGCGTCCTGCCCAATACCGCCGTATTCCTGACGGCCACGATCAGGAGGCATATTGCGCCTGTCAGCAAACCTGCCAGGGCGCTCCTTACGGTATGACGGTTTTTGTTCAGGGATCCCAAAATCATCAAAAAAGTAACAGTCTCGCCGAAAGGAATAGCCGCCATGATATGGATACCCTGGAACAGCTTTATTGCGGGAAGTTCAAAAAGAGGCAGAAAATCAGAAAAATCCATCTGGTCAATCAGAAGAATAAAGGTACTTATCGGCACGACCGCTCCCACGATTACAAACAGGTGGCTGATTCTTGCCAGGACTTCTATGCCCTTGGAAACGGCATAGGCAACGGCGGCCGCAAAAACCGCCATGAAGAAAACAAAAGGCGCGTCCGGCATCAGGAAAGTCAGGTATAATTCACTGACGTCAAGGGTGTTGAATGACAGCGTCATTAAGTAAAAGAGAATATAATAAAGCGATATAATTTTACCCAGAAAACGTCCATACACAATATCATTGATCTGGACCACGTTCATTCCCGGAAATCTTTTTGAGAGAGCTGCATAAGACAGAACAAACGGCAGGGATACTGCCAATCCTGCCAGTATAACCATCCACGTCTGGTGCTCGGTCAATGAAACCGTAAAATCTATCAATAATAACGAGCCCTGCACAAAGGCCGTCATAAGGAAAAACAACTCTAAATCACAGATTTTTCCCTTTTCAACACTCATTTTTTATTCCCCCTTTCGATCGCCGCCACCGGTTTCTTTAAAAGATCGGTCTTGCGTATTAAGGCCTCGACATCAATATCCAGTTCCAAATCTTGATATATTTCTTCCCAGTTGTTCTTGATAATTTTCCATTTACCATTTTGCTTTTTATGAAGCAATTCCCCGAATCCAAAAATGTCGGCATTCAGTTTTTTGGATTTTTCATAAGTCGTCATTATCTCTTTCCGGATAGCGTCGGCGATATCGTTCTGCATTTTCTTAAATTTTTGTTCGGTTGCAAGGATCTCATCCGTCATCTGTTCGGACAAGCTTACATCCACCTTGATTTTTATATGGAACGTTATTTTTCCGTTTCCTATTTCCGGTTTTACCTTACTTTTGGCTTCTATAATCTCAAACGATACCAGGCCTTTCTTTTCAGGCGAAGGAATGACGATCACACCGCTTTTAACCTCCCCGAGTACCCATAACAGTCCCCGGGTCTCTTCAAAACTCAGGCTGCCCACCATTTTGTCCTTCCTGAAAACAGCCATGCCCGATATATTAATGTCCCTGCTCCCATTTTCCGTAGAAATGCTTATCAGTGGCGCCACCGGCGACATGGAATCGCACATCAGACATGATGAAAAATTTTTCATGTTCATCTTGTAGTAATATGAAGTAAAGCCATAGGTTTTCATCAGTTTTGTCAGGTTAATGCCCGGGAAGTTCTCGGTTTCAGGTTTGGCATTCATTACATCCTGGATAGGTACTTCGGTAATTAATATCATTGCGGTAGGCCTCATTTCGTGGGCTCTCAAAAAGAAGTCCAGGTATTCCTGCAAGCCCTCTTCAGCCAGTTCCTTTCCGAAAAAGACCGCCTGGTTGTGGGAAACAAAAAGCCTGTTCCCGGTCTTGTGCGTAATCATTCTCACTGCGTCAAAAACTGTTTTGCCTGTGCCCGAGACATTCCAGTACGCTTTGCCGCTTTCTCCTCCCCCGTCTCCCGACGGCTGCGACAATGCCACCTTCTTGACTATCTGCGCCGTGACCTGTATATCTCCCGTCGCTTCATCCTTTTCCACCCCCATTAAAATTACAATCTCCAAATCATTTACTTCCGTTCCGCCGGAACAACCGGTCAAAATGAGCAGCAGAACGAGGCATAAAACCAGTTTTGCGATTAGCTTAACTCCCGTCTTTACCATTTCAGTCCCGCTCCTTTCGCTCTGAATTGCCTTCGTTTTTTCCGGGCGGCGCGGGCATGAGGCCGGACCCCTGGCTATATGAGCCCTCATCGCTCCAAATAACGGCGCTGGGACGTCTTGATAAGGTCCAGATCGGCATTCTTATGAATACGTCCCTGAGTCCGTAAAAATTCAAAGGCACAATCGGCCATAAATACGGAGTCCCGAAAGACCTTAACGAGGCCAGGTGAACCAATAACACCAGGAGTCCGATGATTATGCCGAAACCCCCGGCTATGCCGGCAAGCATAAGAAACAGGTACCTCAGTATTGTACTTGAATCAGTCTGCGCAGGCACCGCGAAACTTGCAATGGCCGTTGCCGATACTACAATCACCATGAAGGGGCTTATAAGGCCTGCTTCAACGGAAGCCTGGCCAAGCACGAGGGCTCCCACGATACCTATTGTCTGACCCACGGCCTTCGGCAGGCGCACCCCCGCTTCCCTTAAAATGTCAAAAGTAAACAGCATCAGGAAAGCTTCAAGGATCGCGGGAAAGGGAACCCTCTGGCGACCCCCCGCGATGGATATCAGCAGGCTCGTTGGTATCAGCTCCTGGTGAAAAACGGTTAACGCCACATAAATGGCCGGACCCAGGAAACTGATCAGATAGGACAGGAACCTGATTATACGCATGATGCTTGCAAGAAAAGGCCTGGAATAATAATCTTCGCCTATTTGAAAGCTTTCGATGAACAGCATGGGTACCGCGAGGGCAAAGGGCGTGCCGTCAACCAGGATTGCCGCGCGGCCTTCGAGGATTTTGGCCACAACCTTGTCAGGCTTCTCACTGTTGGAAATGGTGGGAAAAATGGATAATGGCGCGTCCTCTATAAATTGCTCAATATAGCCCGAGTCGAGAATCGCATCAACCCTGATGCGGTTAAGCCTCCTCCGGATTTCTTCAATCAGTTTCGGATTAGCCACTCTTTTCAGGTATACTATATAAACGTCGGTCTGGGACTTTTCCCCGATTACAAATTTTTCAACGCACAAATCGGGATCCTTTATTTTCCTCCTTATCAGGGAAATGTTAGCATTTACATCTTCATTAAATCCTTCCCTCGGCCCGCGTACAACGGCTTCCGTTCCCGGTTCCTCGATATTGCGCGTTTTCCTTTTCTCGCTTTTAATTGCCAGGGCCTCCTTGGAACCGTGTACCAGCAGTATCGTCGCGCCCAGGAGCAAATTTTCCATGATTTCGCTGACAAGGGAAATATTTTGGCAGTCCGTAACGGAAATCAAATTTCTCTTTATGGTTTCTACCTGCGTAAAATCCATGTCCACATCCTCTTTAAGCATCAATGAGCCGAACATCATGGGCTGAAGAATGTTTTCATGGATTTCCTGCCTGTCCGCCATGCTGCTAAAAAAAACAAGGGCCCCCCTGAACCTTCTGTCATGGCCGAAGTTAAACTCATGGATTGTAACGTCGCTGCTGTCGCGCATGACCTCCTTGATCATCTGCAGATTCCTTTTCAAATCGGCACAAATAGGTTCATTGTTATTTTCAACTGTCACGGCACCATTATTTTCATTTTTGTTTTTCAAAGATAAATAGCGAATTACCCTTGATATATATCTGAACATATGGACTCTTCCCCGTTGCTTTTATCTATTTTTTGACATGTGCCGGAAAATTATGCACAAAAGGCAAATAGAAGTTCCCCTGGAAGTCTTGGCTTCGGATAAGTTCCCTAATCCTTTAAGCGCGTCCCTTGTTAACCGGCTGAATCATGCGCCGGTATTGGGAGCCTATTACTTTATAAGTCCGGTTGGATATATTGTCTGCGAACAGGAAACGGAGTGATTGCATGGATGTACAAAAAACAACGACAAAATTGCTCATATAATTAAAAAAAACCATTGTAATATACTCTGAATCTGTATTATAATCAGGCAGTTATGTCGAAATATGCAGATTCATAAAATGAAAGGAGATCAGTATTAAATGAGCATCTTGGCCCTCGTCATAGTTGCATCTTTACTTACTTTAAGTTTTGCAGCATTGAACTATGTAAAAGTAAAAAAGATGAATGAAGGCACTGAAAAAATGGCGGAAATTGCTTCGGCAATCCGCATTGGTGCAAATGCATTTATCAATTACGAGTATAAGATATTGCTGATCGTTGTCACATGTGTATTTGCAGCGCTTTTGGTACTTGTAAGCATTTACACGGCATTTGCATTTTTGATAGGTGCTGTTATGAGTGCTTCTGCCGGCTATGTGGGAATGAAAATTGCTACATATGCCAATGTCAGGGTTGCCAATGAAGCACGGGTAACAAAGAATCTTGGAAGCACGCTGAAAGTGGCCTTCAGGGGCGGCAGCGTTATGGGCCTTTGTGTCGGCGGGTTTGCGCTTCTCGGCCTTTTTCTCGTCTATATTATCTTCGGTATTGGTTTGAGGATGCTGGAACCCGAGAATGTAGTACTTGTTTCGAACTGGTTAGGTGTTGAATTTGTACCCTTTACGATGGTCCTTTCAGGGTATGCGCTCGGTTGTTCACTGATAGCCATGTTTAATCGTGTTGGCGGCGGTATTTATACCAAAGCCGCGGACATGGGCGCTGACCTGGTAGGAAAGGTTGAAGCGCACATTCCGGAGGACGACCCGAGGAATCCTGCCACGATAGCTGACAATGTCGGTGATAATGTAGGTGATGTTGCAGGCCTTGGCAGTGACCTGCTGGAAAGCTATGTCGGTGCAATAACTGCAGCTGTTATTCTTGGCTTCCATCTGTTCCTGACAAGCCAGTACACCGGCGGAGAAATGACAAATGGGTTAATATCAAACAGCCTTTTGAGCAAACTCTTTTTGTTCCCGGTTGTTTTTGCTGCAGGCGGACTTATTGCCTGTGTTATTGGGATAGCATCACTTCTGCTCAAAAAACTTTCGGATAATCCTCACCGTGAACTGAATGGTTCGACATGGTTGTCTGCAGGTCTTACAATTGTGTTCGGATTCTTTATATCATATGTACTGTTCAAAGGTGAAGATTTGTCCGGCGCCGGTTTCGCCGCAGGATTTGCTTCTCCCTGGATTGCTTCCGCGCTTGGTGTTGTGGCAGGAATTATTGTCGGAATAATTGCGGAATACTATACATCATATGATTATAAACCTACACGTCAGATTGCCTCAGCAAGCGTGGAAGGAGCAGCCCTTACAATTACCCAGGGACTTGGAATCGGTATGAAGAGCTGCATGGCTCCGTTGATCGTACTCGGTACTGCAATCGCTGCTTCCTACTTTATATCCGGAATGTACGGCGTGGCAATGGCTGCTGTAGGAATGCTGAGTTTCGTAAGCGCAGTTGTTTCTGTTGACACTTACGGTCCAATATCAGACAATGCCGGCGGTATAGCCGAAATGAGCAAACTTGAACCTGAAGTGCGTGAAATTACCGATAAGCTGGACTCCGTCGGCAACACAACCGCTGCAATAGGAAAAGGCTTTGCAATCGGTTCTGCGGCACTTGCTGCATTATCCCTCATGGTAAGTTACCTGTATTCGTACAATGATCCCGCCACAGAACTGATTTTTAACCTTATTGATCCGATGATTCTTGTCGGTGTTCTTTGCGGCGCCGCACTTCCATTCATGTTCAGTGGTATGCTTATTGACGCTGTTACAAAGGCAGCAAGAAGAATGGTGGACGAAGTTCGTCGCCAGTTCCGTACAATTCCAGGAATCCTGGACGGCACTGCAAAACCGGATTATAAGACTTGTATTGAGATAAGCTCCCAGGGAGCACTGAGGGAAATGAAGCTACCCTCGATGCTTGCCATAGTCGTTCCTGTAGTCTGCGGTTTCCTCTTTGGACCCGGATTTGTGGGGGGAATCCTGATCGGTTCTACTGTTTCGGCAGTAATGCTGGCTATTTTCACCGGTAATGCAGGCGGCGCATGGGACAATGCCAAAAAGTACATTGAGAGCGGTGCAATTGAAGGACATAGAAAAGGTTCCCCTGCGCACAGTGCGGCAGTTGTGGGAGACACTGTCGGCGATCCTCTCAAGGATACAGTAGGTCCCTCACTGGATATCTTTATCAAGATAATGTCGGTTGTGTCGCTTGTAGCTGTCAGCATATTCTCGAAATACAACCTGATTAGCTTCCTGATTTCGCTGTTTAAATGATAATTATAACTCTTTTTCTGTCTGCCAGAAAAAGAAATGATGTAGCGGAAACAGTCTGAAAATAATGAAAAGGCCTGATTTTCAGTCAATTACTGCACTGAGAGTCAGGCCCCTGTTTATTAATGAACAAAAAAACCGCAGAAATGCTTCATTCATGCGGTTTTGGCGGAGAGTCAGGGATTCGAACCCTGGATACCCTTACGGGTATACATGATTTCCAGTCATGCGCCCTCGACCATCTAGGCGAACTCTCCGTGTATGATTATTCGATTTTTATGTGGTTTTCAGGCACTTTTACATTATTTAGAGTTACGCGTCCTTGATCATCCGGGCAACTCTTTGTGAGTTTCTTATGGTCGCTTTACTATAGTACATTAAAAATAGCTTCCTGTCAACTGTATATAAAGTTTAAACCCTGGTAATATCTGCTATGTATTCAGCCATTTCCGCAGATCTCCAATATCAAAATATTCAAGAATGCCAGGCATGACTATGCTTGAAGCGTCGTAGGAATTGTAGTATCTTGATACGACCATGTCCCGGAAGCTTACTTCTTCACCGGCATAAGCAATCTTCTTTATCCTGTTGTCCACGGCAGCGGCCATCAGTCCGTAGATACCGTATCTTCCGCAGGCATACACACTTATATCGCTGGCGTCCAGTCCTTCCCACGCCCCGATCATATCAAGGGCCCTTGTCACATCATAGGCTCTGAGAGCCGGAAGGCTGTCACCGAGCCAGATCAGGTCACGGGCAATCTTATAATAAATATCGTACAGGTCGAACGGGTCCGATTCATAATCATTGCCCAGGCTATGCTGCTGCAGCGCCCCGACGCCGGAAACATCCAGCACCATGACCGCGCGCCCGGTTTTGCATGTTTCCCTTATCCACCCGATATGGGGGACAATGCACGATGTGCCCCCGTCCCACAGGGCAACAGTCACGGGAAGCCGCTTTCCTGCAAGATCAAGAGACCTGAACAGGAATGCATGGTTTATAAGACCCGTCTGCGACCACCAGAAACATTTCTGCACCGTCATATCTTCCGCGTGCTCTGTCCGGTAAAACCTGGGGTTCAGTTCACAGGGTTTCCTGTTGTAGAAGACCTTTTCGCTGAGCCATTTCAGTGCCCGGTCCCTGCGTTCTTCCTCCGTCAAGTCATTTTTTGCCTTTTCAATTTCCTTCAGCCGGTCGAGGTTTTCCTCGTAAACAAATTTCGCCTTTTGGTAATCTCCGCGCACCTGGCCGCTTTGGGTGCAATTAAGAAGGCTTTCTTCAAGAACGGGCATATCCGTCCTGTTTTCATAGGGTTTGCCGAGCAAGTGCCGGCTGAAAAAGTCCGCAGCCCTCCGCGCCATGTCTTCCGTATAGGAATGGGGCGAATTATCCACAAATATTTCGAGATTTTCAGGTTTCCCGTACAATTCCCAAAAACGCTTCGCCCGCCGGAAAGTTTCCATCGTGCCTTCAACAGGGAAAAAGTCATAGCTTGCGGCAAGCACAAGCACCGGCCTGGGCGCCATTGCGAGCAGAATGTCCTCGTGGTCGAATCCCAGGGCCGACATGCCCTCCCAGATCTGTTCTGCGTCGAGGACCCCGCGGGCTTTCACGAAAGAACGCCGGTTCATTATA
Source organism: Bacillota bacterium (assembly GCA_023623175.1). Taxonomy (GTDB): domain Bacteria; phylum Bacillota; class Clostridia; order Acetivibrionales; family JAMNXU01; genus JAMNXU01. The sequence continues at coordinate 181,102 of JAMNXU010000021.1, forward strand.
AATGTTCCGGGTGCAGCAGCCGCTATGCGCTGATCGCAAATCATCATCAGCGAAGTCTGGGTTCCGCCTCCCGAGTTGCCCGTAACGCCTATCCTTGCCGGATCCACCTCTGCGCGGCTGCACAGGTAATCGATGCCTCTCATGGCATCGTGCAGAAAATATCTTGCGATGCTGTCACCGAGCAACATGCACTGAATACCGGCATAATCATGTTCAACGGTACCCCAGTCAACGGTCGTGGCGTTAATCGACGGTTCATAATAACTGAGCCGTTCCCCCTGACCAACGGGGTCCTGGGCCAGCACAACAAATCCCGCCGCGGCCAAATGCCTGCAAACTTTCTGGTATTGCCTGTACTGCTTCGCTTCTTTTGCGTGGCCGCACAGGAAAAGAATCGCCGCCGCAGGTTTCTCAATTCCGTCGGGCACATAAAGGTTCGCGGTAACATATACCCCGGGCCGGGATTCATAAATGACCTTCTCGATCCTGAAACCGCCCTGCTGTATTACCCCCGTTATCTTCGCGTTCAGCGGGATGCGGAAATCGGGTATGCCCCCGATTGCCCTGATAAAACAATCCCTGAGAAATTCACGCCTGCGTTCAAAATCCTCAATGCTGGTTATTGAGTCCCTCGCGGCATCGCCGCGGTCGAAGGCCTCGAAAGACATGGCGTCTGTAAAATCGCCCAACTGGCTCATGACGTTATAATAGGCATTCATGTCGGTGTTTTTAATTTCGTGAATTCTCATTTTGCCCCGCCCTTTCCACAACCGGAAAATTTTAAATACTTTAAAAGTTGTATATTGGAAAATGGCCGGACATTTATTTTTAATGCCGGCCATTTCTCCTGCTTCATCAATATCATAAATGTTGTCATATCAAAATCCAAAACCGGCTCAACGGCCAGGACGCCGCCGGCATGGCAAAAAGCCGGCCCCAATCCCTGGAGCAATCTCAGAATGCCAGCTCGATACCCTTTGCAATATCCCTGATGGATCCGGTTTCAAGCAGCTTTATGACATCCCGGCCCAGGTTTTCGATAATGGCAGGGGATTTGTCCAGGTAATGCGGCCTGACTACATATTGCCTGAAGTTCGGACCAAAATCCCAGTATCTCGGGGGCTCATTCACAAACGGCGGTTTTTCCCTCCACCAGCTTGACATATCCTTGTAGCCGTAGTGCATGTTCACGAGCCTTTCGGCATCCCTCTTGAGGCCGGGACCTTCATCGTCAAATCCGCAGGTCAGTTTGAGCAAATCCGCTGTCTGGTTGGAATTCCTTATTACCTTGAGCCTCAATGACGGCAGCGGACCGTCGTAACCGAACTCCACGCCGGGATAGTAAACCGTTACACTTCCGTTGCCGTGCGGCGTTACGAGGTAATTATCCCCGCAGTGCGTCGTATTCCACAGGCAGTATCCGTCAACGCCCGTCATGAAGCACGTTATGGCCACGGAGAAGTTCGCATGCAGCGGTTTTCCTATTTCTCCGAGCATACCACCGCCATATATCCACAAAATGTTCCCCTTTTCCTTCATAACAGGAACACTTTCAGGGAACCAGCAGAACATTCCCGTTCCGACAACCCACATTTTACACCAGTCGGAGTACTTGGTGTTGAAGTGGTTTCCGTAATGGTTGCTCGAGTCAATCCTGAATATGAACTTGGCCCTCGTATCCTCAAAGGTGCCCCTGATTACGTCATAGTAGGCTTCGAGGCCTTCCTCGTCGTGCTCATACCATATTTCGTCAATGGTATAGGGGAAGAAACGGTATTCCTTTTTATGGTTCAGAAGGAATTCAAGATAAGTCTGGGTCCAGCCCTTCTCCTCAAAATGGCGGACAAACTCGGATATGATCCTCCTGTTTTCAGTCTTGTACCCTTTTGAACCCCACTTTTCGTAACTTGAAGGCCATCCCATGTTAAAGGGCAGATAGAGGAATTCTATTGGGTACTGTCCGCGCCTGGAACCCTTGAAGACACTGCCGTCAAGGTAAGGGCCGAAATGCCTGTCATACCTTTCCCAGCTCTTAATCCTGATGTCCTTTCCTTCGCCTTCAATCTCCGGGGCAAACGAATCCACCACGGTGCCCGAATGCTTGTATCCGAGATTGTGGAAAACGCTCCTGTGTTCCCTTGCAAGCTTGACGTGCTCGCTTTCGAGCGCAAAGAAACTTCCGTCGTTGTAGCGGTTCTTATTTGCCCGTACCTTGGGATAATATCGGGAAATGGAGTCCGCATAGTTGTTGAGGTCGGCGATAATCCTGCTTTTTGTGGGTACCGTCACATTGCGGACATCGACACCGATTTCAAACCGTTTTTCTTCTCCGTCGGCATTGACCGTAATCGTGCCGTTATACTGTCCGGGTTCAACTTCGCGGTCAATGAACAGGTCCACCCACAGTGCCCCGACTCTCTGGTTGAGGAGGTATTTTTCACTCAGCGGTATCCTGAATTCCAGTTCGGTCTCCCCGAGGGGAACAAGCATATCAGGAATATAGGACCCGTTGATGTTGTGGTACCATTCAATATAGGCCTTGTATTCACTGCCGGGTATGGTCGAAGGCCCGCTGAGGTCGCTGAATTCAACGGATATCTTGTTTACTTTGCGTCCCTGGGAATCAACGATTACCTGGAACGAAATAAACTGGTTCTTCGCGCTTGTGAAATCAATTCGCTTGTCAAATTTTTTAAATCCCTTTTCATAACCCTTTTCAACTATGTCTCCGGTCATGCATTCGATCCGGTAATAATCCTTTATGAGATAAATGTTCATAACGCCACCCCTTTATATGTCATTAGGCACTATTACTCCCGAAATAAGCTCAAGCACGCCGACTATTTCAGCATCGCTGTTCTTGATCGGGTAGTAATACGACACGACGCCGTTTCCCCTGTCATAAACCCTTTTCTGTCCCGTCTCAAACACTTCTCTCATATGCTGGTTGATCCATCTTCTGCCGTGGCCTTCGACAGGCAAAGCGCGGCCGCACACCACGGGAAACACGACATCCTCATTGTCAATCCTTCTCTGCCATATTACGGCAATCAAGTTCAGATCGGGATTGATTTTCTCCAGTTTAATTACGGAGCTTTTCACCGCGTTGAAATTCTCAAAAACATAATCGGTATGACCCAGTTTTTCAACGAGGATGTTTTCCAGCTTATCGCCGTCGATATACATGAGTCCTATGCGGGCGACATTGTCAATGTCAAGAATCCTGTAATCGCTCATGATAGTCCGTCGCGTCAAACCTCCCAGGCTCCGGAAACATCAGCCGCAACACGGTATCCCGTGCCCGGGACAATACAGTTTAACGCTGCACCTCCCTTCCCCGTATTTATTGTTAATTGATTGTTAATGCATACTAATTTTTAATAAAAATGTTTTTATAGTTAATTGCTTAAAGTTTATTGCTTTAAAATAATCGCTTTTCCATACCGTATAATAACTGTTTTGGCCGCTCAATAATTGCTTTAATAATCGTTTTTTTTATTATTTTTAACTGTCCGATAAATTCTTTCAAACCAATAAGTTCATAAAATCATATCGCCTTCATCTGCTCCAGGGCAAGGGCAAGTTTTTCACCCATGGCCTTTAAGGCTTCCATGCCCGCTTCCACGCTGTAAACCCTTCTAGGGGCTACGTGGAGCGTTTCTTCAATATAATCATGTCCCACTTCACTTATTTCAAACACCTTTTTTATAGACGAAGGCCTGAATCCGGCTCCTTCTTCTCCAAATTCCTCCACGGCAGCGTCTGTTAACTCCATTACCTTCCGGACCAGTTCATCCCTGCCGGCCTTTTTCAAACCTGCAAGCATCTGGCTCGTCTCGTAGGCGTTCCAGTCCCCGGGCTTTATTCCGTACCTGCTCCAGATCTGGTGGAGTTCAGGCCAGGCATCGTACACCCTTGAAGGATATATTGCGAGAACCGGTATTCCTGTTTTCTTAAAAAGCCGTGTCGCCACTGAAAAAACTATTTCTCGCCCTCCACCGTGGCAGTTTATGAGCAACAGCCGTTTAAAACCCATCCTGATCGCCGCTGAAGCCACCTCTTCCAGTAATTGCGCTTCGTTTCGCGAACGGATGTCCACCGTGCCCGACCACACTCTCAGACCGCCTATCCAGGAAAAAGGTATCAAGGGGAAAAGCACCGCGCCCGAGGCTTCCGCGGTAAATTCCGCCAGAGCCTGGGTTATAAAACTGTCACAGCCCAAAAGCAGGTGAGGTCCGTGCTGTTCCACTGAGCCCACAGGTATGATTGCGGCGTCCCTGCCCCGGTTAAGGCAGTCGTCCAGTTCCCCGGGGAACATGTCGGTTATTTTGTATTCCATGGCCCCCTCCTTTAAATCATGCCCCTGTCCGCTCTTCTCCGGGACAGGTAATAGGCATAGTCCTTCAAAGCATCTATGGCCTCTTTCTTCACATTGACCCAATTCTCAAGGTCCCTGGCCGCCTCTTCCACATATATTTCCTTTACGGGAAGCACCGGGTATTCGCCGGTCCTGAATTCATAGCTCATTCTGCCCAGCTTCCTGAGACTTGACAGGAGTTCAAGCCTGGTCGGCGAAGTTTCATATTTCCCGAACATTAACCGGTTATTTTCCAGGACCCGTTCAAGCAGTTCTGTTTTGCCCGTCAGCCGCAGGCATGCCGCAGCAAGCGAAGTTTCACGAACATCGCGATCCCTGCCCTCAAGAATGGGAATATTATCGGGGCACACCCAGGCCAGCGGCACATTTTCCTGCTGGAAAAATTCAGCAATAACGTAGTACAGCTCCCTGAAATAGCTGACAAACACAATTCTTCTGAAACCATTGGCCACGAGTTCCCTGCAAATGTCATACACGAAGTCGTACAATACCTGGGGGTCCGTGTCCACCGAACCCGGCGCCGCACAGGTATCGCACAGCGTTGAATACGGTATGACGGGCAGGCAGTAACCGTTATTTTTTTCCGCCATCATATTTGCTATCGCCGACACGATGTAGCACTTTATTCCCAGCGGCAAATGGGGTCCGAGCCTTTCAACGGAACCTACGGGCAAAAAGGCGAGATCCCCGCCCTCGGTCAGGTATCTCCTGCATTCCCTTGAGGTAATCTCCGTTAACTGGACAGTGGCCAATTGAAACACCCCTTTTGGCATTCGTTGCGCTGTTTTGTACTTTTGGCAAAACGCCGCTTTCCCTTCCGGAAGAATGCCCCGGCCTTTCGGAAAAAAGCCTTGCCTTTCGGCAGCACTCCGGCCATTCGCAGCAATATGCCGTTAAATTTTTGCAAAATTCAGCATGCTTATAATCATTTGAATTTTATTCCTGTAATCAACTTAATCAAATAAATTTAATAAACCCGTGCTTTTCAAGGAACCGGAAATATTCCATGGTCTCGTCGAAATATGCTTTAATATCGGTTTTGCCCAGCTCTACGGCGGACATTACTGCTATTTCCCTCATCGTCCTCTTTCCGTCAGCCCAGAAAAGCGGTGTGTTCAGGGCGTCATTCCATGACGGGTGCCATTTGGATTCAGCCATCTGTTCCCTTGTCAACTGGGAGAAATTGAGAGTACCCTTCACGATACGGACGGGAACGAGGTCTCCTCCCTTTTCTTTAATATCGTCTCCCTCGAGGCTGTATTCCGCCGGCAGGGGTTTTAGCGGCAATTCGCCCGCGACAGCATCTATTTCCCTTTTCACGTCCTCATCGTCGGTAAGATCCTTGAGCGACAGGCATCCACTGCGGAACAACGCGCTGATCAGGCATCCCTGGGCCTCGCTGACAGCGGACCTCTTCTCAATTTCTTCCGACGCGTGTTTCTTTATTTCCGAAAGCAACCACCGGATGTCGTCGGGCCGGAAATCCGCAATGGTATACAGGTATGTTCCCGCAATCATTGCACTTCTCCTGAGAACCTTCGGATCTACGAGGTCCATCGTGTCATAGGATGAATGGTAGCTTAAAGCCGGGTACATCAGAATAGCGGCCGTGGGCATACCGAATATAGGGTCGCTCAGAATGTTGTCGGTAGCTATGCTGAACCTGTCGATAACCGTTTTATAACCGTTATCACCGCTAAACCTGCGATATTCCCTCTCCAGCGCGAGAATCAGCGTGTCGGTGTATGACCAGTTGGAAAGGGTGTTGTGCCAGAGATGATAGTCAGCCCTGTCCTTTTCCGAGGCACCGACCATGTCGCAGACCATTGCCGCGACAGTCTTTTCAACCCTGTCGGGGTGGGCATGCACATATCCCATGGAACCGCCGCATTCCCATCCCATGGCAAATCTTATACCCCTGCGGGGTCTCGGCAGCCTGCCGTCATTTATAGCCTTGTTAAGGGCTGTGGCTATTTCCAGTATTGTGGCGCATCCCGAAGCGTTGTCGTTGGCGCCGGGTTCATAAAGGTGACCGTAAATGAACACTTCCTCCCCGGAGGGATCGCAGCCCGGAATCAGCCCTGATACGGTATAGCACACGCCGTCATAGAACTCGGTCTGCACTTCGGCACTGAGAACCAGTTTTTCTCCGGACTGTTCGCATTTCTTCACCAGTTCCCTCAGGTAGTCGCCCTTTCTCGGCGACAGGCTGAAGGCAAAAAGGCAGGAATCGTTAACCGGGGCCTTGAAGGCGTTCTCCCAGCGCACAGCGTCGTAGACATCCTGCCGGCTGTCCCTGATACCTTCGTACATGGGGAAGAAGTCGGAAACAATGCCGACAGCTCCTCCTTTCAGCGCAAGATCGACGAGTGCCTGGGGTTTTAAGGCAGACGTGAATATAATCTTGCCCTTTACCGATTCGGGTTCAACATTTTTCGGATCATCGACAATTATAACTTCTGCGCTGATTCCGCCTGCAGGCGTCGGCGCGCTGTACATCACAAGGGACTGCGGTATTTTTTCGTAATCCGCCAGGATGGGATCTTCCACCGAGGGACTCACTATTTTCAGCACACCTTTCCTTGCGTCCCAGGCCTTCGGTATCACCCAGTCGCCATAGGGAGTGCGGCCGTCGGCCCTGAGAGGCAAAAGCTCCACTTCGCTGAGCCCTGCTTTCTCCATCTGCTCGGCGCAGAATCCGGCGGTTTTTTCAAACATCCTGAAATTAAACCAGCGGTCCGTGCTGTGAATACCCTCGACATACCTGAAGCAGCGTTCACCGCTCACATACTCCTGCAACACTGAAAAAACATCCCTGTAGCCCATAAAACACCATCCTTTTTATGTATAAAACATATCAGAAATTAATACAAAGTTTATACAATACATCAAGGCAGGTTTTGCAACCTGCCCCGATTTTGGCTCAATTTTTTCAAATTACATTATGACCTTTACCTTGTGCACCTTCCCGTCGCTGAACACGGGCAGCAGCGTCCCCGATATGGGCTGACCGTCCACTTCAATCGAAGTGACTCCGTGCTGTTTCCTGTTGGGATTTTCAAACATCACCTCGTAAACGGCTCCCAGGTAGCTGCGGCGAATACCGAACTTTTCCCAGTGGGAGGGCACGCACGGGTCTATAACAAGGCCGTCGTATGTAGCCCTGACCCCGATTATGTGGCTTCCCATGGCCTTGAACAGCCAGTCGGCGGTGCCGGTAATCCAGGAATACAGTATCTGTCCCTTCCTGGGATGCTCGGGTCCGTAGTACATGTTGGTGACCATGTAGGGCGGAACTCCCGAGTGGGACGAAGGATTGAGATCGCTGTCGGGCAATATCTTCATCATGGTGCGGTATGCGATGTCTCCCCTTTTCAGGTAAGTGTCCGCCACAATTTTGAAAGCCGAGCCATGGCAATAGGGAGACGCGTTTTCCCACATTCCGGGAACGAAGTAAGTCAGCCTGCCTATCCTGGGATTCGGGGTCTTGTAAGCCGGCGTCAGGACCAGCGAACCGTAGTCGCATTCGAGATCATTGTCAATCACGTGCAACACTGATTCCAGTCTCTCCGGAGGAACCACTCCGGCCATTATGGCCCAGGTCTGGGGATTCAGGTATACATAGCCTTCCTTTTCCACGTGGGAACCTACCTTGTCCCCGTCATCGTTGTATCCCTGGAGATACCATTTTCCATCCCAGCCGGCATCGTTAATGGCTTTTTTAAGCTTTTCGGCCCTTTCCTTCAGCTCTTTGACAACAGCTTCGTCCTTGAGCACGTGCCGGGCTATTTCAATCGCGCAGTTTATCGCGAATACTATACCGATAGTTGTCCAGTTCGATTCGCCGCGCCCTTCATTGCCCATCATGTTGAGCGAATCGTTCCAGTCGCCGTAATGAATCCTCACAAGACCATGGGGTCCCAAATCTTCGGACGCATGGCGCAAACCCTGGAGCACATGCTCCCAAACCGTCGCTTCCCCCTTGTCAAAGTACGGGACCACTTCGTTAAGGAAATCAAAATCCCTCGTTTCCTTGAGATAGGAGTCAACGGCAGGCGCAATCCATACGGGACCGTCGGAATAGTGGTGATCATCGATGGGATTCCAGCCCCTCAGCGTATGACCGTCAGCATACTGATGCTTCAGGCAGTCTATTATCTTCTGCTTTGCTCCTGCGGGGTCATAGCTGGAAACGGCCCATGCAGCCTGGAGCACGTCCCTGAGACCTCTTCCGGTGTCCGTTCCTACCTCGGTATGGAGCTGGACGGAACGCTTGATCCAGTGATTGAACAGGCAGTTGATTTTTTCCTCGGGCGTGAAGAACTGCATTCTTCCGTAGTCATTCCGGATCCTTGTTACTACCTTTTCAAACTCCTCTTCAATCCTGCCCGGCACAAAATAGTAATCGGCGAATTTCTCCGCGGTGGCTGTCGAATCAGCCGCTCCTATAAGCACGTTGAACGTTTTTTCCTCTCCGGGTTTCAATACAAGGGTATGTTCGAATGCGGCCACGAGCTTTTCGCATACGCCTATGCTGTTGCTGCATTTACCCCTCAAAACGGCGAGGGGCCTGTTAACCTGGCTGTACCCGAGGAAAGCCTTTCTCGAGGAGTCAAAACCGGAAGGCTTGAGATCCGACGCCATGAAGCCGTTGAAGAAGTCATGGACCCTTTCCGGAGTCTTGTTGTAGCACATGAGGACATTCTTTTCCTCGCTGTATTCGCACTGCAGGCTGGAGTGATAGTCGCAGTATTCCGGATACCCCTTGAGAAGCCAGTCCACGAAGGAATAGAACTTGATTCTTCTTTCGGTAGAGCCGGTATTTCCGATGGTAATGGTCCATATTTCCAGCGGATCTTTTGACGGAACGAAAATCCTGAGCACGGATTTGATATTGTCGAGACTGGATTCGAGTATGGAGTAGCCAAGGCCATGGCGGCATTTGTATTCATCAAGGTCTTCAAGCACGGGATACCATCCGGGGCTCCATATCTTGCCCGTCTCATCATCCCTGAGATAGAAATGCCTGTTTTCATCCCTGACCAGCAGGGCCCTGCAATAGGGATCCATGTACTGCATGGGTCTTTCGGTGAAACATCCGATACCCGCCATGTGCTGGCTCACGCCTGAAATAAAGGTGTCATTCCAGAAATAATTGACAAAAGGCAACGGGGTATTTACTTCGGTAACGACGTATTCCCTTCCGCCGTCAACGAAGTATCCATAGTTTTGCTTCTGCATATTTCATCCTCCATCAGCGTTTTTTATTCCTTACATATAACCTTAAAAATTGATTTTGAATTCATTGCCGGGAGATATATTCCTGTTCCGGTAACCCCGTCCGATAACCGGGGCTCCTGCCGTTATCAGGCATCCGAGGTTATATGCCACAATTATAATTCAAAAATTTATAAAAAACAAACCTGATAATACAAAGTCTTTACGGTATTTAACTATTGAGCCGGTCAATCATCCACGGAATGGAATGCACGCCGTGGAAGGCATGCCCGCCGTCAAAACGGTCAAGACCAAGCATGTCGGCTTCCCCAAGTAATTCATAAGCTCGCTTAACCATTGAAAATGCCGGTTCAAGCGGGTATTGGACATCTTCTTTCCCGGACTCCACAAACTGGGCCCTGGGAGCTATGAGCGCGGAAATATCAGGCATATCACAGTATTTCCCGATTCCAAAGGGATGGTGGCACACGCAGTGTCCCAGCCACGCCGTTTGAACAAAGGTTGTGAAATAACCGCTCAGAATAACGGCTTTAACCCTGGTGTCAAGGGCAGCCAAAACCTGGGACAGCCAGCACCCGCCCGACAGGCCGGCGCACCCGATGCGCCCGCTGTCCACCTCATCGAGCGAGGACAGCAAATTGAGTCCCACCTGGAGCTCGAATACCCTGAATCCCGTAATATCAAGGCCCATGTGCTGGAGCCTTCTGAACAGAAGGTTGCACCCTGTCTCCTTTTGCCCGACACCATAATCGGCGGGAACGTCCCTCTCATTTGTTCCCCTGTGATCCGGTATACTGAGTCCTGCAATATCCGGAGCCAGGACCACGAGGCCCCTTTTCGCGAATTCATGCCCGTAGGCCACTCCGGCAGCCAGTTCAGGTTTAACCACGGCTTCCTTTGCGCCGCGGAAATGACCGTGGGGACAGAGCACAGCCGGAACGGGCGATTTTATGCCGTCCGGTATCAAAAGGTAAGCCACGGCCCAGTTCCCGGGCATGGTTTCATAGGCCACCTTTTTTCTTGTATAACCCTCGCATTTTTCTTCTTTTAATATTACAAGCTCCGGTGTCGGCGGAAGCCCCCAGTGATCCAGCGTAAATACCTGCCTGAGTTTTTCCCTGAGCCTGCTGCGCCATTCATTCCATACCCGGGGATCGGAAGTTTCAGGCATGGCAAGCTCCCTCTCATATTCCGAGTACACATTGGTGAAATAATAGGCCGGCACCGGGTTTTCAGGTGTTACAGGCACAATGGGATCCACAAGGTCGTACCCCTTGTTGAATATCCGTTTCATATATCAGCATCCCTTTCATTCTGCAAAACTATTCCGCGGACTTGCTCCGCAAATTTTGCCTGAATCCGGCTTACTCATTGGAAATAGCCGTGAATATATCCTTCATAAAATCATAGGTCTTTCTTGCCGCTGTCTCGGGATCGGGAACGGGAAGCAGTTCACCGGAAATGAAACCTTCGTATCCCGTGGCATACAGCTCCCTGAGCACCGGTAAAAAGTCAATATGACCATACCCGGGAGCCCGGCGGTTGCTGTCGGCAACATGAAAGTGAAAAATCCTTTTTCCAGCCTTTCTGATGCTTTCTTCAATAACCGGCTCCTCGATATTCATGTGGAAAGTGTCGAGCAGAAGCCCGATATTATCCATTCCAAGCCTGTCAATAAGCTCAAGACCCTGCTTGACATCGTTAATCAGTGCCGTTTCGTACCGGTTTATCGGTTCAATGGCCAGTTTAACATTTGCTTCCCGGGCATATTCGGCGCATTTAACAAGACATTCTTCCATCCGGGCTGTAGCCCGGGGAATGGACACCGGGTCAAATATTTTCCCCCGTATAAGGCCGATGATAACCACCGGCCTGCCAACTCTCCCGGAAAAATCCACGTGCTGTTTAATCCTGTCCACGGCTTTTTGCCTGATTTTCGGATCCGGGTCAATAAAGCTGAGCCCGTCTTCTCCAAATGCCCTTCCTGTGCCAAGGGCTGTTACAGGCATATCCCACTGCTCAAGCATTTCAATGAAGGCCTTAAGATTTATATCCGATGGATCCTTTATATTGATTTCCACGCCATTGAACCCTATAGCCTTCATCCTGGCAAGGGATTCGGCCGAAATTTCCCTGAAAACTATCGGCCCAAACCGGGCAGTGGAATCGGTACATACCATGCTGATATTAAACTTATTCATTTTGTCACCTATTCCCGGTCTCCTTTAATAATCGTTTCGGCACCCCGGATCCAGGCATGTTTAGGGTCATCGCGCCATGCGCCGTATCCGCGGAAGTCACCGGCCAGGCAGAACAGATAAAGCATCCTGTAACCCGGTGCCACGGCTATGCAGTGATAGCCTCTTTTAATAGTTACAATATCCCCGTCTTTAAGCAAATAAGTTTCATCAAAAGGATCCTTCGCGTCCTCGTTTGTATATAGCCTCAAAAATGCAAAACCTTCAGGCCTGTCAAAGTGAAACCAATATATCTCCTCGGAAGGTTTTTCAAAGGGAGGGTAGTACTCGTCATGCTTGTGCGGCGGATATCCGGACCAGTTTCCCGACGGATTCAGCGTCTCTCCCAGTATAAGGCGGTGCGCCTCCACACTATCTCCTATACCCTGCCTTACAATCCGGCTCCAGTTCAGCACACCGGTTTTTTTGCTTTCCACTTCCCCACAGCTGACCACGCGCGGAATGCAGTCAAGAGAGGAAGGAGCACTGTAAACAGCTGCATCAAAAGGGCCTTTCAGTACGGTAAATGTGTATTTACTGTTGATTGGTATGTAAATCATTTCGGGCGCTCCCTCGAAAACATTCATCCGGTTTCCGACCCTTTCAAAGCGGTAAACTTCTCCGGCAGCAGTGGTGACTTCCAGCTTAACAATACCCGAAAGTATGTTAATTCCAACTTCCCGGTCAGTGGTAAAACCGTTATAAACCTTTCCCTCTTTTTCAAGGTATAGCCTGCCCAGCTCAATATAACTAAGGTCGCTGTTACTGCTGTCAACAATCCTTGTATACCCCTCTACCCTGGCTTTGTAATTGCGCTGCTTGTTCATGAATCTGCCTCCATTCCTGAAAAAGCTTGCTTCTGAGCTTGCTTTCGGAAAGCGCATCGGGATTTCTTCTTCAATGAACTGTTCATCGGCCTGCATAAGAATTCCTGCAAACATGAAATCCTGCAAACAAAAAACATGATGCGTTCCAGTTCCATTTTAGGTTAGTGCTGCCGCAGTGTCAATTAAACGGAAATACATCCGGCGAGGGTCCTTTGAAATTTAAACTTCATTTGTAACAACTTGACATAACCGTGAATAGTATATACTATGCCGGATGCAGCAGGCAATGCCCCAGCGCTGGAGGACATCAATCTGCACGACATCGACCGGATTTGTATCAGTCTCGAGATGGCAACACCTGAAGCAACCTGAAAGGAGGGACCGTTATGTCAGATAAAAAGGGCTTCTTCGGCGATAACAGCGAAATCCTGTTCTTCATCCTCGTTTTCCTGCTCCTGTTCTTTAATGGCCGCGATTTCTGCGATTAAAAAATAACAAAACATATGCATAATATATAAATATTTATACTGCCCGGAACATGGTTCCTTTCCCCCTGTAACCGGTAGAACCTCCAAAAAGAGCATCATTTTCGGTGCTCTTTTTTTCATTGTGTCGAATTTTATTGATGATTTTTTCTTAAAAATAGTATAATATGAATAATATGCAATAACATGCAGCTGCTTGATTTACACCTGCCTTATATTTTGCTTTGTGTGCATTTGCCTTATATGAATTTATATGAATTTACCTGGATTGAGTCAACTGCAATATACCGATATAATATGCATCAATCAATACGGCAAGATACGGCAGGCCGGGACAGGGCCGCCGGTCTGAACTCCGGGGGATTGCGATGACCAGCCGCGAACGGTTTTTAAGGGTTCTTGAATTTAAAAAAACTGATTACATACCCAACATGGAATGGGGTCCCATGTCCAGGAAAGTCGTCGATGAGTGGAAAAAGCAGGGCATGCCCCTGGACGCGGATTTTTGGAGCTATTTCAATTTTGACGACGGGGACTCGCTGCGCTTCGGTATGTTTGAGCCTATTCCCGGCGTGCCCGGCCAGGGTGTCATATACGAGGACGAGTATAAAAGGATAGCCCGCGACTGCTGGGGCCAGGTTATTGAATTTTACAGGCACGGCGATTCCATGGCCCAGGGCGCGCGGAGAACCCTGGAGCATGGGCTTGACACCCGGGAGAAGTGGGAATTTCTCAAAAGCCATTTCCGGGATGACGAACCCCTGAGATTCCCCAGCCACTGGGATGACTCGAGACCGCCTCTATACCTTTTCTGGCCCACCCAGGGTCCGACTCCCTACCACGTAATAAACCGGGAGCCCTGGGAGCAGCAGGTTAAAAGGTGGAAAAACCGTGATTACAGGCTCGAAATAGAAGGACCCAGCATAGGAATGATAAAGGAAGTAATGGGCCTTGAGAATTTCTGCTACATGCTTTATGACGATTTTGAAATGCTCGGGGAAATCGTTGAAACACGCGCTGTCCTCGCCGAAAGCGTTATAAATAAAATGTCTGAAGAAATAGACTTTGATGTATTGCACTTCTGGGAGGATCTTGCCTTCAACAATGGTCCGCTTATCTCTCCGCAGCATCTCGAAAAACTGGCAGGTCCCATGTACAGGCGACTGGCTGACCTGTTCCGTTCAAAAGGCGGCAGGATAGTGTCAGTAGACTCCGACGGAGACATTTGGGAGCTGATACCCGTGTGGATCAGGAACGGCATTAACCATATATGGCCAATGGAATACAAGGCGGGCATGGATGTTGTCAGGGTCCGCGCCGAGTTCGGGCACTCCTTCAGCATGAGGGGAGGTATAAACAAATATGCGCTCCTGGAAGGGAAAGATGCCATAGACCGCGAACTTGACCGCATAGCCCCGGTAGTCCAGGACGGGGGATATATCCCGATGCTGGACCACCATGTCCCTGAAGGCGTGACCTTTGATAACTTCTGCTACTACATAGAAAAGAAAAAAGAACTCCTGGGCTGCCCGTGACAACCGCTCCGGATGTCTTCAGTCCCGACCCGCACGGACAAACAGCAAATAATCAACAAAAACAAACTTTAAGCCGGAGGTAGCAAAAATGAAAGTTGACCTTGATGTCAAAAAATTCTGGGAAGTCAACGCGCAATGCTTCAAGCCCTTTTCCACCGACAAGCCGAGGGTGCCCATAAGCTTCTGGCTTGACGACCATTTTGTCCTGGAATACATGAATCTGCCCTCAACGATCAGGTACTACAATGATCCTGATTACAGGAACGAAATCAACAAGAAGTTCAACGACGAGATCGAGCCGATACTCGGAAAAAGGTTCCAGTCCGAAGACTATAACCCCGCAATACAGCCCAACCGGTTCGAGGTGATAATGGGTTCCTACTGGGCTATTTCAGAAGGCGCGACTCCCTGGCTTGAATCCACCGTGGAAAGTATCGAGGACGTTAAAAAGCTGATTAAAAAATATGAAACCATGGATATGCGCAGCGTAATTTATCCCGAAGGCTGGCATGAAGCAAAAGAAAAATATGAAAAGGAAACGGGCAAAAAACTCCGCCTGGGGGGTACGGGCTCGCGCGGTCCGGCCACCATGGCCACGAGCATCCTGGGAACCGTGAACACATGCATGTTCATTATGGACGAACCGGAAATAATGGACGAATTTTTCAAGCTGCTGTGCGAAAGGCTCATCGAATACCACCATATATTAATGGAAGACACGGGCAATGAAAAAAGAAACAGGTATTCATTAACAGATGACAACTGCTACCTGTTCTCTCCCGCATTGTACGAAAGATTCTGCGCACCCTTCCTTGCCAGGCTGTTCGAGGAGTTCGCCAATGAACCCGGGTATGTCAGGCACCAGCATTCCGACAGCGACATGGGACACCTGATGGAAATACTCAGTGATCTCGGAGTAAATGAAGTAAACCTGGGCCCCAACATCCATCCGCTTGAGATAAGGAAGAAAATGCCCAGGGCGGTTATATACGGGCAAATGCCTCCATTTGTCCTGAGAAACGGAACCCATGAAGAAATAATAGAAATTGTCAAGAGAGATATTGACTGCCTTGCAGGCGACGGCGGCCTGGTCGAATGCACGGCGGGCAGCGTTGCCGGCGGGACGCCGCTTGAAAACATTCTTGTCTACATGTGGGCCGTGCAGGAATACGGCAAATACCGCTAAACAGGTCAAGATGACAGGTTATAGAACAGCCCCCGGCGGCTGTTTTTTTTTTCGCCTTTTTCATGCTGTCGCCTGTTATCGCTGTCAGCGCATAACTTACCATGTAATAACTTACTATCTTCGTTTTTGCCCGCGTTTCGCATTTTCCTCTGAATTTGTTTCCCCTGTTCTGAAACAGCTTCCGGCCTTTACATTGCCTGCATTCCGGGAAATGAAACCTTAATGATTTAATCAATGCATTTTTCTTTTCGATTATTGAAAGAATAATAACCGCTCCCAATTCTCCTAAGAATATGAAAAGCGAGGTAATTCCAAATGTTCCGGTTCCCCTGCTGGAAAAAAGCAAGGCAGGCGTGCAGGCTGCTTGCCTTGATTTTACTGTTTTTTACGCTGTTTATCTCTTGCCTTTATTTAACACAGGAACATTTGCTTTTTGGCAAAAGGTCAATTACAGCCGCAAGAGTAGCTCTTATAAGGTCAACCTATTCCAATGCGGAAGAAATTGTTTTCAGGACACCGGACAATGTGGTCCTGCACGGATGGACAATTGCAGCGGAATCTGAAAAATCACCCCTTTTTATATATTTTGGCGGAAACAGCAATCTTGCGTCGGAGGTTTTGAATTTCTCCGAATACCTCGACGGATGGACCCTTGTGGCCGTTGATTACAGGGGCTATGGCCTCAGCGAGGGAAAGCCCGACGAAAAAAAGCTGTATGAAGACGCGCTGCTGATTTATGACGAAACAACAAGCAAACCAAATATAGACAAAGACAGGGTTGTAATCATGGGTTACAGCCTCGGTTCCGCCATAGCAACCTATGTTGCTTCAAAACGCCCTGTTAACGGGGTTATTCTTGCAGCTCCCTTTGACAGCATTTCGAATCTTGTCAGGAACTACATACCGCTGAAAATCATAGAACTGCTTGTAAAGCATAAATTCGATTCTTTGTCCAGGGCTCCTTCGATATCAGTTCCGTGCCTTGTTCTTGCAGCAGGAAAAGACGCAGTTGTACCGGGCAAGAATACAATGAATCTCGTAAAACACTGGAAAGGAGAAACCAGGCTTTGCCTTTTGAAAAATGAAACCCACAGAAGCCTTATAAAAGACTCAAAAAGCTGGAGCGCCGTAAGGCAATTTCTGTTGTCCCTGCCTGAAAAAAAGATCGGAACAGCGGGCACGGTAAAATATTGAGAACTTGAAACTGCCGGTTTTATTGCTATTCAACCCGGCTTTTGATATTATAAAGATAATTGGCGCAATATTTAGTATCGGTTTGCAGAACCGGCATCGTTATTCCCAGTCAGTTTGCTTAATTACAGGGCCTATCCGGTGCATATGAGGGTACGGTGGAGAGAGCTATGTGGTTCAGCCATAAATTTTTCAAATACGCTACGGCAATCATATTAACCCTTCTAATTATATATTTGCTGGGAAAAATCGAGTTCTTTCTCTCCCCTTTTTACAGATTTGTACGTACCATTTCGGGCCCCCTCGTGGCTACCGGCATTGCCTATTATATCCTTCGTCCCGCGGTGCATTTCCTCGACAGGTTCCGCCTGCCCAGGGCATTGTCTATACTCATCACGTATGCCGTTGTATTGACGCTGATAATCCTGTTCAGCTCTTTTGCCGGTTCAATACTGAGCCAGCAGCTGGCTTCACTGCTGAAGGAACTGCCCGGCATAATCAGGATTGCCCAGGATATGGCGCTGGAAATAATCAATGAGCCAGCCTTCCATGATCTGCCCTACCAGGACGTCATTAATCAGAAAGTCATGGAAATACTTAGCAATTTAACGCAAAATCTTACGAAGCTGATTATAGGTATAATCACAAAGGTTACAAACATCGGAACCACGATGCTGCTTGTTCCATTTATTTTATTCTATTTCCTGAAGGACGACAGAAAAATTGTTCTGAACTTTCTTCAATACATTCCTAAAAAGCGCCTGGCCAATGTCAAGAAGGTGTTCAGCGACATAGATACGGCACTGTCGTCGTACATAGTAGGCCAGATGCTTGTGGCGTTGTTCATAGGCGTCATGATGTTTGCAGGTTACATGCTCATCGGGTTGAAATACGCGCTTATACTTGCAATATTTGCAATGATCACAAGCCTGATCCCTTATTTTGGGCCCTGGATAGGCGTGTTGCCGGCCATTTTCGTCGGGCTCGCCACCAATCCCCTCATGGCGCTGAAGGCGTTAATTGTAATGCTCGTGGTGCAGCAGATCGACAACAACCTGATTTCTCCCTATGTAGTAGGGAGAAGGCTCGATATTCATCCGGTAACGGTAATGCTGCTGCTCCTGGGCGGTATCTCCATATATGGTTTTATAGGCCTTTTGTTGATAATACCTATATATGCCGCGCTGAGAGTGACGATAAAGAATCTCTATACCCTTTACATTTCAAAATTTGAAGAAAAACCACCGAAAAATACGACGACAGGCTGACAGGTACGCAGCCTGATTTCCATCCCGGCCGGGATAGCCTGTCAATTTTACCCATTTAAAAATCCACATCAAATGTCGCCATCATCATCAACAGCGGCACAAGTGCTTCCTGAGTCATCAAAGTTTGCTTATTTAATATTTAAGCTCTTCGACCAGCCCGGCACATTCGGGACAGCGATGCTCCAAATACCATTTGACTGCAGAATTTGCTGCCAGGGCAATACCTAAACTGTTTTTCTATTTCTCCCTATCGAATAGTGTTCGATCTGCAATGTTATTTTTTGATTTTAATTTGCCAGTTTTTATCCTCCTGTGCGGACAGGGAACAGATGTAATGAGAGGAGCTTGTTTCTTGTAAACTTTATTTGCGTATTCCATGACCAGATTACGGTTATACTGTAAAACAGGTGATAAAAAAATGCCCGGAAAAACAAGCAAACAATACAAAAACGGCAATCAAAACATCATCCATGATTATACGCAAATCAGCGCATCGGAGCCGATACCGGGAACAATAGAAGCTGTCAGTGCCAGGCTTGGCGAAATATTTTCCGACTGCTGCGATTTTATAACCCGGGAAATTTCATGCGGAAGAAATGGCCAGATTAAAATACTGGTGGCATATATCAATGGTTTTGTGGACAAGAGGGTACTGAACCAGGATGTGATCCATCCGGTTCTTAACTTTTTGTCAGGTACGGAATTGCATGAAGGAAGCTGCATATATGAGCGGCTTAAAAAATGTGTGGTTATTAACAATGATATTAAAGAAGCCGGTGACATGCAGCAGGCGGTTGAAGGAATCCTGTCCGGGGAAACCCTGCTTTTTATCGACGGCGAAAGCAAAGCACTGGTAATTGGAGTAAAAGATCCGCGGGGCCGCCAGGTGGAGGAACCCGATTCGGAGACGTCCATCAGGGGAGCAAGGGAAGGATTTGTTGAAAACCTGCTTACCAATACCACTCTCATTCGAAAAAGGATCAAAAACCCGAACCTGAAGCTGGAAATAATGCAGTTGGGAAAGCAGACAAAAACCGATGTTTGTATCTGCTATATTAAAGGAATTGCCAATGAAAAAATCGTTCGGGAAGTAAAAGAAAGGCTCAGAAAAATAAAAACCGATGCCATTCTTGATAGCGGCATTATTGAGCAGTTCATTTCCGGTACCCGCCTGTCCCTTTTCCCCACGGTGGGGAACAGCGAAAAATGCGACAAGCTGGCCGGAAAGCTGCTTGAGGGGCGTGTGGCCATATTGTGCGACGGCTCGCCCTACGTCCTTACGGTTCCCTTTCTTTTTATAGAATCCATACAAACCCCGGATGATTATTATGACCACGCCTATTTTGCAACCTTCATGCGCCTGCTGCGCCTGATGGCACTGATGGTATCAACCCTGCTGCCGGGCATGTATGTTGCGCTGGTCAGCTTTCATCATACGGTAATCCCGTTCAAACTGATGATTACACTGGCAGCTTCACGGCAGGGAATCCCGTTTTCTCCTTTTATCGAAGCAATATTGATGATCATAGCCTTTGAGCTGCTCCGAGAGGCGGGTATCCGCATGCCAAGGCCCGTCGGCCAGGCGTTGAGCATTGTAGGGGCAATCGTGCTGGGTGAGGCATCGGTGGCGGCGGGAATTGCCAGCAACCTGATGGTGATAATCGTAGCCATCACAGCCATCTGCAGCTTCGTTGTCCCTCCGCTCATCAGGGCAACCATGCTGCTGCGCTTTGTATTCCTTGCTGCGGCCAATTTTTTTGGCTTCCTCGGAATTTCCTTTGTATCTGTGGTTGTTTTAATTCACCTTTGCAGGCTGCGTTCCTTTGGGGTTCCCTATATGGCGCCTTTTTCACCGCTAACGCTTTCCGACCTTAAGGACTCCTTAATAATGGTACCCATCTGGGCCATGCTGACAAGGCCAAAGATCCTCAGGCAGGAAAACGCCAGGGGTGCAAAAGGATCAAAGCGCCAGGAGCTGAAAACAAGACCATGATGCACAGAAAGGGTAAGAAAAGAACCGGAATAAAACTAACTGCATTTTTGCTTGTGCTTCCTTTGCTGTTGACCGGCTGCTGGAACAACAGGGACCTGAATGAAATAAATATTGTAGCGGGTATGGGAGTAGAACGGACCGAAGGCGGTAAAATTCTTCTAACCGTCCAGGTGGTGGAGCCTGCCGCGATCCAGTCCACATCTTCCGGAAAGGGAAAAGGCGGAAGTTCGCAGCCAAAGCCCGTGTTTGTCGAGTCTTGTGAAGGCGAAACAGTTTTCGAGGCTGTAAGGGGTATGCTGTCCGTTATTGACAAAAAGCTGTTTTTGAGCACGGCCCAGATACTGATTATTGGAGAAAATCTTTCCCGTGATGGTATTGGGGAAATCCTGGACTTTTTTCAGAGAGACCATGAAATTGACTACTCAATGGAAGTTCTTGTGGCCAATGGCGCAACCCCCCGGGAAATCCTTGAAGTGGAAACTGATATGGATGCCATACCCGCCGTGTATATAAAAGGAACGGTAGAAAACACCATTTCACGCGGAACAGTGAAAAAAACCATGCTCATTGACTTGATTAAAGATATGGGCAGCCGCGGCAGGCAACTTGCCATAGGGCAAATATCAAAAACGGGAGAAAATGAAATCAGAACGGAAGGCACCGCAGTTTTCAAAAATGGTAAGCTGGTGGGATGGCTGGGTCCATATGAAACACGGGGATACCTGTTTGCCACAAATAAAGTGAAAAGCGCTATCGTGAATGTTCCTGCAGATAAAGGCAAAATAGCCATGGAAATAATGAGGTCAAAAGGGAAAATCAATGTAACGTTTAAAAACGGTAAACCGGCCGCGCTCACAGTCAAGGTGAAGGTTTACGCTAACGTGGGAGGATACGAGGGAAGGGGCAAACTGGATCCGGACCACCTGATTAAACTTGAGCAATCCCTCGCGGAGGAAGTAAAAAAAGAAATCCTGATGGCACTGGAAAAAAGCCAGAAACAATATTCCAGCGACATATTCGGTTTCGGGACAAATGTGCATAAATACCACCCAATGTACTGGAAGAATGCTGAAAAAAACTGGGATGTTATTTTCAGCATGCTTCCGGCGGACGTCCGGGTGGATGCAAGAATAATGCGTACAGGTATTAGCAAAAGTCCGGTAAAAAAGGATGAATGAAACAATGGCAATTGTCCTGGCAGTGTTTGCTGTTCTGATTTTTTATGATTTAAAAGAGTTTATACGAAAAAAGGAACCGGCGAGAGTATTTGTAATATACTTTTTGTTCATGGCAGCAAGCCTGGCAGTCAGCCTGCTTCTGGCAGCGGGGAGAAGACCTTCGAGCCCTGCCCAGTGGATAGAAGCATTATTAAAAATGATTGGAGTTATGCAGTAATGGAAAAAGAAAAAATATCAGGCATCCAACTGTTTCTGCTTTTACTGGGTTTTCTTTTTGGAAGTACCGTGATATTGGGTCCAGCTATGGGAGCAAAAAACGATGCCTGGCTGGCCATTATCCTTGGAGGAGCAACGGGCGTCCTGCTGATGCAGGTTTATGTGGCTATATCATTGCTGAACCCATCAAAAGCCCTGGTTGATATTTTAAGGGAAAAGATGGGGAAAGTTGCCGGCAATATTATTGCCATCCTGTATATATGGTATTTCATCCACCTGGCTTCGCTGGTGCTCAGGGATTTCGGCGAGTTCATCTGCACGGTGACTTTTCCCGAGACTCCCATGGTTGTAGTGATAGCTATTTTTGCGTTTATCCTGGTTTATGCAGTAAACAGCGGTATAGAAGTGTTGGGAAGGTTAGGCGAGCTGTTGGTGCCCATAATACCTTTGGTTACCCTTATTATCTCCCTGTCGATTATCACTGTCCGTGATTTCACAGCTTTCCTTCCTGTCCTGGAAAACGGCATGTCTCCTGTGCTCAAAGCTGCTTTTAACTTTGTAACCTTTCCGTTTGGAGAAACCATTGCTTTTCTTATGCTGTTTCCTCATTTAAACAAAAAGGATAAGCTGAAAAACGTTGTGTTTTTATCGGCAGTAACTTCGACAATAGTTGTGATTATAGTTTTTTTCAGAGATATAATCGTTCTCGGAAGCGACTTGATGAGCCGTTCCACTTTTACTCCTCACTTGTCATCACTGCTTATACCGGGTCTTAACATAGAACCGCTCATAGACATAAACCTGTTGATTGGCGGCGGAATAAAAATCTCGGTTTGCATTTACGCGGCCGCAAGAGCCTTAAGCCAGATTACAGGAATTGATGACTACAGGAAACTGACCGGGGCAATCGCCACTTTTTGTGTCGTACTTTCAATATGGGGATTTGGAAATGTACTTGAGCTGTTCATCTGGTCTGAAAAAGTCTGGCCTTACTATTCCTTTCCCTTCCAGATCGCAATTCCACTTCTGCTGCTCCTGTTATCTTTGATTAAAAAAGGCAAGTCTCCCAATGCAGGTACAAAAAAATGAATTTTGAAGAAGCAAAACCTGCTTAAATTCAATCCCAAACAATTAAACCTGCAAGGTAAATGATGAAAAATCCTCCGGCTACATACATCAAAGGTGACGCGGACATTTGCATCCCCATTGCCGTCATCACGAGCAGGGACGCCTCGCCGGCCAAAAAAAGAGCAAGCAGTACATACTTAGCCGTAAAATACAGCTTTCCCCTTTGTTTTTGCATATTCCCCGGCATGGTAATTTCTATCTTGACATCATCGCAGGTCAGTACGATAAATACGGGCAAGCCCAGGAAAACCGAGAAGCCCAGGTTATTGAAAAATATAATCCAGAAAATTTGCGGTATCCACATGTCAAAAAACACATCCAGCCCACAGGCTAATAAAATCGCGGTGGCAAGAGCGGCAACTGCGCATATCACTAAATATTTGACTATATTTTTAAAATTTTTTACATTGGGTTTTTCACCGCTGCCGGTATAATGCCAGAGCTTATAAGGCAGCCAGGCAGCTATGAAATTGCCGAAAAAGCCAAGAACGGATGCCCTGGAAAAAGTGCCGAACAGGTCAGCAACCAGGTTGCCGATGGCACACCCCCATGCCCCGGCAGGCCCAAGCAACAGCCCTGTTACCACGGGCTCGGCATTAACCGGCCGCACTTCGGTAAGTCCTTCAATAAGCACCATCACCTTGAAAGGAACGGCCATGCCAATAAATACAAGAGCGCATATTCCAACGTGCGATAATTTTCTCCTTGATTTGAAGGGCGATAATATTTCATTCATTTACCTGCCCCTCCGGTAGGCTTTGGTTATGAATCCTTCTGTTCAGAAAATCCGTCCCCGCACAAACAGCTCCCATGACAATAAGGACAGCTCCCGCAACTTTCGTACCGGTCAGCGCCTCTGTCTGTCCGAAGGTGTTTGGAATAAGCAGCGCCAGTACCATCGTCACTACCGGTTCGGTTGAAGCTATAACCGTCACCGATATGGGCGAAGCATATTTTTGGGAATACATTAGCATGATGTAAGCGTATGCCTTTGAGAAAAAGGCCAGGAGGAATATATTAGCCAGCATTTCCCTGGTGTATTCAATGGCGAAGAAAGTTTTTGGCTCCTCGATTAACCACAGTGCGAAGCTTATAACAGTCACAAGAAACATCTGGCCGATTCCCAGCAGCAATGGATCGCTTTTTTTTGCAAAATTGTCCACCATTATAATGTATACCGCCATAAACAGGCAGCCGGCCACCATTGCAAGCACTCCAACATTAACCGTATTCCCCGGTTTTACGCTGCTTGTGAGGACAAGCCCCGCTACTATCAGCGCTATTCCGACCCAGTTATTCAAAGTGGGTCTTTTCTTGAATACCAGGAGTAAAAGGGGCACAAACACTATATTAAGAGAAGCGATAAAACTGGCTGTTGACGCAGGGATTCTGGATATCGCAAGCCTTTCAAGCACAAGGTTGCCGCATATGGCGGCCGCTGTAGCAAGGCACCTTTGCAGGGTTTTTCTGTCTAATTCCTTCAGCTTTTTGAAAAATACAATTGCAAGAATAATGCTTGCGATCGCTGTCGTAATGGTCAGATATGCAAAGGGCGATATGGAAGCCGGTATATTTTTGATAAATATGTACGAAGATGCCCAACAAAGTGTAATGGAAAACAACACAATATTGGACTCGGTTCGTGTCATGGGTTCACTTCCTCGTAAAATTCGCAATTTACGAACAATATCCCCTGCTTTTCTCTGCCTCCTAATGAGGAACCAGCTGAGTAAATGTATCTTTGTCATTCATACCTGTGTACAGGATATATTTTACAATACTTTCTTTATCATTTCCAGGTTGCACGGAGCAGGCGGACGGGACGAGGCATGCATCAACAAAGGTATGCAATGCCGGTTCAATTTTATTCGGATCGTTTGTACCAATCTGTACAGTGGCGCCAACACAAAAGTGTATCATTTCATGGATATATTCAGTTATTTTGCAGTTGTATTCGCAGGTTCATAAATGATACTCTAAAAGCAAAGGAAATGGTCCCGTTGAAAAAGCAAAAGTTTGAGGCGGCTATACTTGGTGCCACTTTCTATGGCATGTCAAAGCTTGCTTGAGCAAATTGATGAAAGAACGAAACAAATGCAGGATGCCTTTTATACCGAAACCGATATACCCCATTATGATATGAAAGCATATGTTTTGGAAGAAACCGCCGCAAAATCGTCATTGACTGTACCGGGGAAGCAGAAATCTGCCACATGGCAGGCTGCCCCACCAGGATCGGAAGAAAATATGACGGCCAGACCCATCCCTTCAGCAACCTGGCAATTGTATTCAGGGAACAATGCCTCTCTTTTGATTATTTGTACACTCGTGAGTATGCCAGTCGTTTGTCGGTGCCCGGTTTCTATATTGAATAAGAAACAGACTGGTAAAAAAGAGAGTATCGCATGATCCCCAAAAGTGGCGCGCGATACTCTCTTCCTTTATGATGGCGGAGAGGGTGGGATTCGAACCCACGGTACGTTTCCGTACACCTGATTTCGAGTCAGGCTCGTTATGACCGCTTCGATACCTCTCCGTACGTAAATCTCAACGCTGAACCATTATAGCATTTTTTAATGCAAAAAACAAGGTGTTCCACAAAATAACAGCAGGTTCCTTTTTCATTGTATTTATTACCGGCTTTACAAGTCCACGTTTTCCGCTTCCCAGTCACAATTTTTTTCCGGATCTGTCAGGTCATTTGGTTTTCCTTGGTATTCCTGGCTTTATCCCCTTTTCTCGCCCTCAGTTCCCGGAAAAAATCCTTAAGTATTTTCGAACAGGGCTCCCCGAGTATTCCGTAAAAAACCTCCACCTGGTGGTTAAACCTGTCCTCGTTGAGAAGATTAACCACCGATCCCGCCGCTCCGGCTTTCGAATCGGCCGTTCCGACAAAAACCCTGCGCAGCCTCGCCTGCACCAGGGCTCCGGCGCACATGGCACAGGGCTCCAAGGTCACATACATGTCGCATTCATTCAGGCGCCATGTGCCCAGCTTCCTGCAAGCCTTTCTGATAGCAGTCATTTCGGCGTGCAGCGTGGGGTCCTTCTTGCTTTCCCTTTCATTATGCCCTCTCGATATGATTTTCCCGTTATGAACAATCACCGCTCCTACCGGAGCCTCATCTTTCCTGAGAGCTTTTTCGGCTTCCTTCAGCGCAGCCTTCATAAATTTCTCATGAAGTCGCATATCATCGCCGTCAAACCTGTTCCAAGCGCTTTCCAAAACTGCCTCCCGTAACAAATACAGAATTACCTGTTCCCATTTTAGAATTTCCGTGGACTTGCTGCATTACAAAAGATTCGTTTCTGCAATCGAATAAAGAAGCCGGTCTCATAGCAATAACAAGACCGGCTCAGATGGCGTGCCCAAAGGGATTCGAACCCCTGACCTGCGGTTTAGGAAACCGACGCTCTATCCTGCTGAGCTATGGGCACATCTTTTAAAGTCAAGTAGTAGTATACTAAAAAAACCTCGGTTTTGCAAGGGTGATTTTTCTCCAATATCCTGGCATATAATGGAAAGTGGCCCGCAAAAACGTCCGTTTCATATAATTTAATTTTTCCCCTCGTTTTGCCGATATTTCTACTGGATGGGACTATAATGCTTTTTTATTCAATATCGTGCATTGTTCGCCCGGTATCAGGAAGCATGCCTGTCAGCCCGAAATCGGCAGAAGCCGGAGAGCCTGCTTTGACGGGGCGGCGGCACAATACGGGTATAACTGACTGGAGGCTGTATACATGCAAAAAGGCTATTCAACGAACAAAACAGGGAAAGCACGGTGGAAAGTGATAATTTTACTGATGCTGTTTGTCCTTCCCACCCTTGTCACGGTGCCTTTCTCTGCCTGTGCCGACAATGGCCAGGCCTTTTCGGACAACATACTGACCGTTACCATCAATTCTGACATGACGGTAACCCTGAACTGGGAAGACCGTCTTGAGGATATACTCTATTACGTGGTCGAGCGCAGGATCGGCAACGGTCCGTTTTTAAAAATAGCCTACCTTTCCGAAGACAGCACCACGTACATTGACTCCATATACAGTTATTACAAGGACGAAATCCATACGTACAGGATTCTTGCCTGCCGGTATTCTTACGCCTCCTACAGTTATGAATACGAGTATTACAGCAATGAAGTCAGTTTCAGGATCGACAGCGTTGCCGCTCCCACATCCCTGGACGTGAAAGCGGTGTCCCACACGCAAATAAATCTTGAGTGGGAATACCCGATGAACACTTCATATACAACAATAATCGAGCGCCGCGAAGCAGGCAGCGGCGTTTGGACGCAAATAGCCACGGTGCCTCCGGGAGTATTCGTCTATGAAGACAGGAACCTTATGCCCGACAGGCAGTATTATTACAGGGTAAGAGCCGTGTCGAAATTGGGAATCAGGTCTGCTTTCTACCCTGACAACAATACCGGCATCGGAGCATATACGCTGCTTGAAACCCCGTCGAGACTTTCCGGAAGGGCCGTTTCGCCAAATCGCATCTACCTTTCGTGGAACGATGTTACCCGTGAAACGGGCTATGTGATTGAAAGGCGCATGCCAGGAGAAGATTTCAGGCCGATAACAACGGTCAGCGCTAACACCACCTATTATTATGACACACAGGTGGTACCCGACAATATATATATTTACAGGGTAAAGGCCGTCTACCAGGACGGTTACAGGACAAATGCATCGAACTACACCGAAATACTTACCGTCGCTGCGGCCGTCATCAACGCGCCCTCGGAGCTCAGGGCTAATATCACGCCCTATGGCGAAGTTGAGCTCACGTGGGAGTGCAATGTAAATTTTGAAAGCGGTTTTGAAATATGGCGGCGCAGCAATGATTCAAAACTCTGGCAAAAAATTGCCGTCGTCGGCCGCAGGGACAGGAGTTACATTGACAGCACCAATTACCCGGGAATTCTTTACTATTACAGGGTTCGCAGTTTTATAAGCCTTAACGGCGAATATTCAGAATTTTCCCCGGAAGTGACCGCAGGCTCGGTCAGCATTGCTGCGCCCGATGACCTGCGGTACAGGATCCTGTCGACAGGCAGAATCATGCTTGAATGGAATGACATGACGCGAAACGAAACGGAATACATTGTGGAATATCGTTCTCAGCCCGATATGCCCTGGACGACAAAGGCCGTCCTGCCGGCAAACCGCACAAGCTTTATCGATTCCGGGCTTTCCTCCGGGTCCGTTCATTATTACAGGATAAAGGCAGTTAACAGTTCTTACGGGAGTTTCGCCTACAGCAATGAAATTGCGGTGGATCTCAACTCCCCCATTCTGCCCGTCATAACCGACATCGACGTGCTGTCCGACAGCCGCCTGCGCATTAAATGGGAAAACACCGGCAATGCCCTGTCATATCAAATCCAGAGGCGAACGGAAAATTCATCTTTTATTACGATAGCCGAGGTCGGTCCCGACGCGGATTCATATGTCGACACTGACCTGGAGCCGTCCACAAGGTACTTTTACAGGATAAGGGCTTATAACAAGGCCGGCTATTCGCCCTACAGCATCGTTTCATCGGCTTTCACCAGAAGCAGCGTTGTGATATATGATATCGAAAACCTGGGCGTATTTAAAACCGCTGTAGGAGATCTTGCAAGCCGCGGAATTCTGGATGCTTTTCTGGAAAAATCGCACTTTACCGGAGATGGAGCGCTTTTCAGGCCTTTTGATCCTGTTTCCAGGGCCGAATTCGTTGCCATGGCGGTAAGGGCATTTTCACTGGAAAAGACGCCTGTCGGCAGCTTCGCCGACGTGACTCCGGGCCATCCTTTTTACAGGGAAATAATCACGGCTAAAAGATATGGTATTATCCGCGAAGACGAAAACGGACTGTTCCGTCCCGAAGAGCCGATCACGCGCCAGGATGCGTGCGTGATCCTGGCGGAAATCCTCCGGATACTGGATAAACCCCTGGAAGACCACGCGCCTTCAACGCTTGTGATTTATCCTGACCATATGAATGTTGACAAATCAGCCCAATACAGCGTCGCCTCATGTCTCGCCGAATTAATCCTGCTGCCCGCGGAAGGAACGCTGATCGCTCCGACGCGCCCGTTGCTCCGGATGGAAGCAGCGAGAATGATCTACATGGTTATTGACCGATAACTTATCTTATGTAAATGCTTCTTAAATGGACCACCAGGTATTTTGATGCCGGTCAGCATGGGCCGGCTTTTTTGTTGTGGTTTTTTGAATTTATTTCGCATATTTCGCAGCATGTTTTCACTTTTTCATATTTTGGTTTATACAATTGTTATTTAGTCATAAACAGCGGTATAATGGTTAATAAATACAGTTGAGATATAATCACACATACGATATTTGAAAAGGAGGCGTTGCAGTGGATAATAAAGTAAACAGGCTGCCGAAAAGAGATGAAATAGACGCGGCATACAAGTGGAAGCTCGAAGATATATATGCCACCGATGATGACTGGGAAGCCGATTTCAAAAAAGTAAAGCAGATGGTCGGCGAAATTGTAAAATATAAGGGCCGGCTCGGCGAATCGGCCGAAAACCTGCTCGGTTGCCTCAGGCTGTGCGATGAAATGCTGTCAGTCAATGACTGCGTTTTCGTTTATGCCCGGATGAGGCGCGACGAGGACAATACCGTCGCAAAGTACCAGGCCCTGACCGACCGCGCAAGGTCGCTGTATACGGAGGTTACTGCAGCGATTTCCTTCATTAATCCCGAGATTATTTCGATTCCCGAGGAAAAACTAAATAAATTCATCGATGAAAATGAAGGATTAAAGCTTTACAGGCATTTCTTCGACGAATTGCTGCGTCAGAAAGAGCATACCCTTACCGAAAGGGAAGAGGAGCTCCTTGCCCTGGTTTCCGATGTTACCCGCGCAAGCGGAGAAATATTCTCGATGCTGAATGACGCGGACATAAAATTCCCGGTGATAAAAGACGAGGAAGGCCGCGATGTCGAGCTTACAAAGGGCAGATATATAAAATTCCTCGAAAGCAGGGACAGGAGGGTGCGGCGCGATGCGTTCCACGCATTGTACAGTTCCTACAAATCTCTCAGGAACACCCTGGCCGCAACGCTTGCAAGCAATGTAAAGAAAAACAGGTTTTACTCCATTGTCAGGAAATACAATTCACCTCTCGAGTATTATCTTGACGACGACAACATTTCCACGAAAGTATATGACAATCTCATAGAAACGGTAAACAGGAATCTCCCGCTGCTTCACAGGTACCTGAGGCTGCGCAAAAAAGCCCTCGGGCTTGACGAGCTTCACATGTACGACCTTTATGTGCCTATCGTTGACGAAATCAAAAAGGATATAAGCTACAATGAAGCCAAAGAGATGGTAATAAACGGGCTTAAGCCCCTTGGCAGCGAATATCTCGGATACCTCAGGCAGGGCTTTGAATCGGGCTGGATTGATGTCTATGAAAACCAGAACAAAACGAGCGGTGCCTATTCCTGGGGTGCGTACACCACCCACCCCTATGTGCTGCTGAACTTCCAGGGTACCATCAATGACGTGTTCACCATCGCCCACGAAATGGGCCATGCAATGCACACGTTCTACACAAATATGACCCAGCCCTATATCTACTCCCATTACAGGATTTTTGTGGCAGAAGTGGCTTCCACGGTAAATGAATCGCTGCTTATGAAATACATGCTGGACAATACCACGGACAAGAAGGAAAAGGCATGGCTTCTCAACCACTACCTTGAAGAATTCAGGGGAACGGTGTTCCGCCAGGTCATGTTCGCCGAATTTGAAAAACTGATACACGAAAGGGCAATGGAGGGAATCGCGCTCACGGAACACGAACTGAGCTCGATCTACAAGGGGCTCAATGACAAGTATTACGGGGCCGAGGTCAATGTGGACCAGGATATTGAAATGGAATGGGCCCGCATTCCCCATTTCTATTCGAGCTTCTATGTTTACAAATACGCCACGGGCTTTTCAGCCGCCCTGTCGCTTTCGAACCAGGTTCTCAGCGAAGGCGCCCCGGCAGTGGAACGCTATATTAACTTCCTCAAGAGCGGCGGCTCCAATTACCCGCTGGAGCTCCTGAAGAAAGCAGGCGTTGATTTGTCGACCCCGAAGCCCATACAGGACGCAATGGACACCTTTGAACAGGTACTTACCGAGCTCGAGAAACTGGTGGAAACACTGGCATAGGAAACCTTTAAAAAAAGTTAAAAAAAGAGCCGGTCATTGCAACCGGCGCATGTAAAGGGGGTCAAAATGTGTTTGTGAGGTCATTACGTATTATTGACCGGCAAAGAGCATTTTATACCCCCTGTTTTAATTTTTTTTATTTTATGTTTTTATTTCAAATTTAAATTTCAAACGCCGCAATTAATATTTCAAGCGCCGGATCGTTTTCGCCGTAAAATTTCACTCCTGATTCTCTCAACAGCCTTTTCAATGTCCATTCCGTCAGTTGCCACGGTAATATCGGCATACTTTTCATATAGCGGTATCCTTTCGCAATAAAGCGCGTAAAGGGTTTGGCCCTTTTCCATCGCTATTCCGCGGGTGCTGATGTTTTTTATCCTTTTTTCAATTTCTTCAAAGCTCGCCTTTATGTACACGATCAAACCATCGGATGACAGATGCTCCATTGCCCTGCTTCTGTACACCACGCTGCCACCCGTTGCTATCACGTGGCCTTTGACACTGAGCCCGAGGATTGCCTCTTCCTCAATGTCTAAAAAGCCTTTAATCCCCTTTTCGGCGATAATCTCATGCAAAAATTTGTCCTCCCTTTGCTGGATAACAAGGTCCGTGTCTGTAAAGGGCATTTTCAGCGCCTTTGCAAGCAACACCCCGATGGTGCTCTTGCCGGCGCCCGGCATCCCGATTAGCACTATGTTAGATTGCCGCATCTGCGAATTCTTCTGTTCCCAGCGAGTTTCATTTATCTCAGGCCGTTTTTCGGCAACCTCTTTCACTTAAGTCCCTCCGTTCCTGTTTTGTTTTTCAGTTTTTGCACAGTATCAGCCGTTCAGCCCCGCATATTTCTTTGGAGATATTCCATAGGTCTGCCTGAAAGAACGTATGAAATTGGAATAGTCGCCAAAACCGCAGCGGCTGCAGACTTCGGTTACCTGCATGCCTTCCCTCAGCAGCGCCTTTGCCTGTATGAGGCGTTTCCTGCGAATATAATTGTATATGGTGTAACCGGTGTATTTCTTAAATTCCCTGAGCAGGTGGTACTTGCTTATGAAAAATTTCTCCGATATGAAATCGAGGCTTAAATCGCCGTCAAGATTTTCATTGATATAGTTGATAATGCTGTCAATCTTTTCGTTGTAAATTACGTCGGTCACAATGTGGTCATCAGTGTAGTCCCTGAAAATCCTGCTGAGAAAAACCACGAACTCCGTCACGTAAATTATCTTGAGGATTTCATCGCCGAAGCCGTCCCTGCTGCAGGCCTTTTCCAGCCTTGAAAGCACGTTTTTTAACACTGAGGCCAATTCGGCGTCGGGTCTCAGCAGGTTGAATCTTTTCTGGGCCGAAGACTCAAAGCATGAAGTCAGGTCGCAGTCCTTTGTGCTCTGCCTTTTCAGGAATTCCGGGTTGATCCAGAGCACAATCCTTTCATAGGAATGTCCCTTTTCAATTATGGGCTTGTGCAGCTCGCGATTGTTTACGAGCAGTATGTCCCCGCTTTTGAGCCTGTAGGAAGTGCCCTCCACAAGATAGGTCACCCTGCCCGAGATGAAATAATAAATTTCGTAAAAGTCATGATTGTGGTAATCTATCTCCACGTCGGGCTCGTCCTTGTAATGAAAAAATTCAAAATCCGGCTTTATCATGTACTGCCGCGTCGTAAAACCCTGCGTAAATTCCCCGAAATTCCACGTTCGGCTGGATTGATGCCTGGCAATATCCGCTGCCATTACAGGTACCTCCCTGCGATTTTAATTAACCGGCCTTTTAAAATACCTTGCTTCCAAAAGGAAAAACCACAACCCCTGCTATGCCTGTGGTTTGAGAGCTTTATCCGCCCGTTGTTTTAAAGTCGTTTTGCAGTGCCTTTACTAGTTATGATACGGCAACTTTTGCATGATAACAAGCAATTTTAGCATAGAAATATGTAAAAATGAATTATATAATTAGGTTGATCATGGTGCATTGTGCCATTATGCGTAAAGCCTTTAAGAACAATTTCCAGGGTAATAAATAGGCTCTGGAAATTGTCCGGGTTTCTGAAATATAGCCTGGCATCATGAAAATGCCGGTTCCAGGGAAAGATAGCCCGGTATCCGGAGGTGTGCCGGACTTAAAGGCATGTGATCATCAATCCGTTTACTTCGGGGACAAAGTGCTAGAATATAAAATATATGGGTAAATTAAAACAGTGAAAAATAAAAACGATAACTTATAGGTAAAAAATACATGTAAAAAATACATATTGAAAGAGAGGTAATACAATGGATTTGTTCAGCCTTAAAGGAAAAAATGCCGTTTTGCTCGGTGGCGGCGGAGTACTCGGAACAGCAATGGCTCTTGGTCTTGCCAGGGCAGGCGCGAATGTAGCCGTAGGCGATCTTCGTCTTGAAAACGCCGTCAAGGTAGCTGAAGAAGCCCAGGCTTTGGGTGTCAGGGCCAAAGGTTACCAGGTAAACGCCATGGATCTTGAAGATATCAAAAGAGTCCATTCGGAAATCCTGTCCGATTTCGGCAAAGTGGATATTCTGGTCAATGCGGTCGGCGGCAACATGAAGGATGCCACCACCTCGGACACCACGACATTCTTTGATCTCTCCAGGGAAGCCCTTGAAAAGGTGTTGATGCTGAACCTTATGGGCGGCGCCATTCTTCCGTCCCAGGTGTTCGGCAAAACAATGGCTGAATCGCCCGAAGGCGGAGTAATAATTAATATATCCTCAATGAACGCTTTCAGGCCTTTAACCCGTATCCCGGGATATTCAGCTGCAAAAGCAGCCGTCAGCAACTTTACCCAGTGGCTTGCCACTGACCTCGCAAGGGCTTACGGAGACAAGATCAGGGTAAATGCCATCGCTCCCGGCTTCTTCCTCACGGATCAGAACAGGTACCTGTTAACCGATGCGGAAACCGGAGCCCTGACCGAGAGAGGAAAATCCATAATAAGCCATACTCCCATGGGAAGATTCGGAGATCCGGAAGACCTCGTCGGTACGCTGATCTGGCTGGCCTCGGACGCTTCCAGGTTTGTAACGGGCATAGTGGTTCCTGTTGACGGAGGATTTTCCGCATTTTCCGGAGTATAACCCGCACTGTTTTCAGCCAAAACTGCATATCCAATTTCATCAAAAGTTTGCATCGATTTATATGCGTAAGTGAATTAACCTTGTAATGCGCATGTAAATCAACCCTGTTATAAAAACATTGCTTTTTAAACATTGCTTATAAATAACATTTAAAAATTAAGTAAATAAATTGTGTAAATAAATAACAACGTTAAATAAAGGAGAAATGAATATGGCGAAGCAGAAAGTAGGCGTAATTGGCCTTGCGGTAATGGGCAAAAACCTGGCCCTCAATATTGAAAGCAAGGGCTTCAGCGTGGCAGTTTACAACCGTTCAAGGGAAAAAACCGATGCCATGATGCAGGAAGTACAGGGCAAGAATATTGTCGGCACCTATTCCATCGAAGAGTTTGTAAACTCTCTGGAAACGCCGAGAATTATCATCATGATGGTCAAGGCAGGGCAGCCCGTCGATGACACCATAGCCCAGCTGAAACCCTACCTCTCGAAGGGAGATATCCTGATTGACGGAGGAAACTCCTTCTTCAAGGATACGATCCGCAGGAACAAGGAACTTGAAAAGGAAGGCATCAGGTACATCGGAACCGGTGTTTCGGGCGGCGAAGAAGGAGCCCTCAAGGGTCCCGCCATCATGCCGGGCGGACAGAAGGATGCCTATGATCTCGTGGCGCCCATTCTGACGGCAATTTCCGCAAAAGTGAATGGCGATCCCTGCTGCACCTACATCGGTCCCGACGGCGCCGGACACTATGTTAAAATGGTTCACAACGGCATTGAGTACGGAGACATGCAGCTGATTTGCGAAGCCTATTCCCTCATGAAAAATGTGCTGGGCCTTTCGGCGCAGGAGCTCCACGAAGTATTTGCAGAGTGGAACAAGGGCGAGCTCGACAGTTACCTCATTGAAATAACCAGGGATATTTTCGCAAAAGTTGATGAAGAAACCGGCAAGCCTCTTGTCGAGGTGATACTGGACACCGCCGGCCAGAAAGGCACGGGCAAATGGACGAGCCAGAGCGCGCTTGACCTCGGCATAGCAGCTCCTACGATTGCAGAAGCCGTTTTCGCCCGCTGCATCTCGGCAATCAAGGACGAACGCGTGGCAGCGAGCAAAGTCATCAAGGGACCCGAGACCAGGCCCTTCTCCGGGGACAGGAAGGAATTTATTGAAAATATTAGAAAGGCTCTCTATGCGAGCAAGATTTGCTCCTATGCCCAGGGCTTTGCGATCATGAAGGCCGCATCGGAGGAATATGGCTGGGATCTTAAATACGGCAACATCGCAATGATTTTCAGGGGCGGCTGCATTATCAGGGCACAGTTCCTGCACAAGATCAAGGATGCGTTTGACAGGAATCCCGACCTTGCAAACCTGATGCTCGATCCCTACTTCAAGAACATACTCGAAAGCTACCAGGGTGCATGGAGAAAGGTCGTCCAGACAGCAGTGGAATAC
Organism: Bacillota bacterium; assembly: GCA_023623175.1. GTDB lineage: Bacteria > Bacillota > Clostridia > Acetivibrionales > JAMNXU01 > JAMNXU01. The sequence continues at coordinate 216,698 of JAMNXU010000021.1, forward strand.
GGTATTCCGGTTCCGGCATTCTCCAGCGCTCTTGCCTACTTTGACAGTTACAGGAGCGAATTCCTACCTGCGAACCTCCTGCAGGCCCAGAGGGACTACTTCGGAGCCCATACCTACCAGAGAATTGACAAGGAAGGCGTCTTCCACACCCAGTGGTTTTAATGCTTAATGACGCATGGATTCCTTGCATCCGTCGCGCTTTTTAATGGGACTTTGATTACTTAAATAAACGCAAAACGAAACTCCCTCGATAATCCCTGGATATGCCCGGGGGTCTGTCGAGGGAGTTTTTGGTCCCGGTTTATTATATATGCCCTGGTTTTTTATTTATAATTCTGGTTATTTCTTCCTTACGGTTATTTCTATTTCATCACCACAATATCAATTCGCCTGTTCTTCTGGCGGTTTTCCTCGGTATCATTGGGAGCGACGGGTCTGAATTCGGCATTGCCGGTCGCCGTGAGCTTTTCCGGCGCAACGCCGCAATTCCTGATAAAAAACTGGACTATATTGGTGGCCCTTTTTGTGGACAGTTCCCAGTTGGAAGGAAACAGCAGCGTGTTTATCGGCAGGTTGTCCGTATGTCCCTGAACTTCAATTTCGGAGTCAAGGTTCTTTAAAAGCTCCCCGGTTTTTGTCAAAATCGGTATGGCAGTCTCCTTTATATCTGCGCTGCCGGAATCAAACAGCACAAGGGAATTGAACCGCAGTGTGATAGTGTCTCCTTCGTCAATCACCGAAATATGTTTATCGAGACCCGTCCTTTCTATTTCTTCCTTTATCTCGCGCTTGAATTCTTCTATGCCTATCTGTCCTTCACCGAGTTCCGAGATGCTCGTTGCCGAGTCATCGATGCCCTCCCCGATAATGCTGCTGCCTCCCAAGTTGAGAAAAGTAGATCTCATGGACCTTGCGGCCTCGGTGAACTTCTCCTGGTCAAGGACTGACATGGAATACAGCATTACAAAAAAAGTCAGCAGCAGCGTCACGAGATCGCTGTATGTCGTAAGCCATGAAGGAGACCCTTCAGGCGTTTCTTCATTTCCGAATCTTCTCTTTCTGCTCATGTCACACCTCGCGAACAGTGTTTAAATTTATTCTAGAAGTTCTATACTATTCCGCCAACGACATTAAACCGCATGGGATACATCGACTCCGGCCCTTGCAGCGGCGGCCCGGTTCATGTATCTTTCCTTCTGTTCCGGCGAGAGGAATGTCATCAGTTTATGCTCCATGATCTTGGGATTTTCTCCGGCCTGGATGGATAAAATCCCTTCAACCATTATTTTCTTCAGCTGTATTTCCTCCTTGCTCTTGAGAGCAAGCTTGTTGGCTATCGGCAGGCAGACAAAGTTGGCGAGGACGCTTCCGTAGAAAGTGGTGACGAGGGCTACTGCCATGGAAGGTCCTATATTCGAAGGGTCATCAATGGTCCTCAGCAGGTTGATCAATCCTATGAGAGTACCGATCATGCCCCACGCAGGAAACATGGCGCCCAGCGTCTTGAACAGACCCTGTCCCCTTTCGTGGCGCGTACGCAGGTTTTCAAGCTCGAGATCCATGGAGTCAATGATTACTTCCGGTTCGGCGCCGTCCACGACAAGCTGCAGCGACTGCTCCAGGAATTTGTTGTTTAGCCTTTCATATTCCATTTCAAGCGACAGGATTCCCTCGCGCCGCGCTTTCTGCGACAATTCCACGAGCAGCAATATTATATCTTCGGGAGACTCGCCTTTTTTTCTGAAGGCATTTGCTGCAACCCTTACAATCTGCAACGCTTCCTTCATGGGATAACTTATAAGCGTTGAAGCAATGGCTCCGCCGACCGTAATGAGTATGGACTGAAAATTATAAAACGCCAGCGGGGATCCGCCAAGTATTATTGGAATGATCGTGCATAAGACACCGCCGATTACGCCTATCAATGTTGCAATATCCATCAAGCATCACCTGAAAACTTTAATGTCAGTTTAAGTCGCGTCTTTGCTGAATACATAATTTATTTTACAATCCGAAACAAACATAATAAAAAAAGAGCGCAGACCGAAAAATATCCTCTGCACTCTTTATCGGCTTATATGCGAAATTACTTAATCCATATTTGCCAGTGCATTTTTTTCAATTATCAGGTCGGATATGTCAAGCTCCCTGAGCATAAGCTCCAGTTCTTCCCGGTATTTTCTTATATCCAGCTTCCTGCCTGTATCAAGGCTGTAAACCACGCCCTCGTCATTGAGGTAGAAATAAGTATCCGTGATGATTGTGCCGTTTCTGAGCACCACATACCCTTTTTCCTTGTTGAGCAAATCCCATCCCAGCGCGTACTTGTAATCAAAATCCATCAGGTTCGCTATTGTCGGCAGCAAATCTATCTCCCCGCCCACGACGCTGACCGTTTCTCCTTCCGGCAGGCCGGGGCAGCGGATAATGAGCGGCACTTTCTGCAGCTTGATCCACTCGGCTTCATTGTTCTCAATATTTAAAAATTCAAAAAGCTCCTTTGCCTCTTTCCTCGGAACGGCAGAATGATCGCCGTATATAATCAGCAGTGAATTGTCATAGAGTCCGCGCTTTTTCAGGTCCTCGATGAAGCTTCCGAGGGCCTTGTCGGCATAATTGGCCGCCTTCAGGTAATTGCCGAGATAAGTGTCCTCGTACTTGCCAACGTTAAATTCGAAATCCCTGAAGAACTTGAAGGGATGATGGCTCGAAAGGGTTATGAAAAATCCGTAAAAAGGCTTCGAGGTATCAATTATCTCGAGGGATTGCCTGAAGAAGGACGTATCACCGAGGGCATCGCCCTCCCAGCCGACAAACTCGTCCATTACATAATCTTTGCTGCTGACGAACCGGTCAAAGCCGAGGGATTTGTACATATTATCCCTGTTATAGAAGCGGGAACCATAGGCATGCAGGGCATAGGTGTTATAACCCCGCTCCTTGAGCACCTTGGGCAGCGAATGATAGAAATTGTCTGCATGCCTTATGAACACGGAACCTTCTTTCAGCGGGTAAAGGGATGTATTGCACAAAAACTCCGCATCGGACGTATTTCCCCCGGCGACCTGGTAATAGAAATTATCAAAATAAACGCTTTCCTTTAAAAGCTTGTTAAGATTCGGCGTTATTTCCTGCCCTTCGATCGTCCGGTTGATTACAAATTCCTGGAGAGCTTCAACCTGCACAACGATAAGATTCTTTCCCTTTGCCAAGCCCCTGTAATTCGTGGTGGTCTTCGGCCTTTGTTCAAAGAAGTTTTCTATAGTCTCTTTTTCATGTTTTTCCAGTTTCTTGCTGGTAAAGAACTGCTTTTCTATATATTTTTTCGTATTGTCCACATGGAAAAAGAAAACTCCCATTCTCTTTGTAATATAGTTGTTGTTATATACGGCTGTTTCAATATCTGATTTTGCATACACTCCACCAACGCAGAGCAGCCCCAGCACAAGGAAAACAGCGCTTCCCGCAAGTTTGGCCCTCTTGTTTACTGGTTCGATGCCCTGCCTGCGGATCAAAACGAGCAGGTAAACGAGGACAGGCACATCCAGCAGATATATAATGTCTGATAAATTGAAAAGACTCTTTATGCACTCGTCGACGGAATTAAGCAGCGCAAGATCGGCCTGAAGCATCATGGGAATCGTTATGGCGCTGTAATAATACCTGAAATAGTTGGTATCGGCCACAAGCAGTATCGTGAGCAATAAGTTTATGAAAAACAGCGCCAAAAACCTTTTTTTATTAAAGAACAAACCGATAACGGAAAAAATTATGAGCAACATTCCAAAAGTGGACAGAAGCATCAAGAAGTTCGTGGATGAAAAAACCGGCCTTTTGTTAAGCTGCGTGGTAGCCTGAAAATATATGCATTTCAGCAGAATGCCAAGAGTGCACAATGCCAGAAACATAAACTGCTGCCGGTTGCTGTGTCCTGTTAAGTTTCGAAACATGTCCCTTATATTCTTTTTCAAACGCACTGACTCCCCTGATTTAAGATACATCTGCAGCATATATAGCTTTCCCATCCTTTGTCCTGCAGTATCATTTTTATTATACGCATATTATTTAAAAAAGTCTTATTAACCGGCAAATATCCGTGAAAAACGCCTTGCCGGCCAACCAACACGAAGTTTGCCAAAATATCCCTTTGGCCTTCTGATGCACACTGTCTCAAAATAGAATTATAGCAACGCATATATGTTATTGCAATTTGAAAAAATTCCAACAAGTAGCTGATATCCTGAACTGATGCGCACTGAAACAAAAACCGGCCCGTTCAGGCCGGCTCAATTTTTCCCGGATTTTTTCCGGAAGCCCTCTCAGACTACAGGCTTTATACCTGGCATGCCTTAATTTTTGTGGTGAAACGGGATTTCAGCAGCCTGTTTCGTGTAAACACCCTCAGCATCCTCGGCATTGTCCTGACCGCGATGGATACCGGGAAATCGCACACCAGGGCATCAAAATCCACATCGGATTCAAACTCGAGGAGTGCGGAAACTCCGTCCTTTTCCACGTTCCACTTCCTGTCGTCCAGTTTTGTAAAGCTTCCGTAGGAAATAAAACGGATTTCGTGCCATGTGTGGACATCGGACTCAAAATCGTCGGTGACGACAAATCCCGATTCGTCCAATGAAACCCTTCTTAATGCCTTTTTTACAAAGTCGGGATAAGCGGGCGCGGCGTCGGACCACATCGAGCAATCATCGTGTCCCCATATGGCGTCCGTATAATAAAGCTGGCCGATGCCGTTGAACAGCATGGAGTTCTTGCCCTGGGTGTTGCTTTCGGGAAACAGTTCCCTGGATTTGCCGAACCAGCCCGCGGGATAGGGATTACCGCGCATGTCCCTGAGCAGTATTGTCCCCTTTCGCGCAAGCTGTATTGAATTGAGGTCGTGCATCGCGTGGTTTTCGTTGGTAGTACCAGAGCGAAAAGACAATACCATGTCGTCGCTGCTGAAAACTCCCCAGCCGTTGTTCGGATAAACAACGAGAGGTTTGCGCCCGACCCCCTGCTCCGGGCCCGCATCGCCTTCAACACCGATATTGCGGCAGTACTCGGGGCAGAGCAGCAGCATGAAAATTTCGCTCGCCCACTGTACCCAGAATATGTGGGTGGGGAACTCGCTGAAAAGCGGAGGGTTTTCCAGTATGTGCCTTAGCTGCATGAAGCGGCGTGTAAGCTCCCTTGCATAACCGGGGTTTTCAACGCGTTCCGCCAGCAGGTATAAAATACCCACGGGCGAGGTTTCGCCGTTATCGCTGAAACTGATATGGTCCTCCCCGACGGTCATGTCAAAATAAAACCTGAGACCGTTTTTCACTGCATCAAGTTCAAAAGCCCGGTGTCTTCTGCCCGTGTATTTCTCATAGGCAATGAAGGCGTATAAAAGAAACATCATTCCGTACATCCAGTAACTAACGCCTTCCTCATTGGAGCCATCGCTGTGCATATGCCCGATATAGGCATCCAGGCTTTTTTCCGCCAATTCAATAACTTTATGCGCAAGTCCGGCAGTGCGGGTTTTTTTGCCGGAAGCTTTCCCGGAAATGTCTGCAGCCAGGTAATAGGCCAGGCAGGCCGCGCCTCCGCAGCAGACCGAGTTCCAGTTGGTAACGCCGTTGTACCACCAGGCAGGTCTTTTGTCACCGCCGGGCGCCGCGGTCTCCACAAAAGTGTCGAAAATCCTTTCATTGATCATTGACAGTAGTTTTTCGCGGGTTTCGCCGGGAATCTCGTCGCCGAGCCAGTCCAGGGTAAAGGCAAGAGCCACTGCCAGTTCAGCCGTGGCCAGGTCAAAGCGGAAACGGTCTGCTCCTCCCTGCCCGTTCATGCACCAGCTGTCCCATGACATCATGTCACCAAGAAGAAACAGCGCCTTTTCGGCATATCTTTTGTCTCCCGTAACCCGGTAATATCCTGAAAGAGTAACCAGCGCCCGTTGCATGAACCTCGCGCGCACCAGCATCCACGACGACCGGGTCTCGTCGCTGCGCGGCGGATCTTCGTCCAATAACTTGTCACAAAGGCTTTTAATGGATTTTTCGAAGGTTCTCCAGGGCTCTGATTCCCTGTTGCGCTCAATTCTCTCCAAAACCTGCGTTGTCAGCAGCATGCCTCTGTCTCCCATCTTTTCTGCCAGCCTTCCGATCTTTCAGCAATATTTTATCAATCCTTCATCCCTGATTTCCAATCCTTGAACGCTATCTCCCCGTGAGCTTTTGCCATGCATCTATAAAATCGCTTCCCTCAACTTCAAAGGTGCGGCCGTCTATTATCCTCAGCCAGGGCTTGTTTGCCGGCGACGGCAGGCTGTTTCTTGAAACCAGCTCGAGCCTCAGAGTAACGGGTCCGGGCACTTTGAACGGCTTAATCTCCCTGAACTTTTTCACCGCTTCCGCGGCGCTCTTTCTTATCAGTTCATGGGCCTTTTCCCTCGGTAAAAGTTCACCGCCGTACAGCGACAGCCCCTTTTTTACCTGGGCCTTGACTATGCCCGGCACAAGTTCTTCGGCTTCCGCGCAGGTTTTGTCATCGCCGGAAACCATAACGACGGGTTTGTCATAAAATCCGGCAATGGCCGCATCAATGGCAAACTCGCCCGACAGTTTCCCGTTGATCCAGAAATTTTGCCAGCTTTCGGGACTCATGGTGTGCTCAAGTATTCCTTCGCGCGTCCCGGCCATGGAGTGGTATCCGAGCAGGATAACGCAATCGCAGTCCCAGACGCCGGGCATCCTGTGGGATCCGCTGTTGCCCTGGATATACCGGGCGTGGGGCGAAAGTTCGTGCCACAGCATGTTACGTCCCATATAATGGGCATCCCTTACGATTATTTCGGTGGCTCCTCCCTCAATACATCCTTCCACGCAGGCATTGGTATCCTCGGTCATGTATCTGCGTCCTTCCTGGTAATCGGGGAATGAAGGTATCACCTGCTCCGACGCGACAATACCGCTGCAACCTTCCATGTCAACCATGATAAAGACTTTCATTCTGTACAATCCTCCCGTCAGTTGTTTTTTATTCAAATTCATCAAGGGAAAGGGAAAAGCTCGGAAGGAAATTCTCGATGAAATATTTAACCTCGGGCCTGTCAATGGCCTTAATGTCATTGAAAATTGCCTTTCCCGCCTTCTTGAATTCGGTGTTGCCCGCCTTGATTTCCTCCAGGCACTTTATATAGGCGGACAGGCGGTCTGCTGCCTTGATGAGCTGTTTTACTTCGGCATCATTCTCATAAAACAGAATCTCCCGAAAATCGCTTTCAAGCTCCTTCGGCAGCATTGAGAGCAGTTTTTCCTTCGAAACTTCCTCCACATCCTTGTAGGCCTTGCTTATATCAGGATTGAAATATTTGATGGGCGCGGGCATATCACCCGTAATGGTCTCGTTGCTGTCATGATACATGGCAATGACGGCAACCCTGTCCGCATTGAAATTCCCGCCGAAAAGCCTGTTGGCCGTGACGGCAAGGGCGTGGGCTATCATGGCTACCTGCAGGCTGTGTTCCTGTATGTTTTCCAGCTGCGTATTGCGCATTAGTCCCCACCGGTTTATATACTTCATTCTGGACAGAAACGCAAAGAAATGGTATTTCTTATTGCTCATAGAAATTCACCGGCTGTTTTTAAGTCAAGTATACCATATTTTAAATTGACGCAGAGCCATAAAAAAAAAGGCTGTATTCGGCCTGAACCAAAAACAGCCTATATCTCATTCAGTTCCGCATATGCGTTGGAATACGCATCATAGGTTGCGCTGTCATAGCAGACAATAAACACTTTTTCTATGGAAGTTTCCGCTTCGAGAAAAAGCTGGATTTCCTTGATTGCTATCCTGGCAGCTCTTTTTACAGGGAAGTTGTATGCCCCTGTGCTTATGGACGGAAATGCGACGGTTTTTAAACCTTTGTCCGCGGCCAGCCTGAGGCAGTTCCTGTAACACGATGCCAGGAGCGCGTCTTCATCATATTCCCCGCCTCTCCATACAGGTCCAACCGTATGAATAACATATTTTGCAGGCAGATTGTACCCCGAGGTCAGCTTTGCTTCCCCGGTTTCACAGCCGTTGAGTTTTCTGCATTCCTCAAGCAACCCGGGACCAGCAGCTTTGTGTATTGCACCGTCCACGCCTCCGCCGCCCAGCAGCGTCTTATTGGCGGCATTGACTATTGCATCCACTGCAAGCTTTGTAATATCCCCCTCTATGATAACTAGCCGTCCCAAAGTGATCACTCCCAATTTTACGTATCTGTTTTATTATAACGTCAAGCTGAATCGCTTTCAATATAAAGCTTACAAGTATTTTGGGCATTTCTTGTACTTTTTGATAAAACTGAACCGGCAACGAAACAATCTTAAAACAGCTGATAAATACGCCAAATCAGGAGTGCCTGCCCGGATCGCCGGAAAGCCCGCCAATTCGCGGGAATTTTGCAAGCGCGCGATTAATCGCGCACTTAATTGCGACTAATTTATTTGCGCTTCACAAGCTCAATACATTTCCTGGGCACTTCTATTCTCACCGTCTTTTGAGGATTTACCAACTGGCATATTTTTACATCTCCGTACAGTGCTATGAGCACGGCAGCTTCATCCCATGTCAGTCCTTCGGCTTTGGCCAGGTAATCTCCCATGTCCCGGACTGCCATATAGGATATTTCTTCAATGTCATAACCGGCAGCAATGCACGCGATCCTTTCATCGTCGAAAACAACCGGCCTTCTCAGGCTTATATCCTTTCTTACGCTGACCGTCACATCAATATCAGCCTTTATTTCAATACCCTGGCCGAACACTTCGCCGTCCCCCATGGCCGCATGGACATCGCCCATCGCAAGGAGGCCGCCTTCCACGAATACCGGGAACAACACCGTGGAACCCTTTTTTATATTGGCGGAGTCCATGTTGCCACCGTGGTCCCCGGCTTCCTGGGTGAACATGCCCTGCTCCGGCGCGGTTCCTATGACGCCAATCATCGGGCAGGTCGGCAGCCATATTCCCTTGAACAGGACCTTGCCGTCCCGGTATTCAAATTCGGTGAAAACCGGCTCCGACTTGCTTTTTTCATAGGAGACAAAGGACTCCCTTATGTTCAGATACCCGGTGCCGAACGGCATAATGTCGTTTATTTCAACCTGCAATACATCCCCGGGCTCAGCCCCGTGGACATAAACAGGTCCCGTTGCGGGATTTACACGGGACATCCGTATATGGGCCGGTTCGTCAGGATCATATTTCCTGTGGATGTCCCCTTCCAGGGCATCCCATGCTTCAAACACAAGCCTTGTTCCCGAGTCAACCCTGATGCACGGCTCGTTTTCGCGCGCCATTTTATGCACATGATTGTCCCTTGTTATGCGAAGCATCATAAATGCTCCTTTCTGAAAGAGTATTCGCCCCTGTAATTGGAGAAGTTGTAATGGGCGTATTTTATCGGCACATAATCAACTTTCTTCGGATTGTCCTCCTGGGTATAAATGTACATTCGTTTTTGGTCCCAAACCAGGATCTCCTCGCGCTCGTCGCCCATTAGATCAACGGCGTCGCAGCAGAGCTCGGGATGACCGTCATCGGGGAACACGACGACCCTGTCGCCGTATCCGTCAACAAGCCCTCCGAATTTCCGGCTGGCGGAGTAGAGCATCAGTTCGCGCCCGTCGCCGGTCCAGTTGACAGGACAAATCACGTTTCCGTTGGCGCCGGGCTCACAGTGGTAAATCCGGTTGCCCTTGCAATCATAGAATGCAATTATTCCCGTGTTGCCCCAGAATGTTGTCACGGCTATCTCAAGGCCCGGTATGTCAGGGCGGTAATCAGCCACGCTGACTCTCTGGGCATGGCCAAGGTGATCCTGGACAAGGATCTTCCCGTCCTGGTCCACGAGCAGGAAACCATCCTCTCCGCTGGCCAGGGCTATTAAGTACTTGTCATTGTCGGGATCAAACCTGCCGATAACTATTTCGTCCACATGGCAGACCATGTTGGGCAGCTCCCAGATCAGCTCTCCGTTGCTGTCAAGAAGCGTATGTCCTACCATCAGCTCATCTTTCCCGTCCCCGTTTATATCGAAGCTCATGGGGAAATGACCGGTGTTTACATGCCTGTGCCATTTAAAGTTGAGCTTCGAATCGTAAACCCATATATTGTTGTACCTGTCCTTGATAAGGATATCGGAAGGCCTGTCGTTGCCCGAGAAATTGCATATCCTTATTGAGTCTCCGATTATTCTTTCAAGGTAAACATTCTGATAAATCTTATATTTCTCATGATAAATACTCTTCGGCGTATGGGTCCAATACTTGGTCCTGCCGGTCCTTCCGTCGGCCACGATTATTTTGAAATCCTTGCAGTATATAACTTCATTAAATCCGTCGCCGTCGATGTCATAAATCTGTACCGCTACATCGGCCGTCAGTATTTCATTTTCGGGATTCGGCTCGCCTATTTGCCAAAGCACGTTGCCGTCGAGGTCCACGGCCGTTATGCAGCTTATCATGGCTTCATCATGGGTATTGAGAAGCGGCAGGTACTGTACAAACAGAAAATCCATCTTTCCGTTTCCCGTCAGATCCCCGTAACGGAAACTCCTGGCCGCACCGAAATCCTTGAGGTCGAGAATCTTCCAAAGCCTTGGCTGCGGGTATTCAGCCCTCTTGCGCATGATCCTTTCAGCTTCTGCCTTTTTTTCCTTTTGTGCGGCCAGAAATTTCTCCTGTTCCATGTCGAGGACAAAATCCGTGAAACGGGCAGGAGTCGATGAAGCAATTCCTACCTTGCCGCGTTTGTAGGAATCGTCGCAGGCATCAAAAACTTTCCGGCCATCTATGTAACACGTGAATTTGTTGCCTTCAACCGCGACTTTCAAAGTATAGAAAGTATCGCAGTCCAGTTCCATTTCCTTTTCTGCCAGCACATCGAGACTGTCTTCGCACTTCTTATACAGAACGGCCCTGCTTGCCTCTGCCAGTGAAAAGAAATAGAAGTGGCGGCTGTCAGAATATCTGAAAGCCAACCCGGCATTATTTTTGCCGGTCAGAAGCCAGAGGCGGCAGGAAACTTCATAATCGGTCCACTCGTTTTCCCCTGTCACGAGCATTGCCATGGCTGCATCGGGAGAAATAAGCTGCTCACATTCAAGATCGTGCTCCCCTTCTCTCTCCTTTATCATCCAGCATCGCTTGTCATAGGTTCTGTTGAACCAGCCCCATCCCGTATCCTTGTTGGGCTCGTACCAGATGCCCGTATAACCTTCCGGCGGCATGAAATGATATTCCCCGATCGCCGTCATGTCAGTCGGGAAATAACCCGGTTTAAAAGACTTAAAATTCTCTTCAATCAATCTTACCAAGGCCATACTCCGTCCCTCCCGCGAAACATCATTTAAAATTACATCCGGATTTACTGCTGAAAAATGTGCTTTTTCTTAAATAATATATCTTTTTCAAAATTATTACTATACATAATTGCTTATTTAAGCGTCGGATTTAACTCAGGGACACGGGGACGGTTCTCCTGTCCCACATCGGGACATGGGGACGCGGGACACGGGGACGGTTCCGGGACACGGGGACGGTTCTCGTGTCCCATAATGAGACAAAGAGGGCAGGACATGGGGAGGTTCTGCGTCTTACACTGCAACGACTTGTCCCAGCACACAATAAATATGAAGAATAGCAATACTGGAAACAGTTGTGTCCCGCTCGCAATGTATGTTAAGAATAGCAGAACGGGGGGCGGCTGTCCTGTGCCCACAATGAATGTGAAGAATAGGAAACAGAACCGTCCCCCGTCCTGCCCGGGAAAAAACCGGCTGCCGATTGGAATAAATCCATAACCGGCAGCCGGTATCCTTCTCAAACTACAGAATTTACCTGCGCTACTTGTTCATTCCGGTGTAAATGTGCACTGCGTCCCTCAAAAATTTCGCAAGGCCGGGCTGTACCCTGACATAGTATGCAGTGAACCTTTCATCATCCACGTACATTTGGGCAACTCCCGCATGGGCTTCCTTCGAATAGCTGTCCCAAAAGAAGCACAGCCACTGGCGGTGCAGGTCGGCAGCTTTCTGGGCCAGTTCTCCCGCCGGATCCCCGGTTTTGAAAGCCTCTTTCAGCGTTTCAAACATTTCCGATTGAATTTTTTCGGCGGCTTCATACTGTTCCTGCGTCATATTCATAAGTTTCCTGTTGGATTTTTCAACGGCCTCATCGCCGTATTTTTCCCTTGCTTCCCTGCCGTACTTTTTCTCGTTTTCTTCAATAAGCTTCTTTTTAAAACCTTCGAATTTTTCTTTATCAGTCATTACAATCCTCCCTTCCGATGCCTTGATCGTCTTTTCAACAGTCGAAATAAGCACATCCAGCTGTCTTCTTTTTTCGAGAAGCTTCTCCCGGTGTTCCCTCAGTGCAGCGATACCGTCATAGTCATCGGAGAGCATGATTTCCCTGATGACATCAAGGCTCACGCCAAGTTCCCTGTAAAAAAGGATCTGCTGCAGCCTGTCCACCTCCGCGGGCCCGTAAATGCGGTATCCCGATGAATTGACTCTTGCCGGCTTTAGAATCCCTATTTCATCGTAATACCGGATTGTCCTGGAGCTAACTCCTGCCAGTCTCGCAAGCGCCTGAACTGTATACTCCATCTTTTCTCTGCCTCCTGACAAACCGAGTATAAACCTTTGCGTAACGTTAATGTCAACAGGGAAACAAAAAAATTTTTAAAATTACTAAATCAAATAAAATCATCAAAAATCAATTGCAAAATCAATACAAAATCAAAACTTCGCTTTAACCAAACTTCAAGAAATATTTAATTAAATTGTATAATCAAAATCCGATGGCTTTATTAAAACTTCGTTTTTTCCCTGAAATAATCTATGGATGCCTGCCTGTGTTCCCTTCCCGCCGGCGGCACATTGGGCCGGTCTATCTGCCTCGCGTTTTCGTCTACGTATACGGGAGGCTTCGCCTCGAAAAGCATCCAGTTGTACAAAAGCTTCAAATGCTCATTAACCTGTTCCGAATACCCGGGGTCACTGTACAGGTTAACCATCTCGTAGGGATCCTTTTCGAGGTCAAAAAACAGGCATTTGCTCTCATCCCTGAGATACAGGAGTTTATAGCGTTTTGTCCTGACCATGTATTCATCATAGAAATTGCCATAGTCAATCTCATACTTTGGATTGTCGGCAGCCCAGACATGAATTTTTATCTCTTCGCCGGGATTTATCTTCTCGTGCTTCTGGTCAAAATAATGGGCGAATACCACGTCCCTGCCGCGGCTGTTTTCAGCGAGGTCCAGGCCCTTCATAAACGCGCCTGGTTTGCAGCCTGCCTGTTTCAATATTGTGGGGCCTATATCCAGCGTGCTCACAAGTTCTGATGAAACAGGTTTTTTGTGCATTCCGCGGGGGTACTTGATAATCAACGGCACTTTCATTAGGGGATCATACATATAATTGTTTTTGAGCAGCATATGGTGAAACCCCATGTAATCGCCGTGATCGCTCGTGTATATTATCATGGTGTTGTCATAGAGCCCCTTTTGCTCCAGGTATTGCATCATCCTGCCCACATGGTGGTCAATCTGGGATATGGTCGCATAATAATAAGCCAGTATGCGCCTCATTTTCTTTTCCGTCAAATCCCGGTGGAAAAAATAGCCCTCATCTTTCTCAAGGTCCCTCTCAAGGCATTCATCGGTCCACCCCGGAAGCAATGAAAGGTTTTCAGGATCGTACATTGCACTCCAGGGAGCAGGGGGATCAAAGGGATGGTGAGGTTTTATAAAGCTGACCATTAGCATGTTGCCTTCCCCGTCCCAGCTTTCCAGGGCTTCCATAGCGCGGTCGGCTATCCATGTAGTGGAATGATGTTCTTCATCCAGGTTTGATTCTATGGCTCCAAAGGTGTCCCAATAATAAGACGGGGCCTTTTCCCTGTACTCATTGACCTGGTCCATAAGGTCAACCGCATCGGTCAGCTCCTTCTCCCTGAGGTACCTGTGATAATCATCATCATGCCTGCCCGGGCCATGCTGCTCGGCGAGAAGCATTTCGTCAAATCCAATATCCATGTATGTGGGAGTCAAATGCATTTTCCCAATGGCTTTTGTCCTGTATCCCGCCTGCCTGAGAATTTTGGGGAATGTCGGCAGCTCCGGGGGTATGGTGGAATGGTTTGTCCAGCCAAGGTGCTGGTGAACATAAAGCCCCGTAAACATGGAATAACGGGACGGAGTGCAAAGGGGAAACGGGCAAAAGCAATTTGTATAGCCCACCCCTTCGCTTACGAGCCTGTCGAGGTTCGGCGTCTTAATATCCCTGTTTCCGAAAGCGCCTATGCAATCAAAGCGGTGCTGGTCCGAAACGATTAACAGTATATTGGGCTTCATATTAACCTCCCTGGAAACATGATTATTAGGTTATTGCACAACAGGTTCAGGCATTCCAGTCAATAAAATCAAACTCTGAATATCGCCCGGTTTTATTTAAAATCATGCCCTGGCTTCTGTGCCCGGGTAATATTCGGACGCAATCCAGGTAACCTTGCGATTATTTTGAACTTTCAACCAGGCACAAAAAATCATAAATCGGCTTCAGCATCCTGTAGTCCCTTTTCAATACCTCGGGAAGCTCTTCCGAGAAGGCAAGGTCAAAATTATGCTGAACGTTTTCAAAATATATATTTTTCCTGTCCAACCACATTTTTAAGTTTTCCGGCTCGTTGGGAAACTTGCTTCTCTTGTAGCATTCGCCGCCGATAACAAATTCATTCTGCGATTCGTAACATTCCAGGGCCTTTAAAAAGGCCGGATGCCTGTCAATTATCATTTTTCTCATCTGGGCCATAGTGTCGGGCATGGCGCTGTAATATCCCACTCCGTAGCTCGAACCATGCTGGTTGATTTCAAACCAGTAACACGGCGAAACGGACATTTTTGATTTATCCCTCAAAAACACTATCCAGGCATTGTCCCTGTAAAGGCTCTTATCCCTGGTAAACCGCGTATCCCTGCGCACCCTGGATATTATTTTCGACGGATTTGTTATAAAGCCGCCGTCGATCTCCCGCATTGCCGGCGCCAACTCCGTGACAAGCTCCACAAAAGGTTCGTACACATATTTTCGGTATTCGTCCCTGTGCTCGTCAAACCATTGCTTGCTGTCATGCAATTTATTCTCGCACAAAAACCTCAAAGCTTCTGGAGAAAATCCTTTGAAACCCATAATGTTTCCTCCGTTTACTATCTTTTTCCCGTTTCGTTTATTATTGAATTTTCATAACTTTAATTTTCACTTTAAGGCAATAAGCTTGACTTCAATATCCTCGAAATCATGCTTCATCTGGTAGCATTTCGAGCGGCTGTCGCAATAAATGCATCCGTGGGTGCATCCCCGATATATGTTCATGCCGTTTTTGGGTGAAAGAATTCCCTTTGCATTAACAAAATGCATTGAATGAACACCTTGTTTCTTAACATTGAGTAGTATTGAGCCAGTAATTTAGCTTTAAAATGTCAAGTTTTTAGTATCCTGAAAATTCTTATTTCATCGTGCCCCAAATTTATTTGATAAATGCCTCATTTGCTTTAAATTTTCTTCTTTATGATATATACACGGTTCAGTTCAAACACAGTTTTAGTCTAACATAAATAAATCACAAATTCTGCAGCTTCTTTATCAGAAAGACAGTAAAACGCAGACGGTGCAAACGGACCGCGCCTGTTGCCGATCCATGTAACCTGCGAATGCGTAAGCTGATTATATAATGCATTGGTTTTAATACATTAGCAGATTGTATTTAGGATAATTAACTGATATTATACTGGTATAAATTCCAAACAAAAACTTGTCATTTCAGGGGAGTCCCTATGTTAAGTCTAAATGAAAAGACCATTTTGGAACTTCAAAATCTGATGGACGAAGGAAAACTTACATCCGTGGAGCTGGTCAGCTATTACATTGAAAGGATTGCAAAATACGACAAGGACGGCCCCAAACTAAATTCCGTACTGGAACTAAATCCCGACGTTTTCTTTATTGCTGAAGCAATGGATTATGAACGCAGGACAAAGGGCAGGAGAAGCCTGCTTCACGGTATTCCCGTGCTGATTAAGGACAATATCGACACGGGAGATAAAATGCACACAAGCGCCGGATCACTCGCCCTTGCCGATTCCTACGCTTCCGAAGACGCTTTCCTGGTAAAAAAGCTTCGCGAAGCCGGAGCAGTCATCATGGGCAAAACAAACATGACCGAGTTTGCCAACTTCATGACGTTTAACATGCCGTGCGGATACAGTTCCAGGGGAGGACAGGTGCTCAATCCCTATGACCCGGCAAAAACCCCGTCGGGCTCCAGCTCCGGATCCGCCGTAGCGGTAGCGTCCAATTTCTGCTCGGTGGCCGTTGGAACGGAAACCAACGGTTCAATTATAGGGCCTGCCAGGGCAAACTGTATAGAGGGAATAAAACCTACGGTCGGGCTCATCAGCCGCAGCGGAATCATACCCATCAGCCACAGCCAGGATACGGCCGGCCCCCTGGCAAGAACGGTTTCCGACGCCGCCATATTGCTCAGTGCCATGATGGGAGCCGACGACAGCGACCCTGCCACACTGGTGAGCGAATGCATCAAGCCGCAACAAATAATTGACGCCATTTCGGACACGGATATCCGCGGTCTCAGGATCGGCGTCAGCATTACATGCTACAATGAATTCACTGCGGAAGAGCGGCAGATTCTTGACGAAGCGGCAGGTATCCTTGAGCGCGAAGGCGCTGCCGTTATCAAACTGGACAACCTGAAAAAGGAACAAAGCGACGATGATTCTTCCGTATGCCTGCATGAATTCAAAGCGGGTATCAATTATTACCTTTCAAGAATAAGGCACCCAAGGATCAAAACCCTCGCGGACATCATAGCATTTAACAGGCAAAATGCTGACAGAACCCTCAAGTACGGCCAGAAACTGCTCGAATTGTCGGAGCAGACCAGCGGAACCCTTACAGAAAGCCGGTACATCCTGGACCGGATGCTCGACATTGAACTTACCAGAACAAAAGTATTGGACAGGGCAATGAATGAACATAAACTGGACGCCCTCGTGTTCCTTGAAGACACAAGCCTTGCTCCCATTTCCGGTTATCCGGCCATAATTGTTCCGGCCGGAATGATTAACGGAACAACCTACGGAATGGAGTTTGTGGGCAGACGTTTCAGCGAGCCGTTGTTAATCAAACTGGCGCATGTATACGAACAGGCGACAAAACGCCGCTTCGAGCCGAATTTCTGAAACTTATCCCTTAGGATAACCGATATTGTAATCCCAAGATTGAGCGGTATTTTAATCCACTTTCGAATCCACATTTGCCGCATGCAATATAAATAAGCCTGTTGGTACCAAACCGACAGGCCTTGACACTGTTGCCCTGTTTTGTGTTGTTATTCTGTTTCGGCAATGTTTCCCTGTTTTGGGCATATAGGCCCTGGAAAAATCGAGCCCCAGCCCAGGTCCCTGGCTTTCCGGTACATTTCCCTGTCCCTTCGCGTTACAATCTTCCTGCTTATTCCCCCGGGGCCGCAGACTTCAAACTCAATATACCCTTTCCTTATCAGTGGATGGCGCAGCACTCTTCCCGGAACGCTTACCCTGCCCGGAGAGGTTTCCTCTGTTTCACTTTTGCTGCCCGGAGGCGTTTCCCCCGCTGTATCTTTTCCATCCGCGGCTCTCTCCGCTGCAGGGGATGCTTCCCCCGGATCGACTCCTCCTGCGTGCATGGCTTCTCCTGTTTTACGCGCGACGGCAACAAAAGAAAATTTCTCATCTTCATAGGAAAGCTCGCCTGCCTTGATCTGCCTGTGGAGCCGCGACCTTGAAATCCTCCGGGAAAAATGACACCAGTCGTCTTCCGCCATCGGGCACCGTGCATTATGGGGACACGGCGCAACAACGACGCCACCTTCATTAATAAGCTGCTCCCGAGCCTGCTTTATGCGCAAAAATCCTGCCGGCGTCCCGGGTTCAATAATAATCAGTATGCCTGATGTGATCTTCCACAGGTTTTCCAGGAAAGTTTTCCTGTCTTTTTCGTCAAGCTCGCCCAATACATAGGAAGCCGCAACCAAATCAAAAACATCGGCAGCAGTATCAAAATCACAGGATTGAACTTTGTCCGGTATATTGCATGAAGAATCAACGGAAGAAGCCCTCTCACGCGAAAAAACTTCTCTGATATTCTTAATGTCAGCACTAATCCAATCAGCATTCCGGATTGACGTCGACGATGCGTGTTTCGCCAGCCTTTTACCCAGTTCAATCATGCCGTCTTCTCTTTCAAGGAGCGTTATTGCCTTTATATCGGGGTAAATTGCGTCAGCCGCCCATATAACGGTTCCCGGGCCGGCCCCCGCGTCGAGCAAAGTTTGCGGTTTCCAACCAGGCAGCACTTCCCGTACCTGGTCCAGTGCTGAATAAACTGCCGCAAAGGTCGCAGGCATACGAAAGGCAGCATAAGCAAAAACATCTTCCCGGGATTCTATAAAACTCTTTCTTCCGGCCCATCCCGCCGGCCTGTTCTCACGATACCGGCCGGAAAGTCCTGAAGCAATTTGGGCCAGCCTTTTAGGAGAAATCTCCGTCAGCTCTGATTCCAGCGCATATCTCAATTCCTTCGGAAGTTCCATCAACGAACTCCTTTCAAAAAAATATCGTTAAATGTGATGACAAGGACGAGTAGGTTTTGCCCAGCCTGTCAGAAAAAAGTAAATCCATAGGGCAGTAATTGAATTTACACTGATTCCGTCCCTTCACTTTCCTCCATTGATAAAATAAACTTCAATTGGTCAATTGATTTCAGCGCAGCGGCGTCTGCCGGCGTATCCATAAAAAACTTATCAAACGTCAGTTCCAGGTTATATACTCCTTTATACTCTCTGCTCTTTAATTTATTGATATATGGTATTAGGAAACCTGCTTCGGGCAAGATGACAGGATAATGGGTCCCCTGTTCACCAATTCCATGAATATGCGTGTGTATAACTTTCTTAATAAAATCCTCGCCGGGCATTTTTTCCGCAACCCCGTTTTTGAAGTTAGTATAGTAATGTCCCATATCCCAGCATACTCCGACCCTCCCGTGATTTATTCCTTCGACAATGCGCATTACGCCCTCACATGACACTGAAGGGTCAACAATTCCTTTTGATCGGTTTATTTCAACCGCGACATTAAAAGGTAAATCCCCTTTATCCATCAATTCAACCCACCGGGATACCGTCTTTATGGTCCGTTCGCTTAACTCATCAGAATGCCCGGTCTTATCCGAATAGGTATGTACAGTGATGATAACCCGGTCCGGATGATCAGGGATAAGTTCCAGGATTCCGGCAATGGACGGGAAGATCTCAAAAAATGATTTGCCTGTATCGTTTTCTCCCAAAACGCCATGTATGGTTATATCCATCCCTGCAGACCGAACCGTCTTTACTGCATCCAAAACCAACTTATTATCCATGCCGGGCTTAACATTGCGCAACTCAATGTAATGAACTCCCCTTTCCTTCAGGGTTTCCAGGAAGCTCTCCGGACTTTGATACTTATCAAGCAAAGCCTTGTCTCCCGTTTTGATGGGCGTCCCCGCCAAAAATTCCGTGGTTAGTGAAAAGCCAATATTCAACTAAATCATCCTTTCTTCCGAAATTAAAAAGCCGTTTATCCAAAAAGCAGCCACTTAAAAATTAATCAATTCAATAAATAATCCCCGTGCCAGCCACATGAGCCTTGCCCATGACTGCTTACCCGCATTGATGAAACCTTCCCGTTTTCTTGGCACGAAAACTATAAAGAATACCCACTCCAACGCCTGGATATTGAAACATCTATTTCAGGAGCCATGGCAGCCATTACGTCCATTATCATGCCTCCATGGATATAGGTCCATATTTCTTCCGGTTTGCGGTCTGTTTCATACAGGTGCGCAAGGGTCACCTTCTTCGGCCGCAATGAAATAACAAACCTTGCAAATTGCTCAAGTTCCTTTGACGGGAAGGGATGAAGGCCGTTATTGCGGCCAAGCCACACATGCGCGATTAAATGGTCAATGTTTTCAAAAGCCGGGATTTTGCCTGTTTCATACCTGCGTACATCACCGGGAAACAGGAGGCGCCTGTTGCCCGTTTCAATAAGGTAGCCCATCGAATCAATACCCTTCTCTCCGGGAATTTCCCAGTGCATCCCTTTATAGGCTTCAATCCGAACACCCTGAATTTCGATAATTTCACCCTCCCGGACCGGAATAATCTGATCACGGGTTAAGGAAGTTTCCGTTAACGCGATATCCGTCATGAACTCCGGAATAACCCATTTTGCCGGCAATTGTGAAGCAATATTCACGGTACTCCTGTCAAAGTGATCCTGGTGTGCGTGGGTAACCAAAAAAAAGCTGATATCCTTCAAATCCTCGGGTAAACTTGGAGACAATTTTTCAAAAATAACCCTGTTCTTAAACGATAAATCTATTGCCCAACGAATATTGCCCGTCCTGAACAAGTAATTGGCTGCGCCAACCAGCCAGAATTTGTCCCTGTCAGAATTTTCTTTCCACTCGTTTATCGTGGAGTTCCATTTTTCGCGGCAATGTTTTTCCAGGTTATCATAATATGATTCCAGCAGGCTGGTTTTCATAATATCACTTTCCTTCTGTCAGGTGCTCTTTTTCCTGTATTAAAATTATATTATATAACAGGGTTGATATGGGCAATTTATTTGCGCTTTTTACTTTCGGCAGGGGATAACCCAGTCAACTCAGCATTATTTATTCATGTGGAATGGAAAAACTCCGAATTCGGGAACTTGGTTGTCAGCATGTATTATAATTAGTCCCTATTGCCAAAGGCTGATACTTTCAGCTCTGTCAAAAGAAAATTTCAGGTTTACATTCATATCGCGCAAGCATTACAAAGGCATCCTTCAGGAAGCCCTTATTTTTTACTTATTTTTATTTATTAAGGTTTTTAAAACCCCACCTGGTCTGCGGCATATGTTGCTTCTTCAGTGGTAAACCCGTCAAATTCCAATTGATGTATTAATCCGCTTCGGGAAAACGACATTATATCGAGGTATTGCTTTGCCTTTTTAACAGCTTGCTCTTTCCAGTTTACATTCAGTTGATTTACTCCATATGCCGCTTCTGCATTTGTAAATCCGTCAAATTCCAGTTGTTCTATTAAGCCACTTTTTGAAAAAGGCATTGTATTCAAATATTGTTTGCCTTTTTTAACAGCCTGGTCGTTCCAGTTCACATTCAATTTATTCACTGCATAAGTGGCATCGGCATTGCTGAAACCTTCATATTCCAGCTGCTCTATAAGGCCTTCTTTTGAAAACGGCATGGTTCGCAAATACTGCTCGGCTTTTCTGACCGCATTTTTTTGAGAGACTGTCTCTGTATTCTTCTCTTTCCCGGCATCTGTAGTTCCCGTCCCCGTTGTTTCTTTTACTGATGCAGATTTATCTTCCTTCGATGGCTGCTTATTGCCCGCGTCCACTGCATCCCGTGCCTGTTCGGTATTCTCGTCCAAACCAGCTTTATTTCCATCGCCGTCCCCGCCCCGGCCGCCGGCAATACCGACTGCCACGATGAAAACAAGAAGCCAGAACCACCAACGCTTATATATTGGTTTCTTTAACTCATCGCTCATTTCGGATCCCACCGTTTTTTAAAAAATTTGGTTCTGTACAGGCATAAGTATCGCCAGATTTTATACTCTCAAAAAAATAGACATAATATACTTTCTTTTCATTGCCACATTGTCGAAAACAGCAGGACTTTCTGTCATTATCCGGACCTCCGGTCAATTCATAACACGATGCCGGAAGCCATTCTGCAAAAAAACAAGAGCCTGCAGCTTTTACACTTACAGGCTCTTGTTTACTGGCGCGCCCGGCAGAGATCGAATCCACAACCTTCTGATCCGTAGTCAGACGCTCTATCCAATTGAGCTACGGGCGCATATATTATTATCTTATCTGAAGCAAATAAAATTATACAAAATTACCTCACGCAAGTCAAGGGATGTGAAAAATTACCGAGCACATTTGCCGATAAAAGAATTGGACCATTATTTAAAAACTGTGGCAACTGCGCCGCCGTCTCGGTTGTTGTTATTAAACAACCCCAATGATATAATGGGACTTACAGTGAAACAATCGGAGGTCAAAATGAATTTTACCGTGCATTCCTCGCTTTACTCGGACACCCTGGTGCCCGACATTTTCATAACCGAATACATGCCTCTGATCAAGGGAGAACACCTTAAAGTATATATTTATATCCTCTTTTTGGCCAAGCATAACAAGCGGGCATCTGTCGATGAACTTGCGAGGATTTTGTGCCTGGATTCCGATACTGTAAAAAAAGCAATGGCCGAGCTGGAGTCAGCAGGCCTGGTTTACCGCATGAATGACAACATAGAAGTCATTGACCTCAAAGAGCGCGAAATACGCAAGCTTTACAGGCCCAAGACCACTTCTTCCCCTGAGGAAGCTTTGGCCAACAATGAAAAGAACAAGCGCAGGAATGACATTATAACGGCTATAAACCACACGTTCTTCCAGGGCCTCATGCCTCCGTCGTGGTACACCAACATAGATGCGTGGTTTGAGCGCTACAAGTTCGACGAGGACGTAATGCTTGCGCTCTTTCACCACTGCAGTTCCCATGGCGGGCTGCATCCCAATTACATAACAAAAGTCGCCCAAAACTGGTACAACAAAAAAATAAAAACTTCGTTCGACCTTGACAGGTATTCGATGGAATACCAAAAATACAAGGACGTAAAGGCAAAGATAATTAAAAAACTCAAGCTCTCGCGCAACCTGACCGAGTATGAAGAGGAAATAGCCGAAAAGTGGGTAATGGATTACAAGTACGATTTCAATATAATTGAACTCGCGCTTAAGAAAACCGTATCCAAAACCAACCCCAATTTCAAATACCTTGACGCAATAATCACCGACTGGTACAACAACGGGCTGCGTACAAAGGATGATATCATTTTATACGACAAGGCCGCTAAAAACCCGGACAAAAAGTCAGCCGCGGACGCCGCCGTCCACAAAAACGTGCCCCAGAGCGGTAATTACGAGCAGCGCAAATACGACGACAGCGAACTGGACCAGCTGTATTCAAACCTGAAATAAGAGGTATTGCAAACCATGTACGAAAAAACGCTCAGAGAAGTAAAAATTGAATATGAAAGGCGGCAAAAGGAAGCCAGTGACAGGCTCCAGGCGCGAATTGACGAGGTATATTCGCGCATACCCGAGCTTGAAAAACTGGATATGGAAGCAAAGCTTCTCGGTATACATTACAACCGGCTCATCCTTGAAGGCGAGGAAACGGCCGAAAGCGCCGCCCTTAAACTCGACGAGCAGTTAAGGAACATAAGGAAGGAAAAGCTGCGTCTGCTGACAAATGCCGGTTACTCGCCGGATTACCTGGAGATGCAATACATCTGCCCCCGCTGCAGGGATACGGGTTTTGTCGAAGTCGACGGGCTGACGGAAAAATGCTCATGCTATCGCCAGCTTCTTATAGAACACCTCTACAGGCTTTCAAACATAGGAGCGCTGAAAAACATAACCTTTGACAAGTTTGACGCGGACCTTTTTTCCGACGCGGTCGATGTTAAAAAATACGGTATTCCCGTATCTCCAAGGGAAAACATTATTAATATAAAGAATGCCTGCCTTAAATTCGTTGAAAATTTCAACAGCCCGGAAGAAAAAAACCTTTTCTTCACAGGGCCAACGGGTGTCGGCAAGACCTTTATGGCAGGCTGTATAGCTTCCAGCCTTCTGGATAAGGGCGTTACCGTGCTTTACCTCACGGCCCCGGCGCTTTTCAACGAAATTAACGAAACGAGGGCCAGGTCTTTCAAGGAAGATACCTGTGAAGATTCGGTCTATAAAAACATATTCGAAGTCGAGCTTCTCATAATCGATGACCTGGGCACGGAATCGCCTACTGCCGCAAGGTACGCGGAACTGCTGAACATAATTAACACGCGGCTCGCCATTAACGCCCAGCGTCCGTGCAAGACAATAATATCATCCAATGTAGGAATAAAGCAGCTTTACGAATATTACGACGAGAGAATTGCTTCGCGCATAGTCGGCAATTTCAATATATACCTGTTTGCCGGCGATGATTTGAGAAAAACCCTCGCTTTGAAAGAAAAACGGCAATAGGTCAGGTGTCATATAACTCCCAAAAAGGCCAATACAGCGTCCATCCACGGGAACCTCATGTTCATAAGTGTAAGGACCTCGGCCAAATAGAAAAACGCGATAAGCACAAGTCCGGGAATCAGCCACATCAGGCCTTTCCTGTCGGCGGAGAATTCCTGCCTTTCCTGCGTTTCTGCCGTTTTTTGCGTCATATGCCTGAAAACTGCCAGGAGGACCGTGAGCAGCGAACCGAAAAACACGACAGTTAAAACAAGCGAGAATACAACAAAGGCCAGCGTGGCGCCGGGACCCTGCAGCAGGTTGTCAAAATACTCGTCAATGCTCCCTGCCATCGTTTCGAGGTTTGCCAAATCCGAATTCCTTTCTAGGATGTAATTCGCCGCATAACTTGCAACGACTGCAAAGGCATTATTGGCAAAATGCGCGTACATGCCGCTTATCAGCGAATCCGTCCTGTAAACGAAGTACCCGATAAGCAACCCCAGAAGAAAAGTGCCCAGGAAACTGGTTAAATACATGTGCCACAGGGCAAAAAGAAACGCAGACAGGATAACCGCCCTGCGGGGTCCGAATCGCTCCAGTCCGCGCATTATAACACCTCTGAAAAGCACTTCTTCACATATCCCCGCACTGACAGCAATCACGCCGATATTTACAAGCAGGCCTTCGGGAGTCGTGGCACCGGGAACCGAATTGAACCTGACCGAACCAAAAATCATTTTCAGGAGCAGCAGATATAGCTGGTTAAGCGCATTAATCGAGGGAATTGCGAGAACCATAATCAGGGTTATGACAAGCAGGCTTGAAAGTCGCGGCATTTTCAGTCTCAGCGTCTTTTTCAGGCTGTATCTGCCAAACAGTGTCAATACCAGGGGAGGAAGCAGGATCAGCACAAATTCAGATATCAGTATACCGCTGTAAAACTCGTTCCTTTGCACCCTTGCGCCTAAAAATACCAGCACAATGACGGAAACGGAATAAAGAATGCTTATTTGGCGAACGCCGGGAAATCCGGACCTGTTTTCGCCTTTTGTTTCGCTTAAATCGCGCGCTTCATAAGAATTAAATTCGCTGTTCAAAATTTACCCTCCAAAGCCCTGTCATTTCTATATATATATTAATAATAGCCCCAACAGACCCGGTTTGCAACAAAATCAGGAATACCCTCGAATAAACGCCCAAATAAAAGACCGGAACAGGTCCCCGGCTTTTTTCGGAAGAGCCTGTGCCGGTCTTTTTGCTTGATTTGGTATTAGAATAAGCCCAATCTGCCGGCCCGGCTCAGCGCGTATGTCCAATACCGGTCTGCCGGCCGGCCCGCACTTCCGGATTTTACATTGTAAGCACTCCGTTGGGCGTGTTGATGATCATAAGGATGTCCTCTTCCTTGCCCGTGACGGCGTTGATATAAACCAGGAATTCAGTGTCATTGAGCTTGCCCTTAAACTCATACACAAACAGTTCGGTTTTGAAATTGGTCGGTATAACGGCCAGGCCGGAGCTCATGATATTGACCCTGCTGCTTATCATGCTTCTTGCTTCAGCCTCTGTGATCCTAGGTTCGGGCAATTCTCTTTTTCTGTGGGAAAACAGGTAACCCTTGCCCTCAAATCCCAGGACTTCACCCGTATCCAGTGCAATTTTCAGTTTGATGAGATCGGGATAGCACACCACATGGCCCTGTTTATACGCGTAATTTATGATCGCGGTATTATCTTCCTTGAGATAATAGGTATCAACCATATCGGGAAATCCCTTTTCGCTCAGGAACTTCCTTCCGGCCTCCTTGGCCTTTTCCATGGTCAGCTTCTCCGTCTCGACCGAGCGATTGTACAGCATCATGTACGGCAGTCCGCCTTTCTGGGTAATGTCTATGTTGGCAAATTCATCCTCGGGCCTGCCCCTGAAATAAACCCTGTAGCTGTGGGTCTTTATCTGCCCCTCGTTGTTGCTCTGGATGAATTCCACTTTTTGAACCCTGTCTTTTCCTAAAAATTCAATAACCTTCTCCCTTCCCTGCTGCCATGTTACAGTGTCGCCATGCAGTCCGACGGGTTCGGCCGTTGTCATGTGATCCGAAAAGGGGCCGTCGTATATGAGGGTCGGATATTTCTGGAACGTCTTGTCCACATTTTCAAATTGCTTGATGGACACTTCGGCAGAAGCCTTTTTGAACATCGGCGTTCCTTTCCTGTCCAGGTCTCCCCATTTTATTCTCCCCGCCGACAGGTTGTTCTGCAGGTCATTGAGGCTTTCGGACAACTGCACCGCGTATTTGTGCAGGTTTTGTATGGTTTCATACTGCTTGTCGCTCAACGGTTTTCCGTCAAGATTCTGGGTATTGAGCGAATATGCCAGGTCCCCGACCTGTGTCAGGAATTTTGAAGTACCTGCAAGGACATTTTGCGCCACAGGCAGCATTCCAAGGTTCTCCTGGGCCATGTTGGCCTGCCTCCATGCCTCCTGGAGAATCGCTGCCGTTTTTGCAGGCGTTGAAGTCAGAAGGGATTTGAGCAATAACGTATCCACATTCTGCACGTATCCTACCAAGTCATAAAAAGCCCTGTTATACTGATTGTCAAGTTTTTGTCTAAGCTGGGACGCAATCCTGTACTGGTTGAAACCCCAAAGTCCCACGGCTCCGATTACCAAAACCACTATGCTGTACATTTTTCTGTCGGACAGTCTTCTTTTAAAATCCAGCAATTTATCTCTCAAACCCATGGCGGCACCTCCTTATATGCCAAAATAGTGCTTGCCGATTTTCTTAACAATTTTTCTGCTCCATATCCATTTGCTCGTTGCCGTTGCAGGATTCCAGTAATACAGGCATCCATTGGTGGGATCCCAGCCGTTTAATGCGTCCCTCGCCGCTTTAGCCACGGTTGAATTCGGGTCAATCGGCACGTTGATCTGTCCGTCGGAAACAGCTGTGAACGCCCCGGGCTGATAAATCACCCCTGCAATGGTTTTGGGAAAGGAAGGATGCCTTGTGCGGTTGAGAATAACGGCTCCCACCGCTACCTGCCCTTCATAGGGCTCGCCCCTTGCTTCGCCGTTTATTGCCCTCGCCAGCAACTGTTCATCGCTGACATTAGACTGCGCAAATGAGTATCCCGGCCTGCTCAAGCGCATCAGTCCCATCGACAGCAGCGTTTCAATACCTGCTATGCCCGTCGGTCTCAGTCCGATATCCTTTTGATACCGGAGAACCGCAAGCAGCGTGCCTATGCCGTATTTGCCATCGACATCGCCTTTATAATAACCCCAGGTTTTTAATTTATCCTGTACTTCCCGCACCTCTTCTCCCGAGCTTCCGGGACCGAGATCCGGGGAAGAGCTTGTCAGGTGTTTTCCGATATCAACTGCGGGCGTTGTGAAAAATATCAGCAAAAAAACCATGATCAATACGGCTGCCAGTTTTCTCAAGTCTTACAATCCCTCCCCTGGTACATAATTTACTCATCAGATACATAAAATTCTGAAAAATTCACATGTCAAAAGGCATAACCGGAATGACTTTATAATCAAATACACAGTTTTCTATACATGATATTTTTCTACCTCGGGCGGAAAATATTCATATAAGCCCGGAGGCGGCAATTTGCACGCATTGTTTAAAATGATATAATTAATAACAGGCACTTGGCGTGGTGCAGACTGTTTCATCAGCAGGGTTTTATTTCCCGGTTTGCCTGAATATATTAAAAATTGAAAAATCGGCAGGGGATAAATATGAATGTTCTTTTTCTTTCGGTTGCCATAGGCGGTGGCCACAATAAAGCTGCTGAAGCAATAAGGGAAGTTGTGATGCAACGATATCCCGGTTCCAACTGTGCAATAATTGACACACTCAAGTACGTAAATCCCGTAATAGACAAAATTATTGTGGGCAGCTACCTGAGCACCGTGAAAAAGACGCCGGCTATATACGGAAAGCTGTATGAACTCAGCGAATCTGCCGACAACCTGAACGACTTCAGCATGACCGTAAACAAGCTGCTCTCATACCGCATTCACAGCCTTATAAACGAGTTTAATCCCGACATAGTCGTATGTACCCATCCCTTTGCGCTGCAGATGATGTCAAACCTGAAAAGTAAAAAGAAGGTAACCGTACCCGTCATAGCAGTGCTGACCGATTTTGTCCTCCATCCCCTGTGGCTGCGCGACTGCATTGACGCTTACATCGTAGCCCATGAATTTATGCGCCACCAGATGATTGAAAAGGGCTTCAGTCCTGACATCGTGCACAGTTTCGGCATTCCCGTGTCAAGGAATTTTCTCGAAAGAACGGACAGAAAACAGGTTCTCCGGGAACTCGGTCTCGATGACAAGCTGACGATACTCATAATGGGAGGAAGCCTTGGATTTGGCGGAGTGCGCAAGGTTTTCCGCTCTCTTCTGAACAGTAAGAGCGATCTGCAGATAATAGCCCTTTCGGGAAGCAATGAGAAATTAAGGGAAAAGTTAGAACAGTATGCAAGGGAATCCCATAATAAAAAAGTAAGGGTAGTCGGCTATACCGACCGCGTATCGTATTACATGGACGCTTCCGACTTCATAGTGACAAAGACCGGCGGCATGACCGTGGCCGAGTCCCTTGTGAAAAAATTGCCCATACTGATTATCTCTCCGATTCCGGGCCAGGAAGAGGGAAACGCCAATTTCCTGCTGAACAACGGAGCAGCCGTCAGGATTACATCGAGCGACAGCATTGACAGCGTATTATACCAGTTGCTCCATAATCCCCTCAGGCTTAAGCAAATGAAAGAAATGGCCGAATTCCTCGCCAAGCCCAACGCTGCTTTCGACATTCTCAATCTCATGGAAAAACTCATAACGAAAAGCAAGCAGGAATGCAGTTAAAACATTCATTCCAACATACAGCCCGTAAACATATAGCCCGGCACGACAGCAATTCCCGCCTGTCATCGCGCCGGGCTTTCATGTCTGCTCTACTTGTCTGCCCTGCATGTCTGCCCTAAAGCTGCACTATATTGACGTCGTCTCCCCAGATCTGCCTGGCAAGTTCTAGTTCCCTCGCCTTGCACGTAAAGAGAATCAGTTGCCTGTTTTCCGAAAGGGTTTTTAAAAACTCCATCGTTTTTATGGTCCTTTCATCATCAAACTGGGAAAATACTTCATCCATTATAAGCGGCAATGATTCCGAATTTTTTGAAAAAAATTCCGCAAGCGCTATCCTGAAAGCCAGGTACAGCTGGTCCGTCGTTCCCCCGCTAAGAAGCATTGCAGGGACAATGGCTTCCGATTCCGGTGAAACAGCCTTTAGCTGCATTTCCCTGTCAGCGCTTACGTTTTTGTAACGGTTTCCGGTCATATGCGCGGCAATTTCGCTCATCCTGGAATTGAGATAAGGCGTAAAATCCCTTTGCAGCTCCGCACCAGCCTCTTTCAGAACTTCTGCTGCAATAGTCAGTGAATTTGCCAGTTCCTCGAGCTCCTGGCGTTTTTCCCCGAGCTCCCTTATTTCTTCTTCTACAAGCTGGATTTCTTCTTCCTGCGGCGCGTTGAGAAGAAGCGTTTCACATTCCTTTATTTCAAGCCGCGTTTGTTCAAGCCTCTCAGCCGTTTCCCGGATTTTTTCCTTTAAAGTGTCCCTGTCCGGCAGCTTCGCCGGAAAAACGCCGGGAAGTTTTGCGGTTAAAATGCCGGAATCATCTGCTTCGCGACACTTTTTCACAAGTTCTTCAGCCCTGCTTCGATAAACTCCGGCCTGCCCGCGCGCGGTTTCCACTTCTTCCGAAAATTTTTCAGCGTGTTTTATTGCTTCCGATTCCAGGTTGTTAGTGTCAATATCCGCCGCTCCGCAAATTTCCGCAACCCTTCTGCCCAGCAGTTCGAGCCTTTTCTCAAGATTTTCCCTTTCGGCCCGGGCATATTCAAGCTTCGGACCCAGGGCAGAGTAAGCCCTGATTCCTTCGGCAAGTTCCCCGACATGGCCTTCCTCAACCGTTTCAAAATCCGCGGGGATGACACCCGCAGCCGAAAGCCTTTCAACCATGTCCTCCTTAAGCGCGGCAACGGCCTGCCTGGTTTCTTCCAACCGGGCAAGGAGCTCTTCAATATCCCTTTCATAGGCCGCCACCTTTTCTGAAATGCCGTCATAATCCCGTTTCATGAGCAGCAATTCCTCAAGATCAGCCGCTCCGGCCAGGCTCATCAGTTGTTCAAGCTCTTCGCGCAGCTTCCTGGTTTCTTCATCTTCCTTAGAGCCTTCGGCTTTTTCCCTTGTTTTATGTGCCCTGCTTGCCGTCAGGGCCCCGGCAGCGCACAAAACCGCCGCTGCTGCGAGCACAAGCGCTGCTGCCGTTCCTAAAGCCGGGGGCAAAACTCCGGCAGCGGAATAACTGCCCGCAGACACCGCCACAGCACCAATTGCCGATAAGAGCGAAGCAACTGCGAAGATCATCGTTTTACGCCGGTTGGCTGCAAAAGAGCGATCGTCGGCTTTTAAGCCGGCGCTTTCCGGCGTTGCCCTATCATTAATGCCCCTGTACAGCAGCGGCAGTTTTTTATAGAAATCCTCTCCGACAGCATCCAAAGCCTTAAGTTTTTCCCTTTCGGCATACAGCATGTCAAGAGCGGCCTTTTTGTCCGAGATTAAAGCTTCAGTGTCCGACTGTTCCCTTTTTAAAATGTTGTATCTTTCGAAACCCCTCGCCGCATTTTCAATGTCTTTTTCTTCGAAACGGGAAAACCTGCGGAGTTCTTCCTCCTGCTTTTCGTACTCTGAAATGCGTTTTTCAAGCAATTCGACCCGCGCCCGAATATCCGATGCTTCTCCGGCAATTTCGAGCAGGCTCTTCTTTTTTTCCTCGGCCTTTTGGATTTTTTCTTCAGCACCCAGCAGTTTTTCCGTTTCCTCCATCATTTCAAGCGCTGTTTCATAAAAAACCCTGTTTTTCTTAGCCGCACGAAGTTTCTCTTCAATGTCCCCGTAGTTTTTCCTTTTATTAACAAGATCATCCCTGAGTGCTGCAAGTTCCTCAAGCCTTGCCTTTATTTTATTAAGGGGCCTTGTTGTCGTTTTTTCAGTCCCCACTTCGTCAAGCAGGGTTTTTCTCAGCACTTCCAGGGCGCTTTTGAGCGAAACATCCTCAAACCCCGTCTGGGCCGCATTGGTCAGGCGGCTTGCCAGTTCGGCAGCGCTGTCTTTTGAGCAAACCACGCCCATTTGCCGGATGAAAGCTGTGCTTTCGAAACACGCTTCGTTCAGTCCAAGGTGTTTTTCGGCAATCAGCAGGCTCTTGTCCCTTCCGATGTCGAAATCATCGGTGATATCGCTGAGAAACGCGTCATAAACCCTGACCGAGCCGTCATTAAAGTCCCTTTCCACCCTGAATTTTTCGCCGCTGTCCAGCACGTACTCCATCGTGCCGGAATATTCGTTCCCGGACCATGGCCTGTATTTTTTCAGCGGGGCCGGAATGCCGTCCCTGCCGGCCCTGCCTCCCCTGATTCCGAAAAACATGGCTTTTATGAACATCTGGACTGTCGATTTCCCCGATTCATTCGGTCCGTATACGAGGTTCAGCCCCTTTGAGAAGGAAACGACCAGGTCCTTTAAACCGGCAAAACCTTTTACAGATATTTTTTCTATCCACATGAGTCGTCCCTCCGTCCTGCAACGTCAATTTTGCCTTCCAGGGCTTCAAGGCCGAAATACAGGGCTTTTAAATGCCTTCGCCTTTCCGCTCCGTCAGTGGCTTGTCCGATTCTCTCAAGCATTTTTCTTACAAAGAGACCTTTAAGGCCGGGCTCCCTCGAAAGAATGTCCAAATCGTAGTCAGGCTCGGTTTCATCCTTAATTCTTACAAAAAATACGCGGTCGCCAAGCATCGATTCCACTCGCCGCGGGTTGAAGCCATATCCCCTTTCCACGTAACCGCCGACTGTTACTGAAAACAGGTCTCTCGAAGGATCAGGCCTTGCCGGTAGGCCGATTCCCGTATCCCGGGATCCTGCAGACTGAATTGCGTCGTATATCATCGAGGCAGCCTTTTCATCGCTGTTGCAGCCGTCAATGCGCGTCTTCAGCGTCCAGTACCTTCTTCCGCCGTTCCCGATAAACTCAATGTCCAGCTTCGGTACTCCCGTATCGTTTTTTTCCAGCGTTGCGGCATAAAATCCGTGAACGCCTTCTTCGCCAAAACCAAGCGGTTCGGGACTTCCGGGATTGTAAACAACGCCTTTCCCTCCAATGTCGTCGAGCCTGTTGTGAAAATGCCCTGAAGCTACGTAGTCCATACCAAGGCCTGCAAGATCGGAACTTGTACGGGGATTGAAGCTGCAGTCACCGATATTCAGGTCGACAGTGCCGTGAAAAAGCAGGATATTAATCGGGGTATGTCCGCTGTTGTCATCGGGATCCCCATTGAGTTGCATTTTATCAATGCCTGTATTTGAATCCGTTATTCCATTAATGCCGTTCTCCTCGTTTAAGCCAAATATGCAAACGCCCTTCTCCCGGAATGAAAAACGGGGATTGGAAGGGCTCAATATATGTACGTTCGGGCTCCATTTGAATTTAGCGTAACCGGAATTGGGACCATAGGGATCATGATTGCCGGGCAGGATTATAACCGCGGTGGAAGGAATTTCTTCAAAAAGCCCGTTGATAAAATGAAAGGTGCCTGCAGTCGCATAGGCATGTTCATACAGGTCCCCGCTTATGAGCAGGAAATCCGCCTTTGTTTCCTTTGTGTATTTTATGATCCTTCTGAAGGATTCCTTTAGTTCATGCCTTCTTAAACTTCCAAGCCTCCTTTCGGTCCCGAGGGACGAAAAGGCTGCTTCGAGATGGACATCGGCGCAATGGACAAACCTTATTTTGCTCACAAAATCCCCCTGTTCATTTCGTTTGTATTACTGCGCAGGCTACAGCGTAGCTCTCCGAGTGGGACAGGCTGACTGAAATGTCCGTTGCCCCAAGAGCCTCGTACATTTGCAGCCCCTTTCCCGCCAGCCTTACAAAGGGCTTTCCTCCTTCATCATTCAGTATCTCTATGTCTGTCCAGGACAGTCCGTCGGCTATGCCCGTGCCGAAAGCCTTGGCTACGGCCTCCTTGGCAGCGAAGCGGGCGGCAAAGCATTTATATTTCAGGGCTTTTCTGCCTTCGCAGTATTCAATTTCCGACGCGGTGAAAACCTTATTTACGAAAGCTTGTCCCAGGCGGTCGATGGTTTTTTTTACCCTGTCAATTTCTATAATATCAATGCCGCAAAGAACTCCCACAACAATAACCGTCTCCTTTATATTCTCTTCCTGCTGCGCCTGTGCTCTTCAAGCGCGTTGTCAAGAGCCATGGCTTCATTAACGGCGTTTTCCATCTCTTTCACCGTTTCTTCGGTCTCGACACCGGAAATGATCCGGTGCTTGTACATGTTTATCATGCTCTCGAGGTAATCAAGGCGGGCCCTTATCCTTTCGAGCTCGTTCCTTTCCTCCTTCAGTCTCTCGAGAAGCCTTTCATCCATTTCCACGGTCTTTCGCAGGTCGTCCTCAATAAAAGGGTCCTGCACGAAATTGAGCTTCCTTTTGTTTGCATTGATCCTGTCATAAATTTCGGAATAATTATGGCTTTCAAGTTCCCTTTTTCTCTTGCAGTAATTTATAAGGAGGCGCACGTAGGATACGGCAAGGATAAGAGCCTGTTCCACGACATTTTCCTCGATCTCGCTGCGTTCGCGGCGCAGGCTTCGTTTATCGTGAAAAAACGAATTTACGATATCGTCCTTATCCTCCATGACCTTTTTAAGCTTTTGCTGATATGTGGCGTTGGTATACTTCCTTGCTTCGGAGGAAAGCCTTATGCTCATGTAGTTGAGATTGCGGATCTGCTTTATTTTCTGCTTTTTGGCGAACTCTTCATAAAACCGGGCGCTGAAAAAACTCTGGAAAACGAGGGCAATATAAACGGCAGCCACTGCGGCAACCGGGCCAAACTGTCCCAACGGTATTGCCGTCAAAGGGAGATAAGGATATGCAGTCAGCAACAGCCCCGACAGTATGAGAAGTACCGCGAGGTTCCTTGTCCTTAAAAATGCACTGACCAACAACCTTAATTTCATATCCATCCCTTCACTTCCCGGTTAATTTTCAAGCTTGTCCTGCTTCCTTTCCCTGACTTCAAACCCCCTGTCACCGGAAAGCAAAGCCTCAGCGCGGATACGGGCCCTTTCCCTTGCGGAATCCATGTCAAGCCTTTTGAGCTTCATCTCGATATTGCTGTCATTTAAAGATTCAACCGCATTTGCCCTCGCCATGTTCCTGTTGACAATATCCCTGGCCCTTTCAAGGCTTTCATTAATTTTGTTTATGTTGCCGGTTTTGCTGCTGTAACGGGCGCTGACGGAATTGATGTTTTCCCTGAGTTTTGCTATCTTGGTCTGAGATTTGAGCGTTTTGAGTTCATTGAGCCTTGCGTTCATTTCGGACTCAAAAATCCTGTAATCCTCGCGTACCTTCGCCACCTCTTCCATGGCGTTTTCATAGGTTTGCCTGAGGCTCTCATACGCGTTTTGATATTCTTCTTCCTGCATGAGGAGGTCAATAAGCAGATCCTTCTGCTGCTGCCTTTGCGCCGCTTCCACCCTGGCCCTTATGGCTCTCAGGTTCTTTTCGGCGTTGTTCATTTCTATTTTTATCAGTTCCGCATTGGTCTGCAGGTCAAATATTTGTTTTTCGGCCTGCTTCCGGGCCTTTTCGATCTGGTTTTTTATATCCTCGAAAAGAGCTTCTGGATTTCTCTCCTCGAATCTTCTAACGGACAACCCGAAAATTCCCCGGATCACTGCGCCGATCCTGCTGAACAAACCCATTCCCGCCGCCTCCTTATCAAAAAATTAAATATTTCTTCAGCTAACCAGGTTAATTTTTATTGTATTTTATTTAAGTTTAACGTTAATTAATATAACTTTAACTAATATTATAATAACCGATTCCAGTCAATTAAGTTAAGATTAGCCATATTTTGATTAAGATTAGACTTTATTAATGACTTTGTTAACAAGGTAGTTTAGTATTTTTTAACCAATTGATCTTGGATTTGAATGACCAGGTGTCTTTAGTCTTTTCTGTCCAGGAGTTCCCTGTACTTTTCCGGTAACAGATCCCTGTCGTCACATTCGCGAATGGCGAGCATCGTCATGAACTCCACCTGTTGAGTGCTCGGGACGCATTTCATGATGGCCTCTTCCAGGATATCCTTCGTAAGTACCGCCTTATCGCCGTCCCTCTCGCTCGCGAGCTCATAGGCTTTTCTGACGACCACGTCAATCTCTGCGCCGGTGTAGTTTTCGGTTTTCTCCGCGAGCGGCATGAAATCGTTGACGTCGGTCTCAAAACCGTATTTTTTGATTACAACCCTGAATATTTCAGCTCTTTCGGGTGCTTCCGGAAGCAATATGGGAATTTTCTTGTCGAATCTTCCGGCCCTTTTCAGCGCGGGATCGAGCAGATCCGGCCTGTTCGTGGCAGCTATGAAAATAACTTTGCCTCTATTATTTGTATTACTCGTAAACTGCAAAAATTCGCTGAAAATGTTCCTGTTTACTCCCGTGTCGTCCCGCTCGCCCCTCCGGAACACCGTGTCGATTTCGTCCACGAAAACTATGACGGGCTCCTGGGACTGGGCTCCCAGCAGGCATTTTTTGAAATTCTTTTCGCTTTCGCCCACGTATTGTCCCAGGATCCGCGACATGTCGATCTTGACGCAGTTGAATCCGCTGGTCTTTGCCAGCGCGTTCACGAGCAGCGTCTTGCCCGTCCCCGAGGGCCCGCAGAGAAGTATTCCCATCGGAACGCGCCTTAAATCGCCTTTCTTTACCGGTTCGACTATGTTCTTTATGAGATAGCGCTTTGCTAGATCCATGCCGCCGATGTCGTCAAAATCGATTTCCGGGTAAATAAACTCCAGTACGTCCCCGTATTCCTTCCTGAGAACCGAATGTTTCTTCTCCTTTATAAATTCAAAACTGATGGGGACGTCCTCGGCCTCGGCCTTGAGCTTAATGTCCTTTATGGATTTCTTTGAAAGGCCCGAGGAGAGTTTCGCGAATTCGTCGATACTTATTTCCGTTTTTACGCTTTTGTCGCGAAGCAGGTATTCTATATACTCCCTGCGCTGTGCCTCGTTGGGCAGACCCACCAGTATCGGTTCCACGCAATATGCGGAACTCAGAAGCTCCCTGCTCACATCTGCCAGGTTGTCGGCCAGGAGGAAAACGGTGCTTCCTACGGCGGAAATCTTGTTGCTGTTTGACCATTCGCACGTCCATATAAGCGCTACCCTCTCCTCGAGGGACATGCTGCCTGTGTCAACGGCCGGAATTATCTTCTCCACGTGGTTTATAAACAGGCACATCTTTGTGCTCTTGAGCGCCTTGTCAATAAAGGGAAAAATTCTCGAAGGCAGGGCATTCATGACATTTACGGCCCTGTTGGAAGTAATGAGATGAAATTCCCTTTCCATGGCCGGCTCCAAAAACGTCAGGCCCGTGGATATGTCATAAAAAGCTACAATCGAGAACTTCCTGGCCTTTATGAATTCGTCGTAAATATACTGCTCTATATACCTTTCGTTGTCCACAAGGTCCCTGACATTGAAATAGAGCAAAAATTCGTGGGATATTCCGGCCCTGTATTTGCTTAAAAATTCGTCAAACCACATGTTTCCCATTCCCTGGCGCGGCATCCGGCCGCAGCATCGCCTCCGAAAGTTTAATTTGCGATACGATTTATTTGCAAGCAAAGGTTAACTCGCGCAATAGTTAGCATTTCGGCAATGATTTATTTGCCGCAATGGTTAATGGCCGCAATGACTAACCTGCCGGTAAAGCTTAACCTGCCGGCAATGCTTAACTTGCCGGCAACGGTTAATTTACCTGCAATAATAACCTGCAATAATATTATACAGCCCGGACTCAAAAAAGTCTGAAACGCTACGGTGTTGTCAGGAACAGGTCGAGCACGCTGTCGGTCTTGTACAAAACGGTTCTCGGGCCTACGCGGACTTTGTCCTTTCCGTTGACATACCTGGAATCCGCGTGATCCGTGGACACATATTCAACCTCAACGTTGTAGGGTCCCGGGATCATGTAGGGTTTAAACTCAGCAACCCTTTTGACGGCATTGTATGCAGCCTGCCTGATAAGCTCCCTGCCCTTTTTCGGAGACAGAATGATCGCTCCCTGGCGCGCTACAGCTTCCTTGACCACGGCGGTTTCGATATTTCCGAGGAACCTGACCGCTTCCTCGCAGGCTTTCCGGTCTCCGGTCACGAGTCCCACGGGGATTCCGTAATAACCGAATCTCAAAGCGTCCACCGCGATCTCTCCCATTTCTATACCATTGACAACATAACGGGAGACGGCAGCGGAACTGTATGTATGGTCAAGGATTGCAGCCTCGGTCCCGGCCATTGCATGGTAACCAAGCAGGAAGCCAAGGTCGGTGGTTTCATCAAGAAAAGGAAAACGCGTCGATGCATTGGCGCCAAAAACATATTTGGCATCGGGATGCAGCTCTTCGATTATAAAATTGAAACCCGAGCCGTGTACATCGGCTACGATAACTTCATCGGCTCCGGCTTCCAGGGCTCCTTCAACAGCTGCATTCGTGTCCCTTACAAGCAGCCGCCTGGCTTCCTCGTACTCTTTCGTGCCTTTTGCCGTCTGGTCCCTTTTTACAACACCACATATGCCTTCCATATCCACTGCAATATAAACCTTCATCAAAATCCCCTCCGTTTTTGCGTCAGGTATTTCATATATCCTGCCAATACCTGCATTAAACACATGTATTTCTATTCTAATATTCTACCATATCGGATTCTGATTCAAAGCTTAATTTAAATTAATTAACCGGCAATCTCATGCAGGATGCTTATACCCATGCAGCAAAATGCTCATCCAAAAGAATGAAAATGGTACAAAAGCATGATATACTTCTGTTGGAATATTGAATTGCGCAACGATTCCCCCAGGAGGTGTCCAATGAATAAAAGAGAAAAATTCTTTTCCATAGTAAGGGATAAAAGCGACGGGGTCCTGCACTGGTTCATGTCCTTTTTTGATGAAAGGACGGCGGCAAGGATTCTGGGAGCTGAAAACATACCTGACGATTCATATATAGGCCCTGAATGGCGTCTTGGGGCCCCGGAAAAACGCAACTGGGACAAAAAAATAAACTATGCCGTGGCCACGGGTAATTTTACCATAGGTGTCGGATGCGGCGCGTGCATCCCCTTTGGACACGGCGGTCCCGGGGAATTTCTCGAAAAAACGATTGAAACCGGTGAAAACTATAGAATTACGGAGTATGAAACCGGAGTCAGAAAAGAGGTCCGGTACAACCCGCATTTTTACAATCATTTCAATTATCCTCTTGCCGGGCCTGAAGATCTCGAAAAACTCAAGCTTCCCGATCCCGACGATCCCGCGCGCTATGAGGGAATACGCGAAGAAGCAGAATATTACAGGCAGAGGGGCTTTGTAACCTTCGCAAACCTCAATGGCTTCTTCTCGGGCATTCACTATTTCCTGTATCCCTATGACCTGCTCCTGCCCGACCTGATACTCGAACCCGAATTTATCGATGCGCTTCTTGAAAAACTCGGCAACTTCAACTTAAGGGCGGCTGAAAACCTTCTCAGATGCGGCGTTGATATGATTGCCTTCTGCGATGACCTCGGCAGCGGGCAATCCCTGCTGATGAGCCCGGAACTGTACAGGAAATATTTCCTGCCGTGGCACCGCAGGCTTGCCGAACTGTGCCACGAATACGGCGCGCTGGTCCACATGCACAGCCACGGAAATATTAACAAGATAATAAAGGACATTTATGAAGCCGGAATAGATCTTTTGAATCCCAACGACCCGTGTGACGGCATGGATCTGCCTGAGCTGAAAAAAAACTATGGCGACCGCATTACTTTCGTAGGCGGTATCGACAAATTTTTCTTTGACTGGGACCATGAAAGGCGCGAGCAGTATGTGACCGAACTCGTAAACAAAACCGGAGGAGGCTTTATCCTGATGGATTCCGGCGGGGTGCCGGAAAATGTCACCGCCGGGGAATTCAGGAGAATAAAAAGCTTGTTTGAACGTTTCTCAAATTTATAATAAAAATTGGTTGCCGTTCGGATGTAATTAATCTGTCCTTCTTAAGGCAAACTTAATAAGGATATCGCAAAAGGAGGACGATTCAATGCAGACGGCAACATTTAACGTCCCCTCCATATCCTGCAGCGCCTGCGCGTCAAAAATCCAGCAGGGCCTGAATGAACTGGAGGGCGTGGAAAAGGTTTCAGTGGATCTGAAAACCCAGCAGGTTATAGTCGATTTCAACCCTGCGGGAGTAAAGCCTGAGGACATAAGCAAAAAGATAGCTTCGATGGGATTTGACGTAATTCAGTAAATTGTGGGAGGAATAACAGTCAATGTTATTCCTCTATTTTCTGTTGAGTTTTTTCAACGCATTTACAATGGTGGTTTCCTGGTTCTTGATGTGCTCAATCGCCACATTTCTCGCCAGTTCGGGATCCCTGCGGCTGATGGCGTCATATATGCGGATGTGCTCTTCAATCAGATCCTTCGGGCTGCTGTAGTCCTTCATGTATATGACCCTGAACCGGTGGACCTGTTCCCTCAGGTTGTTAATTATCTGGATAAGCTTGTCGTTCCTCGACGACTTGTAAATGACCTCGTGGAACTCCACGTCCTTTTTAATGGAACCCTGCAGGTTCTCCTTTTCAATATAGGTCGTCAGCTGTGTCAGCACATTCTTGAGGCTGCTCAGTTCGCTTTCAGTTATCCTCTCCGCGGAAAGCGCCGTCGCAAGACCGTCGAGCGTAGCCCGGACCTCGAGTACATCCATGATGTCCTTCGTGGTTATTTCAGCCACATGGGCGCCTTTCCTCGGGATCATCTCCACGAGGCCTTCAAGCTCAAGTTTCCTGATGGCTTCCCTTACAGGCGTCCTGCTTACTCCTATTTTCTCCGAAAGCTGTACTTCCATCAGCCTCTCGCCGGGTTTTAATTCCCCGGTAATGATCGCTTCCTTGAGAGTATTGAAAACAACCTCCCTCAGAGGTTTATAATCATAAAGGTTAACCTTTGAAAATTTTCCTGCCATATTCGAACCATCTGTCCTGCTTTTCTCAAGCTTTTTCCAGGCATATTCAGCGGCAGTGGCGTCAGTAAAAACGGCGAAAACCGAGGGCCCGCTTCCGCTCATCAGCGATCCTGCCGCACCCAGCCTGATAAAAGATTCTTTTATCTGTCCTATAACTTCGTACCTGCTTACAGTCACACTCTCGAGAACATTAACCATGTTGCGCGCCAGCAAACCTATATCCCCGGCCATGATAGCTTCCAGCAGCAGCCCGGTGTCAGGACGTTTTCCAACAGCATCGAGCTGAAGGTTCTGGTACACCCAGGCAGTGGACACCCTGATTCGAGGTCTCGCGATTATAATGTCAATACCGGGTATCCCGGGCAGCGGAGTCAGCACATCGCCGATCCCTTCGGCCAGCATTGTGCCTCCCATGATACAGAAGGGAACATCGGCTCCAAGCTTTTTCCCCATATCGCACAGGCCCTTTTTGCCTATTTTCGTCCCACACAGACGGTCAAGGGCAATGAGCACGGCTGCCGCGTCGGCGCTGCCTCCTCCAAGCCCCGCAGCTATGGGAATCCTCTTGACGATCCTGATATTCACTCCAAAATCAAGTCCCGTTTCCGTTTTAAACAGCTCCGCGGCCTTGTATGCCAGGTTCCTGTTATCCAGGGGCATTCTCCGGTCATTGCTTTCAATTTTTATTCCTTTTGAGCCGCCGCCAACTGAAACGGTGATTAAATCATGAAGACTGACGGACTGCATTATCATCCTGACATCGTGGTATCCGTCAGGCCTCCTGCCCGTAACATCAAGGGACAGGTTTATCTTGGCGTTGGCCCTGATTGTCAGGGAATCCATTCTGCACCTCGTCTGCATGGCTTTCAGTATATTATATACAAAAAACATTCCCATTTCAATAAAAAGCGCCTGTTTCCTGAGACTCAGGCATTTTGAACAAGTTAGAAAATTAATTTTAATACATTATGCCATTACGCGGCAGTCTTTATTCTCCGAGAAAACTGAAAAGCTCCCTGAAAATGCTGTCTCGGTCAACCCCGGTAACAATCCGCATCAGTTTCCCCGACGGATTGGCGGCCCAGCGCAAACGCTCCCGCGGCTTTTTGTAACAGTCAAGAACGGAAAAAGTTTCAGGCACCTCAATATCCCGTGTAAGCAGCGGAGCGTGTACGATCGAGGAAGAAAACCATTCCGGATGCAAAAGATATGCCACCGCTGAAATATCCCATATTACCTTTGACCATACATTCCCGCTTCCATAGCGCTTACGCAGCAATTCCGTGAGATAAGTGCCTATCGGTGTTTTTTTGTCAAGATGCCTTTCAAGTTCCGGCAATGTAGTCGTCAGGTGGGAAATTACCGATTCCGTCGGCAGCTGTACAAGAGGGACATCGCTGTCAAACAGAACTTTTGAGGCCAGGACATCCTGTTCAAGGTTGTACTCGTTTGCCGACGGATGGTCATGGGGCGTCCCGCCCAGCCATACAATTACTATGTTTTCAACAATTTCGGGGCATCGAAGAATTGCGGACGCAACATTGGTGGGAGCTCCTATTGCAACGACATACAGCGGATTGTCCTTTGAATGTTTCATGGCTTTATTGACAAGGTCTTCGGAAGCAGGAGAAATAACCGGCCCGTCTTTTATAAACCTGTCGGAACCCATGAAAACAAAGCCGTCTTTTCTCTCTTCCCCCATTTTCCCAATAACGTTAAGTATTTCCCTGTAGCTTTCCCTGACTCCTTCATCGGGAAAAACTCCAATTTCGGGGTGAGAATATGGCGCCGCATAAATGGCGTCGAGCGACAGCTTTCCAAGCTGTGACGCCCTGAGGGCATAAGCTATGGCATACTGGTCGTCTTCCTCGTTAAAAGCGTCAGTGTCCAGCACCATATGTATTTCCCCCGATGGGGGCGCAAGCATTTCAAGCCTTTTTACGTCATTCACGCAAAA
This sequence comes from Bacillota bacterium, assembly GCA_023623175.1. Classification (GTDB taxonomy): domain Bacteria; phylum Bacillota; class Clostridia; order Acetivibrionales; family JAMNXU01; genus JAMNXU01. The sequence continues at coordinate 259,074 of JAMNXU010000021.1, forward strand.
CAACTCCCCGTCCATGCAAATGTTAGTTATATTATTAACACAACCGGGCAGGTTTTGCAATTGTTGAAGCGGGCAAAAAAATTAGGCCCTCTTTTATGAGCGGCCTCATATCAGGCAAATTTCAAAATGCCTTCTTTCGGGAACGGATTTTATATTTCAGCGCCCCGAATTTTGAGTGTTTGCCCGACTTTAATTACGGGCAATAACTTGCAAAGCATGGATCAAGTATCAGACCTGCGCATTTTTTCTCAGAATGAGTATCTGGCTTCCGGGCTCAATTACGCTGTTTTCTTCAAGATTGTTATATGCACAGAGGTCTTCCGGAGCAGTACGGTATTTCTTGGAGATGCTCCAGACCGTATCGCCGGGCTGTGCAAAATATAGCACAATACCGGGACGGTCAGCAATTTCGCGCTTATCTGGCTGTTTTTCCGTCACTTCGCTTATAACGGGTATCTGCACTTTCCTTACGGCCTTTACCGGCACGTTTATGACCAGCCTAAGTTCCACTTCCCTGCCGGAAAGCATGCTGTAACTGCAATGGTCTATTTCAAAATCCACTTCGCAATCCATGTCGGGATCTGCGTCGTCCCTTTCAATAACGTGGGTAAAGGGAATTTCTTCTTCATGGCAGTAAAGCGGCTGTTCCGGATCGTTCGCAATATACAGCACACTGTTTTTAGCCACGCCTTCAATCGTTATTTTCCCGCCGGATATGCGGCAATCGGTAAGCGCAGGCTTTGAAATCACGTTGAACACTTCAACAATTTCAGGGCTTCCTTCGTCTGTCAGCAAAGTCTCTTTAAGAACAACCTGGCTCCTGCTTTCAAAGGACGGATCCTCAACTTCGAATACGTTTTTTTCAATATCGAGCTCGGACCTAAGCCCAAAAGCGTCTGAAAGCATCTGGACCTCGCTTTTCCTGTATGCCGAGACCTGGGCGTTAACAGTAACTTCGCAGCCCAGCGAAGTAAACTCTCCGTCACTGTCCTCGAGCGGTTCGATCCTCGAATCAACTATCCTGAAATCAACCTCGCACTCCGAATCCTCTCCGATCCCTGGCACATCAATAAACTGGGTGAAAGGCACCTCGAACTCCAGCGTCTGAAGTGTCCGGTACTCGTCGTCCCCTATGTAAAGAGCCGTTATGTTCAGGTCGCCCTTCGCAATTACCCTGTCCTCGGTCAGTTTGTAATCCTTTCCGGTAATCCTTATATCCGTCCTGAGGATTTCACGAATGGCAGGCTTGCTGTCGGGAACCGCCAGGCTCTCGCGTACGGTGTATTCGGATTCTCCGTCGCCGACAAAGCAGTTGAGGACCGTGCTTTCCCTTAGCATGCGGAGATCTTCGATACCCACGAGATCATTTACAAATTCCTGCTCCAGCCCGTCGGTGACTTTTCCGGTAACACTGATCAAAGCCCTGACATTAATTTTCCTGCTGTTTATAAGGTTGTATTCCATGTGTTCCACGTCGCATTTTACACTGCACTTCATTCCATGTCTCGCGTTTTCGACGTCAAGGCTGAAAGAAAAATCTATCGGGCTGTTTATGCTCCTTACGGGCAAATCCGGATCATCGGACAGATAGAGTATTTTGCAGTTCAGCACGCCGTCTACCTGAACCCTGTCCTGCGCGGTTTCGGCGTTTTTGACATACACGTCGCCGTCAAGCAAAAGAATACGCGAAATATCCGGGTTTATATCCGGAACGATAATATCGTTGTCCAACACGGTCCGGGTTGTATCCTTACCGATTACACGATTGACTTTAATCGACTCCTTTATAAGCTCAAGGGCCATTGCCGATCCTCCTCCTGCATTTTGCATCCTGATATCAATTTGGTGGCTGCTCCGGCACAATGATTTCCGGGTAAGCAAATTCCTAATTAATATATATTGACAAGGTGTATCAAATATTACAAAACCGGAAAAATGAACGCGCATAATAATAATAAAAGGGCCGTTGCACGCCCGATCCGGTCGCTGTGCAACAGCCCTTTTTTCCAATATATTTACCAGAAATTTAAAAACACCCTGAAGCCTGATAACGTCAACTGACCTGTATTTTCCTATTATCCTTGCATATTACCAGTTCCACCGATTTGGTAAGTACGTCCGTATAACTGTATGATACCCTTCTTGTTGCTTCATACTCGTTCTCAAACTTGACCACGAAGATGTTGGGATAGGTGTTTTCGAGTACTCCCTCACGAATAAACGACTTTTTTCTCCCCCGGTTCGCCTTCAGCTGAACTTTTTCTCCGACGCAGTTTTCTATGTCTTTCCTGATTTGGACCAGATCGCTCTTCTCTGCCATCATATCACCCCATCTTCCGTTTGATAACATTATAACATAAGATGGGGTGCTTGTCAAAAGAAAAACAAATATTATAACAAGTAAAATTTTATTATGTCAAGTGTTTTGAAAAAATTTCTCATAAAAGTGCCACTGAACTTCAGTCCCTGCAATACATGCGCGGACTGCGCCCGTGGCTGGGAAATATTATACTGACCGGCTGTGTTGATGCCGGCAGCGATTCAGCTTTTAAGAATACTTTTTCTAAGTAAGCTCTTTCTTCTTTTTGCACCGGCGCCGCAGGCTCCCTGACCTAAAAAGCCCTGGGAGCGCAAATATTCCTCTATCTGTTCTTCCGTTTGCAGCAACAGGTCCGATTCGGGAGCGTCAGCTTCCAAACGGCATGCGATCCCTTTCAGCATGCAGTTCTCGCCAATGTCTGTCACTTCAAAAAGGATATCGCAGCCGTATGATTTGCGCGCAACAATATCTCCAATCTTGAATCTGCCCATTAAAACCACCTGCACTGACCGTTTTACATAATTTATTTTATACCATATAATATGAAAACGATACGTACAGTGTGAGAAACCTCCCGCTGTTTTTCGCCTTTTTGCCTGTCACAGGAATTTTTTTGCGTAATTGCTGAGAAACAGGCTGTGGTAAGGTATCTCCTCCGCAACTTCCGTCAGTTTTGCCGAGTATATTTTTTCAGACCAGCTTTTTCTGCTGTTGTAGTACCTGTTGATAACCCTCCAGAATTTTTGCGGAAACTGGAGGAAGTAAAATAAAAAAAGCAGATCAAGACGGCTTAATTCTTCATGGCTTCCGTAGGTTTCGATTATTCTTGAGGCCTCGCCGATATCCCAGTTGCATTTTCGCATTTTCCTGCGTATAAGGTTTGCCAGGTCGTACACCTTCAGTTCGAAGCGGCACTGGCTGAAGTTGGTAACCGCCACTTCGCCGTCAGTCATGAGCACGTTATAATGATTGTAGTCGCAATGGCAGAAAATTTTCTGCTTCCTGGTCTCCTCGACTATAAGATTGTACTCCGGCCGGGACACTCCTTTTAACGCTTCAAAGCCCTGGTTGTAGAAATAATCCACGTAGTTGAGAACGAGAAAATCGATTTTTGTTTTTCCCTTGCTTGCAATCCGCTTGATTTTGCGTATCTCATCAAGCCTTTTTTTGAATATGTCAGGAAGCTTTCCCAAATCGTTCTTGGAATAAGAACCTGCAGGAGGATTGTAACCCTTCGTTGCCGAATGAAGCTTTGCCAGTGCTACGGTTGCCGCCAGGACATCCTGGGTCTCGTCAAAATCGCATTCCGAACCTTCAATAAAATCCGCCAGCGTAAAGCATCCCTGGTCGGAATCTATATATGGATTTCCGTCAACAGTGCATACATACCGGTCAATGTTTTTAAAACCGTTGGCATTAAGGTGTTCCTTGGCGCCGTGTACAAACAGGATTCTTCCCGGGGATATGTTCTCTTTTTTCAGGAGCTTTTTCCCCTTGTCCGTATTAAGGATAATGACATTTCTGAAAGGTACTACATTCTTTATTTTCAAATCATACTGCCTGCCTATATCAAGGTCTATCTGCTGCATGGCTTACCTCCCTGGAATCCATGCCGGCATGCTGACAAACCCTTTCAAGTCGCCGGCTTTTTTAGGAGCCTGTGCCTACCTGGCTAATTTAATATATGCACAGGACCGCCGGAGTAGAATGTGGGCTGAAAAAACATGCGTTCCGTCCGGCGGGGACTTGACTGCAAAATTAGTAAAAGGTATGTTTTTTTATAGGAATAATGTGTTTTTGTATACAATATTGGATTATTTTTATTGTACGGCTTGTATTTTTGTGGTATTATACATAATGTCTAAAAGTCTTTACTATTAATTTATGTAGCCTATTTTATTTATGTATCAGGGTATTAAGGTCCTCGGTTAAAAACAGCATTTGAGCGTCTGAAGTTAGCTGCTTTATTATTTTTTTCTTTTAAGGTGGTAAAATGGGCAATCTCGGTGAGCTTTTACGCCGCATAAGATTAAGCAAAGACTGGTCTGTCAGGGAAGCAGCAAAAAAAATGGGCATTTCTCCTTCCTACTTAAGCAGCCTTGAAAAAGGCATCGATCCGAGAACCGGAAAATACTCAAATCCCAAGCCGGATATTCTTCGCTTGATCGCGAAAACATATGATTATCCCCTTGAAGAGCTTATGCAGGCGGCCGGCCACCTCAACGAAGAAATGGAACCTGACAGGAGTTTTGACCTTACTGTGTTTGTCAGCAACCTCAATCTTATCATGGGCGATATGTCAATAGAAGAGTTTTCCGCCGATATCAAGAAAAAAACCGGCTACACCATCAGCACCAAGCAGATCAGAAGCTACATAAACGGAGATATTGAACCGTTCCCAGGCACCATTAACATTCTCAGCAACTATGCAAGGGTTACTCCTGATTTCTGGTATTGCTTCAACACCAAAGATACATTGGAGCAGGAACGGAAAAAATACGAGGAGAACCTGATAAAATCCACTGACAACAAAACGGCAAAAGAATACTACCAGTTTACGAAACTCCAGGAAGATCTCAGGAACTGGATACTCCGGGAAGAAAGCCAGCCTTATCTCAAGCTTTTCATGACTGCCTGCATGAAGAAAATCGACCCGGAAAAAATCAAATCCTGGTTGGACAAGTTAGACGAAACAAACACCGGCGGCTAAACTGGAAAAATAATAATTCAAGATTTGGAAAAAATGTGCTTTACTATTGCATCTTTTTGGTAAATCTGATATATTATATTATGCGGAAAGAAAGTGGTGCTCTATGGCGAATATCTCCATACCCAGTTTGGTTTTAATAAGTTTTCCTGAAGCTATAATGCTTTGCCTTTTCGGCTTGATGTCAGTCGGCAGATTCAGCTTCCTGGAAAAAAGAAACGGTCTACTGAAAATTGCCTTATTTGCAGCCATTGTCTCAGTTTTGATTTTCTTCATCAGGCCAAATCTTCAGAATGAAATGGAAAGCATGCTTGTTTACATGCTGCTGATTTTCATAATGTTTATAGCCCTGATGCGCCTCAAGTTTTACGAATCGATATTTGCCATGTTTTTTGCCACTTTGCTTTTCATACTGACCGAAGGTATAAGTATTGTGACAATATCGGCCATCACGGGCATAAAGGTGGATCAGAACCTGACCGATATAATGCGCTTTCTGATCACCCTTCCCGAAAGAGTATTGCAGGTATTGATGGTATACCTGTCCTATAAATATTCAATAAAGATCGTAGATTTTCAGGCAAAAGAAAGCAAGAAAAAGGGCTATTACATCCAGTTGTTCGTGTACGCGGTGTCCGCGGGAATGCTGACATTCCTCACAGTTTTGATAGCGCGGCTTTTGCTTTTCGACAATGCACCTCTTCTCAGCAAGACGACCACAATGTTGCTGAGAATAAATATATACCTTACGCTCTTTGTTACCATCGTACTGGTGTTGGCAATAAAAAGCATAAATGATTTCTATAAAAACAGGAAAACACTAAGCAACAACGAAATAAGCCAGAGCCTGGAGTACATCTCCAATCTTGCTGAAAGCGGCGATATGGAAAAAGTAAAGGAAGCACTGCAAAGTCTTAAAATATACGTTGAAAAACAGTAAACGGGAAAATTAATGCAGGAAGACAAAAAGCAGGAAATAGGGAAAGTGTCCCAATCGGCAATACCCGGGATCTTTCAGGGAATAACCGAACAGCATTGACACTTTATTTGCATAGCATATAAAAAGCAGTTTGTAGTAAAACCCTTCTGGACATACCAAAGGTTTAGTGATTTAAAAAAACTAAAAAATACAAATTTTTATAAAAAAATTAATAAAATATTTGTATTAATAACCTGAATGTGGTATAAAAAATATTAACACTATAAAAATGAAAAAGGATATAACAAAAGAAAATTTACATAGAGGGGGCCAATACAATTATAAAATAAGGAGGTATTCGTATGAAGAAACTCTTTAAAGCTGCTGCCGCTGTAGTTACTGCATTTGCTCTCTTTTCCGTAGGAACGGCATGCTTCTGGCTGTTCTATCAACCTAAAACACCGAAGTGCCTGACCAAATAAGAAAAAGACTGACACCCGGTGTTAGCTTGATCCCTCTTTCAGTATATGCTGAAAGAGGGATTTTTTCATCATATTTTAAAAATAAATTTCAAAATTATTATCAGAATCAGACCGGGAACCCCCAACATTCCTACTATTAAGGCATTGACAATATTGAGCGCAATTTTGAAACCAATCAGTTTTCCGACGAAATTTATAATAACAATGATAATTCCGCCCAGCAGTGCATTATATACAAGTCTCAGGATAATTTTCATCGGAATAAAAAGCGCCCTGCCAATAAGCAGAAGTATTAAAATCCCGACAATATAGGCCAACAAAGCAGCATAGTTCATTTGCCCCACAATCCCCTTTTCATTATCCTGAGTTTCCAGTAATATTTATATTTTCTTGTCCAAAAAATTATAACCGGGGCGGCCGCTTTTGCCAACGGGGCATCACTATTTTTCCTTCATTGAGCCTATTATGCTTTCGTCGTCAATTCCGATAAATTTCAGGCCCTTTTCCTTTGCTTTTTTCAGGAAGTATTCATATCTCAGCTGGTAGGCCTTTATCCTGTATGTATGAAAGTCCACAAGGTCCTGGTCGTCAACATAATTAAAGTCCCTGTAAGCGTCAATCCAGTCGCTTTTGGCTTTTTTCAGGCACTCCAGGAGTTCCAGGTCTTCGGGATCGGCAGGCTGCGTTGATACAACCGGCACTGTCTTTTTTCCGGTTTTCATTAATTTCAAAATTCCTGATAGAAAACCGGTTTTATGGGTAATAGTTTTATTGTCAGTTTGTTGATTTATCAACATGTTATTTTGCCCCTTAGTTATATTTTTTATTATAAGTATAAGCGGCATTTTGGCACTTTATACATATGTTTCCAAATTAACGTAATAATGCTTATTGGAAAATTAAAATTTATGGTGCGTTTATGAAACAACAAACAGTTAATTCTCGTCTTTTCATAAAGGAAATAATAATTTAAATTAACTATTTTCTTTGAAATATGATAAACTTTTATCAGATTTCTGAATTTTTTAGCGACGGAGCAATGATATATGGAAGCTGTATTGGAAAAAAACAAGGCAGGCGTGAATACCAGGAAAATATTGATAATAACCCTCGTAACCATTATAGTTATAAGCCTTTTATCAACGGTTTATTTTTGCTACAGGGTTTTTAGCTACGACCGTATTTACACTGGTGTGTATATCAATAACCACCATGTGGGAGGAATGCTGCCGTCGGAAGCTTTAAACATGCTCGAAAAAAAGTACCAGGAAAAGGCTGACAGCCTGTCGATAAACCTGAAGTGCAATGGATATTCGGAAGTAATCAGGTTTAAGGACATTAAAGTCAGTTACAATTTGAAGGAAACAGTTGACAGGGCTTTTGAAATTGGCAGGAAGGGCAATTTGCTTGAAAGAGCCAAAAGCATACTCAATGCCTATAATAATGAAATCCATTTAGACCTTGACTTGTCCTACGACCAGGCAAAACTCGATCAAAAAATAGACAAGCTGTTCAAAAAAGTACATGTCAAAGTAAAGGAACCGGATCTCATTATCCGGGAAGCCAGCGAAGAGGTCATACTTGTCACGGGCCACCACGGTGTAAGTTTTGACAGGAAGGAAGCCTTTGACAAGATCAATGAGCGAATTCGCAGTCTCAAGGGCGGAACCGTTTCCTTAAAAGTCGTAAAGACGCCGCCGACAGAGCTGAATGTGGACGAGCTTTTTGAAAAAATCGTATGTGAACCCGCCAATCCCGCCCCTGTCGTTAAGGACAACCAGGTAACAATCAGTCCGCCGCGGAAGGGCAGGAGCATAGACAAAAATGAATTGAGATCCATCCTGGCGAGACTGAAAGGCAAAGAGGACACGAAGCAGGCGCTCCCGGTAAAATTCACAGAACCCGGGCTGAAAGTCAGCGATATTGAGGACAAGCTGTTCAGAGACGTCCTCGGATCCTCGGTTACTTCGTTCAGCGTAAAAACAGAGGTTGACAGGAACAGGGCGCAGAACATAAAGCTTTCGGCATCCAAAATACACAATTACATCCTTGCGCCGGGACAGGTTTTTTCCTTTAACGAGGTGGTAGGCGAGAGAACCGTTGAAGCCGGGTACAGGGACGCCTACATTTTTGTGAACGGCTCTGTGGTAAAGGACGTGGGAGGAGGCATTTGCCAGGTTACGTCCACGTTGTATTATGCAGTGCTGTTTGCCGATCTCGAGGTAATTGAAAGGGTAAACCACATGTTCGCGGTATCTTATATACCCCTCGGAATTGACGCAACAGTTGCCTATGGATCCGTTGATTTCAGGTTCCGTAACAATACCGCATGGCCCGTGCGCCTGGAGTGCGTTGTAACCGCTGATAACAAGCTCCATGTAAAAATACTGGGCACCAACGAAACCCCTGGCAAATCCGTTTCTGTTACGACAAAACTGGTTCGCACCATTCCCTATACTGAAACCAAGATCAACGATCCTAACCTGCCCGCAGGAAAAACGGTAGTAGTCCAGGAAGGATCCCAGGGCTATGTCGTCGACACGTATAAAACAATTAAAATTGACGGTAAAGTCGTAAGCGAGAAAAAACTTCACACGAGCACCTATACGCCGCTCAACAGAACCGTAAGGGTCGGGACAAAACAGGGGTAAACATCTGGTACGATGCAGGATAAACCGGATAAAATAAAACAACAGGGCATTGGAGTCAGATAACATGCTATCTCAATGCCCTGTTTTTCTGTCAATCAGCAAGGAGTGATCAATATACCTCTACGTTTGTTGCTCCATTGCTTTTCAATATATCAGTCACCCTGTCCACCTTGTCTTCTTCAGTTTTCATGCTGAACAGTACCTTGCCCTCTCTTACGCCTTTTTCATATTCCCTGCTCTTTTCTTCGGGGATACCGAGATCCACAAGGCCGCCAATAATGCCTCCGGTTATCGCTCCGGACAGCAAGCCTGTAATCGGACCTGCGGCTGCGACAATTCCAAGGCCGGGCACAACCATACTTCCAGCGCCCATCAGCAGGCCTGCAATGCCACCCAGGATTCCGCCTGTCACCACGCCGTCGGAAATATTGTCATTAACCGGACGCGTTGACATCGTCGCCGTAGGACCGCCGGTTCCGGAATCATCTCCCTGTTTTGCAACAATGGAAATATCATCGGTTCTCAGTCCTTCGTCCTTAATTCTTTTTGCCGCCTGTTCCGCCGAGTTGTAGTTTTCAAATAATGCTGCTATCGTCTTTGACATTTCAGTCCTCCTAACCGGTTATATTATTTTAACGTTAGGATAGGTTTTTTTCGGCAAAATTATTCATTATGGCTTAGTCAATTGAATTATTCATTAAACTTAAGGAGCATTCATTATGACTTAATAATTATTCATTATGGCTTAAGCATGTTGCCAAATGGTATTCAAAAAGCAATCGCCTGAAAATAAAAATCAAGCCCCGATGACAGATATGCATGCCGGGTAGAAGTAAAATAAAAAACCGCCTTCAGGTTACTTCCTGGAAGCGGCTTAGCTGGCGGAGAAGCCGGGATTCGAACCCGGGCTAGCCTTGCGACTACTAACGGTTTAGCAAACCGTCCCCTTCAGCCTACTTGGGTACTTCTCCGTATTTTATCATATAAAAAGTGGCGGAGAGAGTGAGATTCGAACTCACGGTAGGCTTACGCCTACGCCGGTTTTCAAGACCGGTGCCTTAAACCAGCTCGACCATCTCTCCGTCTCTCAAGTCACACGAATTAATATAACATGTACCTGACACATTTGTCAACGCCATTTAGGAGAATCGTCAAAGTATAATCTGGCAAAACCGGCATTTTTTCATTAATCATCTTATATTACTTCAATGCCGCCCATGTATTTTCTCAGGGCCTCGGGAATGACTACCGAACCGTCTGCGCGCTGGAAATTCTCCAGTATTGCCGCTGTGGTCCTTCCGACGGCAAGTCCCGAACCATTAAGCGTGTGGACATATTCCGGCTTTTCCTTCGGTCCCCTTCTGAAACGAATGCCCGCTCTCCTGGCCTGGAAGCTCTCAAAATTGCTGCAGGAAGAAATCTCCACGTACCTGTTGTAGCTGGGCATCCAAACCTCGATGTCGTAGGTCATCGCGGATGAGAATCCAAGGTCCCCGGTACACAGCTTAACGACCCTGTAAGGCAGACCAAGGATTTTCAAAACATCCTCGGCATCCCGGGTCAGGCTTTCCAGTTCATCATAGGACGTTTCGGGAAGGGTAAACTTGACAAGCTCAACCTTGTTGAACTGGTGCTGCCTTATAAGCCCCCTCGTGTCACGTCCCGCAGAGCCTGCTTCAGCCCTGAAACAAGCGGAATAGGCGGTAAATTTTATTGGCAGATCCTTCGCATCGAGTATCTGTTCGCGGAACATATTGGTTACGGGCACCTCCGCGGTAGGGATCAGGAAATATTCCGTGTCCTGGACCTTGAAAGCGTCTTCCTCGAATTTGGGCAGCTGGCCCGTTCCAATCATGCTGTTCCTGTGAACCATGTAGGGAGGAAACACTTCCGTGTACCCATGCTTTTCAGTATGGAGGTCTAGCATGAAATTAACCAGGGCCCTTTCCAGCCTTGCCCCTGCGGATTTATAGAACGCAAAACGGGTTCCCGTTACTTTGGCGGCTGTTGACCAGTCCAGTATGCCCTTCATCTCGCCCAGTTCCCAGTGGGGCCTGGGTTCAAAATCAAAAACCGGGATATCCCCGACCCTCCTGACCTCCACGTTGTCGGCGTCGCTGCTGCCGACGGGAGTTTTGTCACTGGGAATGTTGGGTATCGTCAGGAGAAGTTTCTCCATCTGCTCATCAATTTCGCGCACCTGCAGGTCCAGTTGCTTTATATCTTCCGACAGCTGTTTCATTTCAGCCATCAGTGATGAGACGTCTTTGCCTTCCTTCTTGTATTGAGGAATCTGTTTTGAAGTAATGTTCTGCCTGTTTTTCATCTGCTCGACCGTAACAATCAGCTGCCTTCTCTTTTCGTCCAGGTCGAGCAATTCTCTGACATTGAAATTGTAATTTCTGTTCTTCAGCGCTGTTTCCAGTAATTCAGGATTACTCCTTATAAGTCTCATATCAAGCATGGCCAATTACTCCTTTGACACATCATATTATCATTTTTTGGTTCCCTTGTTTATTGTTTCTCGTTTTTCCGTATTTCATCTATTTTTTTCTTTAAAAGCAGGGCTTCGTTCCTGTAAGTGCTCTGCGGATACCGGCTCAGCAGAATGTCCAGCGTCTCAGACGCCTTTTCGTTCTTTCCAATATAATAATACGAAGCAGAAGCAAAGTAAAGGCAGTCATCGGAATAATAATCGCTCTGGGTTATGTCATAGGAAGCTAGAAATTTCCCGACGGCGTCAGCATAATTTTTTTGCGTGAAAAGGCGGTATCCTTCGTTGTACAGGGCGAGACCGGCTTTGAAGCTGGTCTCGGACAGCAGGAAATCATACTTTTTTCTCGCTTCAGGACCAAGTATATCCTTGTTTGAGCGACTTTTTAGCAATTGGGCGCACTTTACATAATTTCCCTTTTTATATTCCGACTCAGCCTCAGCAAGTATGTTGAAAAATTCTATCGCTTCTTCCAGTTTCCCGTCTTTTTCCTCGAGCCGTTTGTTAAAATCTGAACGTTCCTTTTCCAGTTCATCAACCCTTTTCTTCAAATCTTCAATGCTTTTTTTCAGTTCTTCATTTTCAACGAGAGCCCTTTTCAAATCATACTGGTAGACATATTTTTGTTGTATTTCGCCCTGGATCCTGGACTCATACTCGTCAACGCTTTTATTGAATTTCAACTGGCTGTAGGCAGTTATCAAAAGTATCACAAAGGCGCTGGTAAACAACAGCGCCGCGTACATCCATATGTCATTTTTATCTTTCTTTCGTTCCTTCAAAATATCACATCCAGTAGCTTATAAATAATTAGTTCCCGAGGTATTGCTTTTCCCTTGCCTTTTTAATGGCAATGTCAATTGCCTGGATTTCCTCGGCTGACAATGCATATTTTGATTTTCCGTTAACAATCGGTTTCGCGTACGTGGTAGAACTATCCCTGGTATACAGCCCGCTGATCACCACGCCGGAATCATAGCTGTCCAGCAAAGCAATGGAAAAACTCAAATCACTCCCCACGTTGTCAAAAGCGTTAAACCGTACTATCCCGACCTTTTGTACGGCTATGGACATGTTGTCGTCCAGTTGCCTTAAGTGGAATTCCATGTCCCTTATTTGATTTTCCACGCCGTCTATCCTGTCGAGGCAGGTTTCAATAAGCTGCTCAATGTTCCTGCCCGAAAGACCCGACATAAACCTGTTGTACTTGGCTTTCAGCCTATTCAGCTTGCGCTTGTTCGACAAGTTCATTGTGAAAAGAATTATTATAAGTAAAAAGTTAATTATCACTGCAATTGTTAAAAAACCTGCTATTACATCCGATGAAAAATATTCCATAGGTGTTTACTCCTTTGACCCTGAGCATTTATCATAAGTTTTTAATGTATATTTTAAATGATAATTTTAATGATAATTCTTATTATGTTAATGTTTTTTAATAATATTTTTTTAAGTATCTATTTCAATGATATTTATTTCATCAATAATATTTATTTCATCAATAACTTTTCATTTTTGTTATCCTGTCTTTGTCTTTATTTACAGTTCAGTGAAAAATTATCCCTTATTTAATGAATCAACCATTTCCAGGATCCTGTCGAGTTCTTCCGGCGAATAATATTCTATAACTATTTTCCCTTTTTTGTTGCCCGATATTAATTTCACCTGGGTGCCGAAAATATACTTCAGCCTTTCTTCAATGTGCCGGAGCTCGACGGAATCGCCGGATTTAGGAGTTTTGCCGCGCTGTTTCGAGTATTTCTTTAAGAGATTCTCAGCTTCCCGGACAGAAAGATTTTTTTGTATAATTTCTTCCGCCATTTTTTCCTGGAGCTGAGGGTTATCAATCGTAACAAGGGTCCTGGCATGCCCTCCCGTAATTTTTCCTTCTATTATATATTCCCTGACTTTCGGGCTCAGCGTCAATAGCCGGACAGTATTGGCTATGGCCGACCGGCTCTTTCCTATGACCTGCGAAAGCTGTTCCTGCGTCATGTTGTGCTCTTTCATCAGCTTTTCGTAGGCCTCGGCCTCTTCAATGGGGTTAAGATCTTCTCTCTGAAGGTTTTCTATAAGCGCTATCTCCATTTGCTCCTTTTCTGACAGATCCCTTATTATAACCGGGATCTTTGTCAGGCCGGCTATTCTTGCCGCTCTCCATCGCCTTTCTCCGGCCACGATGCGATATGTGTCGTTTTCCTTTTTGACTATGATTGGCTGTACAATACCGTGCTGCCTGATAGATTCTGCCAGCTGCTCGAGCTTTTCCCTGTCGAAATTTTTCCTTGGCTGATCCCTGTTGGGCTCCACTTCATTTATGCCCAGTTCCCTTATGTCACCGCCTTCAGAGGAATTCACGGCAATCAGTGCTTCAAGGCCCCTGCCAAGCGCTTTTTTAGCCATTCACTCTTTCCTCCTCCTCGTATTTCTCAATAACCTCCTTCGCCAAATCAAGATAGCACTCTGCGCCCTTTGACTTGGGATCATAAATAATTATTGGCTTTCCAAAGCTTGGCGCTTCGCTCAGCCGCACATTTCTCGGAATAATGGTGCTGTAAACCTTGTTTTTGAAATATCTCTTAACTTCATCCACAACCTGGATAGACAGGTTTGTTCTCGCATCGAACATGGTCAGTACCACGCCTTCCACATCCAGCCTGGGATTCAGATGCTTTTGGACAAGGCTGACGGTGTTCATAAGCTGGCTCAGCCCTTCCAGGGCGTAGTATTCGCACTGTATAGGCACAAGAATTGTGTCCGACGCCGTGAGTGAGTTTATTGTAAGCAGTCCAAGGGAAGGGGGACAGTCAATTAATATAAAGTCGTATTCTTTTCTTATGTCATCAAGCGCCACCTTCATCCTTGTTTCTCTTGAAAAAACAGAAACAAGTTCAACTTCGGCTCCCGCCAGCTGGATGTTTGACGGAATAATATCAAGGTTTTCTATGCAGGTTTCCATCAATGCTTCTTTTATGGGCAAACCATTAATAATGACATCATAAATGGAATGCCTTATGCCGTTTTTATCTATGCCAAATCCGCTGGTCGCATTGCCCTGGGGATCGATATCAATAAGCAGCACTCTCTTTCCCTTTATGGCAAGGCACGAACTCAGGTTAACAGCCGTGGTGGTCTTGCCCACTCCCCCTTTTTGGTTGGCTATGGAAATAACCTTTGCCAATAAACTCACTCCTCACAAAAATGTGAAAAATGTCGTAATTTAACAATATTATTAAATCATATTGATTATAACACAATTATATCTCCTGTTCTATTTATATTAATGAAAATTAATGCTAAGCAAAAAATGTTTCACGTGAAACAATGGGACACGGGGACGGTTCTCTTGTCCCACATTTGGGACACGGGGACGGTTCTTCTGTCCCATGGGGGAAGATAACATTTTTCTCGCTTGCCTTAAGAATAAGAATGCAGTATATGAATGCGGGTATATATTTATGGATGTAATTTTCCCTTATGATATGAATGTTTTTTTTACCCTTTACACTACAATTGATTTTTTAGTTTTATGTCGTTTGAGTCAAGGAGGGACAGCAGGACATTTCTCTTGTCTATAAGAACACCACAAGGGTGCAGTTTTTTTCAAAAAACATAGAACATTATATATTCAAGTTAGTCTTGAGGCGGGAATTTTTTGTTTATGAAACTTCAGTGTATCATGTTGACTTATAGAACTTTTTTAAAAGCACAAATCATCTTAGATTAGTTAAATGATTTTTTTATCAGATTAAATTTTAATATAAATGGTATTTTTACGGTTATTAATATTTTAAGTTTAATGATATTTTTAGATTAGGTTAAAAAATTTTTTTAAAACTTTTAATTAAAAAAGTTATTGTTTTAAAAATTAGGTCCCAGATAAATCTTACTATATTAAATAAACTAGCCAGAAAAATGTTTCACGTGAAACAATTTTATAACAATTTACTTATGTTTGTATCATGAAAAAAGAATGAGAGAACATTTTCTGTTTTCCAGTACGATAAAAGCATTATAATAATTTTAATAAAATAGTTTCACGTGAAACAATTTATCATTATGTCCTATGTTATTAATGTAAATCTTACTTTTAAAAGCGTTGTATTTTATTTTTTTACTATTTTTGTATCAGCAATAATAGGCATTACTTTTTTAAATCTAATACTTCAACTGATCCGAACCGTTCGTTAAATTAGATAAAAAACATTCATTTTTCAATTCATTCTTTCAATAAAATTTTATATATTCTTGAATAATGATAAAAAACTCTTCATACTTTATCTTTCTTCATAGAGGTATATTTTTTCGTTATTTATTTTTCGTCTAATTTAGATATTTTATTTCTAATTCGTTAATCTTTTCATTTCTTATAAAGAAAAATTCCTTATTTATCATCTAATTAAAGAAACTATCCATTCTACTCATCAGGTCCAACAAACTTAACTTGTTTTTTGCAAGAGGAAATTCCCCATTTTTGCAAAGAGTTTTCCCCAGGCACCGGTGGGGAAATTTTATGTTAACTTAACTGCCTCATGAGTGATTGCCTCATCCGGTAGCTT
>JAMNXU010000031.1 GCA_023623175.1 Bacillota bacterium
TTCCAAGGTCAAAGTTACAGGCTGACGCACTCAACCATGAAATCCCATTAATGGGAAAGGGGTGCTCGGAAAATTAAGTTCCGCACTGCTCGGATTTATACTTGCCAAAAACATTTGAGACCCATGGCTTCGAGTGTGTGTTCAAGTTAAAGGTTAAAAGTAAATGAAAGAAACACATTTATATTAGCTGTTCTTGTATTTTTCTGAATATTGACACAAGGAATGATATAAAATACATTTAGAGGTATTGTTTGGAAAACAGTTACTGCGGATGTTCCAATTTTATTTGAAAAATTTAAGAAAATTATATAGGCAAAAGAAAAAAAAGTAATTTTCAGCAAAGAGAATGTACTTTGGACGGGCTGCAAAAAAGCAGCTCTTTTTTGTTGCCTTGATTCCATCGAAATTTTAAAGGGAGGCGACAAAAGAAGTTATCATACAACAAGATTAGATCTTTTTCGCTGAAGGAAAAAGTAAATTATTCTTGAATATAGATATATTACATTTACCTGGAAGGTATTTTCAGTATACATCTATGGAGTTGAATCACCGATGAACAAATGGAAGAAGTTAAAAGTAAGGTTTTGGGCTCTTTCCAAAATAGCCATGATAATCATTATATTGATTTGGCTTGCTGTTGCAGCGTTAACTGCTCACGCGTTTACAACAAAGCAGTTTATAGAACAGAAGATAAATAAAAATGTAATTATTCAAAGTACGGTTTTTGATTACAAAACCAAGGCATTGCCTTACGGTGTTGTCGGAGTTGAGGGAGTGATATTCCCAAAAACGCAGAATGTCGTGGATGTATATGTCAAAACTGCGATAACTGCTGACAAGCCAGTCACTGTCAAAGGCAATTATTCAATATTGCTTAAATTAGTAGCTGAAGGTTTATGGGAGCGTACCACGACACTCAAGGGCAGACAGAATTTTAACATGAAAGGAGAAAGTGTAGAAGTTATAAATCAAAAGGTTTCTATTGATCTAGGAAAAATTTACAGCGACATTGAGACAATTTCCAACAAGGCCATAGGGCACATGCCGGCCAAATTTTTATTGCATGTTATCCCGGTTATTGAGGGGGATATAACTTTTGAAAACAGAAAGATAAATCTTGAATCAAACACGGCCATGATGTTTGAACTGTCTGAAAGCCAGATGATGTTAAGCGGAGAAAATGAATATTTCTGGCGGACCCCTGTTGATGAGATTAAAGTAGTGGAATATAAACTAAACTTGTTTAATCTGATGGTACCCGTTCCGGTTTACAGGTATGTTTCGCTTTCTGTTTTTCTGATTTATTCTGCTTTTGTATTACTGGTTTTGATATCAAGAAAACAGATAGAAATTGAACATATGACCGAGGATGACAAGATAGAAAAGAGGTACAGGAACAGGCTGGTTTCCGTCCGACAGCCTATAGAATTTAAGGATAAAACGCTCATTCCCCTGGACAGCATGAAAGAGCTGGTAAGAATATCTGATGAGCAGGACAGGGGAATATTAAAATATCGCGATGATATGGAGGAAAAGACATATTACTGTGTAATTGAAGATGATTATATCTATATATATACCGTTAATGAAGATAACGGAAAAAAGAAGGGACTGTACAACTACATGTACGATTTTTAAGTTTGAACTCTCCTTCTGTTATTACTCCAAAGTATACCATGAGGCTAACCCGGAGTGTAAGATTAATATTACACTTCCAAAATCTGAAAAATAGCCCGAAGGTCAATGCATTGATATCCAGGATTGGAGATAATTTACTTGTAAAAACAAAATCATGAAGGAGGGTTTTAAATGAAAAAAGGTAAAATTTTTGTAGTGCTGACCCTTTTGATAGTGGCAGCAGTAATGGCTTCGATAGGAACCGGAGCTATTGACGTATTCAAGGCAGAACGTACGTCCAGCATGAAAGTTGCCAGCGATGCAGAAGGTTTTATTGGAATTTCGTCCAGTTCGCCCTATGCGAAGGTTAACAAGGAAGGAGCCATTGAGTTCGACTTCTCTACGGCTCTCGCAAAAGGTTTTAATGCTCAGTCTTTAACAGAGGTCCACAACGTATTTACTGTTACCAACCAGAGCGCACAGACACTTTATGTATGGCTCGAAGCTGAAGGTTGGGATTCCTGGCATAATGCAGGATTAAGATACAGGATCCAGGATACCAACGGCGAAGTCACAAACGTGGATGCCTGGTATGGAAATACCAAGCCCGAGGGCAAGGATTTGCTCATGTCCACTTCCTGGAACTTCAAGGACGGCGTAGGTAAGATGGCATATGTAAAACTCGATCCCGGTGAATATTTCACTGCAAAAGTAATTGTCAACACCAAGCTGTCCAATGGATACGGAAGAGCCGGCAAGGATTGGAGCCATACCGTTATATTCAAGGCAAACAAGGAAGCTCCGAAGAGACCTGCCCAATAAACGAAAACTTTAAGTCAGTAAACTTCATGGTGGAACTTTAGCAAAATCTAAAGTTCCACTATGTATTTATTTTTTAAATTACCGGCAGCTTCGAGTCATTAACAGGATGCCTGCAAACGATAATTAGCCTGTAGAATCTTTGTTTAAATAAATATGCCTTGGAACAAAAAGACTTAAGTCAAATAAACCTGATAAATATAAAACTAGAAAAAAACTTGTTAAACGGAATAAAAAGATGAAAACGGTAAACAGGTTTTTAAAAGCGATGATATATGTCATTATAACCGGTTTATTAATAAATCTCGCAATTAACGTCATATACAGAGATAATGAATCGAGACCAATAAGCCTGTGGTACGTTTATTCAGAAAGTATGGAACCAACCATAATGACCAATGACGGGTTTATTCTGGTTTCATCGAAAACATATAAGGTAGGAGATATCATAACATTTAAACCCAGGGTTCTTGAACAGCCTTTTGTAACTCACAGAATAATAGATATAACGAAGGATGGAAAATTCATAACAAAGGGCGACAATAATGTAATGACAGATCAGCAGGGCGGTGAACCCCTGATACAGCAAAGCCAGGTGATAGGCAAGGTGCTGAACATATGGGGCAAGCCAGTTATTATACCCAGGCTGGATTTGATAGATAAAAAATTGCAGGATAGTATTTCAAAACTAAATATATTTATGCTCATATCCGTATTGATTCTTGTATATGCCCTTGGATTTGCGCTGGACATGTTATTTAACAGGGAGCTTTCCAGGAAAAACAAAAAGGACAGAATTCGCCTGCTTGATATTGCGCCCTTTTTTGATCCCGTGTTTTTCCTGATTTGCCTGATAATTATCGCCAATGCCCTGTTTATAGGGCAGACTATGAAAAGCTGGAAAGCGGAAGAGATTGCCTATGTTGTAGTTAGCACGAAAGGACTGCCTAATCCATTACCGGGAGAGAAGTTCGAAAGGACACGAAGCCTTGAAAATTTGTCCTTTATTCCATACTATACGGTTTTGGAGGCAAAAGACGCCAATATGATTATAAAACCGGGATTTTTCACGATGAATCCGAAAGAAAAAACCGATTATGTTGTGTCTATTACTGCTCCTGAGAAAACAGGATACTACGTGCAAAAGATTTATATAAAAACATATCCCCGGCTGATTTCTCAGAAATTAATGGAGTACCTGTATTCAATAAACCCTTATATACCGCTGATAATTGTTTTTTCTCCCGGAATAATTCTTGTCGTGGCGTTGTATTTCCTGTGGGCGAGAAGATGGGAAAAAGGCAGAAAATTGGTCATGGACTGGTTAATACCTCTTCGTGTTAAATTGAAGAAATTTGTATAAAAATAGAAAATTACGATGATAAAAAAACAAGAGCAGGTCACATATATTTACAAAAAAATTAAGAAAACTATTATATACTTTAATAGAATTTGGGCGCGATGAAGCATATATCATAATCTGGGCACCTGATATATGTGGAGCTAGTGGTGCAACCGACCAATGAGATTATGTTCTTATTGGTCGTTTTTTTAGGTTTTTCCTATAAGTATAATTATTCCAGTATGTGTGTATAATCCATATAAGATCAGACCTATGCGTGTATTTAATGGTTTGATCGGAAAGAGGGAAAGGGCCGGGATGAAAATAAGAGGGAATAGAAGAAAAAGGCATAAAAGAACGCTATCATTACATTATTTATTAGCATTAATGATGCTTATATCAGTATTGATTTCGACTACCCAGAGCAGCTTCGGAATAGATGTCCTGCAGGCAGGCAGGGGAATAAATGCTGTAATTGCCGCTAACGACAGCGCTTTTGTTGGAATAATGCATGACGATGTATATAAAGTTGTTTATTCTGAAGAAAAAAGTAATAACTTTATATCCATGCATGTTAAAAACAACATGCCAGAACAGGCGACATTTTCTATATCCTTATCGGGTCAGACGGTCAAAGATTATTTACCGGGCAGCTTTACGCTGAGCCCCGGCGAAGTTCAGTTCATTGAAATTCAGTTGCTGGACCTGGAAGAAGCATTTGAAAAATCCATAGAAGGGATTTCAGATATTTTGGGTATTGTTTCTGCCCAGTCCGGCCAGGGAAGCGTAAATGCTCAGTTCTCGTTTGCAGTGGAAGTAGATTTGCCGGAAAAGAAAGAGACTCGTGAAGAGTTGCAGGAAGGCGAAAACAAAGAGGAAGCGGCAGAAAAGAATGCAATGGAAAAGGCTGCAGGAAAAGACGCTACTGAAAAGGATGGACCGAAACTGGATGCGCCTGGTAAGGATATGTCTGAAAAGCAAGCAATTGAAAAGAATGTGATGAAAGTAGACACAACTGAAAAGAAAACGACTGAAAATGATGATAACGAGAAAGGAACGATCACAGAAGATTTAAATAAAAAGGAAGTCTCAGCAGAAAATGCATCCGGAAAGAAAGTTGTGCAGGAAAATTCTGTACGGGAAGACGGGGGCAATGAAAAAACAAAGGAAGCGGATGCTGAAGGCACCGATACCTGAAACACGACCCAAAAAGAGAAAGATGCCAAAGAATAAGAAGGGGTTTTATGTTCAAGGTATTAATCAATAAAATAGCAAACAATAATTCTAGAGAAATCAGGGTTATATACCTGTACAGATATCTTTCGCTGGTTTTTACTTCCTTATTCTACTTATTTGACAACCTTACCAAATATTTTCTTTATAAATTGGGAGTAATCATCATATTGTTCATAACTTCAAGAATATTGACAAATTTATACTCCAGGTACTCGAACAATTCAAAGGCAATCAAGAGTCTTGTGCTGAGCGAGACCTTCGGAATTTCGATGCTGTTGTTGCCCACGGGCGGACTGAACAGCCCCTTCATTTGGTACGCGATGAATCCCGTGCTGGTTTCCGCGAGCTTTTTGACGGGTTTGTTCTGCTGGTTCAATCTTGGTTTCTATCTTGCGATTTCGGCAAGCGTGTCATATTTCATTTTTAACACCGGGAACAAATCGGCAGTTGAAATATTGTCCGATAATTCTCATCTTATTTTAATATTCATCCTGATGACTTTGGGAGTGCAGCTCCTGTTGAAGCTGGCCCATGAGCTCTGCAACGAAAGGAACAGGCTGAGGGAAAAAAACGACCAGTTGGCCGAGGCAAACGAAAAGATAAAAGAATCCATTGAACATATAATGTCGCTGTACCAGGCGGTTGAAACGTTTACGGCCCAGGACAGCAGGGAAAAACTGATGAATACCATAATTTTTTACGCAAGGGAACTGACGAAGTCAAAATCTTCATTTTTCAGACAGGCAGGCTTAAACAATTCGAATGGAATCATTACGTGCGGAGATATTTCTCCCGAAGACCAACGGCTGATAGGGGAGGAACTGGACGGATTAGCCGAATTGCAGGAAGAAGCTGATAAGAATATATTGCATGTAAGAATACGGAACAGGACATTTGCCATAAGCGTTGTAAAATCGGCATCGAGGCTTTTCGGAATCCTCGGGGTTGAAACGGAAGAATTCCATGAAAATGATTACCTGTTTGAAAAGCTGTTCAGCTTCCTGACAGAGTTAAGCGCCGTAATACTGGAAAGATTGTACCTGGAGGAATTCAGCCAGAAGCTGGTTATAACGGAGGAACAGAACCGTATAGCGAACGAAATGCACGACAGTGTTTCCCAGAGGCTATTCAGTATTTCATGCGCAATACATACGCTGGTAGCTAAGTATTCGAAGATGTCCGAAGCAGAATTGCGCGATCAGTTGATAAGGATCATGAAAACATCGAACATGGCCATGGAGGAACTGCGATCGGCCATATACAAGCTCAGTTCCAGGAAACAGGGAAAAAGGGCATTTCAGACGGATATCAGGGACTACCTCGAAAGTATTGCGAAATTAAACAATGTTAATGTCAGGTTTAAATGCTCCGGGGACGAAGATCTTCTTACGGGTGCGTTGAAGAAGGCGCTGTACAGGATTATAGCGGAATCGACAGGCAACTCCATAAAACATGGCAAATGCAGCGAAATTGTTGTTGATCTTAATATTAATGATATCTGTACTGAATTAACTGTAAAGGATGACGGAAAAGGTTTTATTGTTGAAAATGCGGCAAAAAGAAAAGGCCTTGGCATTGACAATATAAAGAGGCTTGTAAATTCCTTCAACGGGAGTCTGAATATTGACAGCGAACCTGAAAAGGGAACATGCATCAGGGTAAGTATTCCCAACAGGAAACTGGTTACTCTTGATGAGGGAGGTTTGGTGGTATGAAGATAGGGATAATTGATGATCATCCCCTGGTAAGGCAGGGACTTATCTCGGTTCTGTCAATATATGAAGATTTTGAAGTTGTGGGAGAAGCGACGAACTGCCGCGAAGGCATAGCCATGATAATGGAAAAAAGGCCGGAGATCGCGCTTATTGATCTTAAACTCGGAAATGATTGCGGCTTTGATATTATAAGAGAAGTGAAGGATAAAACCGAATCAAGATTTGTAATACTTACTTCATCGGCTGAACAGGGCGATTTTCTGCAGGCGGAATTACTGGATGTCGACGGATATATCCTTAAGGAAGCTCTTCCCGAGGAGCTTATATATGGACTGAGACTGATTTATAAAGGAAGAAAATACTATGATCCGGGCCTTGTGAGATTACAGATGAAGAGGGACGACGACCCTCTCGAGCTGCTTACCCAAAGAGAAAAAGAGGTTTTGCTGGCCCTCGGCGAGGGACTCAGCAACAGGGAAATTTCCGAGAGGCTTTATGTGACTGAACACACGGTAAAGAAACATGTAAGCCAGATCCTCTCAAAGCTGAATCTTGCCGACAGAACCCATGCCGTCATATTTGCCTACAACAGGGGGCTTATTGGATAATTGCGATTTTTGGTATTATAAAATTGGTTTTAAAAAAGCATAATTTTTAGTCAAAACCTGAAAAGGCACGCTTTGAGCAGGAACAGATTAAGCAAGTATAATGATAAAAGTGTAAATTAAACCAAGCGCGAATTTGGGCAAGAAACTTCAGGTATAAGGGTATAAATCGACGCAAGTTAACTACAGGCAAGCACGATTTTAACGGATACAAACCCAGGTCAACATAATTTTATACAAGCATAAAAAAACAGGCAAAAACAGGTGATATCCACCTGTTTTTATTTTGGTTCAAAGTTAATCATATGAAGATAAAAAAATAAAGTTTAAGTTCAGGAGAAAACCGTGTTTTTTTGCCATATTTCCTGTTTTATAATATTCCCTACGGGCAAAAACCCGGCTAATTTACAACACAGGACAAAACAAACAGGGAGTGATAACATGACATTTAAAAAAACGGCCGTTATTCTGCTTAGCCTGTCTGTATTTCTATCGGGATGCTCATCCGGGATATCCAACAAAGGGAGCAAGAAAACTGAAAAAGGCGAAGAAATTGCA
The DNA here is from genome assembly GCA_023623175.1 of Bacillota bacterium. GTDB lineage: Bacteria > Bacillota > Clostridia > Acetivibrionales > JAMNXU01 > JAMNXU01. Next base: position 7,893 of record JAMNXU010000031.1, read on the forward strand.
GATATCCAGGAGACTGTTGAACCAGAAAACCAGGAACCTGTTGGTACAGAAATCCGGGAACCTGTTGAAACAGACGGCCTGGAGCCCGGCGAAAAAACAGGTGAGAGCTCCGGGACGCAAAATGTACCAGCGGACGTGCCGGCTCCCGGTGACAATTCAAAAGAAGGTAAAACATCGGGAATAAAAGATGCGGATAATGGAACCAAAGGCACAAAGACAGGGGACAGCAATTCCGAAAAAAGCCCGACGGACCAGGCAGGTAAAAAGAATACGGACAACGCGGCAAAAGAAAGCAGCAATGTCGAGAGCTCCAAAAGCAACAATGATGGCCTGGTGAAGCTTATACCCATGGCAAAGCTTCCCGACCTTAACATGGATCCGCAGGAACCCTTTACGCTGGAGGAGAAGGCGGGAATGGGAACCTGCATGCTCGTTCCCGTTTATCATAAAACTCTCAGGTACCAGATCCGGGAGTTCACGAGAAATCCATCGAGGCTTGTTATCGATATCGGCAACACGAGCGATAAAACAATTGTTATTACTGACGAAAACATGTACTTCTCCATCCTTGACATGGAAGGCAATAACATTGCCGGGTCGAAGGTCCAGGGAGCCCCGGTGTCCATAGCCCCGGGGGAAATTAAAAGGGTTGTGGTGACGGCGCAAAACCCGGATGCCGGGATCGTGTTTTTTGAATTTGAACAGGAGACTATTCCCAGCATATCCGTTCCCATCTTCCGCCCCTTCCCGAATGAAGCTGCGGACGTAACGGACACCACTCCATATAATAAGCATGCGTATATCACTAATGATGATGAAGGAAATCCCTTTATTGTTTCCCAGCACCCCATGCAGGTGGTGGGAAACGGAAAAGCGAAAATGGTCGGGTGCGGTCTGATGATCCTGGAAAATGAGAAAATCGGCCCCGTGGAAAAGCAGGATGGATTCCTCGCTCTGGTCAAGGTCAGGATTGCCAATACTTCCAACGAGGTCATGACAATCAACAGGCTGACTTCCCATGGAGGAGGGCAAATTGTAGATCTGACTGAAAAAGATCTGGCCGTTTTGGGCGACAAGGCCCTGCCTTTCACTATCAAGCCCCATTCCATCGTGGAAGGCTGGATTCCTTTCAAGGTCAGGGAAGCACGCGACGGTCACGGTATTGTCTTTTACACTAATCTGGGAGGATTCATCCTGGGGTATCTTCAAACCTATCCGGTTTTTGAGCGATGAAAACAGGTTGCAATTCAAAATATTGAATATTGTGCAAAACCGCCGTTGGCTGCCTTCGGCGGTTTTTTAACGGGAAAATTATCCTGACAAAGGCAAGCGTAGCAGGTTAAAATATTTGCCTGGAACTTAATCCGGCAGATTTGCGGGGAAATAGATTGGGAAATATTTACTCGGGTAAATATTGTATAGTAAAATTTAATTGAAATATTCCATTGAAATATTTCATTAAAGATACAGCGAAATATTTCATTAAAAATACAACTATCATAAATAATTACTGACATCGCTGCACGTCCTGATCAGTTGCCTGATTTTTAAATCTTCTGACTTTCTTGAGTTCAACAGCATGAGTGTGCTTTTGACCCTAGTTTGCCGGCCCGGGAGTTTTAGAATTAAATCTGCCGACTCTAATGCCGACAGATGTGGTTATCAGTCCTCAAATTATCAATATTAGACTCGTTATCTTAAACCCATTAATTAAAAAACATTATTTATAAATTAGTTAGTAATAAATTATTGACCTGTAATTACGTTACCCCGGTAAATGTATACGTGTATGTACTACTTAATGTCAATAAACAAAAATAAAAGTTTTATCATAAATCGATATAAAGGTTTTACTAAATATAAATTAAAAAATAAAGAAAGGAGAGGTCGAAATGGCAAAGAAAAGGTTTCTCAGCGTGCTGCTCGTGTTGCTCATCATTGCTGGCTGTTTGAATGCGTCCCCGGTGTTTTCTTCGGAAGAAAAGCCAGAAGAACTGACAGAATTCACTGAAGATGAACAGGGCGAGATTGTGATTGAAGAAACAGGCGATTTGCCGTCAGGGGAGGTGACGGAGGATGGCCAAGCTGCGCAGGAACCGGCCCAGGAGTCCGGAGTGGAATCCCGGGCTGAGGGTGCATCAATGCAGGAACAGTCACTGCAGGGGCAAACCACGCTTATTGTGGACTTCGGCGCAACAGAATCCCAGAACGTGTACGGCCTTGGTTTTGATGTCCCGGTGCTGTCGGATTACTGTGACTATGTACCCTACGGACCGGGCGGGACCGCAACGGTCAGGGGAGCGGGCGGCGGCAACGGACAGGGCGTCAGAAGGTCGAGCGGAACCTACACATTTAATGAGGGAGATATCATTATCGTAACCTGGTATAACTTCAGCGACAGCGTCAGGACGTTCAGACCCGCAGTGAAATTTTACTCCGGCACCGGTCAGACCTACTACAACATGTCCCAGGTCAGGATCCCGGCTTTCGGTACTGCAATTTCCACGTATACGGTCGGTCCGAACGTTGCCGTGAACAGCGACATGGTTTACGTGACATCTAATTTTGAAAATGCCGAGGGAGAGCTTGTCTGTGACAAAATAGAAGTGGCACCTCCGGGAACCATTATTCCTGAAAACCTTCCAACGGTTTTGCTGTATGCCCTGGATGAGTGGGCTTCGGAACCGGGTTCGCTGCCGCGTGATACGGACATAGCCAGGTTCAGGATTAAAAGAAGCGGCCCGAGCACATCGGACATTGTTGTCAATTACAGCATTTCAGGAACTGCAACAAATGGAATTGATTACGAGGCAATAGGCAATTCAGTAATAATACCTGCAGGCGGGGATACCCAGTATGTGTATGTAGATATTGTACCCATAAACGATTCCGAGAGCGAGCCTGATGAAACGGTAACCATTACGCTGCAAGGCGGCACGGGTTATGTGGTGCCTCCATACCCCATTCCTCCAAAGAAGACTGATTCCTACGACGATGCAAATCCTACGGGCGCAGGAACGTCTTATACCGTAACAATCAGGGATGATGATACGACGCCCACGGTCAGAATGGAAGCAACGGACACCGTGGCGAAGGAGCCGATTAACTCGGGCAGGCTGACCATAATCCGTACCGGAAGCACGATCAATCCGCTGACGGTCAACTATTCGATTTCAGGTACGGCTGTAAACGGTGTTGACTATGAAACCCTCGGAACAAGCATAACCATTCCTTCGGGAAGCGACAGGGCCGTTGTAAGAATAACGCCCATTGACGATGACGAATTTGAAAGTACCGAAACCGTTACTGTTACAATCATGCCGGGAACAGGCTACAATGTGCATCCTGCGGAAAACAGCGCAACCGTTACCATTGAGGATAATGACATACCGGGCAGGGTGGTGCGCCAGGTAGGACCGACGAGGCAGTATAAAACGATCCAGGCTGCCGTCAATGCCGCCAATCCCGGAGACATAATCGAAATAGATGCAGGAGTGTATTATGAGGCCGAGGGAGAAACAAGGGTGACAAAGAACAACCTCATTATCCGCGGCGTAGGCGGCATTGTGAGAATTGAAAACAATGACCAGAACATTCCCGACAGCAAGGGAATATTCTCCATCACCAGTGATAATGTAATAGTTGAAAATATTGCATTTATCCGCGGTGAGTCCAAGTATGTGACAAACGGAGCGGGCATAAGGTACTACGGAAACGGTGACCTTGTTGTCAGGAACTGCTGGTTTGTTGACTGTGATACAGCTCTCCTGACGGGCAGTTCCAACAAGGACAACGAAACGCTTGTGGAATACTGCGAATTCTTCAGCGGAAGCAGCCAGACGGGGCTTGAACACAATATATACATTTCCAACCATACAAGATGCTTCACATTGCGCTATTCCTACTCCCATGCCTGCCATGAAGGCCATCTTGTAAAGAGCCGGGCTCTCGAGAACTACATCCTGTACAACCGCCTGACGGAGGAAACGGAGAGCTCGAGTTACAATATAGATATTCCCCAGGGTGGAACGAGCTACGTGATAGGCAACATACTCCAGCAAAGAGCGGCTACCGGTGTAAATTACCACATGCTGATGTACGCCGCTGAAAGTGGAAGATTTGCCAATCCCGACATGCACCTGTATGTCATAAACAACACGTTTGTGAATGAAATGAATGACGGCGTGTTTGTGTGCAACCGCGCGTACCAGCCCGCCGTTGTTATCAATAACATTTTTAAGGGACCCGGGCTGGCCATAGACGGAAATGCTGTGGCAAGCCATAATATCACCGATCCCGTGGATCCGATGCTGTTTGACGTAGCGGGAATGGATTACCGCCTCATGCCTTCGTCTCCGGCGATAGACGCAGGTATTGATCCGGGCATTTCGGCCTTCGGCTATCCATTAAAACCCACGGAGCATTACGTGGACTACATGAGCAGGGAGCCTCGCCCGGTGTACGGTTCGGCCATAGATATAGGGGCTTATGAATATACGGGTACGCCTCCGACGCCGAGACCGACGCCGACGCCCACGCCGACTCCTACACCAACACCTACGCCTACACCTACGCCTACACCTACTCCTACACCGACACCCGTACCGACAGTATCACCCGGAGCTGTTCCTGAGCTGTTGTCAGAGAATATGCCTGCAATGGCCAGTCAGTCGCAGGGAGGATTCCCGCCGTCAAATGCTAATGACGGCAATCCTGCAACAAGATGGGCTTCGGGAACGAGCGCCTATCCCCAGTGGTGGGCCGTGGATCTTGGATGGATAAAGACAATTACACAGGTTACTATAGACTGGTATTCGTCCCACGCGATCCAGTACAGGATTGAAGTGAGCGATGACGGAGTCAACTATACCACCGTTCTCGACAGGACGGACAACACATCGGCAGGAGTAACCACCGACTATCTGCTGGCAGTGGGAAGGTATGTAAGGATTTACATGGTGAGCTCTTCGGGCGCATGGGCGTCGATGGACGAGTGCAAGGTATACGGTTACCATGGCCTGCTGCCGTCGCCGTGGCCGACGTTTACACCCACACCTTCATCTACTCCTTCTGCGTCGCCAACACCAACACCCACGCCGACTCTCACACCAACACCAACGCCAACAGCGACTCCGACACCTACGCCTACACCGACTCCGACACCGTCGTCTTCGCCGACACCCGTACCGACAGTATCGCCGGGAGTAGAACCGGAACTGCTGTCGGAGAACATGCCCGCAAGCGCAAGCCGTTCCCAGGGAGGTTTTCCGCCGCAGAACGCCAACGACGGCAACCCGTCAACGCGCTGGGCTTCCGGAACTGCGACTTACCCGCAATGGTGGGCCGTGGACCTCGGAGGTATCAAGACTATTACGAAGGTTGTCATTGACTGGACATCGGCCTATGCGATCCAGTACAGGATTGAAGTGAGTGACGACGGGGTCAATTATACCACCGCACTCGACAGGACGGACAACACATCGGCGGGAATAACCACCGATGAGCTGCTGGCAGTGGGAAGGTATGTAAGGATTTACATGGTAAGCTCTTCGGGTGCATGGGCGTCGATTGACGAATGCAAGGTATACGGTTACCATGGACTGCTGCCGTCGCCCGGACCGACGCCAACACCCACACCCATGCCTACACCTTCTGAGTCTCCAACACCCACACCCACGCCGACTCCGACACCGCCTCCTGGTGAACCGGTATTGATATCCCTGAACAAACCGGCTTCTGCCAGCCAGTCCCAGGGAGGATTCCCACCGAAGAACGCCAATGACGGAAGCAATTCTACACGGTGGGCCGCAGGCGTATCCACTTTCCCGCAGTGGTGGGCCGTGGACCTGGAGTCTGTGTACACCATAAACCAGGTGACAATCCGCTGGTATTCGTCCCATGCGACCCATTACCTGATACAGGTAAGCGATGACGGTGTAAATTATACGACGGTCGTGGACAAATCGGACAACACGCAAACCGGTACCACCACGGACACGTTCAGCGCGACGGGAAGGTACGTGAGGATCTATATGCCGAGCTCGGCGGGAGCCTGGGCGTCGATTGTGGAGTGCAGCGTCTATACGTTTTATCCATGATGCAGGTGCAGCCTGGAGGACTGGCCGTTTACCAACTGTCAGTCTGGCAAAAAGCAGGAATGTTAATTATAGATTGATATAAAATGCAAGGAAGGGGCGTCGAAAAAACACGGCGCTCCTTTGCTATCATGAACCGTGTTTCGACATGTCTCAGAAGAAGTTTAACGGGAAAAATGCTTTACAGGCTGTGTCAACCATGATTGCTTTTGAGCCTTGCATATTTAAACAACTGCCTTTTATCCGAATTTCCATTATGCTAAAATATATGAAGCCGGATGTGAAAAAACCGGAGGCTTTAACATATTTAAGGGGGACTTTGTAATGTTATTAGTAAAAAACGGTATTATCCTAACCATGGCGGGCAAAGAGTTCAAAAACGGATATGTTCTTGCAGAAGGGGAAAAAATATCAAAAGTCGGTGAGAATCCCGATGAAGTTACCGCAATTATGGAAGGAAACAAGGATATAACCGTTATTGACGCAAAAGGGGGATATGTGCTCCCCGGTTTTATCGACGCTCACTGCCATGTCGGCATGTGGGAAGACTCTCTCGGGTTTGAAGGCGCAGACGGAAATGAGAAGACCGACCCCGTCACTCCCCAGTTAAGAGCAATTGACGGTGTCAATCATTTGGACAGGGCTTTTGAAGAAGCCCGGGAAGGCGGCGTAACAACCGTTGTAACGGGACCCGGAAGTGCCAATGTTATCGGCGGCCAGTTTGCCGCGCTTAAAACTTATGGAAGATGCGTGGACGAAATGATAGTCAGGGAGCCCGTTGCTCTTAAGGTGGCATTTGGCGAAAATGTCAAGAAAACCTATAACGAGAGAAAACAGACACCTACGACAAGAATGGCGACAGCGGCGCTGCTCAGGCAATATTTTTACAAGGCGCTGGATTACAAGGGCAAACTTGACGACTACGGCAGGGACAGCGAAAAGTATAACAAGCCCGAGTTTGATATGGCAATGGAAGCCATTCTGATGGTGTTAAGAGGTGAAATCCCCCTGAAAGCTCACGCCCACAGGGCGGACGACATTATGACGGCAATCAGGATAGCAAGGGAATTCAATGTTGATTTTACCATAGAACACTGTACTGAAGGCGCGTTAATCAAGGACATCCTTAAAGAACAAAACATTTCGGTCGTTGTCGGCCCCCTGCTGACCGACAGGTCCAAGCCGGAGCTCAAAAACCTGAGCCTGAAAACGCCGGGAATACTGGCCAATGCCGGTATCAAGCTGGCGATAATGACGGACCATCCCGTGGTGCCAATCCAATATCTGCGTTTGTGCGCTTCGATGGCTGTAAGCGAAGGCATGGACCCCGGCGAAGCATTAAAGGCTATAACCATAAACGCAGCTGAAATATGCAGAATATCCGACCGCGTGGGCAGCCTCGAAGAAGGAAAGGACGCCGATATAGTTGTTTTCGACAGGCATCCTTTCGAAATAGAGGCGAAGGTTGTCACCACGATTATTAATGGTAAAGTTGTATATACCCGGTAAAGTTGCCGGTAAAGTTATATGAACCTGGTAAAGGAGTGTATCTGCTTATCAGGTTGTGTAGGCGGTATATTTCCAGGAGCAAAACCAAAGTCCAGGTTCCTGCGACGAAAGGATTTTAATACATCAATACATCGTAAAAGCGGATGTTATAAACTCATAATAGTTATAAGCTCATAATAATGGATTTAAAGAGGATATAATGAAACAGGTAATTACAAATTCACGGGAAGAAACTGCCTTTGTCGGAAAGTCGCTGGGAAAGATTCTGAAAAAGGGTGATGTTGTAGCCCTTTCAGGGGACCTCGGCGCGGGCAAGACGGTCTTTACCGGCGGCATTGCCGCGGGTCTCGGAATAGAGGGATACATTACAAGCCCTACATTTACCCTTATCAATGAGTATGAAGGGGACCCTCCCCTTTATCATTTTGATGTCTACAGGATTACAGATCCGGAGGAAATGTTTGAGATCGGATTTGAAGAATACCTGGACGGCAACGGAGTGGTGGTTGTTGAATGGGCGGACATTATAGAGCCGCTGCTGCCCCCGGAACATATAAGGGTCAATATACGCAAGGGAGATTACCGTGGTGAGGATACAAGGATAATAACCATTGAATTTGCAGGGGAAAAATATCGAGGGTTGGAGGACGCTTTTGTCCTGCACCTGGACTCTAAAGATGAGGGAAAACACGATGAGGATTCTGGCGGTTGACACTGCCGCTGCCGTTGCGTCGGTGGCGGTGATGGAAAATAATGTACTGCTCGGAGAATACAGCGTTAATCATAAAAGGACCCATTCACAGAAACTGATGCCGATGATGGACAGCCTGCTGAAGGATCTTGAGCTCAAAGCGTCGGATATGGACCTGTTTGCCGTTTCAGGCGGTCCGGGATCTTTCACGGGGCTGCGCATAGGAATGACGACCGTGAAAGCGCTGGCTTACGCAGTCAATAAGCCCATGGTTGTTGTTCCGACGCTTGATGCAATTGCCTGCAATGTCGTCGACCGTGACTGCCTTATTTGCCCGATAATGGATGCGAGAAACAACCAGGTGTTTACCTCGGTGTACCGCTGGGACAACGAAAAGCCGGTCAGCATAACCGAATATATGGGCATTGCAGTATCAGAACTCGCTGATCTGCTCATGGACATGAACCGGCCTGTAATTTTCGCCGGAGACGCCGTCGGGCTTCACGGGCCTTTCCTGGCTGATCGGCTCGGCGAGCGATGCAGGTTTGCTCCGGCCCACCAGTTGCTTCCAAGGGCGGCTTCTGTAGCTTATGCAGCTTTCATTAAAGCTTCTGCGGGAGAAATCACCGACAGCTTTTCTGCCGTGCCTTTCTACCTGAGAAAATCCCAGGCTGAAAGAGAATTTGAAAAAAAGAAATCAGTTTTACCGGAAAGTTGTTGAAGGGCGGCCTTAAGCAATGGGAAACAGTGAGGCAACAGAAAATATTGAAGTTATCAGGGCTTCCATTGACCACGTTGATGAGATAGTTAGCATTGAAAACATCTGTTTTACGATTCCGTGGTCAAGACAGGCTTTTATAAATGAAATATCGAAGAACGATTTTGCGAGGTATTTTGTGGCGCTGTGCGACAAAAAGGTTGTAGGTTATGCCGGTATTTGGATTGTTTGCGAAGAAGGCCACATAACCAATATTGCCGTTCATCCCGATTACCGGCACAAGGGAATAGCAAGCCGGCTGATGGCAGAGTTGATTGATACGGCCAGGAGCGAAGGAGTTGCCGACCTGACACTGGAGGTCAGGCGGGGCAATGCAGATGCGATTAAATTGTATGAAAAGTTTGGCTTTAAAGTGGAAGGAATCCGCAAGGGTTACTATCCGGATAACGGGGAAGATGCATTAATAATGTGGAAACATTTTTGACGCGTTCCTGTGTTCCGCTTCATCAAAAACAGTTTCTGCTCAGTTTCAGCTGAGCTTTTTTATTTCCATATGGGACAAGAGAACCGTCCCCGTGTCCCGCCATGGGACAAGAGAACCGTCCCCGTGTCCCGCCATGGGACAAGAGAACCGTCCCCGTGTCCCACCCGCGTCCCAAAAAAAAGATCGGGCAGGTTTCCTGACCGGAAAACTGCCCGATCTTTGTATTTTCGCTTTATTCCACCTTGAATGCAGATATGGCGTCGGCCAGTTCCTGGGCCATATCACGCAAATCTTTCGCATATTTTGCGAGTTCCTCGGCGCCGGCCATCTGTTCCTCGGTGCTCGCGGAAACTTCTTCGGCTGTCGCAGCGGATTCCTGGGACACGGCCGAGATGTTTTCGATGGATGACAGAGCGCTGTCTTTCGAGGAAATCATTGTTTCCACCGCCTCTTTCATGCTTTCAATCTGATTTGATATGCCCTCCATGGCTGTTAATATGGTGTTGAACGCATTGTCAGCCATGTGGACGGCTTCCATCTGCTGATTTACTATTTCGCTTGCATTGGTGGCGGTATTGACCGTCAGCTCTGTCTTTTGCAGTATCCTGGTAATTATGTCATTGATATTGATTGATGCCACTTTTGATTGGTCGGCCAGTTTCTTGACTTCGTCTGCTACAACGGCAAAGCCTCTTCCGGCTTCTCCGGCCCTGGCCGCTTCTATGGCGGCGTTGAGCGAGAGCAGATTTGTCTGGTCGGCTATCTGGACAATCATCTTGACGATCTTCTTGATTTCCTTCATGTCATTGCTGAGGTCCATTATGTCGTCGACAATCTTCTTTGAAGCGGCATCGGTTTCGACGGCCTTGTCGTTAAGGGTTTTTACGGCTGACAGGGCTTCCTGGCTCAGGGATCTCGTGGTGGTTACGACACCGGAGACATTGGCCATTTCGCTGCCGACCCTGTTTATACCGTCAGCAAGGTTGTTCATGTAATTTACGCCCTGTGCTATTTCGGCTGCCTGTTCCGAAGCGCCCTTTGCTATTTCCTGTATTGTAAGCGCTATCTGCTCCGATGAAGCGTGGGACCGTTCGGAAAGTATCGATATTTCATCGGAATTCGAAAGCACTTTCTGAGCGGAAGCATGGACCTTCGCTATCAATTGCTTTATGTTGGATACCATTTCGTTGAGGTTCCGTATAACTTCGGAAATTTCGTCCCTGCCCCTGTCATTGATATTAACCGTAAGGTCGCCCTCTTTTACCTGCTTCATTATGCTGACCATCTTTTTCAGCGGAGTGGATATGCTGATTGCAATGAGGAGTGAAAATACCACCGCTACTACAAGGCATATCACGGTAATTAACGCGATGAACCACCCAACGGCCCTTGTCTCATTTTGCAGGTAGCTGTAAGGCACCGTTCCCACAATATACCACTCAAGCTCAGGATAGTAGGTATATGCAACGAGGGTTTTTTCCGAATTTACGTTCGTTGGGAAAGCTGGAACAATCTCGGCATAACTGTCTGCCGTTTCCCTTGATTCTGTCTCATGCTTTACAATTGCCTCAAGCAAACCGCTGTCGCTGAACGGCTCCAGCTTTGCTTCGTTTTCTTCGTTGGTATTGGCAATGTTTGTGCCGTCTGCGGTAAATATGTACACCTGGGATCCTTCGCCCATGTTGATGTCCCGGATTACATCATTCAGCATGGCCGGGAACATTACGAGGAATAAATACCCGATTTCCTTTCCTTCATATTCAGGAAGTATCGATCTGACTTTTTTGCCCGTTACCAGGTGGACACCGTTATCTATGGAATGTCTGACCAAAGCCCAGAATTGCCTGCCGTCAGCCTGGTCAGCCAGTTCTTTCAGCTGATCGGCAAAGTTTGTATCCCTGCCGGATATGCTGACATAGCTGTTATTTATTATGAATTTCTTTGTTATGAATATGACGCCGTTTGCATTGGGAGCGCCGATAATTTTGCCCTCAAGGTAATTGGCAACTTTAGTGGTCAGTAATTCTTCTTCTCCCTCCCTGGTGAAGCCGGCCCTGAGTCCCCTTACATAGGGCAGGTCAGGTTCTGTCCTGGTTTTATATTCAATGGAATTTTCAATTTCCTTATCGGCTTCCGAGGCCAAGAATCTCTGGATCATCTCATCCGACAGGATTTCATTGTACAGGTTCTGATACCTGTTAATTTCAAACTGCAGATTTTTTGCAACAAGCTTCACAATCTCAGAGGTGGAAACTTTTGTCTTGTTCTCTATGGCTGAACTGGATTTTGTGAATGAGAAAAGCGCGGTTATGGTCAAGGGTACAAAGGAAACCAGGAGAAGGATGACTATCAGTCTCACCTGGATCCTGGTGTTTCTGAACAATCCCCCTGCATTGGCGAAAAACTTTATTATTCCTAAAAATACTTTTTTCAAAAAGGTCAACACATGCCGCAAGGGTTTTAAAACTCGCTTCGTATTATGCGTTATTTTTTTCCCGGCCGGTTTGTTTGTTGAAGGTTTTGCTTCTTTTTTAAGCGGCTTCTTCCTCCTGAACAGCATACGAATACCTCCTGCGAAAATCGTTGTGTTATAATTCGACCAAATTTCCAAAGTTTCCTTCTAAAATGATAAAAAAATTGTGGATTTTACACAAACCGTATTTTAGCATTTTAATCCTATATTTTTTGTCGTACTGCCAATAAGAACGCGATTTTTTCCCCAAATCCGTCCATGGCGCATAACCTGGCCATTAACGCCGAGTTCGGGTAAAACTTCTCTCTAATCTGGTTATCGGCAAGTTTGCCTGCGAAGTTAAACGGATATCCCATTTTTTATAACAGACAAAAGAAAGGATTTGGCGTAAAATATTAATAAGTCGGTACGATTTTGGGCGAAAGTCGCCGGTGGAGGGAGGTGGAGACTCAATTGGAAATACCGGATTCCGATGTTGTAAAAATGTGTTTGAACGGGAACAAGGAAGCCTTTTCAATACTCGTGGCAAGATACAAGAAACTGATTTACAGCGTAGTATATAATATGATAGAAGACAAGGAAGAGGTCAATGATATTTCCCAGGAAGTATTTTTAAGAATATACAAGTCCCTCGACCGGTATAATCCAGAGTACAGGTTCTCCACCTGGTCAGTAAAAATCGCGACAAACCTCTGCCTCGACATAATTCGCAGGAAAAAGATCCAGTCCGTTCCCATTGAAGAAGCCTTCGGGATTTCCAGCAATTCCGACACCCCGGAAGAGTCGGTGTTCAAAACGGAACGGATAAGGGAAATAAACGAAGCTGTGGACAGTCTGCCCGAGAAATACCGGATACCCATTATACTGTTTCACAGGAACGGTTTGTCTTATGAAGAAATGACGAAGGTTTTGAATGAACCGATGAGTATAATTAAGAACAGGCTATACAGGGCGAGGCTGATGCTGAGAGAAAAACTGGCGTCCTACAGAAAGGAGGAGGTCCTGTGAATTGTGAAGAAGCGAGAAATCTTATGATGAAGCATTTCGACGGCGAGCTGAGCGATATTGAGTTCACAAGGCTTTGCAGGCACACGGAAATGTGCGAAAAATGCGGCGCGGAGTTTGGCGCGCTTAAGGAAATACTTGGTTTAATGGAAGAAAGCGGTACAATCGATCCTCCTGAAAATTTTGAAGAAAGTGTGATGAAAAAAATACATCAGTGGGAAGCCCTCGTGAAAAAACGCCGGGAAATGCTGGTAACGATACTGTACAGTGTTTTTGCCGTCGGAATTGTTCTAATGTCTTTGCTGATATCCTACGTTTCCCAGAATGAAACCCTCAGGGCGCTGATGGACAATATGCAGGCTTTGTCCGGAGCGGTCCGTTCAGTGATTAATTTTTCAGCCAAGTGGTATGTTTTCATGTCCGGAATAGCCCATGCCCTGATTCAAACATTCATAACCTTTGCAAAAACCTCCTTCTCAGTATTTGCGCTGGTTACCGGCATTCTGCTTTTAAGCTATGGTTTAATCAGCAGGCAGAACGGAAAGAAAGAGGAGGGTGTGGGATGAAAAAGCTCCTGTTTCTGTTACTGCCTGCCATGTTGCTGCTGATGATGACGTCCCGCTCCTTTGCCGCAGGTCTGGCGCTTCATTCAGGAACTGACAGGATCTTTATTTTGAGAAACATTTCCGTGGACGATACCGTTAGGGGCGATATTGTCGCAATATCATCGGATGTCGAAGTAAACGGCGCTGTTCGGAGAGATGTTATTTCGATTTTCGGCAATGTCAGCATTAATTCCGAAGTTAAGGGGGATGTCGTTGTAATTTACGGCAGTTTAAACGTAAATGACAACGGGATCGTGCACGGCGACGCAATTTCTGTCGGCACGTTTGAAAAAAACGGCAATGCCAGGATTTACGGCAATGAAATAAACGTGGACATGAGTTTTCTTAACCTGGGAAGGGCAGCATTGGCGGTAATAGTGATTGCTATGGGCGTTTTGCTTTTTGTTTTTGCTTTCCCGGTTCTTGCAATTTTCAACAGGAGATTCAGGACCATTGCGGGCACATTTGAAAGTAATACGGGCAAAAGGATTGCGGCGGGGTTTCTTTTTATCCTGGCTGCAACTATATTGCTGCCGATTTTATCGATTACCGTAATCGGTTTGTTCGTTTACCTTCTCGTTCTTATCCTGGCGGAAACAACGGTGTGTATCTTTTTCGGAAAAGCCATTATCAGGGCGGTTTCGGGAAAAGATAACCTTTATCTTGATTTTATCGCCGGTTTTGTTTTCTCCGGTCTGATAAAGGCGGTCCTCCTGGCGGCTGCTCCGCGCATCGGCGTCGTTTTTGCCGCAGTGGTCATTTTGCTCATGTATATTTTTATATTTTCCTTTGGTACAGGAATTTTGCTGGATACCAGGTTCGGCTATTCGAAAAAATTAATGTAAACCATCGGATTTAAACGTTTGTGCGTTCGTTCTCCAAATATTAAGCGGTATTTTAATTTTTCAGGTCATCCATAATAGAATCACGGAGGTGATTCCTATGGGTGTTACAGCAAATGGAAAATATCCGGCAAGGTCTGGTTGTTTTTAGAGTTTTTGCCGTGTTCCTTGCAGCGATTGTTCTTTGCGGTTGCGACATGCTGGAAGGGAACAGGGTGCGCGATGATGTCTGGCTAGGAAATACCAATGTCGGAGGATATAAAAGAAGGGAATTGGAAAGCGCGGTCCGCGCGCTGGCCGATTCAACCTATGTTGAACCGGAGGATGCGGTGCTCGACGACAAAAAATGGGTGGTGATCCGCGCTGAAAAATACGGCCGGCAGGTTAACATTGAAAAAACCATTGAAGCGGTTTTAAACGCGCAGAAGGGAGAAAGGGTTGAACCTGTTGTTGAGCCCGTGGAACCCCTTGTCACGGCTGACCTGCTGATGGCCAACATTGTTGAGGTGGCGCGGTATTCGACGCCGCTGCTTGACAAAAGCCCCAACAGGATAAATAATATCAGCCTCGCGGCTGAAAAAATCGACTATGCACAGCTCGAGCCCGGCGAGGAATTCTCCTTTAACAGGGTTGTGGGCAAAAGGACCGTTGCCGGTGGTTTCGAGGAAGCGCCGATTATCATTGAGACTCCCGAGGGAGCAAAAACGGAAAATGAAGTCGGCGGGGGCATCTGCCAGGTAGTCACCACCTTGTACAACGCTGCCAGGCAGGGCGGATTTGAAATAACGGAGAGACATCCCCATTCGGGGTATGTGGCCTATGCTCCCAAAGGGCAGGACGCGACGGTATACTACGGCGAAATTGATTTCCGCTTCAAAAACAACAGGTCCTATCCCGTTATGATGCGGGTCGTCATGGAAGAGAACAGCGTTACCGTTAAAATACTTGAAAACAGGAATTATAACCTGGGAACCGAGTCCGGAAACAAATAACATTCCGGACTTGTTGTTTTGTAGCCTGTTGACTTGCGTGTCAGGACTGTTACTATATTAGTGAAAACGGATAATATATTAAATGAAAGAATATGAAAATTAAAAGAAAAAATATGAAAAAGTATTTCAGGATGCAAAGCAAAGATATGTATAATAATCAGCTAAAAGAAGATAAAGAAGCAGAAAGGATTAAGCACATATTTAATTTTGCATTCAATTTTGAAAAGAACAAGCATTAAGCTCCGGTTGTTATTTTCTGCAGGATGCTGATAACAGGCAATTTTATTGAAAAGTATTTAATCAAGGTTAATCGGAAAGCGAAAATTTTAATCAGAATCAATTAGATATCTATAAGGAAAGAACAGGTGAAATGTTGAGAGCCCGTTTTGACATACAGGAGGAGTTGAAAAAACTGCCTGAAAAACCCGGCGTCTATATTATGAAGGACGAAACCGGGAAAATAATATATATAGGAAAAGCCGTCGTGCTTAAAAACAGGGTAAGGCAGTATTTCCAGGGTTCCCATGGACTTTCGCCGAAAACCGCGGCCATGGTTTCGAAAATCAGGGAATTTGAGTACATCGTGACCGATTCGGAACTCGAGGCCCTGATCCTGGAGTGCAACCTGATAAAGAAGCACAAACCGAAGTTTAATATCCTGCTGCGCGACGACAAGCATTACCCGTATATAAAGGTCACGCTTAACGAGGAATATCCAAGGGTTATAATGGCGAGGAGGCAAGTTGCGGACGGGGCGAAGTATTTTGGCCCCTATGCCAACGTGGCGTCGGTCCGGGAAACATTGAGCCTGCTCAGAAAACTGTTTCCCGTAAGATCGTGCAGCCTGGTGTTCCCCAGGGATATCGGCAGGAACAGGCCGTGCCTCTATTACCACATGAACCAGTGCCTCGCGCCGTGCCAGGGAAACGTGGACAGGAATGAATACATGGGCATGATAAAAGATATTTGCAATTTCCTGGGCGGGCGCCAGGAAGAAGTGGTAAGAAGGCTCGAAGACGAGATGAAAAAGGCCGCGGAAAACCTCGAATTTGAAAAGGCGGCGGCGTACAGGGACAGGCTGAACAGCCTGAGGCATATCGGGGAGGAACAAAAGGTTCTATCCACCTCGATGGAGGACCAGGATGTGATCGGCTATGCGTCAGGCAGCACCGATACGTGCGTCCAGGTGTTTTTGATCCGCAACGGGCGCCTGATAGGACGTAAAAATTTCATGTTTGAAGGTGTCGGAGAAGGAGACACAAAGGAGATGCTGGCGTCCTTTGTAAAGCAGTTTTATTCCAACGCCGACTATATCCCCGATGAAATCCTTCTTGTTGAAGATATAGAAGAAAAGGAAGTCATTGAAAAATGGCTTTCTGAAAAAAGAGGCAAAAGGGTGCGCCTGAGAGTGCCCAAAAGAGGGGAAAAGCACCACCTGGTCCAGATGGTTGTGGAAAACGCCAGGACGGAACTGGGCCTTTTCCATGAGAGGCTTGCCCGGGAGAACGAGACGGTAAATGAAGAGCTCGAAGAGCTTGCGTCGCTACTCGGCATGGAAAGCGCGCCTGGAAGAATTGAGGCCTATGATATTTCCAATATGGGTATTACCGACATGGTAGCGTCAATGGTCGTTTTTGAAAACGGCAGACCTGCGAGGAAAGAATACAGGAGATTCAGAATCAGGTCGCAGACCGGGCAGAATGACTACGGCAGCATGCAGGAGGTATTGTACAGGCGGTTCAGGCGGGCTGCAGGAGATTCCGAAGATCAGAAGTTTTCAAAACTGCCGGACCTTATACTGGTTGACGGCGGACTGGGTCATGTAAATGCGGCGCTGGAAGTATTGAGGGAATTTGGCCTGGATATTCCCGTCCGCGGCATGGTGAAGGACTCGAGGCATAAAACAAGGGGGCTGGTTTCTCCCGAAGGAGAAATTGACCTCAAGGACAACCTGCCCGTATTGAGGCTTGTAACGTCCATCCAGGATGAGGCACATCGTTTCGCGGTGGAATACAATAAAAAACTCAGGGAGAAAAGGTACACGAAGTCGGTGCTCGATGAAATAAAGGGCATTGGTCCGAAACGCAAGAAGCTGCTGCTCAGGCATTTTGGTTCCGTTGCCGGAATAAGGGCTGCCGGAATGGATGATTTGCTCGCGGTCGAGGGGATAACCCGCGAACTGGCTGAGAGGATTTACAGGCATTTTAACGAATAGCAAAATAAAGGAGTCACGTATGGCGATATATGCGATATCCGACCTGCACCTTGCCGTAGGCGTGGACAAACCCATGGACATATTCGGCAGCCGCTGGTCGAATTACATGGAGAGGCTCAGGACAGAATGGATTAATACGGTGAAACCTGAAGATTACGTAATTATTCCCGGTGATATATCCTGGGCGACTTACCTCGAACAGGCCGTTGAGGATTTCCGCTTTATTGAGGCACTGCCGGGCAGAAAAATAATTTCAAAGGGGAACCATGATTACTGGTGGACCACGGCGAGCAAGCTCCGGCAGTTCCTGGAGGAAAACGGCTTAAAAACAATAGAGTTTCTTCACAACAACAGCTTTGACCTTGGTGAAGCCGTATTGTGCGGCACGAGGGGATGGGATGTCCCGGGCAATGATGGTTTTTCACAGCATGACGGAAAAATTTACAAGCGGGAACTCCAGAGACTGGAATTATCTTTAAAGAGCATTGTTTACCGCGACGGGGAAAAGGATAAAAAAATAATAGCTGCTTTGCATTTTCCTCCGTTCAGCGTGCGGGGCGAACCGACGGATTTCAACAGGATTCTTTCGGAGTATGGGGTTTCGTGCTGCATTTACGGGCACTTGCACGGAGAGGGCATTAGAAACGCGGTTGAAGGAATGTTTGACGGAGTGCGCTACATACTGGTATCTTCGGATCACCTGGCTTTCAAGCCGCTTTTGCTTGTTCCCGGCATTTGACCCTTAAATTTTAGCGGCGGGATTTATGGTGTGTTTTTTATTGTACTGCCGGGAACTATGTGTTATAATGTATTAGCTAATTTGGCATAATGTCGTTTTGTTGGCTGTTTAAGGCGTTAAGCCTTATTATTTTGGCAGATAAATGCTTGACAACGAAAACAAAATATCGAAAAAACATAATATTGGGAGGAAAACCTGAAGATGAACGTAAAAGTGGAGAATATCGATAAGAATGTGGTTCAACTTGAAATAGAAGTTGACGCAGCCAAGTTTGAAGAAGGCATGGAGAAATCTTATCGCAAAAACGCCAAGAAATTCAACGTGCCCGGATTCAGAAAGGGAAAAGCTCCGAGAAAAATTGTCGAGAGGTATTACGGCGAACAGGTGCTGTACGAGGACGCCATCAATTTTGTCTGCCCTGAAGCTTATGACCTTGCCGTAAAGGAGAAAGGACTGCAGCCCGTGGAGAGGCCGGAAATTGATATCAAGCAAATAGGCGGCGGAAACAGCCTTATATTCACGGCCAGGGTAACGGTTAAGCCCGATGTTGAGCTCGGCGAATACAAGGGCGTTGAAGTGAAGAAAGCCGAAGCTTCGGTAACTGACGAGGATGTGGAGAATGAACTCAAAAGAATCGCCGAGAGGAATGCAAGGCTTGTGACCGTAGAGGACAGGCCTGCGCAGAACGGGGATACGGTGTTTATAGATTTTGAAGGATTCATCGACGGAAAACCTTTTGAAGGCGGCTCGGGCAAGGGCTATCCACTGGTGCTGGGATCGGGGACCTTTATTCCCGGTTTCGAGGATCAGCTGGTAGGCGTGTCGGCCGGAGAGGAAAAGGAAGTAAACGTAACCTTCCCCGAAGATTACAAGGCAGATTTGGCAGGCAAGCAGGCAATGTTCAAGGTAAAGGTTAACGAGATCAAGCTAAGGGAATTGCCTGCGCTGGATGATGAGTTTGCCAAGGATGTAAGCGAATTTGACACGCTTGAAGCCTTCAAGGCTGATCTCAGGGAAAAGCTCCGGAAGGAAGCCGAGCATCGCGCCGAGCATGAAAATGAAAACAATGTGATTGACCGTGTTGTGGAAAATGCAACTGTTGACATACCTCGGGTAATGATTGATAATCGCATTGATTCCATGGTGCGCGATTTTGATCTGAGGCTGCGCTACCAGGGACTGGATTTGCAGAAATATCTCGAGATAATGGGCCTTGAATATGATGATTTCAGGAAACAGTTTGAACAGTCGGCCGAGAAGGATGTCAAGACGCAGCTTGTCATTGAAAAGATAGGCGAAGTGGAAAATGTTGAAGTTTCCGAGGCGGACGTGGAGGCCGAAATCGCCAGGATTGCGGAAAATTACAAGCAATCGGCTGAAGATTTTAAGAAACATTTAACTGACGATGATATACAATATATTAAGGCTGATCTGAAATTCCGCAATACAATAAAGCTCCTTGTAGACAACGCAAAATTTGTTTAATTTGCTTTGCGGGTAATATGGTTTAATTTATAATACAATTGGGAAACAATATGTAAAGGTTTTATCAGGGAGGCGATAAAATGAGTCTTGTACCGATAGTTGTTGAACAGACCAACCGTGGTGAGCGCTCCTACGATATTTTTTCAAGACTTTTGAAGGATAGAATAATTGTATTGAGCGATGAAATAAATGATGTTACCGCCAGCCTGGTTGTAGCGCAAATGCTGTTCCTGGAAGCCGAGGATCCGGAAAAGGATATCCAGCTTTACATAAACAGCCCCGGCGGTTCAGTGACGGCAGGTTTTGCCATTTATGACACCATGCAGTATGTAAAGCCCGATGTGTCAACGATATGCGTCGGAATGGCCGCGAGCATGGGAGCATTTCTCCTTGCTGCGGGAGCCAAGGGTAAAAGGTTTGCCCTGCCGAACAGCGAGATCATGATACATCAGCCCATTGGCGGTACAAGGGGTCAGGCAACGGATATAAAAATCCATGCAGAGCATATCTTAAAGATTAAGAATAAACTGAACAGGATACTGGCTGAAAGAACGGGTCAACCTCTTGAAAAGATAGAAAGGGACACTGACAGGGATTTCTTTATGTCTGCGGAGGAAGCCAAGGAATACGGAATTGTGGACGAGGTAATGGTCAGAAGAAAATAAACGAGGTGGAATAATGTCCAGATATGACGAAAAGAAACAGCTAAAATGCTCTTTTTGTGGCAAATCGCAGGAGCAGGTCAGAAGGCTGGTTGCCGGTCCCGGAGTTTATATCTGTGATGAGTGCATTGAGCTGTGTTCGGAAATAATAGAAGAAGAGTTCGAGGATACAAGGATAGATTCCGAGCTTAACGAGTTGCCGAAGCCAACGGAAATAAAGGCTATTCTTGACCAGTATGTCATTGGACAGGAAGAAGCAAAAAAGGCGCTGTCGGTTGCCGTATACAACCATTATAAGAGGATTTACAGCGATTTCAAATCATCGGATGTTGAGTTGCAGAAGAGCAATATAGTTATGCTGGGACCTACAGGGGTGGGCAAGACGATGCTGGCCCAGACCCTTGCGAAAATTCTGAATGTGCCGTTCGCTATCGCTGACGCCACTTCTCTCACCGAAGCAGGTTATGTCGGCGAGGACGTCGAGAATATACTTCTCAAGCTCATACAGGCTGCGGATTACAATATTGAAAGAGCCGAAAAAGGCATTATATATATTGATGAGATCGACAAGATAGCAAGGAAATCCGAGAATCCTTCGATTACGAGGGATGTAAGCGGCGAGGGCGTTCAACAGGCGCTCCTCAAAATACTTGAGGGCACCATTGCGTCCGTTCCGCCCCAGGGCGGCAGAAAGCATCCGCACCAGGAATTTATCCAGATTGACACCACAAACATACTGTTTATATGCGGCGGAGCTTTTGACGGGATAGAAAAAATCATACAGAACCGCATCGGCAAAAAGGCCATCGGTTTTGGCGCCGAGATTGAAAACCGTAAGGAGAAGGACGTCGGTGAAATACTTAAGCATGTATTGCCGCAGGATTTGCTGAAGTTCGGGCTCATACCCGAGTTTGTCGGAAGGCTTCCCATTATCGTAACGCTGCATTCGCTCGACAAGGAAGCCCTGATACGCATTTTGACGGAGCCTAAAAACGCCCTCGTGAAACAGTATCAAAAACTGTTCGAGATGGATGACGTGATACTGGAATTTGACGAAGGCTCCCTTGAGGCCATTGCGCAGAAGGCTATCGAGAGGAATACCGGTGCCCGCGGCCTGAGAGCGATCCTCGAAGAAATAATGCTCGATGTCATGTATACGATACCTTCATGCACGAATATAGAAAAGTGTATCATAACGCGGGATACGGTTCTCAATAACAAGGAGCCGACACTCATATACAATGAAAACAGGAAGTCGCTAAAGAAGACTGCTAGCAAAAAAACGAGAGTAAAAAGAGAGTCAGTTTCCTAGAAACGAAATAAAAAAGTGCCTTTTCAGGCACTTTTTTTATTTGCAGCCCATTAACGTTCTTTACGATTTTTCAGTTCAAATTTTTTGCCAATTACGGGTAAAATGAAATAATTCTTAGCTGTGCTGGATAAAATATTCTCCGATGTCAATACTATAACAGGGAAATATGATTTTACTGTAAAAACTCTATTTGCCAAAGATTCGTTGAAATCAGCAACGTCTCGCCTCGTGTCTAAAACGACCGGACAACATACGCGCCTCCTGCGCTAAGAGTGGTCCTTTCGCAGGCATCCGGCCTGCGAATCGTTTTCGACGCTGCGGCTCGACGGCTGATTTTGGCAACTCATCTTTAAAGCAAATTTAGTTTTTGCAGTAAAATCAAATATTGGTTTGCGGCCGGGAAGTTGCGACCAGCAAAGGCAAAAGGTACAAGAGGAGGATATTGATGCTTAGCAGCACGCTTTTTATTATACAGTTTTTCTTTTCAGTGGTTATCGGCATCTATTTTTTGACATTGCTGAAATCCCAGCAGGTAAACAAGGGAGCAATAGAAAAGGAAGCCAAAAAGGAGCTGGAAAAGCTCAGGCGAATGAGGGAAATCAAGCTGACAGAGCCTTTGTCGGAAAAGACAAGGCCCACTTCCCTCGATGAAATCATCGGCCAGGAACAGGGATTGAAGGCCCTGAGAGCAGCGCTCTGCGGACCGAATCCGCAGCATGTCATCCTGTACGGTCCGCCCGGGGTTGGCAAAACTGCCGCTGCGAGGGTTATACTGGAAGAAGCCAAAAAAATGCCGATGTCGCCGTTTAAGAAAGACGCCAAGTTTGTAGAAGTGGACGCCACAACGCTGCGTTTTGATGAAAGGGGAATTGCCGATCCCCTGATAGGGTCGGTCCATGACCCCATATACCAGGGCGCAGGGGCATATGGCGTCGCCGGTATTCCGCAGCCGAAGCCGGGAGCCGTTACAAAAGCCCACGGAGGCATCCTTTTCATCGACGAAATAGGCGAACTCCACCCGATACAGATAAACAAGCTGCTTAAGGTACTGGAAGACAGGAGGGTATTTCTCGAAAGCGCGTATTATAATTCGGAAGACACCAATATTCCTTCTCACATCCATGAAATTTTCCAAAAGGGTCTTCCCGCCGATTTCAGGCTTGTGGGCGCAACTACGAGAACGGCCGATGAAATTCCGCCGGCCATAAGATCAAGATGCGTGGAAATATATTTCCGGCCGCTGGTCGCGGAAGAAGTGGCTTCCATTGCGCGGAACGCCGCAAAAAAAGGAGGTTTTGACATCGAGGAAGGGGTTCCGGAGCTTGTGGCCAAATATGCCCAAAACGGCAGGGATGCGGTGAACATCGTACAGATAGCCGGCGGCATAGCCCAGGTAGAAGGCAAGGATAAAATAACAAGAAAAGACGTGGAATGGGTTATAGAATTCGGACATTACAGCCCGCGCATCGACAAGAAGATTAAAGTCGAAGAACGAGTGGGCTGCATTTGCGGAATGGCCGTTTACAGCGCGGCAACCGGGATGCTGATTGACATAGAGGCTACCGCTCTCAAGGCATCAGCCAGGGGGCAGGGCGTTATCAAGATAACAGGCATCGTCGAAGAAGAAGAGATGGACGGCAAGGGACACAAGCTAAAGAGAACGGGAACGGCCAGGGCGTCGGTGGACAATGTGATGACCGTGCTGAAGAAGTTTTTTGACATTGATTGCAGGGAATACGACATACATGTTAATTTCCCCGGGGGAATCCCCATAGACGGACCTTCTGCGGGAGTGGCCATTGCGGTGGCAATATATTCGGCGGTAAAGAATGAACCCATACGAAGCGACATTGCGATTACGGGCGAACTGTCCATCCGCGGCAAGGTCAGGCCCGTAGGCGGCGTAACGGCCAAGATTGAGGCAGCGAAACTCGCGGGCATAAAAAAAGTGATTATACCGCGAGAAAACTGGCAGGAAACCTTCAATGAAATGGGCTTGGAAATCATACCTGTGGACGAAATAACCGAAGCCATGGAACATGTTTTCAGGAAGAGTTTCAAAAAACGCGAGGAAATACCTTTGCAAAATCCTTCCGTAACCGTGCTCAGTGCATCCGGCGCCCAAACATGATTTTGTTTTTGAGAACCGTCCCCATTGTGATAAAATCATAGGTGTGCTTCATAGACATATACTAAAATGGGGAGGGTGCCATGAATTTTTTTGAAGCTTTGTTTCTAGGGATTGTGCAGGGGTTGTCGGAGTTTTTGCCTATCAGCAGTTCGGGCCACCTGGTTCTTTTTCAGAAACTCCTGGGGATTTCGAAAGTCGGCCTTACATTTGAAATTGCCGTCCACCTGGCTACACTGTTGTCCGTAATCATCGTGTTTCGCAGGGACATTGTTGAATTATTGAAACGGCCTTTTAACAAGCTGACGCTGATGATTGTCATTGCGACTATTCCGACCGGCGCCATAGGCCTTTTGTTTGACGACATTTTTGACAGGTTGTTTCAGACGGGAGCAACGCTGGGACTGGAATTCATACTTACCGGCGTAATTTTGTTGTTTGCCGAATCCTGCAGAAATAAACGCAAAAAACTGGATGACATGAACGTGGTTGACGCAGCGGTTATAGGCACGGCCCAGGGGCTTGCCATTCTGCCCGCTGTTTCAAGGTCAGGGCTGACGATAGCGGCAGCGCTTGTAAGGGGACTGGACAGAAAATTTGCTGCCAAATTCTCGTTTCTGATTTCGATACCTGCCATTCTCGGCGCAGCACTGAAAGATGTGCTTGACATCGTTGACAGCGGCGGCTTCAGTACAGGCATCGATCCGCTGGTTTTGGCCGGAGGGATGCTCGCGGCCGCTATTTCAGGTTATTTTGCCGTCAAGTTCATGGTCAGGATTCTGACCCAAAGGAATTTGAAGATATTCGCCTATTATGTTTTTGTTATAGGCGGGCTTGTGCTATTAGACCAACTGTTTTTCGGAAAATTTTTTGTTAAGCTTTTTTAGGACCTGATGCCCTGTATTAAACCGGGACTCTGGTACTATTAAAAGGAGTCCTAATCACTATATACATAAAAAAGCATATTTGATATTTTTAAATTGAACATTAGCATTTCTCCTCTGGGAGCATGGGGTAAACCACCCCGTTTTTTTTATGCCTTCCTTTCGATTCCCTCGGTTGAAAAATGGGAATAATAAGTTTAATATATTAATGCTGTGAACATATTCGTAAAATCGAATGGAGACTTTGGCATGGATATAAAAGGCGATTTTTTTGTATTGGGAATTGAAACAAGCTGTGATGAAACTTCCGCGGCGGTGGTAAGAAACGGCCGGGAAATTTTGTCCAATGTAATATCGTCCCAAACTGACGCGCACAGGAAATTCGGGGGCGTCGTGCCGGAAATTGCCTCAAGAAAACACGTTGAGCTCGTAATTCCGGTAATAGACGAGGCGCTGAAGGAAGCGGGGATTACACCGGAAAGGCTTGGTGCGATTGGAGTGACGTATGGCCCGGGATTGGCCGGGGCCCTGCTTGTTGGCGTTTCCGCTGCAAAAGCCCTGGCTTTTGGATGGAATCTGCCGCTTGTGGGAGTGCATCACATTGAGGGGCATGTTGCGGCCAATTTCCTCGAGCATCGCGACCTCGAGCCTCCGTTCGTATGCCTTATCGTGTCCGGGGGCCACAGCCATATTGTTTATATGAAAGATTACGGTGAATTTGAAATTCTCGGGCAGACAAGGGATGATGCGGCCGGAGAGGCCTTTGACAAGATTGCGAGGGCACTGGGACTGGGTTATCCGGGCGGTCCCCAAATTGACAGGGCTGCAAGGGCGGGAAACAGGGACGCGGTAAAATTTCCGAGGGTATATTTTGATGGAGAGTCCCTGGATTTCAGCTTCAGCGGGTTAAAGACGGCAGTTTTGAATTATATCAACGGCTTTGTCCAAAAAGGGGAGCCTGTTCCCGTGGAGGATATCAGTGCATGTTTCCAGGAGGCGGTTGTGGATGTGCTTGTGAACAACGCCTTTCGCGCTGTGAGACTCAAAAAGGCGCGGGAAATAGTCCTTGCCGGAGGAGTGGCTGCAAACTCAAGACTGAGAGAAAGGTTCAGGGAAGAGGCAGTATCCTGCAACTGCAGTTTTTATTATCCCAGTCCCGTTCTTTGCACGGACAACGCGGCAATGATAGCGGCTGCAGCGTACTATGAATTCCGCAAGGGCAGGATTGCAGGGCTGGATCTCAACGCCGTTCCCGGCCTCAGGCTGGGAACCCGTTAGTTTTCCCCAATGAAAAATGTTTATATGCATTGTATTTTGTCGAATTTGTTCAATGTTACAATTTGGAAACAGTCAGAAAATGTCTTTAGTAATATAGTCCTATAATTGTTGTCCCAGTTTTCGACACGGTTGCTGTTGAAATTTGATGTGTGAATAATGTGGAAAAGGAAAAGAAATAACGATTTTTGTAATATCGTGAAGTGTGGATAAGTATGTGGATATTGTGGATTTATTACGGGATTTAAATTTGTTTAAGAACAGTGTTTTAATAAGCTTAAATACAGTTGATGGAATAAATGTTGCAAAATTGGCAAAAATTTTATCCCAAAATCATGACATTATGGCAGTTTATGATAATATATCTAAAAAATCACTGAAAATTACAAAATCAGTGATCTATAATAAAATTACCAGCATGAAATAAATAAAATTACCGGGTAAAAAAGCTCATTTAAAACAAAAACGCTGATTTTAAGCAAAATCAGCGAATAAAATACAGCAAATCAGTGACGGAAAACAGAACCAGTATTAAAAACAGCATTAAAGCGGTGATCCAAAAGGTGATCCGAAATAAAAAGCGGCTTTATTCAATGCCGCTGTAAATCCGGTAATAACTCAGCACCTTATCAACATAATTCCTTGTTTCTTCATACGGCGGTATGCCTCCGTACCTGAACACGCTGTTTGGGCCGGCGTTGTACGCCGCAAGCGCGAGGGAAAGGTCCCCGTTGAACCGGTCCAGCTGTTCTTTCAGGTATCGCGTTCCGCCGTTTATGTTCTGCTCAATATCCCAGGGGTCATTTATATTAAGCGCTTCTGCAGTTTTGGGCATCAATTGCATCAAGCCCTGGGCGCCCGCGGGAGAGAGGGCCTCGGGATTGAAATCCGATTCCTGTTTTATAACTGCCTTTATCAGGTTGGGATCTATTCCATATTTTTCTGATGCTGCATAAATGCTTCTTTCAATTAGCTGCATCAAGCCGCTGTTTTCATCAGGCACAACGCTGCTGCCTGGATAACGCCGACAGGCCGACAATGCCGATGTGTACAGCGAATTCGCCAGGAAATATGAGGCGTTTGCATAAGATTTGCCCGCTACCGTGCCAGCGGTGTTTTGGCGCGCCAAATCAAGGTACTGCCGGAACGAGTTATCTTCATTCTGCACTGCTTCGGCATTGCGAAAACCATTAAGTTTTACCGGAAGTCTTTCCTGGATCTCGGATATTTTTTGCCTGAATATTTCCGAAACTTTTATGGGCATTTTCCACCTCATACCACCATAATATTACTATAATATTACCATAAATCTCCCACATAAAAAACTGGCTTAATGCCATTATACGGTGCAATAGCCGCATCGGCGAAAATTGCAAACGTCAGCCGGGATATATTCGCAAATAATATATTTGCGAATAATATATTCACAAATAATAGATCGGACAATTTCGGAATAATTTTTACCCAACCTTTTCAGCTTCTTTTTGCTGGAATTTGGAACAGGCGTTTTTCAACGATCCGTCAAAAAACCTGACTGAGAACAGGCGGCATACGCCTATTGTCATTTCGTCGGGGGTGTTGTTTTTTGTGACGAAGTGCTCGCAGTCAATGCATTTAGGCCCTTCGGATCTGGCGACGGTTTTTTTTACCGGCGCAAATTTGTGCCTGGAGCAGACATAATCAGGAGTAACGGCTCCCTTAATAAGACAGAATATATCGTCATTTACCGGAATTGCCATGCCTCTTATGCAGTTGCTGCAGCTTTTTTTCAGTTTCAATACAGGTTCCTCCCACAAAATATGCTTTATCATAAGTACATTTCGGGTATATTTTATTATAGCATTGTTTGCTGCGATGTGGGATAATATGGGAAATAATACAGGGCTGGTTCAATGTGTAAAAAAGTGTAATTGTCATTTCGGAGGTTTTTATAAAATGAAAGGTTATGTGGACCTGCATACCCATTCAACGGCATCGGACGGGAGCATGGAGCCTGCAGAACTGGTTTTGTACGCCAGCAAATCGGGGATTGATGCCATGGCCCTTACCGACCACGATACCGTCGACGGGCTTGAAGAAGCGTTGGAATGGGGCAAAAAAACCGGTTTGGAGGTATTGGCCGGAGTGGAAATAAGCGCGGAGTTTGAAGGACAGCTTCACTTTCTCGGTTATTTCCCGGATGACAGGTACAGGCAGCTGGACGGTGTTCTTGCGGATCTCAGGAGAAGCCGGTACGAAAGGAATCCGAAAATCGTGGAAAAACTCAAGCGGCTGGGTATTAATATTTCCATGGATGAAGTGGAGCGCGAAGCCACCGGTAACATTACGGGAAGATCCCATATTGCCAGGGTTTTGATGAAGAAAGGCTATGTTGAAAGTATAAAAGAGGCTTTCGACAAGTTCCTCGGAGAAGGGAAACCGGCGTACGTCGAAAAGGAAAAACTCAGCCCGCGGGAGAGCATTGCCGCAATTTCCAATGCCGGCGGCATACCTGTTCTTGCCCACCCGGGTTTGACAGGCCTTGGTGAGGAGCGCCTGGAACGGTTGGTGGCTGAGTGGCGGAATTACGGGCTGATGGGAATTGAATGCCACTATGTTGAACACAGCCAGAAAGAGACGGAATTTTTCCTGGGGCTTGCAAGGAAATACGGTTTGATTGTAACCGGCGGCAGCGATTTTCACGGAAGTTTCAAGCCTGATATAGACATTGGCAGGGGAAAAGGCAATTTGAAAGTGCCCCGCGAGTGTTTTTTGAATCTGAAGGCGGCGTTTGCAGTGAGAGCGATATAATGGAAGCAATGTAATAAATAATGTAATAAATAAAAATGAAAAATATAATATAAACGTTATAAATAGGAGTAGTGAGATAAATATATAAAAAAATAAATAAAAATTAAAATAAAACAGGCGCCGGAAAATGTCAAAAGCGAAAATCGGAAAGAAAAAATGGGAAAGCGGAAAAAAAGAAACACAAAAGCAAAATAGCCCCGGTTGGGGGCGAGGCTATTTTGCTGATTGGTATAAGGGGTATTTATCAGGTCTACAATGTATCGGGTAATTGATACTGATCTTGGGACCGCTCCAAACTCGATGTAATTTGACGAATTTTGTTTCTTCCAGTTGTAATAATAAAACGAATTTTGTTAAAATTCAATGAATCAATAGACCTTTTTCAATAGGAAATTTTTCTTGGTTTTGTCCAGGGACTTTTTTCCTATACAATATCAGACCCAGATATATAATTATTTCATGCCAAAACATGTGGATGATTGTTCCAGGGCTTGTTTTCACTTGACATTGACGTCAGAAATGCTATAATATCCTTGCAGATTTGTGTTCACTCATTAACAGCCTTCTTTGCCTGAGCAATAAATACTTTTGCAAAATCCCTTCTGTCCGGAAGGGTATTTTTATCAGTATTATTGCGGCAGTCGGGGGGACAAGGCAATCCGGCAGGGTATGGAAAGAGATAAGCATGGAAAGAGATAAGATTAAAGTAGTTGCACAAAACAAGAAAGCAAGGCATGACTATTTCATAGAACAGACTTTTGAAGCGGGCATTGTGCTGTCCGGAACTGAAGTGAAGTCCATAAGGCAGGGCAAGGTCAATCTCAAGGACAGCTATGCGACCATTGAGCACGGAGAAGTGTTTCTGACAGGAATGCATGTAAGCCCCTATGAACAGGGCAATATATTTAACAAGGATCCCGAGAGGGACAGGAAGCTACTGTTGCACAAAAGTGAAATAAACAGGCTTGCCGGGTATGTGCAGCAAAAAGGCATGACACTGGTGCCCCTGCAGCTCTATTTCAAAAACGGGAAGGTAAAAGTGGAGCTTGGCGTCGCAAGAGGAAAGAAGCTCTATGACAAGCGTGAAGACATAGCGAGACGCGACGCAAAGCGCGAGATTGACAGAAAACTGAAGGAACAAATGCGATAAAACGAAAGTAATGTATAATAGTGACATTGCTCTTTGCCAATTAAATATGTATCATGTTTTATACATGGGGGCGTAATGGTTTCGACGGGATCGTTGAGACTTGAGTAGCGGGTAGAGGATTCTCGTTGGCCTCTTTAAAAAACGAGAGATTAAAATAAACGCTAACAACAATTACGAATTAGCTGCTGCCTAAGTTAAGGCAGCCCGTCGGTCCCGGGTTCCTGCGCCCGGGGGTGCCGGCGTCATCAAGTCAGGCCTTTTGAGTGGGAAGGTTAAACTCTAGCACTGTCGGCGTGGTAGCCTTGAGCGCCGACGGATTCTAAAGGCTACCGAAGTACAAAGCCTGCACATGGGCGTTGTACCGAGGGAATGACCAAAACATGTGCTACACCCGTAGAAGCTCTTGTTGATACGGTTTCGGACAGGGGTTCGACTCCCCTCGCCTCCACCAAATCTATAAAGTAAATATTGATACAGTAAAGGTCAACCATATTGGGTTGACCTTTACTGTTAAATTATGAAAATTATACTATAATGCAATTAAAAGGGAACTGGAAAGAAAGTTTGTCGAACTTGACATTGGAAATTCCTGAATTTCCAAAGGGCAAGAGATATATGCCCTATTCCGGGCCGCGAAAGAGAGGACAAACAGTGCGGAGTGCATGGTCCCCAAAATGGTGTACGAAGAGAAAAGGACAATGAGGGCAGACCGTATATACTGGGCAGGACATATACCCTTTGTTTTCGGACCAAGCTTTGATGAGCAGTATGCGCCAGCAATGCCTTCGTTCCGCGATTTGTTCGATTATGGTGATATAAGCGGCCTTGAAAAGAACTGGGGTGAAATTTCCGGGAAATACTGTGGAGTATTTTTGCATCAGGGCAGAAATTGTTTGCGTGTGATTTCCAAAAATGGAATTAATAACCTGCAACAAAATCCACAGATTCTGTTCTTGCATCAGCAGATGAACGGAGGGGATATGAACGGAGAGGATATATAAGTAATTGAAAACGCATCCGAAGGCTGTCATAATAAAAATAAACCTGATAAAATCTCGGATTAAATTTATTTATACAGGAGGTTGCCATGCCACTCTCAGAAAAGTTTGTCAGAGGGCAGCTTGAAATCCTCAAGCCCATTACTGCTGGCGCCTCTTTGCAGGCCGCGCGCCTCGGTCAAAATGCACTGGGCAGGCTTGCGGCAAACAGACTCAGACGAAAAGTTACTGTAGATATTAAGGATTTTGGTGAATTTTCCGCCGCATGGATTACTTCGAAAAAGCAAAGAGCAAATCAGGTAATTCTTTATCTTCATGGAGGCGGATATGTCGCCGGAGGCATGGATTATGCCAAAGGTTATGGTTCTGTGCTGGCAGCACAGAATGGCATAGCCGTATTTTGCCCGGCATACAGACTTGCTCCGGAACATCCTTTTCCCGCTGCACTTAATGATGCCATGACAGCATACCAATATCTGTTAGACCAGGGATATCGAAGCTCGCAGATCGTCCTGTGCGGTGAGAGCGCCGGAGGAGGGCTCGTGTTTTCGCTTTGCCTGCAATGCAAGGCCACGGGTACTCCACTGCCATGCGGCATTGTAGCTATTTCGCCCTGGACAGACCTTACTTTATCCGGTCATTCATATGAGAAAAACCGGGAAAGCGATCCGTCTATGACGATTGAGCGCCTGCGATATTATGTGTCCTGTTACACAGATGATGTTAAGAATCCTTTGGTATCACCGCTGTTCGGAGATTTGACCGGTTTACCTCCGTCACTGATTTTTGCAGGCGGAGACGAGATAATGCTCGATGATGCGGTCGCAATGAATCGAAAGCTGTGTGACGCCGGAAACCAGTCTGAACTTGTAATATCGCCAAAAATGTGGCATGCTTATATACTCTATGGTTTAAAAGAAAGAAAAGCAGATTCTGAAAAAATAACACGTTTTATAGAGAAGGTATTATATGAGAGAGACTAAACTTCGCTGGATGAAATTAGATAACGCAGCTAAAGTATATCCTGCTACAAAACGGCGCAATTGGAGTAATGTGTTCAGGCTTTCTGCGACACTTACAGAAAACGTTGACCCAAACGTGCTGCAAAACGTGCTGGATAATGTGGTCAAACGTTTTCCGTCCATTTCCGCCCGTATCCGCCGCGGCATGTTCTGGTACTATATCGAAGAACTGCCGAAGGCACCAAAAATACAAATGGAAGCATGTCATCCTTTAGCTCCCATGCCTTTTCACATGATACGAAAGTGCGCATTCAGGGTGCTCTACTATGAAAACCGGATTGCTATTGAAGTATTCCATGCCTTAACCGACGGAAACGGCGCAATGGTATTCCTGAAAACCCTTCTTTCAGAATACCTTAAAGCAAAATACAACATTACCGTCACACCAGGCCATGGAGTGCTCGATTGCGAAGAAGAACCGCGGGAGGAAGAACTCCAGGACAGCTTTCTTGTTCATGCGGGGAGTGTCAAACAGAGCCGCCGTGATGTGAGTGCCTACAGACTGCGCGGCACGCCGGAACCTGACAGATATATTACTGTTACAACCGGAATACTTGATGTAAAAGAAGTCCTGGCAAAGGCAAAATCCTATAACGTAAGCGTTACCGTGTTCCTGGCATCAGTTTTGATACAATCTATCATAGAGATACAGGAAGCCGCAGTGCCGGACATCAGAAAAAGAAAGCCTGTCAAAATTCTCATTCCTGTAGATTTAAGGCGCATTTACAACAGTGAAACATTGCGCAATTTTGTGCTCTATGTCACTCCGGGTGTCAACCCAAAACTCGGCACATTTACACTTGAGGAGATCATGCGGGCTGTACATCACCAGATGGGCGTTGAGATTACGGATAAGCAAATGAGGACGAAAATTTCAAAAAACGTTGCGGATGAATTAAATCCCGTGTTGCGTATCGCTCCACTTTTCCTGAAGAACATAGTTGTAAAACTGGTGTACAACGCAATCGGTGAAACCAAATCCTGTCTTACCTTATCCAATCTCGGCGCAATTAAGCTGTCCGACGAAATGTATCCTTATATTAAGAGAATGGACTTTATTCTGGGTACGCAGGCAACCAGGCCAAACAACTGTGGAGTCCTTTCCTACGGCGATAAAATGTATATCAATTTTACGCGCAACATCAAAGAGTCAACATTAGAGCGTATTTTCTTCACAAAATTACGATCCATGGGACTGCATGTCAAAGTTGAGAGCAATAGCAGATAATAAAGAAAATTAATAATTTCTTGCAGGGAAAGAGGTAATTTATAATGGCTTTCTGCATCAAATGCGGAGTTGAACTGTCGGACACTGAAAAAAAGTGTCCGTTATGCAACACGATCGTCTACCATCCTGATATAAAAAGGGCCGAATCAAAGCCACCCTATCCTCAGCATGAAGTTTTTCCTGAAGTTCAAACGAATAAATGCGGTACGCTGTTCATCCTGACCACCTTGTGCATCCTTGCATTAGTGGTTACCCTTCTTTGCAACTTCAGTATAAATGGCAGTTTGACCTGGTCACATTATGCCTGGAGCAGCATTGTCATGCTGTATATCATTGTCGTACTCCCGATATGGTTTAGCAGACCGAATCCCGTGATTTTTGTTGCAGCTGACTACGCAGCCCTGGCATTATACCTTTGGTTTATCTGCTACTTAACCGGTGGCACATGGTTTTTAACCTTTGCCCTCCCAGTCGTCGGGTTAAATGCCCTTTTGGTCATCACGATGATCGTGCTGATACGCAATTTAAAGCATCGTATTCTGTATATACTTGGCGGTGGCTTTATTGTAGGCGGATTATTCATGCTGCTGACAGAATTTCTCATCAACTATACCTTTGAAATTCGCGGGATGCTCCGGTTGATTTGGTCTATCTATCCCTTTGCCGCCCTTTCTATAATAGGAATTGCACTTATAATCATTGAACTTAATCCTCCATTAAAGGAAGCTCTTCGTAAGAGATTTTTCGTTTAATATATTTATAAGCATGAACTTGAGGCGTTTAAAAAAGAGTCAGCAAAGTTGAAAAAGAAATCTTAAATGAAAAAGGGCTGTGCAATGACAGCCCTTTTTTGGGAAAAAGCCCGGAAAGAATTCCAGGCTTTGGTTTTTTTACTTAACAGGGATAAATCTGAACTCTGCATGGTTGGGTGCATCCAGGTCTTAAAAGGAGTTAATCTCCACTTTATTTCTTGCGAGACTGAAATTGTTCTAAAGTGCCGGCATCGAAAACGAAAAGGTTTGCACCCTGATGATTCTTGACTGAAAAAACCTGTTTACTCAATTTACATATTAACTTCAGTCAAGTAAATAAGACGGGTATCTGCATGAAATACTGAAAAATCGACATGAAATGAGGGAAAAAGGTTTCGGTTGTCTGCACTGATCGCTGATATTTCCGAGGCAACAAATTCCAGTATGCGGAGGAGATGGAACTGAAATCAAAGGCTGGTATTGGACAAATACTATGCTAAACTTATGTTTTTAATTTTTTAAATGCTGTATAATTTTGCTTGTAGAGCCAGGAAAGAAAAAATATTCTTGAGATAAGCAAAGAATATTGAAACAGAAATGGGAGGGAGTATTTTGAAAGAAATTTTTGAAAACCTGCCGAAGGTGCGGTATGAAGGTCCGGAGAGCAATAACCCCTATGCCTTTAAGTTTTATGACGCCGATCGTGTTATTATGGGTAAGCCCATGAAAGATCATCTTCGCTTTGCGATGGCCTGGTGGCACAATCTTTGCAATGAAGGTTCAGATATGTTCGGAGCTGCAACCGGAGACAAAAGCTTCGGCTGTATTCCCGGGACCATGGAGCATGCGTATGCCAAGGTAGATGCCGGTTTTGAATTCATGGATAAGCTGGGCATTGACTATTTCTGTTTCCACGATGCCGACATTGCGCCGCAGGCGGATACCATTGAAGAAACCAACCGTCGACTGGACGAAATTACCGATTACATCAAGGAGAAAATGGAAAAGCATAACAAGAAGCTGCTTTGGGGAACGGCGAATTTGTTCAGCAGCCCTGTGTACATGAACGGAGCGGGAAGCACCAACAGCGTGGATGTATACTGTTATGCGGCTGCGCAGGTAAAGAAGGCGCTGGAACTGACAGTGAAACTGGGCGGGCTTGGTTATGTATTCTGGGGCGGACGCGAGGGCTATGAAACCTTGTGGAATACCGATATGAAGTTTGAGCAGGAAAATATCGCTGCCTTGATGCGCATGGCGGTTGATTACGGGCGCCGGATCGGGTTTAAGGGCGATTTTTACATTGAGCCTAAAGCGAAAGAGCCCATGAAGCATCAATATGATTTTGATACCGCCACTGCAATTGGTTTCCTGCGCCAGTACGGGCTTGATAAGGATTTCAAAATCAATGTTGAAGCTAACCATGCCACGCTGGCGGGCCACACCTTCCAGCACGAGTTGCGAGTCGCGGCGATCAACGGAATGCTCGGTTCCATAGATGCCAACCAGGGTGATCTGCTGCTGGGCTGGGATACGGACGAATTCCCTTACAATGTTTACGAAACCACTGCCTGTATGTATGAAGTGCTGAAAGCAGGCGGTTTTAAAAACGGCGGCCTCAATTTTGACGCCAAAACGCGCCGTTCAAGTTATACTTATGAAGATATGTTCCTGGCCTTTATTCTGGGTATGGACAGTTTTGCGCTTGGCCTGATAAACGCCGCCCGCATCATTGAGGACGGCCGCCTGGACGCTTTTATAAAACAGAGGTACAGTTCCTTTGATTCGGAAATCGGCCTTCGCATCCGCAGCGGTCAAACTACGTTGGAAGAATTGGCCGAATACGCTGTGAAAAAAGGAAAACCGCCTCTGCCGGGTTCGGGCAGGCAGGAATATATTCTGAGTATTATAAATCAACTGATTAATAAATGGCAGGGATTAAAATGACGCGTGAAGAAGCCAGATTAAAGGCATCAGAATTGGTTGCACAGATGACAACTGAAGAGAAGATATCGCAGCTTGTATACGACGCCCGCTCTGTCGAGCGGCTGGGCATTCCATCATATAACTGGTGGAATGAGGCGCTGCATGGCGTGGCCCGTGCCGGCCTGGCAACGGTTTTCCCGCAGGCGATTGCGATGGCCGCTTCCTTTGATCCGGAACTGCTGTATGAAGTAGCATCCGCAATTGCCGATGAAGCCCGGGCAAAATACAACGCTGCGCAGCAGGAAGGGGATCACGGCATCTATAAAGGACTGACCTTCTGGTCACCCAATATCAATATTTTTCGTGACCCTCGCTGGGGACGCGGCCAGGAAACCTATGGCGAAGATCCGTTCCTTACCGCGACGATGGGTATGGCCTTTGTAAAAGGGCTCCAGGGGGACGGGGAATTCATGAAAGCAGCTGCCTGCGCGAAGCATTTCGCAGTACACAGCGGACCGGAGGCTTTAAGGCATTCCCTTGATGCCCGCGTGGATGATCGTGACTTGTTTGAGACTTACCTGCCTGCCTTTGAGTGGCTGGTGAAAGAGGCTAAGGTAGAAGCTGTGATGGGCGCATACAACCGCGTCAACGGAGAACCGGCATGCGGAAGCAAACGGTTGCTGGTTGATATCCTGCGCGGAGAGTGGGGATTTGAAGGGCATGTGGTTTCCGACTGCGGCGCCATCGCCGATTTCCATGAAAATCATCATGTCACATCCTCCGCTTATGAATCGGAGGCAATGGCTCTCAAGGCTGGTTGTGACCTGAACTGCGGGTGTGTGTACGCCGCCGGAAACATCCTGGTAGCCTTGGAGAAGGGATTGATTACGGAAGAGGATTTGGACCGTTCGGTCATTCGCTTGATGACCACGCGTTTCCTTTTGGGAATGTTTGAAGAAAAACCACCCTATGCGGATATCCCGCTTGAGGTGGTGGATTGTCCTGCTCACCAGGAGCTGAACCTGAAAATGGCGCAAGAATCCATTGTGTTATTGAAAAATACAGACAATTTTTTGCCTTTAGACCCTGCACAGCTTAAATCCGTGGCGATTATCGGTCCAAACGCACAGTCCGTTTCGGTGCTGAAGGGCAATTACTGCGGTACTGCCGGTGAATATATCACAATTGCTGATGGAATTCGCCGTTCGCTGCCAGGGGCCCGGGTTAATGTCATAACGGGCTGTAAATTATATGACCGCAAAGAAAGGGGCTATGAATGGGATGGCGGCATTTCCGAAGCGGTAGCTTACGCACGCAGGGCAGACCTGACCGTTTTGTGTGTCGGACTGGATCCGACCATTGAGGGCGAAGAAGGCGAAGCGTCAAGCGAATATGCTATCGGGGACAAGCATAATCTGCTTTTGCCCAGGAGCCAGCAAAACCTGGTGGAAGCAGTATGCAGGGTTACCGACCGCCTGGTTGTTGTGGTTACAGCGGGAAGCTGTATCGATCTTGGCATTGCAAACACCCATGCGAAGGCCATCCTTCATGCCTGGTATCCCGGAGCGCGCGGTGGCGAAGCCGTGGCAGACATTCTGTTTGGGCGTGTCAGTCCTTCGGGCCGTTTGCCGGTTACATTCTATCACGACAATAACAATATCCCGGATATTACCGACTATCGGATGGCCGGGCGTACATATCGCTTTTTGAAAGAAAAGCCGCTCTATCCTTTCGGTTACGGTTTGAGTTACACAACCTTTGCTTATCAGGATTTTGATATCACAAAAACCGACGCTGGCCTCATCGCATCTGTAAGCGTAACCAATACCGGCTGTTGTTCCGGCCGCGAAGTGGTGCAGGTATACGCGAAGTTGAAAGACAGCCGTTTTCCTGCTCCCAATTTCCAGCTGTGCGGTATTGCCAGTGTTACACTGGATCCCGGTGAAACCGCCCGGGTGAATATTCCTGTTTCCGGGTATTGGCTCAAGGTTGTAACGGATAAAGGAAAACGTGTGGACCCCGACGAAGGCATTACCCTGTACGTGGGAGGTCATCAGCCTGATGAATACAGCTGTCAGCTGTGCGGTACAAAATGCTTGGAACGGAGGATATAACACATGTATTTATTAGGCATCGATATTGGTACATCCGGAACGAAAACCGTTCTTTTCAATGAACAGGGCCAGGCATTGGCGAGTTATACCGGGGAATATCCTTTATATCAGCCTCGTAACGGCTGGGCGGAACAGGATCCTGAGGATTGGTGGCAGGCAACCGTGAAGGGAATCCGGGCAGTACTTGCCTCGGTTCCCGAAGCAAGGAAGGATCGGATCGCTGTTGGCCTTTCAGGTCAAATGCACGGGCTGGTTATGCTGGATAAGGAAGGCAGGCTGCTGCGACGCTCTATCATCTGGTGCGATCAGCGTACCAGCGAAGAAGTCGAGCAGATGAACAGGATCGCAGGGGCACAGCGGCTGATCGAAATTTCAGCCAATCCAGCCATGACGGGATTTACCGCCGCAAAAATTCTATGGGTGCAGAATCACGAGCCTGATATTTATTCACGCTGCGCACACATTCTTCTGCCGAAGGATTATATACGGTATCGACTGACTGGTGAGTTTGCTACCGAGGTTTCCGATGCCTCCGGCATGCAGCTGATGGATGTGAGAAACCGTTGCTGGTCCTCCGAGCTGCTGACTGCGTTTAATATTGACCGGGATGTTTTGGGTACGATGTATGAGTCGCCGGAGCTGACCGGCAATGTACATGACGAAGCTGCCAATGCTACGGGTTTGCCGGCAGGCACACCGGTGGTGGCCGGCGCCGGTGATAATCCCGCCGCGGCAATTGGAACCGGCATTGTGCGCCAGGGCAGAGCTTTCAATACCATAGGTTCTTCGGCTGTGATTTATGCCGTTACCGACGAACTGCGCCTGGACATGCAGGGACGTATACACAGCCTGTGTGCTTCCGTTCCGGGGAAATGGACTCTCATGAGCTGTACTCAAAGCGCCGGGCTGTCCCTGAAATGGCTGCGGGATACCTGCTGTACTGCTGAAATCGCCCTGGCCCGATGTGAAAAGGTGGATCCCTATAAAATCATGGATGAGTTGGCTGAAGGTGTACCGATCGGTGCTGATAAGCTGCTGTTTCTGCCTTACCTGATGGGTGAGCGTTCTCCGCATCCGGACCCGTTGTGCCGCAGCGCGTTTGTGGGGCTTACTGCCCGTCACGGCCGGCCGCATTTGATTCGGGCGGTGATGGAGGGTGTTGCGTATTCCCAGCGGGAATGCCTGGATGTATTCCGCGAAATGGGATTGAAGGTGGATTGCATGACCATTTGCGGCGGAGGCGGGAGGAGCAGGCTTTGGAGGCAGATGCTTGCGGATGTGTATGGCTGCCCCGTCAATACATTGAAGGTTGATGAAGGAGGTGCTCTGGGTGCCGCACTGCTGGCCGGGGTTGGAACCGGCATTTACACCAGCGTGGAACAGGCCTGTGAAGCGGTAGTGCAGTACAATGAGCCGCAGGCGCCATCTCCGAACGCCAGTGAATATGAACCTTATTATGATTTGTATAAAAAGCTGTATCCCTGCTTGAAGCCGATTTTTGATCAACTGGCGGAAATTTAATGCCCGGTTGATAGAGCTTCTGTAGATTTGGCTATCCACCGGACGCCTGAATACGGCTCCGACCTGCGAATCGTTTTCGACGCTGCGGCTCGACGGCTGATTTTGGCAACTCATCTTTAAAGCAAATTTAGTTTTTGCAGTAAAATCTTATATAATGTTAGATGCAGCAAGAATGTATAACCAGCGCTAAAATATAAAATCATGGAAAGCTTTTTTATTCTGTTCATTTTAAGATCATAAAAGGAAGGATAAGAAAATGGAATCACTATTTAAAAGAGCATTGCCGGTATGGCATAAGGGTCATGAAAAGGAAATGAACTACCGCCTGCGATTCAAGTCGGTAACCAGGGAGCCGATGAGCGGCGATGCTGTTATCAAAATCGCAACTTCAGGTATTTATAACCTCTTCATTAACGGGCATTTTGCGGCGCATGGCCCGGCACGGGCTGGGAAAAATCATTTCAGATTGGATGAAATCCCGATTTCGAAATATTTAACCGGACCGGAGTCAATAATTGATATTGAAGTATGCGGATATAACGTCAACGCTTACAGCATGCAAAACCAGCCGTCTTTTCTGCAGGCAGAGGTAACACTGGACGGAGAGCCTGTCCTGTGGACCGGAGGGGACCATTTTTCCGCGCAAAAAAATCCGTGGTACTATCAAAAAACACAGCGTTACAGTTTTCAGCGTCCCATGGCGGAAGCATATCATTTTCCGATCCCGGATAATTTCCACAGCGAGTTGGATATTTCAAATCCTGTGGAATTGGCTGTGGTGGAACCCAGAAAAATAATTCCCCGCCTGGCCCCATACCCAATATATGAATCCATTCCAGCTTATCCGATTTCAAAAGGCGATATCAGATTTGAAAAGCCGGAGGCTTATTTTGCCGACCGGTCCTGGGCGAATATAAGCGAAGAATTACTTGGTTTTCCCGTTCCTGAGCTTGAAGTTTATGCAACCCGTGAATGCCAGGATTTTAAATTTGAAAATTTGACTCCGTACTCCGCAGAAGGTGAAACAGAGTTGTCTGCAAATCAGTTTGCTGTCTTTTCGTTTTCCCGGAATTCTACCGGCTTGCTCCGGTTCAGAATAAAATGCAAAAACGATACCCGAGTTTATGTTCTTTTTGATGAGTTGCTTTCCAACGGCACCGTGAATTTTTTAAGGCTAAGCTGCGCAAATGTGGTCCGATATGATCTCGGAAAAGGAGAACATGATCTGCAGTTTTTTAACGTATATACCATGAAATATGTGCAGTTCTGCGTTACAGGAGGTTCCTGCACGATAGACGGGGTCAGCATGGTGGAATACAAACATCCGCCGGTAGATTACACCTTTAAGAGCGATGACCAGGATATGAACTTAATAGCAGCGGCAGCTTTGGAGACTTACCGCCAAAATGCAGTAGATATCTTCATGGACTGCCCGTCAAGAGAACGCGCAGGATGGCTGTGCGACAGCTATTTTACATCAAGAGTTGAGTATTTGCTTACCGGAAAAAATCCTATTGAGAAAAGCTTCCTGGAAAACTTTCTGCATGAAGAAAGCTATGAGTTTCTCCCGGATGGCGTGCTTCCTATGTGTTATCCTGCAGATCATTATAACCGGGTTTTTATCCCCAACTGGAATATGTGGCTGGTTTTGGAGTTGCAGGAATATTACGACCGTAGCGGAGATGCGGATTTGATTTGCCGTTTTAAAAGCAAAATAGAAAAGCTGTTCAGATATTTCGAAAAGTTTGAAAATGAAGATGGCCTGCTTGAAAAACTGGAAAGCTGGATTTTTGTAGAATGGTCCAGGGCCAATGAGTTTGTACAGGATGTAAATTACCCTACTAACATGTTGTATGCTGCAGCGTTAAAAGCTGCCGGTAAACTTTACAACAACGCAACCTGGATTCAAAAGTCCGAACGGGTCAAAGAGCAAATATTAAAGCAGTCTTTTAACGGCAAATTTTTTACGGACAATGCCGTCAGGGTTGACGGGAAACTGGTTAATTCCGGTGAGTCCACGGAGGTTGCCCAGTATTATGCATTTTTTTGCGGTATTGCTACTCCGGAAACTCACAGGGAATTGTTTGAAACGCTTATAAGAGATTTCGGCCCCGGGCGCAAACAGAAAAATTTATGGCCCGAAATCCACTTTGCAGCGCCGTTTATTGGCTATTATTTAAGGCTCGATATCATGATGAAATATGGGTATAAAAAAGAGGTCTATGAAAATATCAAAGGGTTCTTCCTTCATATGGCTAAGAAAACAGGAACCCTTTGGGAGTACGCCGATGAATCGGCAAGCTGCAATCACGGTTTCGCAAGCTATGTCCTGTACTGGCTTGATAAAATGAAAATCAGTTAATGACTGATCCTTTGAGTTTTGAAAATGGTATTCCGCTAATTACTTAACCCCGGAAAATACAGGAATAGAGATCAAATATGGATAGATTGCTGTTTGGTATTTCAGGTTTGCCGATGGGTGATGGCAACAGGAGAATGAATTATGCAACCGGTATCCGTTATCTGAGGTCTGTTGGATTGGATGCCATGGAGCTTCTTTTCGTACGGAGCATCAATGTAACGGATAACAACAAAGATGACATCCTTGAGGCGAAGAAAGTGGATAATTTCTATCTTTCCGCCCATGCGTCCTATTATATAAACCTGAATGCCGATGATAAAGTTAAGCAAATGCAATCTGTCAAGAGGATAATGGATGCAGCCGAAGCATTGGCCAAGGTTGGAGGGAGGAGCCTGGTGCTGCATCCCGGTTATTACATGAATGACTCAAAGGAAAGAGCTTACTCGGACATCAAGAGAAATCTCACGGAGCTTCCTGACTGCGGGGTGGACTTCAGGCTCGAAACAACGGGAAAAGGTTCTCAATTCGGGACCCTGGAGGAATTGGTTTCGCTTTGCAAAGAAATTTCTTCCTGCAAGCTTTGTATAGATTTTTCGCATATACATGGAAGATCAAATGGCGGGCTCAAGAAGTATGAAGACTTTGCCGGAATTCTGAATTATATTCAGGATAACCTTGGTGCACAGGTCTTGAAGGATATGCACATCCATATCGGAGGGATTAAGTATAGCCATAAAGGCGAAAAAAATCATGTTCCGCTGCTGGAAAGCGATTTCAACTTCAGAGACTGCCTGAGGGCTTTGAAGGATTTTAATGTTCGGGGGTGTGTAATTGCAGAAGGGCCTTTGCTGGAGAAGGATGCTTTATTATTAAAAGATACCTTTGAAAAATTGTGATGCTGTAACAGAACCAAAGCAGCTCACAGATTCAATCATTTTTCTGGGAAAGGGCCTTGTACCATTTTTCCGGGAGGACGTATTCCTTTCCGTCGATTTCTATTGAATAGGCTTCATTATTGAAGTTTGAGACATATAACTTAATTGCCAGGTTTGGTTCATCCTTAAAATACCCAAAAGCAACATAGTTGATATGATTGTCCAAGGTTCCGTCAGGTTTTCTTACCAAATTGTATAAACCTGCTTCTTCAGCTGTTTTTTGGCTTCTGACATCTGCCAAAAATGCCTTTAAATCATCAGGGTTTACAATACCGTCATTGCAGGTCATGTGTTTAATGTCTGGAATCCAGGGGTTATCTTTTATTAGCTCAAAACGTATACAATTGTCCGGTGTTAAATCCAGTTTCGGCAGCGAGGCTTTACGATAATAAAACAACCATTCACTGTCAGGAACAACTCGTACGAGGGTCCTTCGTTCAGGGTCCTTTTCGCAAGAATAGATACCTGTATACATTTCAGCATCCAGATGGCAAAAGCTTGTCTTTTCGCCTTCAATTCTTCCAAGAAAATATCGTGAACCGAAAGTAGTCACCAGGCTTTCTTCTTCATTTGCAAGAAAGACATACTTGATTCCGCCGGGTGAAATAATTGTGTAGCCTTCTTCTTTAAACAATTCTGTATTTGAATAAATTAAAAGGCAAAAAACCATAACCAGGGTCAAACTTAGCCGTATGATCTTTTTCATATTTATCTAACCCTTTTAAAAAGCTTTTTATTACTCAGTATATTAAAAATAAAGCCTGAGTTTTACAACAGGCCAGTCTGATTAGTCAAAAAAGAGACAATATCAATGCGGAAAGCAAAATAATTTACCTTTATCAGTTCAGCGGCCAGGGCATCCTTGGAGTCAAAATGGACATTAAACACGCCCTTGGAAACATCTGCGGCTTTCACCTCATATTTCCTGTATCTCCTCCATCCCGGAAAAACATTAGAGATAATTTACCGGTATCACACGGTCATTGTCCTTCAGCGTAACGAGGTTGTCATACATGCAAATCACGCCGCCGGGACCGCGCTTTACAGAAGGTATATTGTCAATCCGGGCAAATGCAGCAATATCCTTTTTTTGCGGGTCAGCGTGTTTTTTGATTTTCAGCGGATAAAGCATGCCGTTGTCTTCGATCAGCAGGTCTATCTCATTCATGTTTTTATCGCGGTAAAAATACAGTGGCGGCTCCAAAATGCCTTTGTTATAATAGCTTTTTAAAATCTCAGCAATCACAAAATTTTCAAAGAACGCGCCTAAAGACAATATTAAAGTATATTTCCCTGAAATTTATAAAAACTCAATTTTGCTCTTAAT
Source organism: Bacillota bacterium (assembly GCA_023623175.1). GTDB lineage: Bacteria > Bacillota > Clostridia > Acetivibrionales > JAMNXU01 > JAMNXU01. The sequence continues at coordinate 52,132 of JAMNXU010000031.1, forward strand.
GACATTAAAAAGACTCAAAAATATGTTGATTTGCCCGGGGCAAAAAATTGTATAATTGAAAATGTATAATTGTGAATATAACAATCGGCTTGAGCATAATAATCGACTTCAATGAAAGACAGGGATAGCGCGGCATGAATTTTTACGGCAGGTATTTCAGAAAATACAAGTTTCCTTTTTTTGCAGCTGTTTTTTGCGTGACATCGGAAGCAATCTGCGATTTGCTCGCTCCCACGCTGATGTCTAATGTAATCAACAGGGGAATCGGCCAGGGGATGATTTCCCAGGTTTATTACTGGGGAAGCCTGATGCTGGCGGTAACTGCCTTCGGCGCGTGTTTTGCCGTTACAAGGAACATCCTGGCTAGCAGGGTATCCCAGCGCATGGGAGCAGATTTAAGGTACGACCTGTTTGAGAAGATTATAAATTTCTCGGAGCAAAGCGCTGATAAAATTGAAAGCGGATCCCTTATCACGCGCATGACCAATGATACGTCGCAGGTGATCCTGTTTGTAAACGGCATCATGCGTATTTTCCTGAAAGCGCCGATTACATGCGTCGGCAGCATCATTCTCGCGACTCTGCTCAATTTCAGGCTGAGCCTTATTATTTACAGCGTTGTCGCGGTGATAGCCACGCTCATCATTATCAGCATGAGGCTCAGTTATCCCCGTTATTCGATATTGCAAAAAGCCATGGACAAGGTAAACACGGTTGTACAGGAATACCTTATAGGAGTTCGCCTGGTCAAGGCTTTTGGCACATACGAGCAGGAAAGTGAAAAATTTGAAAGCGCCAATTCTGATCTCATGCAAAAAGGCATATCGGCACAAATGATCATCACTCTGCTGTCGCCCTTCATGAGCCTGGCCGTGGGCTTTGGCACGGTTATTGTTATTTTTGCCGGCAGCAGGCTGTTTAGCCTGGATCTCGCAAATCCAGGCGATATTACCGCATTTACGGTTTACATGGCACAGATACTCACATCCATTATCATGATAACAAATGTTTTCAACGCTTTTGTAAGGACAAAGGCGTCCACCGCGCGCATAAGGGAAGTGTTTGAATGCGACTGCGATTTTACCGGAAGCGGCAGTGCCGGTAATGCGGAAGAGCTCAGCGGAGATATCGTTTTTGAAAATGTCACCTTTGCATACCCGAGCGGCAGCGGCGTTCCCGCGATAAAGAATCTTTCATTTTCCGTGGAAAGCGGACAGACCCTGGCGATAATCGGACCGACGGGAAGCGGGAAATCCACTGTCGCATGGCTTCTTCTGAGGTTCTATGATGTAAACGAAGGCAGGATACTGCTGGGCGGCCGCGATATCCGGGACCTGGACGTGGACACGCTGCGCAGGAACATTGCGATCGTGCCGCAGAAGCCAATGCTTTTTTCGGGAACCGTTGCAGAAAACATAAGGTGGGGAAACCGCGAAGCCAGCGATGAAATGGTTAAACAGGCCGCGGAAAAAGCTCAGGCGGATTTCATTTACAGGATGCAGGACGGTTTTGACAGCCTCCTGGGCAGCGCCGGTGTTAATATTTCCGGGGGACAGAAGCAGCGGCTGGCAATAGCGCGCGCAATACTGAAAAATTCGCCGGTTCTCATACTGGATGATGCCACGAGCGCGCTGGATGCGGTAACGGAAGCCAGGGTGCGGGAAAACCTGAAGGATATGGCCGGAAAACAGACCGTAATAATAATTACGCAGCGCTGCGGAACGGCCATGACCGCAGACCGGATCCTTGTCCTGGATAACGGTGAAAAAGCCGGGTTTGGAACCCATGAACAGCTGATGATGGATTGCGGGATTTATCGCGATATTTACAGGACTCAAATAGAAAGCAGCAGGGAGATGCAGGAAGAATGAGCCGGCAGGTTTCAAGTACGCAGGTGCCTGGTACGGAAGCAAAAGTTCCTTCCATTGGAATGATGAGACCGGGAGGCGGCGGAGCCAACCGATTTGCGCCCGGTGCTAAACCCAGGAATGCAAGGAGCACTTTTTTGCGAATCGTAAAAATATACATGCGCTGGGCAAAATCGATAATCCTGGCGATGCTGCTGACAGCTGTTTCATCGCTTATTTCCGTTTCAATACCCTATTTTGTCGGCAAAGCCATCGGTACCTTTGAAATGGCCGACAGGACCGTGGACAGGGAAATGCTCGCGTGGTACCTGGCGATAATCGCAGTTTTGCATTCGGTCAACTGGCTGGTTTCATCAGTGAACGGCGTTATAATGCTCAGGGTGTCGCAAAAGCTCGTGTATACGCTGCGCAGGCAGGTATTTGAAAAAATGCAGAAGCTTCCGCTGGAATTCTACGACACTCGCTCCCACGGGGACACAATGAGCAGGATTACCAACGACGTGGATAATATAAGCACCACCATTGCGCAGACAACCACGCAGCTTTTGTCAAGCATTTTAACATTGGCGGGATCAATTGTGGTTATGGTGAGGCTTAACCTGCCGCTCACCTTCGTTGTCCTGCTTTGCGTACCGCTTGTGGCGCTCCTGACGCGGGTTATTGCGTCGCGGAGCCGGGCGCATTTTCTGGCCCAGCAGCGTAATCTCGGCATGCTTAACGGAGTCATTGAAGAAAACATACTGGGCCTGAAAATGGTGAAGGCTTTCGGAAGGCAGCAGGATGTCCTCGAACAGTTCAAAGAAATTAATGAAAAACTCAATGAAAGCAGTACCAGGGCGCAGATCTGGGCCGGGTACATGATGCCGCTTCTGAATGTCATAAACAACTTCATATTCACGGTTACGGCGATTACGGGAGGCATACTTTCAGTGGGATACGGCCTTCCCGTAAGCACCGTTGTAAGTTTTCTCAGTTATTCAAAACAATTCGCCCATCCGCTGAATGCAGTCGCGGGGATGTTCAATACTATCCAGTCGGCCCTGGCGGGAGCTGAACGCGTTTTCGAAATACTTGACTGCGAAGAGGAAAAGCCCGATTCTGAAAATGCCGTTGACATGCAACGCCCGCGCGGGGAGGTCGCCTTTGAAAATGTTTGTTTCTCGTACGATAAAACCACGCCTGTCTTGAAAAATGTCAGCTTCAATGTCAGGGCAGGAGAAGTCATTGCGCTGGTGGGTGAAACGGGAGCCGGAAAAACAACGATCGTCAATCTCCTGATGCGGTTCTACGACGCCGACGAAGGCAGAATACTGATTGACAATATGCCTGTTACGGATTTGAAACGGAACAGCCTCAGGAAATGCTTCTCCGTGGTGCTGCAGGACACGTGCCTTTTTACCGGCACTATCATGGACAACATCCGCTACTCGCAGAAAGACGCAACTGACGAGCAGGTGATAGAAGCAGCCAAAATAGCCCGAGCCCATGATTTTATAGTCCGATTGCCGAACGGATATAACACGATGGTTTCAGGCGCCACGGACAATCTCAGCCAGGGGCAAAGGCAGCTCATAGCCATTGCGCGCGCGGTTCTTTGCAACAGCCCCATATTAATCCTCGATGAAGCGACCAGCAGTGTTGACACAAAAACCGAAAAGGATATCCAGCGCGCATTGCTGAGCCTGATGAAGAACCGCATAAGTTTCCTGATAGCCCATCGCCTGTCCACGATAAGGGACGCGGACCGCATTCTGGTAATCAGCAATGGTGAAATAATCGAGAACGGGAACCACGAAAGCCTCATGAACAGGAAAGGTCATTATTATAAAATGGTTATGAGCCAGATGGGCAGGGCTGTAGAGTAAAACCTTCGGCGGTGTTTTCGGTTGCTGTGACTGTTTTTTGGTGCCTGTGACGGTTCTTTTGTAGTGTTGAAATGCTTCGTCTGTAAACCGGAAACTTTTTAAAAAATGAAATAATCGAACTGGTCGATGAGTTCAATAAATAAACGAGTTGAGTAATAATAAGATTAGTAACCAGTGGATCAAAAAATCAATAAGCTTAACAGGTTGAATGTATTAAATGAGTTCAATGGGGTGAGAGCATTGCGGGAAATATACATTGATATCATGGACAAGTCCCTTTCAGCCTATACTCAGCAGAGAATAGACGAATACGTAAGGGATGTGAGAGAGAACGGGCTTACGGAGCATGGTTTTCCGCGCCTTGCAGCCAACATCGGAATTCTCATTGCCCTGGGAAGACGTCGGGAACTGGTGCAGCACTTTATTGAAATGATGGACTTGTGCTGTGACCAGATACCGAGGAAAAAGGCGGCGAATGATTTCTCTATAAAGGAGATCTGCTTTGCGCTGATGCTGCTTGGAGAAAAACATGCCCTGGACAATGCTCTCATAGAAAAATGGCGCAATCAGCTACGCGCTTTCAATCCGTGGAAAGGCTACAATATCATCGCCGAATCCCCTGACACTCCCGTAAACAACTGGGCGGCCTACGGCGCCGCCAGTGAATATATGCGAATGCTGTTTTGCGGCGTGGACAGTTCCGATTTTGTTGATTTGCAGGTTTCATCCCAGCTTTTATCCTTCGATGAAAACGGCATGTACAGGGATCCGAACAACCCGATGGTTTATGATATTGTTACCAGGGTCCAGCTGGCGCTTTTGCTCCGTTTCGGATACACCGGGAAACTTGCGGACGAAATTCGTATGAACCTTGATAAGAGCGCCGAGCTTACTTTAAAAATGCAGTCGGTGACAGGTGAAATGCCCTATGGCGGTCGAAGCAACCAGATGCTTTTCAACGAGGCTTACCTGGCGGCAGTGCTTGAATATTACGCGACAACGACGGCGGAACGGGGCGACATTAAGAATGCGGCAATATATAAGGCTGCGGCTTTGAATGCAGCAAACGCTTTGCTGAAATGGCTGTCGCTGACGCCGATAAGTCATGTCAAGAACCGCTATGATGCGGACAGCCTTATAGGCTGCGAAGATTATGCATATTTTAACAAATATATGATAACAGTGGCTTCCATGGCCTATGCGGCATATCTTCTGGCCGATGACGGCATTGACGCCGCTGACGCCCCCGTGCCGGCGGAAAACTGTTATTTGGCGCAAACCGGGCCGGATTTTCACAAGGTGTTTGTCAGGGCAGCCGATTATTTTCTTGAATTCGACACCAATGCCGACCCGCATTACGATGCAAACGGTCTCGGCCGCGTTCACAAAAAGGGATGCCCATCGGCCATATGCCTGTCTGTACCATTCGCCCGCGACCCTAAGTACAAAACAGAGGGTGAAAACAGTTCAGCAATGTCGATATGCGGATATGCAATACATGAAGGCAGGTATCTTATTGGCGCCGAGCCGACATCAACCTATCGACTGACTGAAACCCGCAATAACGGCGACAGTATTGATTTTGAATTTGAATGCCGCCTTTCGGAGGAAGTAAGCCTTACTGAAAAATACCATGTATCCCGGAAGGGAGTAGATATAACCCTGTCGGGGCATGATAATGTCGGATTCATGGTCCCGGTTTTTGAATTTGACGGTTATAACACTACGACAATATCCCTTGATAAAAACAGCATCAGGGTTGAGTACGGTGATTCCCGCTGCATCTACAGTTTCCCGGGCGAGCTTTCGAACGAGTATAAGCATTACTATAACCGCAACGGCCGGTATCGTGTATATGCGATAAGCGGGAATAATCTGCATATAGAGATAGAAAAGATCAGTGGTGAAACGCTTTTCTTACAGGATGCCTGATGACAGTTTTCAGTTTCTCGGGGGCTGTTTTCCTCGGATCGGAAATATAGATTTCATGGTGGCGGCGGATATCGTTGATGTCTACTATGTAGCCGTTTTCGGTTGCAAAGCGGTCAAGTGCCATTATTGTAGCGGGTTCGCTGTCATAGGGGCCAATGTGCATTACCTGCACGCATAATCCTTCCGTCAGTTTATCCAGGCGGGCCCTGGACACGTCAAGGTCGGGTTTTTTCTTTTTCAGCGCATCAACCGCGGATAAAAACACTTCCTGTGTCACAAAATCCGGCTGGCGGATCATCATAGTCCACTCAAATTTGCTTTTGTCCGGGATCGGGGCGCCGCCTCCCCTGAAATCTTTATCTGAAACGCTCCAGAATCCCTCAAGGGGCGGAACAACATACTCCAAAACGGCCCTGTTGCTCATTTTGATGGTATAGGAAAGACCGTACAGCAATTCAACCGCCTCTTTGTATTCCAAGCTTGTGTTGGGATCGCCCCTGCCGTCAACCATGATGAATGTCATTTCAGGAACATCTACGATCGACGGTGTAGTTTTGGGCATGTACAGTTCCCTGAATTCCTTTTTAAAATCCAGCATATCGTCATCAATCCTTTAAATTTAAATTACTTATCGTTTAAATTTACTTTAACATTTATTGTTTTCTTTATTTTATATTACTTTATTAATATATTTACCATATCACGAATTTTAGCTGCTTTATCAATACCGACCTTACCATATTATTTTTTTGCATTGTAGCTCATGCCCATGTAGGAATCGCCTCTTCTCAGCTCATCGATCATTTGGTCCAGTCTCTTCAGGCGGGTTTCCTCGCGCTTGCCCCGGGTGATCCAGCGAATATAGTCGTTTTGCTGGTAGGGGGGTCTTGCACGGTAGCGATCCCATAAACCCGTTTCATCTAGCGCGGTGGCGACATAATCGGGGATTTCACATATCTCCCTTGTCATCCGCGGGCTCCTGGTGGTGTATTCAATTTCAATTTTTGTTTTTTTATCAGTTTTGTTGACTCTTTTAGTATTGCTCCGCTTTTTTTCCGCCTGTTCAACTCTCCAACGCGTAATTTCTGCAATGAGGTCATAATCAATGGGTTTGTCCAGTGGAAACTGGATTGTTCCTTTTGAGGTTTTGTAACCGGTCAGTTTTTCTTTAAAATACACTATTGCTTCATCGCCGGGGAAGATGCTGATGTGATTTTTAAAAGCCGCAAAGTGAATAAGATTCTCACCTTGCCAGAACGTAGGCATGCGGTATGATATTTTTTCGGCAGCATTGGGAGCGGCATTGCGTATCGTTTCGCGGATTTTACAGAGCATGGGCTGAATTTCTTCGCTTTGCTCAGAGATATATTCCTCAACCGGACTTATTTTACTGCAATTATGGTCTTGTTCGGTTTTATTGAACTGTTGGCCGCATTTAGGACATTTCCACATAAATTTCACTTCCCGGATTTAATTTGAAGTTTCAAGTTACAAATTAATTTAAGATTTCAGGTTGCAATTTAAAGTCTCAGGATACGCGATCGACTGTACAAATATCCAATGGGGATTATTTTCTGAGTATTTTATCCATAGGTTTTCCTTTTGCCAGTTCATCGACCAGTTTGTCAAGCCAGCGTATTTTCTGCATGAGGGGGTCCTGGATTTCCTCGACGCGGCAGCCGCAGATCACTCCTTTGATTTTATCTGCATTGGGGTTTATTTGCGGTGCTTCATTGAAAAAGGTTTCGAAATCCACGTTTTTTGATATTTGCGATTGCAGGCCCTGTTCATCATATCCTGTCAGCCAGCAAATCACGGTATCGACTTCGGATTTGGTACGGCCTTTTCTCTCCGCTTTCTGCACATACAAGGGATAAACGGCGGAAAAAGGCGTTTTGAATATTCTCTCGTTTGCCATTAGTGTCACTCCTGTACTTTGAAATAACAATAATTAACAATACTTATTATACCCCACGATTGTCCACCGTTAACAGGCCTGTTCTTTCCGCGTCTCTTTTTTTTACTTCCGGTTTGGGCCGAAGCTCAGCTGCCAACGTGCACAGTTATTTGTTCCAATCAGGGGAGTCTTGAAGCAAACTGAGAATTATGGAATCATATAACCTGGGAAAGAATTCGGGAGGGAAAAATACTTTTCCCTGTAACATGAAAGGACGGATATGATGGTACATCGAAAGCTGGAAATCGGGCATGCGGTCGCTGATCCGTTTTTGATTTCGCGCCCTGAGGGCTATTATCTCACCGGGACACATCATGGGCCGGACAATGAAACCAGGTTTGAAATGTTCTTTTCAAAAGACCTGGAAAAATGGGATCCCCTGGGCAACATCCTTATACTTCCCGATTATCCCGGAAGCTGTGAAGGGTTTTTCTGGGCTCCTGAAATTTTCGTTTTCGGGGATAAATTTTACCTTTATTATACTGCCGATTCCGACAAAGATCCGTATAGGAGGTACGTACGGGTTGCCGTTTCGGACAGGGTGAACGGCCCCTATCGGGATTTGGGAGCGCTTACCCGGTACCCGTCCATCGACGGCCATCCTTTTGTTGATTTCAAAGGCAACATGTATTTGATTTATACCGGAAATGAAGGCAATCCCGACATGGGACAGCTCCTGGTTGATCGCCTGATCGAGCCCGGCAGGCTCGCGGGCGAGCCGAGAAAAGTATTTCCATCAGAAACAGTGGAATGGGAAGAAGGCGCTTTTACCTTCATGCATGAGGGATGTATTTTTCTTTTCAGCAGCATGGGAAACTGGCGCGACGGTACATATCACATTATCGTTTCACGGGCTGAATCAGCGGATAAGCCTTTTAAACGAATTTTGGACAACGGAAAGCCTTACGCGTTGTTGTCCACCATGGGCGACCGCATAGGGCCGGGCCATTGTTCGCTTTTTAAAGCACATGACGGCACGGTTTATATTTGCTATCATGCCTGGGACCGGGAGAAGACGGGGAGATATGCCTGGATTGCTCCTTTAGATTTTGATAACGGGGTTCCGAAAATTGCGCAGCGATAGTATCCCGCACCATTTTTCAGGGAGGCCCGGAGAACCGGAAATTATCTGTTAAAATGCGGTGAAAATTTTCTTAAATTATCCTTTTTTCCCTTGACAAATAAAAAAACAGGGTTTAGAATTAGAATGAAAATGTTAGCCTAGACTAACTTTTATATCGAAGAAAACATGAAACAGGTTGTTATTTTAACGCGTGTTTATTTTTATGGAGGTTAATGTGAGCAATAATGAGTCAATGGAAATGTACCTCGAAACGGTATATTTGCTGGAGAATGACCACGGCCATTCCCATGTCGTGGACATAGCGAAGACGCTTGGGGTGTCAAAGCCGAGCGTAACAAAGGCTATAAAGCAGCTCAAGGACCTGGGTTATGTCCATACCGAAAAATATGGGACAATCACATTGACGGATAAAGGAAGGGAAGTATCCAGGGAGATATATGAAAACCACCGCCTTATAGAGCTGTTTTTACAGCACTCTCTTGATTTGCCGGCGGATGAGGCCAGTTACAACGCGTGCAAGATGGAACATGTCATCAGTGAAAAAATGCTCGCGGCAATCAGGAACTATATGGAAAAGAATTCCATTGAAGTAAAAAGTGAATTTGAAAAAGAGAATGAAACAGATATCCAGAACAAGTTATAACAGGGGGTCCGGAATCATGAACGGCACAGTAAGTCTCAAAACAATCATGCCAACCAAGAAAAGGATGGGAAGGTACGACGGAGGAACTGTCAACCTGACAAATGCCCAAGCTAACAGGGAGTATATTATTAAAGACATTAAAACCGACGATTTGGAGCTTAAAGGGTTTTTGTTCACGCTGGGATGCTATGAGGGCGAAAAAGTTACACTGCTGTCGGTACTGGGAGATAATTACATTATTACGATAAAAGACGCAAAATACAGCATTGACAGGAATCTGGCAGAAGCTATATTGGTCAGCCGGTCTTTTTGAAGGTAAACGCGTGCCAAAGCCGGACTGCTGTTTTTCAATAGCCTGGGTTGATGTTCGGACCCAGGTTGAATTATGGATATAAAGTTAGCCCAGACTAACAATTTTAAATAATTTAACTGTAATATTCTCATAAAGCGGAGGGTTCTTATGAAAATTGCTCTTGCCGGTAATCCAAACAGCGGGAAAACGACGCTTTTCAATGCTATAACAGGAAGAATCGAACGGGTCGGAAACTGGCCCGGGGTAACCATTGAGAAAAAGGAAGGGCCCGTAAAGAAAAATCTTGCGGGTGGCAAAACAAATATTGTTGTAGTGGACCTGCCCGGAACATATTCGATGTCTCCTTTTACCCAGGAGGAAGACATAACGAGGAGCTTTATCAAGTATGAAAAGCCCGATGTTATCATTAACATCGTGGACGCCACCAATTTAAGCAGGAGCCTGTTTTTCACGACTCAGCTGCTGGAGCTCGGAATACCGGTGATTGTTGCCCTTAACAAGAGCGATCTGAACAGGAAAAAGGGAACGGTTATCAACGTGCAGGCATTGTCTGAAAGGCTGAAGTGCCCGGTCATAGAAACCATTGCCACGTCGGGCAGAAACAACGGTCTCAAAGAACTTATATCCACTGCGCTGAAGATCAGGGGAACAAAACAGGAAGCGCCTTTTGTCGGAAAGGTGGCAAACAGCAATGATAAAAGCGAAATTGAAGCAGTGGACAGGCAAAGGTTTGAATTTGTGAAAAGCGTTGTGTCTGAAGTCGAGATCAAAAAGCATGACGACAATCGCCTGTCAAGGCAGGATGCCGCTGACAGGATAATTGCGCACAGGTGGCTTGGAATACCTATTTTCGCAGTGGTGATGTGGGGGGTATTCTCCATTTCCCAGGCATACCTGGGACCGTTCCTCGCGGATATATTTGTAGGATGGATTGACGCTTTCCACGCCTGGGTTGAGGGAATTCTAGGCGAAGGTGTGTCGCCTGTACTGAGAAGTATTCTTCTTGACGGTATCATAGGAGGCGTGGGAGCAGTTGTAGGGTTCCTGCCGCTTATCATGGTGTTGTTCTTCCTGCTGGCACTGCTTGAAGATTGCGGATACATGGCGCGTGTCGCCGTTGTAATGGACAGATTCTTAAAGAAGGTAGGATTATCAGGCAAGTCTATTATCCCGATTATTATAGGCACCGGTTGTGCCGTTCCGGGCGTCATGGCGACGAGGACGATCAAAAACGACAGGCAGAGAAGGACCACTGCCATGCTGACGCCATTCATGCCCTGCGGCGCGAAACTTCCCGTTATTGCCCTGTTTTCAGGTGTATTTTTCAATGATTCGCCCTGGGTCGGCACCTTGATGTACTTTGTAGCCGTTGCCCTTATCATTGCCGGGGCTTTGATTATAGTAAGAATAACCGGCGAAAGGAACGCAAAAACCTACTTTATCATGGAACTTCCTGAATACAGGTTCCCGAGCTTGAAGAGAGCTGCGATTTCGATGCTGTCGAGGGGCAAGGCGTTTATTATCAGGGCCGGTACCATTATCCTGCTTTGCAACGTGGTTGTTAACCTGATGCAGAGCTTCGACTGGAGCCTGCATGTAGTTGAGGAAGGCGCTGAAAACACCAGCATTCTTGCAAGCATCGCCTCGCCTTTTGCCGTACTGCTGATACCCCTGGGATTCGGCGCATGGCAGCTGGCAGCGGCCGCGATTACCGGTTTTATTGCCAAGGAAAACGTCGTCGGTACGCTGGCCGTCGTGTACTCAATTACCAACTTCATTGACACGGAAGAATTCGAACTCGTCGGAGGGGCGACGAATGTCGCCGGCGTAATGGGTCTGACCTCCGTCGCAGCATTGGCCTACCTGATGTTCAACCTGTTTACAACGCCGTGCTTTGCGGCCATAGGTGCCATGCGGGCGGAAATGGAGAATAAAAAATGGTTCTGGGGCGGTATTGCGTTCCAGTTGTGCATAGGATATACCGTTGCATTTATTACTTACCAGTTTGGCACACTGTTTACGACAGGTGCGTTCGGAACCGCTTTTCTGCCGGGCCTGGCAGTCGTAATAATAATGATGAGCGTAATTGCATATTTTGCGGGAAAAGGAGAGCAAAAGGCGGCAGTAAAAGCCACTTTGAGAGCGTGAGAGCTCCGGGAACACAGGAGGGATATTATGGGTAATATAATTGGTAACATAATTGTTGCAGTAATTCTCGTGGCAATAGTAGTTGCCGCGGTAGCCAAGATAATTGTTGAAAAAAAGAAAGGAGCCAAATGCATCGGATGTCCTTACGGCAAGGGGAGCGAAGGCGGTTACGGCTGCTGCTGCAGTCTGCACAATGATACGGAAGTAAACTGATAACAGGATACAGCGTCATAAGTTTCTTAACCGTTTATTGCAAAAAGAATTTGCTTTACAACCCTCGAAAGAGGGTTGTTTTTTGTGTTTTATACCTGACGTAATTTCCTGCTGCACCTGCTCTGTCCTTTTTCCGGAAAAGGCGTCAACTGATTATGAATAGTGCATTTTCCCGTTTTGTATCCATGGAAATATTAAAATTTTTTGTTTTAAGCGCGCCGGTTGCTTCATAAAATGCGATGAAGGCAGATAAAGGGGATGGAGGCTGCGGAAAAGGTGAGGTCGGATAAAAACGCAAATTCTGAAGTAATGGTCAGGGAATCCGAGTCAGGAAGAGAGCAAAAAAATGAGATGAAAACCGAAGAAGACATTTTACCTGACGAATCGCAGGCAACCGGCGATACGGGATTACAGGGAATGCCTCAATCGGCAAACACATCTGAAACACCGGATGTTCCTGGATCGGTGAGCATGTCTGAAACATTGGATGTTCCTGGATCGGTGAGCGTGTCTGAAACATCAGATGTTCCTGAATCGATGAACGAGCCTGAAACAGCGAATGTACATGTGGCAGAAAATGAGCCTGAGTCTGCAAATGAACCTGTATCACCTGTATCACTTTATATACCTGAATCTGCAAATATAACTGAACCGACTGATACAGCCGGAATATCAGGTCTGCAGGAACCAGCCGGGGAACCGGAAACGGCGGATGAATCAAAACCTGCAGCTGAATCTAAACCGGCAGAGGAAACTGAACCGGCAGATGCAACAAAACTTTTCGGCGAGAATTTGCCGCAATCAGAAAAAGGACAGCAAACAGGTCCGGTACCGGAACATGAAGGGCATTCAGAATCAGCGGAAAGAGAGGAATCCGGGGTCCAAAACACTGAAAGTTCTGCTGAAAAGCGCATATTGAAAGCGGTTGCGGCATCGTTTTTTACCGTTGTCCTGATGCTGTTCGGAATTTATGCCGGCGTGGCGAAATATTTTGACAATCGCTTTTTTCCGGGTTCTGTCATCAACGGCATTGATGTTTCATTTAAAACCGTGGAAGAAGTAAAGGAAATAATGGCCTCGGAATTTGAGAATTACAGGCTCCGGCTAAAGCAACGCGGCGGAAAAAGCGAATATATCAAGGCCTCCGAAATTGGCCTGACCTATGGCACGGACGAGGAAGTCAGAAACCTCAAGGAGCCCCAGAAAGGGTATTTATGGGTCTCGGCCCTCTTTAACAAAGAAGGCTACAATATGACATTGCCTCTTGTATACGATGACGAGTTGTTGAAAAAACGGGTAGAAAATCTTTCGTGCCTCGACCCGGCCAATGCGACCGAGCCGGAAAATCCGACGATTAAATATGTTAACGGAGAATACGTGATAATTGACGGCAAGGCCGGAAACAAGGTGGATAAGGATATCCTTTACTCCCAGGTAGTCAACGCTGTTACAAAAGGTGCAAGGCAGCTGGACCTCGATGCTGCGGGCTGTTATGTCAGACCCAGGTACAATTCAAAGTCAAAAAAAGTTGTAGAAGCCAGGAATACGCTGAACAAATACATATCGTCACAAATAACCTACAACTTTGGTGACGTAAAAACCGTTCTGGACGGTTCAGAGATAAACCGGTGGCTCATAATTGACAAAGAATACAACATTACATTTAATCAGCAAAAGGTCAGGGATTTTATAAACAGGCTTTCGGACATTTACGGCACTGCGGGCAAGCCAAGGGAGTTTTTGACGTCAACGGGCGAAACGGTGGTGATAAAGGGCGGCGATTACGGCCAATACATTGATGTGAACAAGGAAATGAACAGGCTGATCAGTGAAATAAAACAGGGCAAAAAGGTGGTAAGATCGCCGGAAATTGCAGGAAGCAGCGATATAGGGGACACCTATGTGGAAATATCGCTGTCACGGCAGCATATATGGTTCTATAAAAATGGTAAGTTAATTGTCGAGGGGGATGTGGTCACGGGCAATGTCAGCAGGAATTTCTCCACCAGGAAGGGGATATTCAGGCTGAAATCCAAATCAAGAAACGTGATTCTTAGAGGTCCCGATTATTCCGTCCATGTTGACTTCTGGATGCCCTATGACGGAGGAATCGGCATTCATGACGCCAAATGGAGAAGCGCTTTCGGTGGGAAAATATATCTGACGAACGGCTCCCACGGCTGTGTAAACTGCCCCTACGACGTCGCGAAAAAAATATACGAGAATATTTCGGTCGGCACTCCCGTTATATGTTACTGATTGCAATATGCATGATACTGCTGTTTTTTTAGTGCGAATGGTTTTACTAAAACAGGTGCTGATGGTTTAGACAGATTATATGCTAAGGTTTTACCAGATTATGTGCCAAGGTTTTACCTGATTATGTGCCAAGGTTTTACCAGATTAAGTGCTAAGGTTTTACCAGATTACGTGCTAAGATTTGCCAGATTAGTGCTAAGGTATACCAGGTTATGTGCCAAGATTTGCCGTATTAAGTGCTGAGGTTTTTCTGGATTGAGCGCCAGGATTTACCATATTATACGCTAAGTTTTATAAAATTATTGGTAAGACCATACTGGATTATTGCTAATGATTTTACTGTATTAAGCTATTGATTTTACTGGAATTTAAATCGATTTAAATGATTTAATCCAGCCATTTATATCGTTTTCCGGAACCAGGATTATTTATTTTTCAATCGGGACAATAATTTTCCCGATTTTTTTGTACCTGATTTCTATTATGATTATTGCGGCCATCGACATTGATTTCATATGTCCCAAAAGGTATAATGACAATCAGGATTATTTTTTTCAAACCAATAAACCGTTCTGTTCTTCGATATCCTGCAAAAAAGTAGAGTGAATGCTGTTGATTGGTGAGGCGAAGTTAAAAAACAGTGGACAAACACTTATCACCGATTTTACTGAGGGCAATGTCTCGCGGCAGCTGATACTGTTCGCGACGCCTCTTTTCCTTTCCAACCTGCTCCAGGTGGTATATAACATGGTTGATATGGTCGTTGTCGGCCAGTTCAACGGGAGGAGCGGCCTTTCCGCCGTGGCTATCGGCGGCGATGTATCCAATTTCCTTACTTTTGTAGCCATAGGCTTTTCAGCAGCGGCCCAGGTTATTATTTCCCAGTTCATCGGCGCAGATCAGAAGAATAAAGTAGGAAAATTTATCGGCACCATGTTTTCCTTCCTGATGGGATGCGCGATGCTTTTGACCGTAATTTGCCTGGTTATCAGGGAGCCTATTTTGCGGTGGATGAGCACGCCCAATGAATCGTGGAGCGATGCGCTGTATTATTCAGTGACCTGTACAACCGGACTTGTATTTATATACGGCTACAACATTGTCAGCGCCATAATGCGCGGAATGGGAGATTCGAAACGCCCGTTCATTTTCATCAGCATTGCGGCAATTCTTAATATAATTCTCGATGTTTTATTTGTCGGAGTCCTGGGTCTGGGGGCTTTCGGGGCGGCACTCGCGACGGTCATAAGCCAGACAGCCAGTTTTATTTCTGCGCTTGTTTTCCTGTATCGCTACCGTTCGCGTTTTGGGTTTGAAATTAAACCCGGGGATTTCCGTATAGACCCGGAAATGCTGACAACCCTCGTGCGGCTGGGCGTTCCGATGTCTATTCGCACTGCGGCCATCCAGTTTTCCAAGATGTTCGTGAATTCGTGGATAAATTCTTACGGAGTTGTCGTTTCCGCTGTTGCAGGAATCGGGAACAAATTTAACAAGATAAGCATACTGGTATCGAATTCCATGACTACGGCGGGATCTTCAATGGTAGGCCAGAATATTGGCGCTCAAAAATACAGGCGCGTAACCCATGTGCTTGTTACGGCATTTACCATTAACCTGGCCGTTTCAACGGCCATGGCCATGGCACTGGTCTTGTTCCCCAAGGCCATTTTCCGCATTTTCACCTCGGACGCCGCTGTACTTGATGTTGCCAATGAGTTCCTTCCCGTCGCGGTCCTGATGTTTATTTCCAGTGCATTCCGCTCTCCTGCAATTGCTCTCGTTAATGGAAGTGCAAACCACAGGGTTAATATAGCCATGGCCCTGCTTGACGCAATTGTGATGCGCATCGGTCTGGCAATGGTGCTTGGCTTTACGTTTACAAAGGGTTATCTCGGGTTCTGGTACGGAAATGTTCTCGCAAGTTTTACGCCGTTTGTGATAGGCGTAGTCTATTATATTTCAGGCAGATGGAAGACGAGGAAATATGTCATCAGGGAAGAAGCTTCCGGGAATTAACGTGGAAAATCATCGGGGTTAAAGCCATATCCAGGAACAGGCGGTGGAGCCTTCCGGCCCTCACCGCCGCCGGGATCCGTAGAAATCCGGGAAGCAAATTTGAATTTTCTGCAACAGACTCCCGGATATTCTCAGCAGGTTCGATATTATCAGCAGGTTCCCGAGAGAAACACTGGCACATTTACCGGCACATTTAATACAGAAACTAACGGCACAGCAGCCTCGGGCTTATAAGCAGCCCCATGCGCTTGAGCCTGTACTGGTAGCACCAGTGTTCTCCTGTGGTTCTCCAGCCTCCAGGACCAAACCACCTTTCAGCATCATTGCAATTGTGGACGCATCCAAAGGCATTGATCCGGTTTCCAAAGGCCGTTATTTCAAGTATGTGTTCTCCTTTTTCCACAAAGCCCAGGTCAAGCTCATAGGGTGCGAAGGCGATTTTACCTGCCACTTTTCCGTCGAGTGAAACGGAAAGAAGCGGATTGGAGAATTGCGTAGCCTGCAGTGTCATGAATTCACCGTTAGAAGTTATTTTGCACCGGTAGGTGACATTGCCGGCATAGAACGGCAGTCCCTGGGTGGTCCAGTCGCCGAAGGCAAGAGTCCTCACGGGACTGATGATGCGCTTGTGCCTTCCGTCGACCCTGACGCCGAAATCTCCCAGCAGGTAGCACCATTCAACATTTGTCTGGGAATTGAAAGGAATGCCGAGGATGATTTCATTTTTGCCCTCCGGCATGTCGGGCAGCATTACCGTCTTGATTGATTCATCGACAAACCAGCCCGTAATCTCTGGCTGAACGGTTTGACCATTCACCTTTATTTCCGTGGTTTCGGCGTTTTCCAGTGCGAGCTGCGCTGATTTGATCGGTATTTCGCTGTGGAAAACGAATTTCAGGTAAAGACGGTGCGGGAATACCTCATCCTTTTCGTATGTCCACGGTTGAGCTATGCTTCCAGTCCTCGAAGGATAGCCCAGCTTTTCCCTGAACAGGTTGTCTATGCGGAGTATTTCTTCTTCCGGCTGCCACTCCCCTCCGTCGAAGGAGTACTCGGCCATGTCAAGCAACAGTACGTTGGGCTCTGACAGAATTATTTCCACGGGGTCAGCTATTTCAACGGTTTTTGAAGGAGCTGTCCGTCCTGTTGAATTTTTGCCGCTTTCAGAATTTACAACAGCAGGCATGCCTGGTTTCAGGTACAGTAATATGCTGTCATGAATGGCTCCGTCGTGCTCTATCCATGTTTCGTTTCCCCTGACTTGCGCAGGGCAGGGACGGATTTCGCCCGTCATGGTGTCATAGAGTTCGGGATTCCAAATACCCTTTATCCTGATCGTAAATTTTTCCTTCAAGCTGTACCCGTTGGATTTTCTATCGAAGCCATGGCACAGGAAAAGCCAGCGACCGTCGCCGTCACGCCTCATCTGGTACAGCAGGTTGTCGGCACGGCTGCCGTTTTCAAGCCGCACATCCACTTCCCTGAATTTGTCCAGCGCTTTGAGCAGCTCATTTTTAGAAAACGGGATGCTGACACATTCCGAAGCAAGTTTTTCGGCCCTGTCGGACGGGACTGCATCCACGAGCCAGGCCGGTTTTCCTGCAAACACAACACAGCCGCCGGCTTTTGCAAAGGATTCGAGACGCTTGAGGGTAGTTGATCTCAGCGTATGGCAACCCGGTACGACTACGGCGTCGTATTCCATTGCGCCCACTTTAAACGGGGCTGAAACATCTTCGGGACAAAGGTCGGGAAGCAATGCTTCGGAAACAAAATCAAAATCCACAAGGCCGAAGAGCAGCCAGTTAATCACGTTATTGAAATTGCTTTCAAGCTCCTCCCTTACCGTCGAAGTATGTTCATAAGGGCCGTAATACAGCCAGTAGGACTCAATCGGATGAATCACGGCTACCCTGACGTGGGGCTTTCCCCTTGTAAGCGCGGTGTTGATCCTCGCAAAGTGGTTCTCGACCAGCGGATATTCCCTGTACCACGGCGACTGGTAGCCTATGCAAGCAGGATAGTCGCGTTTTGCTTCGCCGGCCATTGAAACCCATGTCAGATGATGTACCCTTGCGGTTACTCCGAGGGCTGCCTGCCAGTCTCCCTGGAGCTTGTGGCCTTTGAAATCAAAATCCCAGTTGGTCACTCCATAGAGCTCGCTCAATACTCCGGGCCTGTCGTACTGGTGAGCGGCGCTCTGGGCCTGTTTTGCCGTGGAGAACTCCCTTTTGTCGCATAAGATGTCTATGCCCGGGAGCTGGAACGACCTGTAGGAACGCATGGCTTCGCCGACTGCTTCTGTCTGGGACTCAAGGGTCTCTTCATCCAGCAGGTGGCCTGTAAACATTATTCCGTGTTCTTCGCACCATTTTCCTATTGTATCGGCGAAGGCCGAGGCAAAGCGTTCGCTGAGATGGTCCCGGTACCGGTAACGAGCCACGGATACGCGGCCGTCAGGAAGTTCCCAGAACAGTTCGGGCAGGAAATCCAAAATGTGATCACCGTAAGTTTGGTGGTAAGTTGAGTCAAAATCATCGGTAAAGGGTATTCTGACCGGCGTTTCATCTTCCGCGAAACGCAGGCTCTGGTATACGCCGAAATTCGGCTCGTCGGTGAATATGGCCGGAATGGATTTGCCGAAATCCTCCCCGACTACGGAATAGTACCTGTCATATGTAACTTCTACGAACTTTTTAACAGCTTCGGGATCGAGAGTATTGAGATAAGTCTGGTTGTTATACCACGAATTTGCCGGCTGCAACTCGAGGTATGCCCACCATGCCTTTGCGCCTTCCCCGGGCTGCTCGCCGTCCTTCAGCCTTTTATACTCTTTCAGGAAGCCGTTTTCCAAGACTACCTCATACCGTGCGAGCAGGTACCCCTTTATTTTGTCCTTATCTTCCGGACTTTCCGCTTTTTCCACGGCAGCGTCAAATTCCGCCTTGCCAGCGAAAAATCCTTCATTGAAAGGATGGGGAGTGAATACCAGGCGTCTTGCCCGCCAGCGGATGTCCTTCGTAACAAGGCCTCCGGCAAAGCCTGACGGCCAGCGGTCCTCGTCATACAACCAGCAGAGCATTTCTTCCTTCTTGGCTTTTTCGTTGCAGGCTTTGACAAGTTCCATAAATTCATCGCCGAGGTATTCTGTTGCCATCCCCGTACGGCTGTGAATATGAAAGCCGCCAAGACCCATGGCTTTCATATATTCGATTTCCCTAAGCAGCAGGTCCCTGTCGAGTTTGCAGTTCCACGCCCAAAATGGCGCGCCCCTGTACTCGGAAGTGGGGTTTTTGAACAACCCGGCACTGAGAAACTTCTCCTGGCTTTTTTCGTAAAGCATATTGTATTTTGCCTCCTTGCAACTTATTTGAGGTTCTAATTTGTATTATATCCGAAAAAATAACTAAAAGCACTCCAAATATTTCAAATATTAAACATTTATGCAGACTGATCAGGGGAGTGGTTCGATAAATTTCAAAGTTAATGGCAAAATACTAAGAATTAAACAATAAAAGGCAAAATCGAAAATTGCAAAGAACTTAATTGTAATTTTTTTTTAACTGTATAGAAATTAATACTTTTGGAAAATTCGGGGCAATCTATTAGTAAAAGCATGCAAACGCTGTTCATGAACAGAGGTTGGTCCGTTGCCGTTTTGTATTTCATATGATAAAGTGAGCCAAATCTTTATTTTATGCTTGTATATTCAAATTACATATCTGAAACTGCCTGTAAATAACATGAATGATAATGGGAAACGGGGTATATCGCATGTTTGAAATCAATGACTATGTTGTTTACAGTACAATGGGTGTGTACAAAATCATAGATATCAGGAAAGAGATCATAGGGGAAGCGGAAAACGATTATTATATTTTAAAGCCCGTATTTGACAACAATTTAACAGTCAAGATCCCGGTGAACAATCCCAACATACCAATCAGGAAAGTAATTTCAAGGGAAGACGCCATGTCGATTATCAAGTCTATGACCAAACAGAAAACTGCCTGGATAGACGACAACAAGGAGAGAAGCTTATATTTCAGGGCTGCGCTTAAATCCTGCGAGTGCAGTGAGTGGGCAAAGCTATTAAAGACGATTTATCTTGAAAAACAGGAGAAAACCGCTGCAGGAAAAAAGCTGATGAAGCAGGATGAAGATATCATGAAAAGCGCTGAGAAAAACCTTTGCGAAGAATTGGCCGTTGCGCTGGACCTTTCGCCCGATGAGGTCGTTCCCTTTATTATAAGGCATGTTTCGTAACGGCATGGAACACGGGTGGGACACGGGGACGGTGGGACACGGGTGGGACACGAGGACGGTTCTCCTGTCCCATTCTGGGACACGGGGACGGTTCTCCTGTCCCATTCCAGTGAACAGAACATTAAATTAAAACAATAAACTTAATAACAAAAATGGCATTCCGTCAGCAACGCTTTTTGTTTTTGCGGAACGCCTTTTATTTTTGCAAAAAGCGGTATTGCCCGGCAAGAGTTGCGTGAAAGACATCAGCTTGACTTGAAAGTAAGGAAGTGGGATTATAGAATCGGATGGAAAAGTGGGTGAGTTTATGAGAAAAGGAGTAAATAAAAAGAGAAGAATAATAAAAATAAGTGTTGTTGTCCTGGTAATCCTGGCAGTTTTGTCGGCCACGGCAACCATCTGTGTCGGCAATTACTTTATTAATTACGCCCTGGCTCCTTCCGGGGCCGGTGGAGAACGCAACGTGGACAGGGAGGAAGTGATCCCCGCGGCGGAAGATGTTGAATCCCTGGAGGAACTGATTGAAAAAAACCGGGCTGCAGCTGATGAAAGCGTGGATAAATGGCTTGAATCAACGCCTTCCGAGAAGGTTTCCATCAAGGCCCGGGACGGAATTACTCTGCGCGCCGTCAAATACCCCACGCTGGAAGAATCAGACAAATGGGTTATTGTGGTGCATGGCTACAGGCAGACCCCTGATAAGGTTCTGACGGTTGCAGAAAACTTTCACAGGCGTGGATATAATGTTTTAGCAGTAAGTTTGAGAGCCCACGCCGACAGCGAAGGCGATTACATCGGCATGGGCTGGCTCGACCGCCTCGACCTACTGGACTGGATTGACCTTCTCGTCAGCGAGAATCCCGATGCGGAAATAGTGCTGCACGGAACATCCATGGGAGCGGCGGCGGTGATGATGGTTTCCGGCGAAAAGCTGCCGGAAAATGTAAAAGCCATTATTGAAGACTGCGGATATACCAGCGTATGGGACATTTTTCCTCGGAACTGAAGCTTAGGTTCGGACTGCCTGCATTCCCGGTAATGCATATGGTCGATATTGTTTCACGATTCAAGGCAGGCTATAGTTTCAGAGAAGCATCAGCACTCAGGCAGGTAAAGAAAAGTGAGACTCCCATCCTTTTCATCCACGGCGACATGGATGATTTTGTGCCCGTGGGAATGGTATACGAGCTCTACGAAGCCGCTGACTGTGAAAAGGATATACTGGTAATCAGGGGAGCTTCGCATACGGAAGCGAAGTTTGCCGATCCGGAAAGCTATTATGAGAAGGTGTTCTCATTTATTGATAAGTATACAAACCAGGAATAAAAGGTAAACTTATTAAGCTTTATCTGTGCATTTTCCATCATATAGGATATATTAATTTAAAAGCCAATAACGGGGGAGAGAAATCAATAATGTACAAATATGATGTTGTGATAATCGGCGGGGGAGTTTCCGGTGCCATTGCAGGCATCGCTTGTGCAAGAACCGGCGCAAAAACCCTTATAATTGAAAAAATGGGCTTTTTGGGGGGAATGCTCACGGCCGGCGGCGTCGGACCGATGATGACGTTCCATGCCGGTAATGTCCAGGTTATACGCGGAATAGCGGAAGAGGTAGTGCAAAGGTTAGTGGATCTTGGTGGTTCGCCGGGACATATTATTGATTCGACCGGTTATACATATACCGTAACGCCTTTTGATCCCGAATTGCTGAAACATGTGCTGGAAGAAATGTATCACGAAGCCGGCGGTGAAATTTTGTATCACAGCTTTTTCACCGATGTTGAAGTGGAAGGAGGCAGGATAAAATCTGTTAGCGCAGCCACAAAATCAGGCATAATGAAGTTTTGCGCAAAGGTGTTTATAGACGCGTCGGGCGATGGGGACGTAGCTGCCGCAGGCGGAGTTGAGTTCGTTCTCGGAAGGGAAAAGGACAACCTTTGCCAGCCCCTTACAATGAATATGAGAGTATACAATGTGGACATTGAACAGATAAAGGAATGCATAAGAAAAGACCCCGACGATTTCCCGAATGTAGATGTCAACCTGATAGACAAAGCGCCGAGGCTTTCAGCCGGGGGATTTGACAGGTTGCTGAGGAAAGCCAGGGAAAGAGGAGAAATCAATATTCCGAGGGAATTCATACTGTTTTTTGAGACCAATAACCCCGGAGAACTCATTATTAACACAACCAGGGTGGTTAAAGTAAACCCGACCGATGCATGGGAATTGAGCAAAGCTGAAACGGAAGGCAGAAGACAGGCCCTGCAGCTTTTCAACTTCATGAAGAGGGAAGTTCCCGGATTCCGGAACTCGGTACTGGCGTATACCGGACCCAACATAGGGGTGCGCGAATCCAGGAAAATCAAGGGTAAATATACGCTGACTGCTGAGGACCTTGCCAATGAAGTGAAATTCGAAGACGAAATAGCCTGCAGCGGGTATCCCATAGACATACACAGCCCCGAAGGTTCAGGAACCAATTCCAGGATTTTTGAATGGGGTTCGATTTACGGGGTGCCTTACCGGTGCCTTATCAATGAAAGGATCAGCAACCTTATCATTGTGGGAAGATGTATTTCAGCCACCCATGAAGCCAATGCCGCCATACGAACAACGCCCCTCGCAATGGCCATAGGGCATGCCGGAGGAATTGCGGCCGGTCTCGCGGCTCAAAAGGGCTGCAGCGCAGCGGAAGTGGATTACAGAGAGCTTAGAAACGAGCTGTTGAAAGGCGGAGCGTTTTTAAGGTAATTTCGGCAAAAACAGATAACAACAGGTAATAACAGAAGACAACAAACAGATAAAAACAGAAAATAACAGTCAGGGGGTTGCAAATGATTAAAATTCTCGCAATAGGAAACAGTTTTTCCCACGACGCCCTTTATTACCTGCACGATATTGCAAAGGCCGGCGGTATTGAGACCAGGGTTGTAAACCTTTATATTCCGGGATGCAGCCTGCAAACCCACTGGGACAACGCGGAAAACGACAGGATTGCATACCTGTATGAACTTAACGGCCGGTCAACAAACGACCACGTTTCAATAAAGGGCGCGCTGGAAGAGGAGGAATGGGATTATATATCGCTGCAGCAGGCCAGCCACGACAGCGGTATCGAGGAGACCTATTATCCGTATATAATTAATCTCCGTGATTACGTAAAGAAATATCGCCCGAAAGCGGAAATACTGCTGCACCAGACATGGGCCTACGAGATCGACAGCGACCACAAGGCCTTTGAACGCTATAACCACAGCCAGAAGGAAATGTACGAGAGACTGTGCAGGGCGTACCGGCGCGCCGCGGACGAACTGGGGGTCAGGATGATTCCATGCGGCGATGTTGTGCAGAAAGTAAGGAGCAGGGAACCCTTTATATATGAAAAGGGCGGAATGTCGCTTTGCAGCGACGGGTACCACATGCAGATCCCCTACGGCAGGTATTTGCTTGCGGCGACATGGTACGAGTTTCTTTTCGACCGCTGCATCCTCGAAAATCCCTATGTTCCCGACACCGGGCATGAGGTCGAAAAAAACATTGACCCCGGTGCAATGAGAGTGTTAAAGGAATGCGTTCATGAGGTTGTCGGAGGACGCAGTGAAACCGGAAGAAAATAAAAACCGTGAAGTAAAAAGCAAGAAAAACAAAGAATGAAGAAATAAAAAAATGAAAAATTAAGAAGTGAAATATAAAGAATCCAACGGGGGAGGTACATACATGGGCAATTTGAGGACTGCGTTGCAACTATACACGGTGAGGGACCAGATGGAGGCCGATTTTGAAGGCACGCTGGAAAAAGTGAAACAAATGGGATATGAGGGCGTTGAATTTGCAGGGTTGTTCGGGCACAGTGTATCTGATGTGAAAAAAATGCTCGAAAGACTTGGGCTTGTTCCTGTTTCAGCCCATGTTCCCTTTGCCGAAATGGTTTCAGATCCGGAGCGCGTGTTTGAGACTTATGCAGAATTGGGATGCAGGTTTGTGGCTGTGCCGTATATGGACGAAGAATACCGCCCAGGCACCGAGGGATTTGATAAAGCCATCGAACTGATACGCAAGCTCGGGGAAGCGGCTAAAGCCAAAGGAATTACCCTGCTGTATCACAATCATGATTTTGAATTTGTGAAGGTGAACGGAGAATACGGGCTGGACGTAATCTATGCTTCTATTCCGGCCGATTTGCTGCAGACGGAGATCGACACCTGCTGGGTCAATGTGGCAGGAGTGGATCCCGCGGATTATGTCAGGAAATATACCGGGAGGTCCCCCGTTGTGCACCTGAAGGATTTTGTCATGAGGGACAGGAACAAACAGGGTCAATTGTATGAACTGATCGGAAAGCAGTCCAACGAGGCAGGACAAAAGGAAAAGGCCCCGGAGGAAAATTTCGGATTCCGTCCCGTAGGTTACGGAATGCAGGATATACCTTCTATTATAGAGGCATCGAAGGAAGCCGGCGCCGAATGGCTCGTTGTCGAACAGGACAGGCCCGCGCCCGGTCAAACTTCGCTGGAATCAGCCGAACTGAGCATTAAATATTTAAAGACCCTGGAGTATTAATATATTAATATAATAATAAAGTATCAACTATTAACGCGATGACTGAAATTAATAAACAAAGCCTGGCTTAAACCTTTAATGATATGCCAGGATTCAACCGGGGAGGAAAAAGATGCGACTGAAGTATTTGGGGACAGGCGCCTCAGAAGGCTGGCCCGCCATTTTTTGCGAGTGCGAAAGCTGCAGGAAGGCTGCGGAAAAGGGTGGCAGGAACATCAGGACACGTTCCCAGGCCGTTGTGGACGACCGGTTACTGATAGATTTTCCGCCTGATACCTACATGCATGTTCTGTACCAGGGACTGGACCTGTCCAAA
The DNA here is from genome assembly GCA_023623175.1 of Bacillota bacterium. Lineage (GTDB taxonomy): Bacteria > Bacillota > Clostridia > Acetivibrionales > JAMNXU01 > JAMNXU01. Next base: position 77,580 of record JAMNXU010000031.1, read on the forward strand.
ATAAAACATTGCATAATAACCCATCGGCATTCGGACCACCTGTATGCTGTAGAACTTGTAAACCGCCAGGCAGGCTTCGTTCATTTCAAAACAGAGCCTCTCATGACGTTTTACGGTACCGGCCCGACCGGCGAAACAATAATGAAAGTCATAGAGTGGTGCAACCTCGACAAGGACGGCAGGGCAGCTTTCAAACTTATAACACCCTTTGAGCCGTTCGACGTGGAAGGATACAGGATAACCCCTCTCAAGGCAAACCATGATCCGGGCTGTGAGCCGGTGATATTCGCGATCAGCGACGGGAAAAAGCAAATACTCTATGGCAATGACACCGGGTATTTTCCCGAAGAAACATGGAAATACCTGGAGGAGGAAAAGCTGTATTTCGATTTTGTTTCGCTGGATTGCACGATGGGAGCACAGGAATACAGGCGCGGCCACATGGGTATCGGGGCGTGCATTGACGTGAGACAGCGCCTTACAGACACGGGCTGTGCAGGGAAGGACACGGTATGGTGCCTGCACCATTTCACCCATAACTGCGGCCTGATATATGATGAATTCGTACCTGTTGCACAGCAACATGGATTCCTGGTTTCCTACGACGGGATGGAGATTGAAATTTAGAATTGAATTTCGAAAATCAGCGTTAAATTTTAAACTAAAAATTGAATTGGCCTGGTACAGGCCAATTTTTTATTTTCAGATTTATTTTCAGACGACATAATCCTTCCGGAAGTGCCCGGACGGCATATTAAGTCAATTGAGTAATCATATGACAATTTGTTATTGTATGACTGTCTGCAATTGTATAACCGTTACAATTGAATATTTGTCCTTGAGATGCTTGGTTTACTATTTGCATTTTTCATTAATTATTTCATAATTTCTCAGCAAAACGCCCTTGCCGCGCCAGCTGAAGGACCTGTTTCGGTAGAGCTTCAAAAATTCCCTGTTGGAGACTTGCTTCAGTTCATTATATTCGAAGCCGAATTTCAGGTCCCTGAGGAATTCGGCGAGGCTGGTCCTCTCAATGTTTTTGTTGTGGGGACAAACTTCCTGGCATACGTCGCATCCCCAAATCAGGTTTGTTTTCTTGAGTATTTCCACGTCCAGCGGTGAAAGCGGACCTTTCTTCTGGGTTATGTATGACTTGCACCTTTGGGGATTGATTGTAAAGTCACCGGGTATGCATGAGCCCGGGCACGCCTTTACGCAGTTAAAGCACTGGAGGCAGGTTCTCTCCCGGGGCTTGTCCGGCTCAAAGGGGTAATTGTTTATAATATACCCTATGAATACATAGGAGCCATACCTGTCGGTGATAATGCAGTTGTTTATTCCCCAGAAGCCAAGCCCGGCCCTCCAGGCCAGGTACCTGTCGCTGAACGGGCCGTTGTCCACAAAGCACTTGTATTCAAAATTATCGATGTGCTGTTTCAAAAACAGCGCAATCATTTCAAGTTTTTGCTTTACAATTATATGGTAATCAATGCTCCATGCGCTTTTGGACAGGTTGATCCGGTTGGAGGGAGTTTCGCAGGCATCACCGGTGAAATATGGAAAGAGGCAGACGATTATTGATTTGGCGCTTTCCAATGTCAAAAAAGGATTCACACGCCGGGCAATGTCCTTTTCCTCGAAACCGCTGATAAACCCTCTTTCCACCTGCCTTCTCCAGGCTTTTTCAAAATCCGTGAAGGGCTCGGCGGCAACAATGCCTGTAAGGTCTATGTTTATGGATTTGCAATAGTCAATGAGTTTTTTCTTCATTTGTTCCGGCGCCGGAATCCTGCCGGCGCTGGCAACCTCCTTCAAACCGGCAATTGGTCTTTTATGCCCGCTGTACGGCACTTGTCATCGACGGCCAGCATAACGGCAAAAACAGCCGCAATCGCGTATAGGCAAAGAATTATTATAAAAGGATAAACGGGATTGAGGCTGTAGGACCAGCCGGCAATGTAACCCGCGGGTACGCATGAAAGCGTGGTGATTGTCAGGACGGCCGAAAAGGCGTCGGCTTTTACGTCATCGTCAACGCTGTTCATGAATACGGCGTCCCTGTTGGTTGAAACAATAAAGTTTCCTGCAGCCAGTATTCCCATGGTGAGAAAAAGTATAAACGGATTATACGCCGGCATGAACAAAAACATCAGTGCGCCGACCGCGCATGCCAGTAACGAGAATATAAGGTTTTTTACTTCAGACATTCTTCTCAGGTAAGGCATGGCAAATACAAAGAGCAATATGTTCAAAAGCGCATTAATGGCCGGTGTCAGCGAAAAGACGCTTTCATCGTACTTCAGCTGTTCCTTGAAGTATATAACCTGGAAAAAGTTCAGTCCTGCTATAAAATTGGTAATGACAAAAACAAGCGTCACGAGTATGACCCGTCGGTTTCTGTAGACCCTGAGCGTAGTTGTTATAAAACTTTTAAAGCTTTGAACCAGGGACTGTCCCCCATGTTTTTTCATGATCTCCAGGCCGGCCCGGGTTTCAGTCGTAAAGTGGTATCTTGCCACCGACATGCCCGAGACCGTTATGCCCGCAAGGGTATATAAAACCCTCATGGTCGGTTCAGTGCCGTATTTTGAAATGAACAGTCCGGCTACGGGAATTAGCAGACCTGCCGCGGAGTTGATGAAGTACATCAGGGAAAACACCCTGGCCCTCTTGTTGGCGGGAGTGTCCTCGCTGATGAGGCAGTTCCATGAAACTGCCGCCACCTTGACCGACGAATTTATCAGGCCTGCGGCGAGAAACCACCAGAAATTTCTCGCCAAAGCCCAGACAAGCATGGCAATACCCCAGCATATAACATCGAAGATTGCTATGGTTTTTCTTCTTCCCATTTTATTCGTTATGGGTCCGGCCAGGAAGTGCCAGAAAAAAGCAAAAAAAGTGGTGGAAGTGTTTATCGTTCCTATTTCGATATCACTCAAACCAACGGCTTTCATGTACAGTGGCGCATAAAAAAGCACGGTGACTGAAAAAAGCGCCCACAGCGGCTGAAAGAACACCGGGTATCTCGCATTGCGGGGCAGATCGGAAAGCAGCTTCATAACACATATCCCTTATTTAACACAGATTTATGTTTTCCTGATTATAAATTGATTATAAATTTATTAAAAAAGATCCGTCTCTTATCTGCAGATTAAGTATATCCAATACAGCATTCACAGGCAATGGGGATCTGATATACGCAAAAATCGGCCAACCGTCCAAGGACGGCCGGCTGATTCAAGGTTCAGAGATTGCCTGTTTTCCGGCATTCCTGGCAGGAAGCATCAGGGACGGACATTTCCCCTTCTTGCTGAAGAAACGGGTTCTAGTTTGAAAAGCTTTTCAGCGTTTTTGAAAGCTACCTGCTGCAGGACGTCATAGGGCAGGCGAAGCTGAAGGATGAACCTTGCGTGGCACAGGAATCCCTGGACCAGGTATTCATCTATCATGTCGGGAGCAACGCCGGAATCGGTACCAAAAAGGATCCTGTCCCTGTACTTGAGGAAGAAATCCCAGTATACCTGCCGGTCTTCCTCATAGAGCGTGTCGGCCCATCTTACGTAAAAACCGCAGCTGCTGTCAATATAGAGATTTTCGTATTCATCGAACAGTTGGGAAAGCCTCTCAAGGCCTATGTGCAGCTGATGGGCCCCTATAACCTTAAGCTTCGGATACTTTTTAACGATTTTCAGGAATATTTCCAAAAGGTCCTCATTGGTGAACTTGACGCCTTTTTGTTGTCCTTCGCTCCAATAGGGATTATATCCGCCTCCATGGTAAGGCGAATAGCTGACGCGCTGGGTAACATGCCACAGGACCGGAATTCCTGCACTTTCAGCCAGCCTGAAAACGCGATCCCATTCATCGCTGAACCAGCACTGCGGATCTCCCTCGCCTTTCATAATAGGGGCATTGTGGAGCTTCAAGCCAACAGCCTTGTTTTCAAGCGCCTTCTCGAGCATTTTTTCATCAGGCTTGTCGTGGGTCATGTAGTAGAGCCATTCAAACCTGTTGTCCGCTTCCTTAACGGCCTTCAATACTTCAAACAAAGATGTGTCATCGGAAATGAACAACGATTTGCCCAGCCGGTATGCGTCCAGTATCGAGAACCACTGGTCAACCATCCTGAGAACATCATTCACCTTTTTTCCCCCACAAAGATGGTTGTGGACGTCTACCCAATACTCTTCGCTGGGCTGGAAATGAAAGCCCCAGCCCCTGGAAAACCCATTGTCGAGGGTCTCCCTTTCTTTTATGAACGGAGAGTGGGGATATTTTTCATCGTAGGACAATTCCCGTTTCATATGTATCGCCTCCTGTAATCTTATAATTGTTTTTTATCATGTTTTTGCAATATTCGCAAACAATTATACGCTTTATCTTTCGCTTTAATTTATTCTATACAAATCATTTAATTTGCAAAAGGGAATAATGGATCATATTATTAAAAAATTGTCAGACTTCAGCAGCCAGGCAAAATAAGAGCACATGCAGGTCCGGTAACAGAAAATGCGTTTGTTTTGCTAGCTGTTTTCCAGGGCAAATTTAAGATTACAGGCAACAAAAGCAGAGCAACAGAGGCCAAAGTTTGCAAAAAACCGGAGCTTTTCGCTCCGGTTACTCACCCTGATCCGCTCTCCACTCATCGAGCTGGCGCTGGAATTCGTTCAGCTCAGCATCAAGTGTGCCCTTTATGCTGTTAAGATAATCCTGGATTTCCTCATCGCTTATTTCTCCCCTGTGTATTTTGCGGCGGCTTTCAGCCGAAGGAGCTGGCGTAATATCCAATTTATCGTATAATTATTCGCAAAGCATTGATGCCGGCATCACTTTCCATAGCAGCATTGCCTATTTTTATCCTTGTATTGATCTTCTCCAGGAGCTTGTTCAAAGCTTTCGGCATTTCTTTAAGCAGTTGATTTCCATAATATTGGGATAAATATACACTTGGGCTATGAGGAATATACAGTGTGAAGTGAAAATCAGTTTCACCTGGTATAATGGCTTTGAAAACCCTGAAAAATGTGAGTTTGATACAGGCCGCGTAAAACAATCTATTAAAAAAAAAGTATTGTCAAAATTTGAAATGCTGAATAACACTACCGATTGATTTGAGGCTATTATTACTTTATCTCGAGACTGTGAAGAAAACTCTGTAAAAAAGCTTCCCATGATAAAATACAAATCATAGGAAGCTTTTTGATGGTAACTTTCATTCTCAATTTCGGTTCGGCGAATGGGTCAATTATATCCCGGCGGTGTACCCGGCGGTGACACCGGCGCTCAATTCAATGCCGGCAGCTGCTTTAATCCATATAATCGAAACTTGTTATTTTTATCCTTTCAACCTTTGCACCGGGTTCTACTTTTTCATTTATCAGTGTGCCATCGTTGTCAAAGTTGAAAATGACAAGATCATTATCCTTTATCAGGAACCATCCGGTGAGCCTGGTATTGTCTTGCCTGCTTTTCGGAGTCTCGTATTTTGCTTCGTACTCATCAAGCACATCCTGGGCATCATCTCCGACCTTGAAACCCAGGCTGGTTTCTGCATCAGGCGACGAAGTTTCAATTTCCAGGACCTTGTTGCTGTTGTTGCCGACGATTACAGAGACGTTTTGGTAGGTCATCCTGGTATAGGGTTCTCCGAAGTAGCCGGCCTCCTCGCTGACCTGTTCTTCATAATCATCCCCTAAAGTTTCAATAACTTTGTCCTTCGAGTCTCCGCGACTGATCCCGGCTATGGCCGGCGCGAATTCGACTATGTTTTGCTGGTTGTCGGTGGTGGCGTTTTGAGTATCATCGGGCGTGGTATCCTTCTGCGCCCCGTTTTTATCCGCTGCGCAGCCGGAAAAAGAGATTGCAATTAATAAGGACAATAACAGGACAATGATTCTTTTCATTATTCTCCTCCTTTTCTTTAGCCATTTCTGTCTCTTATGATTTTTTACATTCAATATGTATAACTTTCGTGTATTATTTTACTACTTCTTATTTTATTTTAGTATAGTTTATAATTCAATTTTTATCTTCGATACTAAATGCCGGCTACCACCATAAAACTATCCCCATATTGTTGGACGGTTATGCTTAATATATTGTTTCCCGCGGTTCAAGGATTATTGATGAAAAACACAGTTGGAATTCCGGACTTACCTCCGGAATTCGGGATTTACGTCCGTTCACGACGTATCGCGTTTCCGGAACCGCCTTTTGCATAGATGGCCATTGTTCCGGCTTGGTGATCCTGCCTTACGGCCATCACTGCTTATGCACGGAAATTCTTCATACTTTTTGGGAAATATTCCATATTTTATTAATAGGAGTATATAAATGGATTATATAATAATATAGAATTTTATATAGTTATTGTAACAATTATATAATATTGGTGTTATTAACCAAATTATACATAACACAATAATGCTAATAAAAGAATTGAACAATTTTGAATGAACATTACCGGGCAAATTCCATGGCGTACTCATCTATGCAACAAATGCTGAAATGATCCTGCAGCATGAACGCAACAAAAAATATACATATATTTACACAATCCTTTTCTGACCAGTCGAAGCTCCGGTCCAGTCTTATATGGGCTCATATTAATTTTAGACTTTCAGCATTGCCTGTAGAACCTGCTGTACATATCGACCTGTTATACATATTAGTCCGCACAGATATTTGTTCCGCAGGATATAACTTAACTTACTGCAGGCTGTATTGTTGGAGTGGAGGTTGCCACTCTTAATATAAAAAATTTTCAATATGGAGGTGGAATCAGTGAATAACATAAGGAAAACTCCGAGATGGAGAAAATTGCTGGCATTATGGCTGGTAGCGTGCTTTACACTGTTTTCCATCCCTTTCACAGGAGTCTATGCCGACGAGCCCCAACTGCCAGCCAACTTGCTGAAAAACGGCGATTTCGAGGATCCGGTGGGACCGCCGAATGACAACGATATGCCATTGATTCCTTACTGGGATCCCTGGACTCCAAAGGGAGAAAGCATTGCGGAAATTGTATCCGGCGAGGGAAATGTTTTCAGTGGAAACCAGGCGCTGAAGCTTACCATTACTGGAACCACGATTCCCGGCAGCACGGGATATTCTCAGCGCTGGCGCAACTGGCAGGGTTCGGTGATAGTTCCGATCGGCGAAGAAAGGACCTTCTACCTTACTTTTTGGATTAAAGGCGAGAACATTCAGGCTTTCGGCAGCGGAAGCGGGAAGACTGGTAGTAGAGCCGATGATTTATAATGCGACAGGTTCGATTTGGTTCGATGATTTCTGGCTGACAACGGAGCCGCTTCCTGACGATAATGGCGAACCGGGGCAAAGTGAAATAGATCCGGAGCAGGCGATCTTCGACCTTGATCCGTCAAAGCAGGAGGATATCGTTGTTAACGTCAGCTTCAACGGCAACACACTGTCCCGTATCTTCAACGGTACTTATGAACTGGTTGAGGGTACGGATTATACGCTCAGCGGCGATGTGGTGACTATTAAAAAAGAATACCTTGCAACGCTGGCAAAAGGTATTTACAGCATTGTATTCAGCTTCAGCGCAGGAGAGGACAGAACGCTGACCGTGGAAGTAAAGGAAACAGGCTCGGGACTGCAGCCCGTAGTCAGGCAGACGGTGCTTGTCAACTTCCGCAACGCTTCGGGAGCACCTTCTCCATGGAACAATTTCATAAACGCTTCGGGCCAAACTACCGGCAGCATCAGCAACCTGGTAAATACAGCAGGAGAATATACCGGTTGGAGCCTTGC
>JAMNXU010000030.1 GCA_023623175.1 Bacillota bacterium
AACGCCGGTATATAGGATTCTTCGTTGCATCCAACATGCTGAATTAATTTAGTTTTAGGCTTTACCAAAGAAGATTTGTTCTGAAAAATCCTACAAAAAGTTGACACTATCTTTCTATTTTAAATGAGTTGAAATAAAACGGCTTTAGTGATATAATTTTCACGTTATGTAACCTACAGAAATTGGATATTATTACAACTTTAGTGAATATATATAATTCCTGATGTATATATATTCATTTAACCAGATTTTACAGAGGAGTCCCGAATTCAGGCGGTTTGGGATATTGCTTATTTATTATTTAAACTTATTATGTAGAGTTAATTGATAAAACTTATTTATGTAGGGTTAATTGGTACATTATAAAAATACCAACCGGAAGTATGAAAGAAATTTTGCTGCAAGAGAAATTCATTAAGGTATCAGGTTAAACTTATTAAGTTAAAATTATGAAGGTTTTAAGCAAAACTTATATTGAGTTTAAGACAAGCATAAATATTTATTGGGACGAGATTTAATAATTATTGAGAACATTAAGTAAATTTATAAAAGCAAAAACGCAAACATTAAGTATAAACAACAATGCGCAAACATCAAGCTAAACAAATATTAAGCAGCTAAGCATACGTTAAGTTAAGTAAACATTAAACTGAGTAAACATTAAGTTAAGTAAACCATTAAGCTAATTATTATGCGAATTATTATGCAGCAAGTGTAAGGAGTGTTGAAATGGCCGGCTATATTTTGAGGAGACTGCTTTCCGCAGCATTGACCCTGTTTTTTGTTGTAACGCTTACATTTTTCCTCATGCATGCCGTACCCGGCGGTCCGTTCCTGGGAGAAAAGAACCTGCGCCCGGAAATTATTGAAAGCCTCAACAGGAAATTTGGCTTGGACAAACCAGTACATGAGCAATACATCAATTATCTGGGAAACCTTCTCAGGCTTGATCTTGGACCTTCGATGGCGCACCTGGGATTGACGGTAAATCAGATAATCGCCAGGACTTTCCCCGTTTCGGCAAAGCTCGGTGCAGTATCGATCCTGCTTGCGCTTCTTTTCGGTATTCCCATGGGAGTGCTAGCGGCGCTGAAACGCGGAAAGTGGCAGGACCATACGGTCATGTTCATAGCAACTCTGGGCATAGCCGTGCCCATGTTTGTCGTCGCCACAGTGGGAATGATTGTATTTGGCGTCAAGCTCAAATGGCTGCCCACCATAGGCCTGAAATCCGCCAGGCACTATATCCTGCCGGCCTTCGCCCTTTCTTTTTTCCCGATGTCCTTTATCGCGAGGCTGATGAGGTCCAGCATGCTTGACGTAATAAGCCAGGACTATATAAGGACTGCGCGGGCCAAGGGCCTGAGCAGGGCTGTTGTTATATACAAGCACGCCCTCAAAAACTCGATACTGCCAATAGTGACCTATCTCGGTCCGCTGACGGCAGGCATAATGACGGGTAGTTTCGTTGTCGAGAAAGTATTTACAATACCCGGTCTCGGCAGGTATTTTGTTGAGAGCATAAACAGCAGGGACTACTCCGTTATAATGGGCGTCACGATATTTTACGCCTTCCTGCTGATAGTTATGAATTTAATTGTTGACGTGGCTTATGTATTTATCGATCCAAGAATCAAGCTCGAGAAATAGGGGTGAAAAAAGTTGAACCACGAAGTCGGGAAAAAAGTTGAGAATAAAATGGAAAATAACATTGTAAATAAAGTTGCAAACAATGCCCGGAACGAGGCTGAGAAAAGAATAATAAAAATTGACACCAGCTCCTTTGAGCCTGTAGGAAAGGAAGAAAGGATCTCGACGATAAGTTCAAGAGAAAACCTCACCTATTGGAAGGATGCCTGGAAAAGGCTGAAGGCCAACAAGGTCGCCATGATTTCGCTTTACGTTATTATATTGATCACGATACTGTCAATCGTGGTTCCGATGGTTTCACCCTATTCCTATTCACAGCAGATCAGAGGCGACGAATTCCAGCGTCCGAACTGGAAGCACTGGTTTGGCACCGACGGCCTCGGAAGGGACCTTTTTGTAAGAGTTTTCTTCGGAACCAGGATATCCCTTGGCATCGGCCTTGTAGTCAGCATCATGATCCTTATTATCGGTTCGTTCTATGGCGCAATATCAGGCCTGATTGGCGGCAAGGTTGACAACATCATGATGCGCCTGGTGGAAATACTGTATTCCATACCCGTGCTGCTGATGATAATCCTGATGATGGTCGTGCTCAAGGAACCCCTTCAGCAGGCATTTAACAAGTCGGCTTTCCTGAGGAGCCTTAGCATGGTTGGTCCCGGCCTTATAAGCATATTCCTTGCCCTCAGCCTTTTCTACTGGACCGACATGGCGCGTATAGTGAGAGGGCAGGTACTGAGCCTCAAGGAACAGGAATATGTTACGGCGGCTACTGCGCTTGGCGCGGGCAAGCTGAGAATAATACTGAAACACCTGATCCCCAACTGCATGGGGCCGATAATAGTTACCACGACATTCCAGATTCCCAGCGCGATATTTACCGAAGCCTTCATGAGCTTCATCGGCCTGGGCGTCGACGCTCCCATGGCAAGCCTCGGTTCGCTGGCATCCGACGCGTTGAACGGCATATATTCGTTCCCTCACCTGCTGCTGTTCCCCGCAATAATGATAAGCGTAATCATACTCGCCTTCAACCTGCTCGGTGACGGTTTGCGCGATGCCCTTGATCCCAGAATGAGAAAGTAAGGAGAAGTGCAATGAACAAGACACTGCTTGACATACAAAACCTGAAGGTTTCATTTTTCACTCCCGCCGGCGAGGTCAGGGCTGTAGACGGTATTTCATATACGCTGAACGCCGGTGAGGTTATAGGTATTGTCGGCGAATCTGGAAGTGGAAAGAGCGTGTCCTCTTACGCCGTCATGCGGTTAATTGATCCGCCGGGCCGGATAAAAGAAGGTAAAATCATGTTTAACGGAATGGATCTGACCCAGGCCGACGAAAAAACCATGCAGAGCATTCGCGGCAATGAAATAAGCATGATATTCCAGGACCCGATGACGTCGCTCAACCCTGTTTTCAGGGTTGGCAACCAGATAATCGAGGCTATCCTGAAGCACCAGGACGTTTCCAGGAAGGAAGCAAGGCAGCAGGCCATCGAAATGCTGAGACTTGTCGGCATTCCTGGTCCTGAAAAGAGGATTGACCAGTATCCCCACGAATTCAGCGGCGGAATGCGCCAAAGGGCAATGATAGCCATGGCCCTGAGCTGCAGGCCCAAGCTGCTCATTGCCGATGAGCCCACCACGGCTCTTGACGTCACGATCCAGGCGCAAATACTTGAGCTGATGAAAGAACTGAAGCAGAAAATAAACATGGCGATCATACTGATAACCCATGATCTCGGCATAATTTCCGACCTTTGCGACCGCGTCATAGTGATGTATGCGGGCAAAATTGTCGAGGAAGCAAGCATAGACGATATATTCTACAACCCGAAGCATCCCTACACATCGGGACTGCTGAATTCAATACCGAAACTTGACGCTGACGAAAATCAAAGGCTTGTACCGATTGAAGGCAATCCGGTGGATTTGCTCAATCCCCCTGCCGGATGCCCCTTTGCCCCGAGGTGCAAGCATTGCATGAGAATTTGCCTGAAAGAAAATCCTCCGTTCTACAGGGTTTCCGATACCCAAAAGGCAGCATGCTGGCTTTTGTACAAGGATAATCCCGAAGCCCTGGAAGAGCTCGGATGCATTAAGGAGGGATAGGAATGGCTGTCTTGGAGAAAGCTGCAGGCAACGAAACTTTGCTCGAAGTGGAAAACCTGAAAAAGTATTTCCTTGCCAAAAAAGGCATGCTGTCGTCCCAAACTGCATGGCTGAAAGCGGTTGACGATGTCAGTTTTAATATAAACAAGGGTGAAACACTGGGTCTTGTCGGAGAAAGCGGATGCGGAAAAACCACCATCGGCCGCACCATACTGCATCTCTACGAACCCACGTCCGGAACGGTGAAGTTCAAGGGCAGGAAGATTGACAAACACAGTATTAAAACCCTGCGCCGCCATATGCAGATCATCTTCCAGGACCCGTTCGCATCGCTCAACCCGAGAATGACGGTGGGCGACATAATAGGCGAACCCCTGGATATCCACAATCTCGCAAAAACTAAAAACGAGAGGAAAGACCGCATTTTGGCCCTGCTCGAAATGGTCGGGCTCAATCCCGAGCATGCGAACCGCTATCCCCATGAATTCAGCGGCGGACAGAGGCAGAGGATCGGAATCGCCAGGGCGCTGGCCGTTGAACCGGAGTTCATAGTCTGCGACGAGCCTATTTCAGCCCTCGACGTTTCAATACAGGCACAGGTTATCAATATGCTGGAAGACCTTCAGCAAGAGCTTGGTCTGACCTACCTGTTCATAGCTCATGATCTTTCAGTGGTAAAGCATATCAGCGACAGGGTCGGCGTTATGTACCTGGGCAAACTCGTGGAACTTTCGCCGAGCGGGAAGCTGTATAAAAACCCGCTGCATCCGTATACGAAAGCCCTGCTGTCGGCAATACCCGTTCCCGACCCGAATTTGAGCAGGAGCAGAAAAAGAATAATACTTGAAGGCGATATTCCCAGCCCCATAAATCCTCCGTCGGGATGCAGGTTCAGGACAAGGTGCCCGCACGCAAAACCCATATGCGCCGAAGCAGAGCCCGTGCTTAAGGAACTGGAAAAAGACCACTTCTGCGCATGCCACCTGTTCGACAGTTGATTTATAAAACCCGGGTAACCTGCGAATAATAACATTAATTACCGTGGTTGCCTGAACATATGGTTTTATTTAAGACGGAAATTACAGGCCTGGCCTATAACGAAAAAATTGTCCGTTATAGGCTGTTCCGCCTGTTTACATAAAGATATAAAGGATTGCCTGGCAAGGGCACAATTAAACAAAAAACCGGAACATTGCAATACGCTGATACATGGCGGAAAGTTTCCAGCCTGACCGGTAAAAAACGGACCAATAGTAATTGCTGTGCTAATTTTTAGCAATACAAAAGAACCATTTGTAGAAATATCGGATAAAGTGGTGCATTATATCGATATTTGTGAAATAATAGACACCATATTGTGAAATAATATACATAATTATTAGAAATAATAGACATTATTAATAAATGATGTCTATTAAAAATAAAACCAAAACAATCAAGGGAGGTAAGTGTATGTTAAAAAGAGTTATTGCATTATTGCTCACACTGGTTATGCTGATTGGTGTGACCGCAGGATGCAACACCTCAAAGAAAAAGTCTGACGGCGGCACAGGCGGAGACGAGATCGCTGTTTGCCTGGGCAGTCAGCCTAAGACCATCGACCCCACCCTTAACAATGCCGTGGATGGCGCCACAATGATTATCCACGCTTTCGAAGGTCTCACAAAGCTTGACAAGGATGGCAACGTGGTGCCCGGTATGGCAAAGGATTGGGAAATGAGTGAAGACGGCACCGTATTCAAGTTTTATCTCCGCGACGCAAAATGGAGCGACGGCAAGCCCGTAACAGCCCATGACTTTGTTTACTCCTGGAGAAGGGCCCTCGATCCTGAAGTTGGTGCCGAATATTCCTACCAGCTTTGGTACATCAAGAACGGAGAAGCATACAACCTGGGCCAAAACAAGGATCTTACTCCCGAAGACCTCGGTGTAAAAGCTCTCGACGATAAGACCCTCGAGGTTACACTTGAAGCTCCTTGCTCCTACTTCCTCGAGCTGACTTCATTCCCGACGCTGTTCCCGCTGAGGGAAGACGTGGTTGAAGCAAATCCCGATACATGGGCAACAAAACCTGAAACCTATATCTGCAACGGACCTTTCAAACTTGCAAAATGGGAACAGGATGCCGAGATCGTATTTGAGAAAAACGAAAATTATTATGACGCAGATACAATCCTGCCGAAAGCCATCAAGTTCGTACTTATTGCTGACGCCAACGCAGAACTCGCAGCGTTCAGAAATGAAGAAATCCTGTTTACTGACAACGTACCTTCAGCAGAAATTCCTGCCCTGAAGGCGGAAGGCACTCTGAAAATTGCTCCTTACCTGGGAACCTACTTCTATGTATTCAATGTCACGAAGAAACCCTTCGATGATCCCAGGGTCAGAAAAGCGCTGTCACTGGCAATTGACAGAGAATATATAGTTGAAAAAATAACCCAGAGCGGAGAAATGCCTGCAGGCGCGTTCGTACCTCCGGGAGTTCCCGATGAACACGCAGATCCCGACTTCAGAACTGTCGGAAAATCATACATTGATGTATCGAGCGACGCTTACGAAAAGAACTGCGAAGAAGCAAGAAGACTGCTGAAAGAAGCAGGTTATGAAAACGGAAAGGGCTTCCCGCAGGTTGAACTGCTGTACAATGTCGAATCCAACCACAAGCCGATTGCAGAAGCTGTTCAGAACATGTGGAAAGAACAGCTCGGAATAACCGTCAAGCTGTCCGGCCAGGAGTGGAGCGTATTCCAGCAGACCAGGACTGACGGCAACTTCCAGATTGCAAGACACGGCTGGCTCGGCGACTACAACGACCCGATGACATTCCTCGACATGTGGACTTCCACAAGCGGCCAGAACGACGCTGACTGGAAGAACGAAGAATTCGACAATTACATCAGGATCGCCAAGACCTCCGGTGATAGAAAAGAAAGAATGGAAGCAATGCACAAGGCAGAAGATATCCTCATGGAAGAAATGCCTATTGCACCCGTATACTTCTACACCGATCCTTACCTCATCAACAGCAAGCTCAAGGGCTTCTACAGCTCGGCGCTGGGCTTCAAGTACTTCATGTATTGCTACATTGAGGACTAAGGATTAATTAAAACGCTTCTGGCGACATTAAATTAATAATACCTCACTGAAACCACTTGAACAAAAAGGGGCATTTGCCCCTTTTTGTTTTGATCTTAATTTTTAAAGTAAGTGATTTTACTGCAAAAACTCAAATTGCCAAAGATTTCGTTGAAATCAGCAACGTCTCGCCTCGCGTCCAAAACGATCGGACACTTACGCGCCTCCTGATCCTGGAGTGGTCTTTCGCAGGCCATGACCCTTGTTTAAACATAAATCAATTCTATTGTTATAACAAAAACACGGTGCTATAATATCTTTTATATGGTTGGGCACGGCTGTTTTTTGCATAGAAAGCAGTATTGCTGTCGACTGATACCATCAACTTATTAAGATGCTTTTTGAAATATTTTTTATTGCTTTTTAAATGTTTTTATAGCTTTTTGAATTGCTTTTTAAATGCTTTTAATGCTTTTTAAATTTTTTTTAAAATACTTTTAAGCACTTACAAGACTATTATTATTTACATCTGGGTGATTGGAATGACATCGCTGAAAAGTTTAAAGAACAACTTAAAAACAAAATACCTGCCTTTTGTGCTGTTAATTCTTGCAGTAATTTTTTGGGGCTGTTCATTTATAAGCACCAAGATCGTGCTGAAAGAGGTTCCCCCCATATCCATCGCCTTTTTCAGGCAGATTATCGCTTCGACGGTACTGTTTGCATGGGTTTCGGCAACGCGTTCCTTTGCGCGCATCGGGCTGCGTGATTTGGGTCTCATAGCCCTCGGCGGCCTGTTTGGCATCGTGCTGTATTTCATATTTGAAAATACCGCGCTGCTGCACACCACTGCCTCCAACGCCTCCATGATATCGGCAGCAGTTCCCATATTCACGCTTTTAACCGAATCGCTTTTTTACAAAATGAAAATATCCCGCAGGATGCTATGCTGCATAATCTCCTCAATAATCGGCGTATACCTCGTTATCAGCATTAACGGCAAGCTGGATTTTTCCTCAAGGACCTTTTTCGGAAACATGCTCGAAGTGTGCGCCATGGCTTCATGGGTGATTTTTGTCATGATTAACAAGGGTCTGGGCGACAGGTACCCCGGTGTCCTGGTAACGGCCTTGCAGACTTTTGTAAGCATCTTTTTGTTCATACCCTTTATACTGCCCGAAGTCAATCAGTGGAGACCGATTTCCGCCGTGGCAGGTTTGCATCTCATGCTGCTTGGCGTCTTTTGCTCGGCCTGTGCATACTTCTTTTATCTGCATGCCGTAAAAAGTCTCGGCGCAGCAAAAACCTCCGCCTTTGTCAACCTTATACCGGTTGTTTCCGTTACATCAGGGTTTTTCGTTCTCGGGGAGCGCATAACCGCCGTCCAGGTTGTGGGAACAATGCTGATAATAGGAAGTTTGTTCCTGATGAACCGTGACCAGGCGTCGAAACAAACCGTTCAACAGAAGGAACAATTTATTACTCCATCACAGGAAACGACGCCACAGTGACAGCTCCATGATTCGATTCCAAGATTCATCCGCCGGAAATAAGGAAAGCCATGCCCAACGCGGTCATAAAAATAAAAGTACTGCATCAACTTTGGCAGTACTTTTTTATATTAACAACAGCAGCTTCTGTGCAACCTGCTAAACAGTCCACCCACAAGAATCAGCAAAAACCAGGCCCTACTCTTTTGCCTTCTGCTTTTCCCTGAAGTGATGGGCCTGCTCAAGCATCATGTCCTTGACCTTCATAAGCCGTGTCAGGTTGCCCCTCTCGTTTTCATCGAGCTTCATGGTGATATATTTGATCGTTTCCTCCAGCTGCGGTATCAGGAAATATTCCAAAGCATTAACCCTGCGCCTTGTCCGCTCAATCTCCATGGCGAGCATCTGGGCGGACTTCTCGGCCTGCGCCAGTTCAAGCATCAGCAACTGGGCTTCGGCAAGAGTCCCTATGGCCTCGTCCAGTTCCGCCGATGTATTGGCAAAGCCGTAAGGATAAATATTGGACGCGTCGTTGTTTTCTACCCTGAAGTGAAATTCGGGCACCTTGACACTCATTATATTTTTAGTCGAAATTTCAAGGGACACGCTCTGTTTGGGGAACATCAGGGCTTCTTCCAGTACTTCGTTGGACATGACAGCTCGCGCCATGAGAAAGCTTCCGTAAGCTTTCATCAGCATCGCTTCGACCTGTTCGCGAAGTTCCTTGTTCTTCCTGACAATATCAAGGAACTTCTTCATGAGTTCGTCCCTTTTGTCCTTCAACAGCTTGTGTCCCCTGCGTGCGACCTGGAGCCGCTTCTTGAGCCGCGCCAGCTCCATCCTCGTGGGGTTTACCTGTAACAAAGCCATAATTCAACTCCTCAATTCCCGTACAATGAATCCATTCTTGTCTGATTCCTTCCGGCGCAAAGGTCCGGTTGCCGTTACATATCTATTTATCCGGTCTTATATCTGAAAATGTGTCTTTTGTATATCTGAAAATGTGCTATTTTTACTCGCAGCTTTTTTATGTTGTTCCGCCTGCAGCGTACCGGCCTGCTGTTTGTTTCTGCCGCTATCTTTTGCCGTAATACTTGTCGAGGTATTCGTCCCTGATACGTTTCAGTTCCGCCCTCGGCAGTATCGCGAGCAGCCTCCATCCGATATCCAGCGTTGTTTCAATGGACCTGTCTTCATCATATCCCTGGTTCACATATTCCTTTTCAAACGCGTCGGCAAATTTTGCATAGAGCTTGTCAATTTCCGTGAGCGCCGCTTCCCCGAGGATGACTGCCAGTTCCTTTGCCTCCTTGCCGCGGGCATAGGCCGCAAAAAGCTGGTTCATTGTATCGGCATGGTCTTCGCGCGTCTTTCCGGCGCCTATACCCTTGTCCTTCAGACGCGAAAGGGAAGGAAGCACGTCAATCGGCGGCTGAATGCCCTTCCTGTGAAGCTCCCTGCTCAGGATTATCTGGCCTTCGGTAATATAACCCGTAAGGTCAGGGATCGGGTGGGTCTTGTCGTCCTCGGGCATGGTCAGTATAGGTATAAGTGTTATGCTGCCCTCGCTGTCCTTCCTTCTGCCGGCCCTTTCGTACATCGTCGCCAGGTCGGTGTACAGGTATCCCGGGTATCCCCTTCTGCCAGGCACTTCCTTGCGTGCCGCGGAAACCTCGCGAAGCGCCTCGGCGTAGTTGGTTATATCGGTCAAAATAACAAGTACGTGCATGTTCTTTTCAAAAGCAAGATATTCAGCGGCTGTAAGAGCCATACGCGGTGTAGAAATACGCTCAATGGCGGGGTCATTGGCGAGATTCATGAACAGAACCGCACGGTTGATTGCCCCGGTTCTCCTGAAGTCCGAGATGAAATAGTCCGCCTCTTCGAACGTGATTCCAATGGCTGCAAACACAACGGCAAAACGGCTGTCGGTGCCAATAACCTTTGCCTGTCGTGCAATCTGGGCGGCCAGTTGGGCGTGGGGAAGTCCCGAACCGGAAAATATGGGCAGCTTCTGGCCCCTGACGAGAGTATTAAGACCGTCTATGGCAGAAACTCCTGTCTGGATGAATTCCGAGGGATAATTCCTTGCCGCCGGATTCATGGGCATTCCGTTGATATCCAGGCGTTTTTCGGGAATTATTTCAGGACCGCCGTCAGCAGGTCTTCCGAGGCCGTCAAATACGCGGCCCAGCATGTCCATTGACACGGGAAGCTCAATGCCCCTGCCCAGGAAACGCACCTTGCTTTCAGCCGCATTTATACCTGCAGAGCTTTCAAACAACTGCACAAGAGCACTGTCCTCATCCACTTCGAGTACCCTGCACCTGCGGATTTCTCCGTTTGCAAGCTCTATTTCGCCCAGTTCTCCGTACTTGACGCCTTCAACGCGTCTTACAAGCATAAGCGGCCCTGCAACTTCGGTAATGGTCCTGTATTCCTTAAGCATCAGCGTCCACCTCCCTGGATATCAGCGACTCCACCTGGCGGTCCAGTTCTTTTTCTATCGCCGCATAAACGCTGTCAACCTCTTTTTCGGCAACATACTTCGCCCTTCCTATTTGCTCCCTCACGGGCAGCGCAAAGAGTTTTTCCATGTCAGCTCCCTTTTCAAGGGCTTCCCTGCCCTTGTAGTAGAAGGAAAGAATCAGCTTGAGAAGCCTGTACTGTTTTTTGAGCGATGTATAGGTATCCACGTCGTGGAAAGCATTCTGGTGCAGAAAATCCTCGCGGATGGATCTTGCGGCCTCCAGCGTCAGCCTGTCCGAGGCAGACAGCGCGTCAACGCCCACGAGCCTTACGATTTCCTGGAGTTCCGATTCTTCCTGCAGCAGGCGCATCGTGTCGCTTCTCAGGTCCACCCAGTCCCTGGCAATATTAGCTGCAATCCAAGCATCAAGCCTGTCGAGGTACAGTGAATAACTCCTGAGCCAATTTATGGCCGGAAAATGCCTTCTGTACGCAAGGTCCGCGTCGAGTCCCCAGAAGACCTTGACTATTCTCAGCGTAGCCTGGGTAACCGGCTCTGAAAGGTCGCCGCCGGGAGGTGAAACTGCGCCAATGGCCGTCAGCGTTCCTTCCCTTCCGTCGGAACCGATGCATATGACCCTGCCGGCTCTTTCATAGAACTGCGCAAGCCTTGAACCAAGGTAAGCTGGATAGCCTTCTTCGCCGGGCATTTCTTCAAGTCTTCCCGACATTTCCCTCAGGGCTTCCGCCCAACGGGACGTGGAATCGGCCATCAGGGCTACATTATATCCCATATCCCTGAAATATTCTGCTATCGTGATTCCCGTGTAAATTGATGACTCGCGCGCCGCCACGGGCATATCGGATGTGTTTGCAATTAGAACTGTTCTGTTCATCAGCGATTCGCCCGTCCTGGGGTCCTTCAGTTCCGGGAACTCCGTGAGAACATCGGTCATTTCATTTCCGCGTTCACCGGCGCCTATATACACTACGATATCCGCATCGGCCCATTTAGCCAGCTGGTGCTGTACAACAGTCTTTCCGCTTCCGAACGGTCCGGGCACTGCAGCCACGCCACCCTTTGCAATCGGGAACAGCGTGTCAATGACCCTCTGCCCTGTAACAAGCGGAGCCTCGGGCGCCAGCTTTTCCCTGTACGGCCTGCCCCTTCTTACAGGCCATTTTTGCATCATGGCAATATCTACAACTTCGCCGTTGTCCTTTTTAATCTTTGCAACGGTTTCAGTTATCGTGAATTCGCCCGTGTAAATATCTTCTATTACACCGCTGATACCCGGCGGTACCATAATGCGGTGCTCCACCACCGGGGTTTCCTCCACCTTTCCAATGATGTCGCCGCCGGTAACATGGGTGCCCGGTCCAACAACGGGGAGAAACCGCCACTTCTTTTCCCGGTCAAGGGAAGGAACTTCTATGCCTCGGGTGATATTGCTTCCGACCATATTCCTTATGGTTTCAAGGGGTCTCTGTATTCCGTCAAATATGGTCCCTATCAGCCCGGGGCCAAGCTCGACACTCAGCGGTTCCCCGGTGGAATAAACCGGTTCCCCGGGTCCGAGTCCGGCTGTTTCTTCATATACCTGGATAGAAGCCCGGTCTTCGTGTATCTCGATTATCTCGCCGATAAGCCTCTGCTCGCTCACGCGGACAACGTCAAACATGTTGGCGTTACGCATGCCCTTGGCTATAACGAGGGGACCCGAGACCTTGACTATCGTTCCCTGTACCAAACCATATCCCTTCCTTCTGCTTCAAAATTTCCTCACTTTTCATCCCTGAAAATGATATCAGCTCCAACGGCTTTTTCAACGGACTTCCTTACATTGAGCATACCGATGCCGGGATTGCCCCTGATACCCGGTATGAGAATGACAGCGGGATGCATTTTTTCGCTGAACTCGTCAATAACATCCATTACAGGAGCCGCGGCCTGTTCCGTAATATATACGACGCCGTATCCTTCCCTGCCGAGCCTTCTTAATGTTTCGGCGGTTTCGGAAGGTTCATTGACCGGAAAAACATCAAGCCCCAGCGCCCTGAATCCCAGGATGCTGTCCCTGTCACCTATGACACCAATTCTATACATAAGCATCCCTCAACCTTTCCCGTATCATCTCTGCGGGCATGCCGTTGAGCTTGCCCACCATGATAATGCGAAGATTCATTATTTCCGTTTCCTTGGCCCACAGGTAGGCTATCAGCGGTTCAATTCCGAGTGTCTTGTACTTTGCTTTTTTGATATAAGCCATAAGGTAATTGTCGAGGTATTTCTCGAAATCCGTAAACTTTCCGCTGCGGTGAAGCAGCTCCAGGGCCTGTTCAACGACCGCGCGGTACGAAGAAAAGCGCAGGCTCCCCGCAAATTCCTCATCGGTGGCTTCAAAAGCTTCCGTAAATAGCCTGGTATCGAGCTTTCCTCCGGGTATCAGTACGGACTCCAGGAAACTCCTTGTTTTGCCCATTTTCCTGACACGGAAAAAGGTCTTCAGATTGGACAGGTCAATCAGAAGCTCGATAAGCCCGGTTACAAAATCATTGCGGGCCGTATCCGCCAATTCCTTCATGTGCATGAAGCATGCCCTGTCGAGCCGGATATCTATCACCTGGGGATCCCTCGTCCTGTAGTACCAGTCAAAAGCGTCCCCGGCGGCCTCCGCCATTTTCGGCGGCAGCGCATCAAGGTTCTTTGACCGGATGGCATCCCTTAATGCGTCTGCATCAACAGATCCTGTATGGGAAAGCATACCCGCAGGCTCAGTTTTTAATATCTCCGACTTTATAATCACTTTTATATTGTGATAATCGTTTTTCAGCAAAAACAGGTTGAAAAACTCAGGCTCAGGAGCGATTTCCCTCAGAAGTTCGTAAAGCTTCCTGTGTTCATTAAGCAAAATCTTTTCATATTCATAAGCCGGCAGGCCTTCACGCTCAATATCTCCATAACCGGCTTCAACCATGAATTTCAGGGCTTCTTCCGGCGTCCTGGCGTCAATCATCCGGTCGTACTTTTCCCTGCCCAGGAGCCTCTTTTCAATAGCCCGCACCACGGAAACCGAAAAAGCGTACTGTGTATCAACAGTCAAAGGGACACCTCCTTCGCCTGGTATTCCGCCGTATTATTAAAACAATACCCCCCAGGGCTATCCAAACAGTATTTTGAGCACATCCTGCTCCAGTTCCTCTCTGTTCATCTTCAGCAATACTTCAAAAGTATTGTTCAGTTCCACGTCTCCGCGTTTTAGTATAAATCCCCCGGAAAAATTCCCGCTCTCGGGCGACAAGCGGATATTTGCCGTCTTTCCCGATTGAGCGAGTTTTTTGTTAACGGAGTCCAAAACGCTGTCCAAATTCAGCCTTGCCCTGTCGGAAGCGGAAAACACTACTTCTTCCGTGCCGTCCTGCACCGCATTGTATATCATATCGGCAAGCACTCCGGCATAATGCTCCGCAGGCATGGCGGCAAGTTTCCGG
Organism: Bacillota bacterium; assembly: GCA_023623175.1. GTDB lineage: Bacteria > Bacillota > Clostridia > Acetivibrionales > JAMNXU01 > JAMNXU01. Next base: position 14,291 of record JAMNXU010000030.1, read on the forward strand.
AGAGCCCTTTTGAAAGTCTCCTCAACCAAATCCTGCTTTACTTTCAGGCTTTGCTTCCTGAGCTCAAGTTCGGCCAATGCCAGCACCCTTTTTTCGGCGTTTTCAGCCTCCACCCGGGCCTTGCCCAGTATCTCCTCGCGTTTCTGGGCCGCCTTGGCTTTCGCGGCCTCCATTATCTCCCCGGCTTCCTTTTCCGCCTGTTTTATGGTGGCATCGGCCTTCTGCCTGGCCTCCTCAATAATGCGCGCCTTTATCTTTTCCAAACCTTGCATTAGGGGCACTCCTCTTTGTGTATGTTAAATCTTTATACCGATCATTATCATCAGGACCGAGGCCAACAGCGCAAGAACGGCGTAGGTCTCGACCATTGCCGCAAAAGTAATGGCCTTTGCCAGCTCTTCAGGCTTCTTGGCTATAATGCTGATTCCGGCAACCGACACACGGCCCTGGAATATGGCTGACAGGTATCCCACTACAATTATTGGCAAAGCCGCGGCTATGAACATAAATCCCTGGGCGGTGGTAAGCTCTGCAATTTTTCCCGAGAAAACACCGATTTTGTAGAGAATAAGGAACGAAGTAATAAAACCATAGAGACCCTGGGTTCCTGGAAGCGCCTGGAGCACGAGGACCTGCGCAAATTTCTCCGGTTCCTCGGAAACCAGCCCTGCAGCCGCTTCACCGGCAAGCCCCACGCCTTTTGCAGAGCCTATACCCGCTACAAGCGTTGCAAGCGTGGCTGCAACAAATGCCAATACTCTTCCGTCGAACAAAAAGCCGATAAATTCTGCAAATGTCATGTTAATTGTCCTCCTCATCCTTAATGTTTGTATATTTGGTTATCCTCTTAAAAGGCTTGAATACCTTGCCTCCGCTTTCATAAAACCTTCCGAAAAACTCCACGTACTGGAGCCTGCTGGCATGCACATAGGATCCCAGCAGATTTATGGCGAGGTTGAAGGTCTGGCCGACAAGGAAAACTATAAACAGCACTATAAATCCGAATACAGACCTGCCCGGAAGCGCTCCCATTATGTTGATGACATTGGCAACAACTCCCGTTGCAAGTCCCAGCGCCAGCAACCTGGAATAAGACAAAACATCGCCGAAATATCCGGTTATATTATAAAGGCTCAGGATTCCTGAAAAGAGCTTGGAAAACAAACCCTTCTTGTGCCTTCCCTGGGTAAGCACGAGCATCAATACCCCGGTCAGTGCCATGTACTTTCCGACCGGACCCACGGCACCTCCCACGGCAAAAAGCACAACTCCTATCAAAACCAGGTACCATGAACCTACGTCGAATATTGCCGCAAAATATTCGCGCCGCTTGACCAGCATGTATATCTGCGCCGCCATCGCGGTAAACACGTGTACAGCTCCGAAAATCATCGACCACATGAGCATCCTCATCGGGTCATCGAGCGGAATGAACCACAGAGGAGGGATAGCGGGCGTCTTGTTGAAAAGAATGTCAAAGAAGTTTCCGAACCAGCTTCCGAACATCGCTCCCCAGAAAAATGTCGATATTCCGCAGTAGAACATGAGCCCGAAAATATCGCGGATGATGCCTTCCGTTTTGTATTTTCTGAGCATAATCGCGCCGGCTATGGTCAAAACAATCCCATATCCGGCGTCACCCAGCATAAGGCCAAAAAACATGCAGAAAAACGGCGCCATTACCGCGCTGGGATCAAAGGTCCCCGGCTTGGGAAGGTTATAGAACCGCGTGATCATTTCAAAGGGTTTAACAAAAGCATTGTTCCTGAGCAGTATCGGATAATCCTCGTCAGGTCGGGGTTCTCTCAGTTCGACAATGCAGTCCCACTTTTTCTCGAGCTTTGCCTTAACATTCTCGCTCTGGTCCGCGGGAAGCCAGCCCTGCAGGATAAAAGTACTGCTGGTCCTGACAATATTGAAAAGGGCCTTCCTTTTTTCTGTTTCAATACTGAAATAATCATAAAGCACTTCAAGGTCATCGGCCAAAGCCGCGATTTCCTGTATCTGCGACTCTACAAGCTTTCTCTCGACGTTTAATTCCTCAATGCCTGCCCTGCATCGGGCTATGTTCTCTTCGACCGTTCCCGCCATGCCGCGGAAAATGACCCTTGAGAAGTCGTATTTTTTCAATATTTCATTAATAACGCCTTCGAGACTTCTGTGATATATTATGTAAAAATATGAGTAATCCTTGTCCTGGCCTATTTTATAAAGGCTGCTTTCCGCTGCGTTTTCCATAAGGTCGAGCCTTAGCAGCTCTTCATTGACAGAAGCCGGAAAGGTTCCCGTCACGATAACAGTGGATTTAGTCCTTGTTTCCTCCAGCGGCAGCGGATAATCGCGCCATGGCCCAAGGGACGCAATATCGCTTTCAAGCCGCGTAACCTCGTTTTTCAGCCTGTTGAGCCGATCCACGTATTGGTAAACACGGTCTGCGGCTTCCATGAGCTCCTGCCTTCTGTCAGCAGTTTTGGCCATTTCATCAACACTGACCTGGCGCCTGGGTGCAAAAAGGCTTTTCTTCTGTTTCACCCTGTACGGGCTGAGAAAATCCAGGGCCCCCCTGATTCGAGCCAGTTCATTCTCCAGCTGGGCCACTTCTTCCTGGTTGCCGTCTTTCTCCAGGACCGACAGCGTCTCATCGGCGTCCTGCTGCTGCAGGTCAATAATATCCACCACGCCGAATTTCATGAGATCCCTGAGTATCCTGTCCTTGTCGCTGTTCATGCCTATAAGGGTCAGTCTGCGCATCTCAACTATTGCCATTTTGTTTCAAGCAGCCTCCCTATGATTTTGTCCGCCGCAAGATCCATCCTGGATTCAACATCTGCCCTCAGCTTCCTGAAATCCTCGTTTGCCTTGTCCCACATGGCCTGGACCTGCTGACGGGCCTTTTCTTCCGCCCGGGCAATCAATAAGCAAGCTTCCCTTTCGGCATTCTCCGCCTCCTGCTCCAAAAAAGCCCTGGCATTGTCGTTTGCCTCCGCGACAATCCGGTGAGCGTCGGCTACGGATTGCCGGATAATCTGTTCCGCTTCCTTTTCCGTATCCTTTATAATATTCAAAACATCAATCGACACTTAATCACCACCCTGAGTGAAAATGCCCTCCGGGGTTTATATCAGCCCGGTAATATTGTCCCACGCATAAACATATTATAACAAAAAAAATGCAGCCTTTGCCACATCAAAATATACGGGGACGGGCGGGACACGGGGGCGGGACACGGGGACGGTTCTCTTGTCCCACCGGGACACATTGCCTGGGACTTGGGACCTGCTTTTCTAGGCATAAGGGGACGGTTCTTCAGTCCCACTGGGACAGAAGAACCGTCCCCGCGTACCCTCGCGTACCTCTTTAATTCCCGCGTTCAATTTCCTCGCGGATCAATCTTCCCATTTCGCGCGTTCCGACATAATTCTCACCGGGAGCCGCTATGTCGGCAGTCCTGTGTCCTTTTTCAAGAACGCTGTTAACGGCTTTCTCTATATCAAGAGCCGCTTCTTCCATTCCGAAGGAATACCTGAACATCATGGCCACGGAAAGAATCGTCGCGATGGGATTTGCCCTGTCCTGGCCTGCAATATCGGGAGCCGAACCGTGGATTGGCTCGTAGAGACCGAGAGTGCCGCTTCCGAGGCTTGCGGAAGGAAGCATTCCTATGGAACCCGTTATCATCGACGCTTCGTCGGAAAGGATGTCTCCGAACATGTTTGTAGTGACAACCACGTCAAACTGCTCGGGTCTCCTCACAAGCTGCATGGCTGCATTGTCCACATACATGTGGTTAAGCTCCACGTCGGGATAGTCTTTTGCCACGCGCACAACAACCTCGCGCCACAGCCTGGAGCTTTCAAGCACGTTGGCCTTGTCAACGGAAGTGAGCTTTTTCTTTCTCTTCAATGCCGCTTCAAAAGCCAGGCGCGCAATTCTTTCCACTTCAGCTTCGGTATACAACTCGGTGTCATAGGCGGCCTGTCCCCTGTCCTGCGTCTCTTTTCTGCCCCTTTCTCCGAAATAAATGCCGCCGGTAAGCTCGCGCACAACCATTATGTCAATGCCGTCCTTTACAATATCGGGCCTTAAGGGGGACGCATTTTTCAGCGCGGGATAGATCACCGCGGGCCTGAGATTCGCAAAAAGGCCCAAACCCGACCGTATCCCCAGGAGCCCCGCTTCAGGCCGCAGATGTCCCGGCAGCTTATCCCACTTTTCGCCTCCCACGGCGCCAAGCAGCACTGCGTCGCTTTGCCTGCAGGTGTTCAGCGTTTTTTCGGGAAGGGGCACTCCAGTAGCGTCTATCGCGCATCCTCCCAGGAGTTCTTCCGTAATTTCGAATCCGCATCCGTGCTTTTCGCCGACGAGCTTCATAACTTCAACGGCCTGCGAAATGATTTCCGGCCCTATCCCGTCGCCGGGCAGCACAGTTACTTTGAATTTTTTCATATCCTATTACCCCATTTCTCCAGATATATCTCTATATCTATATCTTCCAGTCGTTCAAAATCTTTTGCCGCAACTCATGCCAACTGTTTGCGGATATACCCCACAAGCCCTCCAGCGGCTATTATCTCCTGCATAAATTCAGGGAAAGGCGCGGCAGTGTACTGCTTTCCCTTTGTGATATTAGTAATGACACCCGTCGTAAAATCAACGCTTACCTCGTCGCCCTCGGAAATGTCACGGGCCGCCTCGGGGCACTCAAGAATGGGTAAACCTATATTTATCGCATTCCTGAAAAAAATCCTCGCAAAAGTTTCTGCGATTACACAGGAAATGCCCGAGGCCTTTATGGCAATCGGCGCATGTTCACGGGAGGAACCGCAGCCGAAATTTTTTCCTGCAACCAGTATATCTCCCTTGTTTACCCTGCTCACAAAGGTTTTGTCCAGATCTTCCATGCAATGCCTGGCAAGCTCCGCCGGGTCCGAGGTATTCAGGTACCTTGCAGGTATGATTACGTCGGTGTCAACGTTATCTCCGTACTTGATCACTTTTCCTTTTACATTCATAAGCAACCTCCCTTTCCTGAGACACCATTACTTGGTCAAAAAATGTTTAACGAATTTTACAGGCTGTCCGGCGACGCTATCTTTCCGGCTACGGCCGATGCCGCCGCTACCGCCGGGCTGGCGAGGTAAATCTCGCTTTCCGGATGGCCCATCCTGCCGACAAAGTTGCGGTTGGTCGTCGAAACCGCCCTTTCTCCCTGCGCCAGGATGCCCATGTGTCCGCCGAGGCACGGTCCGCACGTCGGCGTGCTGACAGCCGCGCCCGCTTCAATAAATATGCTGAACAAACCTTCATCCATGGCCTGTTTCCATACCTTCTGGGTCGCGGGAATAATGATGCACCTTACATCAGGATGCACCTTCCTGCCCTTGAGCACCTTTGCAGCCATCCTCATGTCTTCAATCCTGCCGTTGGTGCAAGAGCCGATAACAACCTGGTCTATTTTTATGTCGCCGATCTCGTCTATGGTCTTAGTGTTTTCAGGCAGGTGGGGGAACGCTACCGTAAGCTTCACTTCGCTGAGATCAATCTCGTATACATCTGTATATTCAGCATCTTCATCAGCCTTAAACACGCGGTATTCCCTCTGCGAATGTTCCTTCACGTATTCTATGGTCTTTTCATCAACTTCGAAAATACCGTTCTTGGCCCCGGCTTCAATGGCCATGTTTGCAATGGTGAACCTGTCGTCCATCGAAAGCCATTTCAGGCCGTCCCCGGTGAATTCCATGGACTTGTAAAGCGCTCCGTCAACGCCTATTTTGCCAATAATGTGCAGTATAATGTCCTTGCCCGTTACCCAGGGTCCCGGTTTGCCCTTCAAAACAAATTTCATTGCCTCGGGTACCTTGAACCAGGCTTCCCCCGTCGCCATGCCCGCAGCCATATCGGTGCTCCCCACGCCGGTGGAAAATGCCCCGAGAGCGCCGTAGGTGCATGTATGGGAATCGGCGCCTATAACCACGTCACCGCACACCACGAGGCCCTTTTCCGGCAGCAGCGCGTGTTCGACACCCATCTGTCCGACTTCAAAAAAGTTTACGATACCCATCTGTTTTGCAAATTCCCTGATATACTTCACCTGCTGCGCCGATTTGATGTCCTTGTTGGGCGTAAAATGGTCAGGCACGATGGCTATTTTGTTCACGTCAAATACCCTGTCGGCGCCTATTTTCTTAAACTCATCCACCGCCACGGGCGTGGTGATGTCGTTTCCCAGAACCATATCCAGACGTGCCTTGATAAGCTGACCCGCGGTTACCTTGTCCAGGCCCGCATGGTCTGCCAGGATTTTCTGTGTCATGGTCATTCCCATAATCTCAATCCTCCAATCATTTTTCAGTCAATGTTTGCAATTCAGTCAATGTTTACAATGCAGTCAATGTTTGCAATAATATCAGCCAATTAACCAGGTTAAATCAATTAACAATACCCGGCAGGTCAATCATATTCAGCCAAACAACCACATTCAGCCAACATATCGGGCCAATAAAATAAGTCCTGTTCAGCCATCACCGACCACTGTCACAAAGTTATCCGCGATAATTATCCAACCGCTGTTTACAGTAATTTCCATCCAGTTTTTCGCAAATATCCCGACTGTTCCTGCCTGCAGTTACTTGATATGTATTATAAGCGGCGGGAACAAAGTAATCTTCCCGATATTTATTTTCATGGAAAAACGTTTTTACTGTTTCTTGTCCGGCACAACAATAAGGGACCTCCGGAAACGCCCCGTTTCCGTCAGGTCCCGTATTGCTTTCCGCTGTGTTGTTTTCGGTAATTCATTGGAGTGGTTTTTACATATTTCTTAAAAATCTCGTTGAATCTCTGCTGATTGGAAAAACCAACGTTCAGCGCAATATCGCTTATTTTCATGCTGGTCTCCGTCAAAAGCTCCTTTGCCCTCTCAACCCTTACATTCAACAGGTAATTGATGGGGCTCATGCCCATTTCCTTCTTGAAGACCCTCGCAAAATAACTCGGGCTCAGAAAAACATACCTGGATATGTCGCTTAAAGAAATGTCGCGCTCGAAATTGTTGTGAATGTATTTTGCCGCAATCTCTATAAGCTCCCTGAGTTTCGGAGCCTTGTCCCTTATGCTGCTCTCCCATTCCATTTTAAGCGCCCTTGAAATCAGCACAAACAGCTCTAGCACCAGCAAATGCTCCAAAAATTCACTTCCGATGTCGTTGTTTTCGCGTTCCTTCAAAATCCTGTTCAGCAGCGTGATAATGTCGTTTTTCTGGCTGACTTTCAGCTTTATGAATGCTCCCGCTTCCTTGTTGCTCACAAAATTCAGGAAATCATGAAGCGGCACCTCGGAAAACTCGCTGTTTGTCTGGTTCACGAATTTGAAATTCAGCACAATAAAAACGCACTTGTCCGGAGATTTCACGATAAATTTGTGAGGCTGCCGCGGTTTTATGATAATGATGTCATTGGGGCCGATATGCACCGGTTGACCCGCTATCTCGAAAACCGCATCGCCCTTCTTCATATAAACCATTTCATAGTTCTCATGTACGTTGGGTTCCATGTTCCAGCTGGCGTCATGAATCCGCTCAATTGTCTTCACAATCACCGGCAGAAAGCTCGCGGTATTCAGGAGGCTTTCCCACGCTTTCGGAATTTCTCCAGCACTCATGAACGACCCTCCTCTCCAACCTGCTCATCTTCACTTCTCTGCTCGTCATCCTCCAGCCTGCCTGCTTTCTATGATTTTTACCCTTTTATACTGACCTTTACTCTTCCATTCGTTCTTTTCAGTCTTCCCTTTATTCTATGTGCGTTTCCTGTGTAAATATTATACAGCAACATTCGGGCTTATAGCAATTTAATTCAGAGAAACATCCGCAAAATAAACATAATAAATTCACAAAAGAATTTAAACTTTCCATAAAATGGATTTATTTTTTACAAAAAGCGGTTTTATTTTACACAAAAATATCTTTTTTTGCTGATGCAATTGCCCCGGATTTTAGATATAATATTACCCGCAAATTAAATGAAAACCAGCCGTAATCCCGAAAATAAGCAGTATCTTCCACTGCATGCGATGGTAATTTTTATTATTAAAGCTCGACTAACATTTATAATTATGTTAAAATGTAAAATGGCCAAAAATCCAACAGGCAGGTGTTCAGCCGTGTCAAAAACACCCGTATTTGATATCAGTAATTTAGTGGAAGACGACAGTTTTCAGTTTGTGTTCGCAATAAAAAACGAGAACTACTACACCGAATTCCTCCATTCCCACGAACACATTCAGATGTGCTACATCCAGCACGGCACATGTCTTCATGTATTGCCGGACAAGCAATGTACCCTTGTCAAAGGCGATATATTTGTAATTCCTCCATACCATGAGCACAACATAATGCCATTGGAAAACAGGAGTTTCACCTGTGTTGAGATAAATTTCAAACCCCAGTTCATAAACGAAAACATGACAGATCCGTCGATAATGAATTCCTTTGTCGATTATGCATACATCCAGCCCTTCATAGAACAGGACAAGGAATTCCTGCCCAAGTTGAACCTGCCTACTCCGGAACAGTACAAGGTCGAACAGCTCATATCCAATATAAATAACGAGCTGGAAACAAAAGAGGACGGCTACAAGCTGTCCATAAAGGCTGATCTCCTGAAACTGCTCATTCTTGTGGGAAGAGAGTACAAGAAATTCATTGAGCGCGGCACCAATGTGCAAATAATTAAGAAATACAGGAATTCATTCGATGAAGCGGTCAAGTACATCGAAACCTGTTACAATACCAACATCAGCCTTGAAAAAGCCGCGGCCAAGGCCTGCATGTCGCCTTCCTACTTCAGCCATATATTCAAAATGATCAAAGGCCAGACCTTCATCGAATACCTGAATAATGTGAGAATACGCGAAGCCATGGAGCTTTTGAAAAACACCGACATGAATATTACTGAAATAAGCTTCGAAGCGGGCTTCGGCAACCTCGGCCATTTCAACAGGATGTTCAAGAGGATTGCCGGCACCACTCCGAAGGAATACCGCAAGCAGGTCCAGTCAAGATGACTCTCTGCGATCGATTTTAGCACCCGCAAAACAGGCAAAATATACTTTTCGGTTTCTCAACAGGCCGTTTATTTCCAAGCCGCGGACAAAGGCGAAGAAATACGGCCTTTCTTTAAACTGGTTTGTCTTAATGTTGCCGTTTACAAATATTATCCTCTTATCGGCATCGGGTCCCGTTTGGGGATAGAGGGTTCTCACCCTTTGGTTTATCGCGGCCTCGAGCATTTCAGGCCGCTCAACAAGGACCGTTTCGGAATATCCTTCCCTGTAAAAGCGGCATTCCATGCCCGTATGCGACGGAGTCACAATCACAGTGAGCATGTGTTTTCTGAGTTCTTCCTCCGAAAACCCCGTGTTTTGTGAAAGCACCGTAAAGAATACCCTGTTTGCACTGTCCGCATCTATGTAGATATCATTAACGCTGAATAAGCCCGTTTCTTCGTCATACCCTGCGGAAATCCCTTCCCTGCTCCTTGCGCGGTCGATTTCCTGCACTGCCGCCGAAGCTGCAAAATCCATGCCTCTCCCGAGAACCCTGCAATTCATCGAGTAAAGCCCATAATCAACGGACGTAACAAGGACAAGCATAAACAAAAGCATCAGGGCAACGCTCATCAATACTGCGCCCATGCCGCCACCGTCCGTTTTTGCGATCAGTGGGACACGGGGACGGTTCTCTTGTCCCACTGGGACACGGGGACGGTTCTCCTGTCCCATTTTCCCTTTCAAAACACACATCTCCTTTCATAGGACACGGGGACAGTTTCCCTGTTCTGCCACCTCCTGCATCTGCCGCAGAAAACATATTCTTTTTCGCGGGATACAGGGACGGTTCCAATGCCCCATCTCCTACCGAGGCAGTGGGCATGGGAGGAACTCCACCTTCCCACTCCCTCCCGTAAAAAGCAAATCGCATCACACAGAGCACAGAAGCGGCTCCCTTGTTTCATTCTCCGCCGAAAAACAAGGGCACATGCACGATTTTCCTGCCTCATAACCTATCCCTCGAACTCTACGCGGCAAAAAGCTTTTGCCCTGTAAAAAATACCGTTATGCCCGGAGTCCCCGAAAATAAAGTTTGAGAGCTTGGACGGATTTGCAGATACAACCAAAAGCATAAATACATCTCCTCTTTTCAGGCTTTCCCCCGGCGTATAATCCGTCAGGTCTGCGAGCTGGCCCCCGGAAAAGTAACCTTTTTTCATAATAATTCCGTTACCACGGACTGCCTTGATGCCAATTCCCGAAAGCTTTCCTGCAAAATCATCATAATCTTCAGGAGTAAAAACACCGGTGAGTCTTACCTTAAAGACCGCATCGTCCACGAGATCCTTCAGGTATCTCTGCCTTGAATCGAACTCAAAAAACGCCACGGTTTTGAAAAGCATGATGCACAAAACCGGCACGGTCACCAGGAATACAAGAATTTTGCCCATAATCCTCCATCCGTCTTAAAGAGTATCTTCAGCAATGCTGTCGCCGAGGTCCGCCACTGACTCAATGCACTTTTGTCCCACCGTCCTGATCTGCTCCGCCAGCGGCAGCACCACGCCAACGATCAGCGCAACACAAATAAACAGCAGAACGATGCTGACAATAATGTTCTTCACACCGCATCACTCCATATTTTCGATAACAGCCAAATATAGGCAAAGTTCAGTTTTTTCATATCAGAAATATTGCTTTGGCATGAATAGTTTTGCACGATATTTTAAGGGAGCTCCCATTTATACCTGAGAAATCAGTGTCATAACATTCTGTTAATAGCAGCAATTCTTAACTTATTTCTTCAGCTAAAGAATCAATTTTTTCGTCAATTTTTATTAACTGTGTTTCCACACCCTGGCCAGTTTCACGCCCATGATTCGCCAACGGTAAAATTACCCCCACGATCAGCGCTACTGTAATGGCAAACATAACAATTGTAATTATCACTTTTTTCATCGCAATCCCCTTTCTTAAATTAAAATCTCATGGAATTTGAGGTTTAGGAACTTCTGCCGGATTACATTTGATTGCTTGTAAATCATGTAAAACCCAATACAAATCCAGACCATAAAGCAAATCCCTGTTTAACAGACGAACCAATAGACTGTTTCACAAAACTGCTTGACAAGCCTGACAAGACAGCCGGACCCTAGCGTAAATGCATGAAAGTCCTGTTGATTACCTCGACCAGGGGCCTTATTATCAGTTCAGTCAGCTCAAGGAGAACGGGCACGACACTGAGAAAAGCAATAACATCCAGCAGATCCACGTCTTCCTCCGCCGTTATAATCATCTGTTCCTCCCTCTCGAGCCTGTTCCTTTCCAGAATATCAAGGGCCAGTTTTTTGTCTGACAGTGCATAGATCCTCAGGATATCCGCAAGGCGACTGAATTTACCGAATCTCGCCGAATTTTTCAGAGCGTCAAGGGCTGCCTGCCTGTCTGTCTTAAAAAGAATCATGCAACCGGTCAGCCTGCCCCGGTAAAGCGGCGAAGCCTCCGCCATTTCCTTTAAAATATCAATTGTCTTAAAACCCCTGACACTTCCCAGCAGTTCAAATACATTCTCCAGTTTGACAACTTCCCTTTTGCTTCGGCTTCCCTTAAGACAAAACCCTATAACCAGCACCAACTCCGGAAGCCAATATGACAGCAGTATCAAGGCCCATGACCCGAAATTCAGGACTTTCAGCCTTTCATCGCGTTCAAAGGTGTTTACAATCTCCGCTGCCAGTAGGGAAGTTTCATAACTGTCCCTTCCTTTTGCAAAAGGCTCTATAATCTTGGCCACAGCCTCTTTTTTCTGCTGAAAATCCAGGCGTTTGAAAAAAGCAGGTTTTATCTCACTTTTGACCTTTTCGTACAGGGATGCCCATCCCGCGCCAGGGCCAAAACTTCTCTCTTCCCCGGAGAATTCCCTTATACCGGGACTTAAGCCGGACAGGTTCAATTCCTCTGCCGCAGCCGAGAATTCGGCAACAATGGCTTCCCGTATTTTTGAAACATTGGTAAACCGGACAGCCACGACACACATGCTGACCAGGATGAGGCAAATAATCTTGTACAGGTAAAATACCTTTATGTCGACGGCCGAATCGGTCTTTTCCATAACCCGGGCCGTGATTTTAGAAAGAATCCCTTTCCTCAGCGTTAAACAATCAAGCAGCCTCGAGACAGGTTTAAAAGCTATCAGTAACCGTACCAGCGAAGCCTTACTAATGCTTTGAAATTCAATCAACCCATGTTTACCCGGCCACTGCGCCCTGCAGACGAATAATCCCGATACAATCAGCAGGCATCCCGTAATGGCCAGAACTGCCGCCGTCAACAGGCTCTGTCTCCTTTCCCGGAATCAGAATATACTGCCTCCAAAACCCACATCATATACTGCCCGATACCCCCATCATACTGTCCAATTTCCACATCATAACCTGCGCAATATCCGCACCGTAAAAAGCGAAAACATTGAAAAAATTATCAGCCTTGCCATTATGAAATTGATCCGCGGATCGCCGGCGACATCGGCCTCCACCGCAATTTTTGCGTTAAGCCACGCTATTGAGGGAATACTGAAGGCTGAAACAGCGACGGCAAAGACTTCATACCAGATTAGCCTCTTTGCCCTCTTTCTTTCCACATTCACATATCGCGTCATCGTCCTGTTCAGCTTGTAAAGCTGCTCTATCAGTTCTCCCCCGTTTTGCTTGTAGTTGGAAAGGAGTATGATGAATATGTTAAACCAGACATTGTTGAAACCGGTTTTCAGTTTCTGCAGCGATTTTTCCATGTATAAGTCGTCCGATGCTCTGTAAATGATCCTGCCGAGGCTCTTGTCGACATATGCACAGCTTTCCAGCAGGGCAGGCCTGATTTTGCCATATTTAACAAATGCACTTCTGAATTCGTCTATCAGGCGGGGAATCTGGCATTCAATGCGGTAGCTGTAAATATCAAGAATAAGGAAGAGCGTGTGCCAGGGCAGAAAAAAGCTCATGGTCACCAAAAGCAATTTCACGTACCACAGTATTCCGCCCCTGTATAAAAGCCGGAACAGCCCCGTGCCCGTTAACAGCACCAGGATGGACAGCATGCCCGTAATTGCAGGCAGACGGACATTATCCTCCGGCATGAAAACCGGGTAGCACGAAAGCCTGGCCTTAAGTTTGGAAAGAGGATAAACCGATGTTGCCCTGTCGAGCACTGCTGCTACAAACTTCATTACCGCGAGGTTCCTGCGTTTTTCTTTTTCACGGGTATCAGAAATCCCGGGAAGCACCGGAAAAAACACGCCTTTAATTGTCAGCGCCAATCCCGCGGCCAGCAATACAAGCGACAGTAATAAAGCAGGAGTTGTCCCAAAAGTTTTGGCGGAAAATACTGCAAACAATTAACCTTCACCGCTTTCGTCTGCATAATAGTACTTGTCCCGGTCTCCATCCCCTATCCTGAACAGCGAAGCCAGAAATTCCACGTCCGATGTCGTCATCTCGTATTCGAGACACGACCGGATAAGTGCCGGGCTTGGGCCTTTCCTGTTAACACGGTACCTGCCGGACTCCCTGTCATAAACGAACAGGTCATTTATCCTGAAACTCATGTCTTCGCTGTTGGCGATCACTTCAGATATTTTATATACATACCTGTGCCCCGTGGACCGGTCAAGTTTCAGTTGTATCACGATGTCAACGGCATCGGCCACGTCAAACTGTGCTTCGCGAAAATCAGTATAATGGCCGGTTTGCATCAGCAGCTGCCTCAGGTCATGAACCATTCTTTCAACTCCCGAGGAGTGGAATGTGAACAGGCTGCCGCGGGCCTGCCTCAGCATGGCCTTTATCATTTCGAAAGCCTCGTGACAGTTGCGCACCTCGCCGTATATGATGATGTCCCTGTTGAGCCTGAAAAACAGTTCCGTAACGTCCGAAGGCCTGAAATCCTTGCCGTACTGTATCTCGATCACGTTTTTCTCCGGATAGCTCGTTGAAATGCCCAGTTCGTGTACATTCTCGGCAAGTCCTATGCTGAGGTCGCTGTCCAGCTCCTTTATTATTATCTCGTCAGCCGCTGTTGTCTTTCCCGACCCCTGTTCGCCAATCACGGCTATATTGCGCCTTCCCTTGCCCGCAAGCAAACTGATGAGTTTCTGCAGCCGCTCTTCCATGAAATTTTTTCTCGCTTCCTGGTGATTCCTTGCGTAGTTGAAAAGCCGGACATTCACGGTGAAGTACCTTGAAAGCGGCGGCCTGACCGCCGTTACACGCGAACCGTTTCTCAGCACTGCAAAAATCACCGGCTCCCCCGCGTTCATCTCATTCCTGGCGGTGCTGACCAACCGGTCCTCTATGACCCGGGCATAAATAGTTTCATTCCTGAATCTGAAAGCAGGATTGGGCACCCTGCGTTTTATTCCCCCGTATTGAATCCAGATGTAATCAAACCGGTTGCATGCCACTTCGTCCAGTTCACTGTCAAATATGAGTTCATCAAGAATGTTATATCCATACAGCTCCTGGTAAATAACCTGGGCGAGCTTCAGGAGCTTGGCATCGAAAGGATCATCATGCCGGACTGAATACCTCGAAAAATATTTCTCAATTTCCCTGTCCACGGGCTTCTTTATGTTTCCGGGATCGCCGCCGGTATAAATGTTGGTAAAATAATTTACATGGTATTGTCCAATTATGTCATCCACCGTTTCTTCATTGACGTATTGCTCCATTTCGCGCAGTATAAAATACACCCTGCTTTTCGTAAATTCCCTCGCAGAAGCGCAGCCTTCGGTAGCGCTCAGCCTCAGATCCTGTTCCTTTTTTAGAAGTTTTTCAAATTCAGACCGCGCTTCCGGATCAGCAAGCCGTGGACTGCCATTGAAAAAAACGGCGAAGGGATCCTGCAAACGCCTTTTCATCGACTCATCCACAAGAACCATCAGCTTCTCAAGGCTTATGGCCCTGGTTTTTATGTCGATTTTTATGCTGGCTTTTATGTTGGTTTTCATGCTGGCTTTCATGTCAGTTTTCATATCAGCTTTCATACGCAGATCGGTTTTAAACTGGAGCCCGGTTGCCATCACCGTATGCCTCCCAGCAGCGCAACGGACGCTTTGCGGGATTTACCGGCGGCAACTTTGTGTCCCTTTTCCTCCAATTCCGCTTCCTCATATCCTTCAGCCACCAATCCTGTACCCGCCAAACCTGTTTCCTCCACTCCGGGTTCCTTCAGTCCGTCTGCTGCCAATCCCAGTTCAAAAGCCAGTTCCCGGGCTATACCGCCGAGCGCGCTGTTGAATTCCGTTTCGAGAAAAGCGTATGAATTCAGCGCTTTTTTTCGGTGCAATTCCGCGAGTCTTCCGCAATAA
The DNA here is from genome assembly GCA_023623175.1 of Bacillota bacterium. Classification (GTDB taxonomy): domain Bacteria; phylum Bacillota; class Clostridia; order Acetivibrionales; family JAMNXU01; genus JAMNXU01. The sequence goes on from JAMNXU010000030.1 coordinate 29,703, forward strand.
GGCAATATGAACAGCCTGTCCACATCGTATACTTTTTCGGGTTCTTCCATAACCTGCGTCACATCTTCAACCCGGTTCAAGATCCAAAAAGCCTCGCGGCCGGTTTTAAAAAGCTTTCCCTCCAAAAGCGACGGGTCCTGGGGAAGCAGGTTGACCACACAATCGCTCTCTTCCAGCAGCAACCTTCCCAACAAATTCTCCGGCTCCGGTCCCGATGGCATGTCCACGATCACGAGGTCAAAAATGCTTTTAAACTCGTGCGCGAGGCTCCGGTAGGCGTCGGAATACCTGCTTATGAACGCCGGTCCCGAGCGAAGGCTTCCGATGAAATAAACGTTATTGCGACGCGTGAGCATACCGTACAGATTGAGTCTCTCTCCCGCAGACACGGCGCCGATATTTACAATATCCTCCATTTCAACAAGCGGAGGCGTTGAGGAAAATATGCGCCTGAGTTCGCCGGATTTTCCTCCGGCACAGCAAAGAAGTATTCTGATTTTGTTATCGGTAAAATCGGACAATTTCAGAGCGAGTAAATATGCCAGCACCGTCTTTCCCGTCTTCCCCACGGAAGACCAGACTGATACCATTCGCCCCATGGACTTCAAATCACCTCCTGGTTGTAGTATTATTCAGACTTTCATATTATCCAAACTGTTTTATTGTTTTGATTGCCTTTTTATACAGGCTGTGTACTAAAAACTCATAACATGCAGGCATTGCAGTATAATGCTGAACTCCATGTTATTGGGCAAGGATAGCATTATGTTATTTGGCTAAGGATAACTTCATTGTTTGGCCAAGAATAACTTCATGTTATTTGGCCAGGATAACACCATGTGTTTGGTTAAGGATAACGTCAAGTTATTAAGCAAAATTTAACATCATGTTGTTTGGCTAAAGATAACGTCACGTTGTTTGGCTAAGACAACACAATGTCGTTTGGCTAAAGATAACATCATGTTTTGGCTAAAGATGCAAATTCGTGGCAAACATAAACTTACCTGATAACGAAGTCCTCCGGAGCAGGCTTTTGGAGGATGCTGCAATAGGATTCGCAAAAAAGCCTGCCTCCGCCTGTCATGGCCGCATAAAGCCTGTTTCTCTGGTTGCTGTCCAGTACAAGCACAATATAGGCGTTCCTGCTGCCAACGGCTTTTTCAATGGAAATCCCGTTTTCATCGAGAATTTCATGGACCTTTACCCTGGACAGAACTGTTACCGGCAGGCCGCCGGAATTTTCACTCCAGCGCTTTATGTCAATGAAACTGCCTTTCTCCAGCACAAAGGAAACATTGTTGTTTTTCTGCAGCTCCAATACTATCTTTTTTTCATCATCTTTGTACCAGTCCGCTTCCGGCAACAGCTCGCTGCTTCGCAGGTATTCGCCCGCAGGGATGAAATTTGCGGCCTTCTTGCCTGTGGCGTCATCCATATGCCCAATCATAAGCGGAGTAACCGACGATGCCTTGATCTCCCTGTATTTAAGCATGTAGGCTTCAATCACCATGCCTTCGCGGATGTCGACGGCCGCCGTGAGGACCCTTACCGTTTTTCGCGTGTCAATGTCATACCTGCCCGTGACATACAAATAGGCCGCGGATAAAATTATCAGAAACACTCCGGTGCAAATCAGCACGGTTTTAATAACAATACGCCTTTTCAAATCAGCCCCCGCCCCTGGTTTTTCGGATTCTGGTTTATTTGGTCTTAGGTTAATTTATTGAATTTTTTATCTATTGCGACTGGAATTTTATCTTTTGTGACTGGAATTCTTATCTTTTGAAATATAGAATTTTTATCCTTTGAAATATTGAATTCTTGTCTTTTGAAATATGGAATTCTCATCTTTTGAAATATTGAATTCCTGTCTTTTGAAATATAGAACTCTTATCTTGCGCGAATTGAATTTTTGTCTTCTACTTTTACAACCTAGAATTTTATCTCTTGCGATATTGGTTAATAAATAATTGTTTTTTCAGCCATTCTGCTATCCTCGCCCTGAAGCCCGGCCTAGGGAATATGCCGAAACAGGACAGGATTTCGCGGTACTCGTCAGGATACTTGTGAACGAGGGATTTTGCAAAAACGGTGCCGGAATTTCTGCAAATTTCCCTATCCCTGCTGTAACTTACGCAGCCGATGCAGCAGTCCTGCCCGAAAAAATTTTTAAAAAAACCGGCGGAAAGATTAATATCTTTTTTATACTCATAGGCCACAAACTTTATTTTCTCAGGCTGCAACCCGCAAACAGCCTTCAGAAGCCTTATTTCCCCGGACCATTCCAGCAAAGTGTTGAGGTCTGCGGTATCTGCAATGATTACAAAGTCCGACTTTCGAAAAAGGAATATATCACGCGCGGTGCACAGGCATCGGCGCAAAGCAGCAACCGTAATGTCAAAATGCCTGTATGCATAATTAATGGCCGATTCCGCCAGTTGTCTTTGCATCTCTGCCTGGAATTTATCAGAAGGCAGGCACAAAAGGTATAAATCCTTTTCCACTTCCGTCAGAGTTTCAAAAAATCCGGCATCGTCAAATCCCAATTCCGTTATGTCGTAAAATTTCCCCTTAAGATCCGCATTGCTCAATCCCAGTCTCGGCACCACCGCATGCCTGTGTTCGTCGGGAGTTATGATCAGCACCCTGAGCCCGGCCAGTTTATTTGCCATATAGGCCAGCTCGCAGGCGAACTCCGGATTGTCCCACACGGATAAAACAAGCCTTCTGAAACTCACGACCTTCCGCCGGGAAGAATCAGGTTCCTCAACCGCCCCCTGCCTGGCATCGGGCTCCAGGAGCTTTTTCAAATCCTCCCTGAGTTCTTCGACGCTTTGATATCTTTCTGACGGCTGAAGGCGCGTGCATCGCAATATAACGGCTTCGAATCCGGGCGAAAGCCCTGTTTCAATATATCCAACCCTTATACCGAATAAATCTGCGCTGCCTTCATCCATTCCGCCAAAATTTGCAGCTTCAAAATTGGTAACCTCGGGCCTTTTCCCTGTTACCAGCTGGTAAAGCGTAATTCCCAGGCCGTAAATATCCGTGGCAGGATCCGTTTGTCCGCTCCCGTACTGCTCGGGAGCAGCATATCCCCTGGTGCCGAGATACACCGTATCGCAGTCAGCCAGATCCTTGTATTCGCGGGCTGCGCTGAAATCCACCAGTTTAATCCTGTTGTCCTTCGACAATAAAATATTTGAGGGTTTCAAATCCCTGTAGATGATAGGGTTCGGTTTTGCCGAGTGAAGATATGCCAGAACATCGCACAGCTGAAGAGCCCAATCCAGCACCTGGCGTTCCGGGAACCTTCCCGCCGCCTCCAGTTCCCTGTCAAGGGGCGTTCCGGCGACATAGTCCCGGATAATATAAATATTCTCATCATCCTCGACAACGTCATAAATTCTCGGAATCGCAGGATGATCCAACTTTTTTAGAATTTCAACCTCTGCATAAACATCGTGGGCGGCAGCCCTGGCCTTGCTCTTTTCCTTTATTGCCCACAGAGTGCCCAGCTTGCAGTTTTCAGCCAGATACACTCCGCCCGTGCTTCCTTTTCCGATTATTCCTATTATCCTGTATTTTTCGTCAAAAAGCGCCTTGCGACCGATTAAATTCTCCAGGCTCATTACGAATTAAATTCCATTTCTTTTATAAATTCCTTAATATGTTTGCTATACCATTATATAACATCTATTTCCAAAAAGCAACACTATTTTACCAAAAATTTAATAAATATTTTTTTGGCAGATTTTGATTCTATGCGTGAAATTTCTTATATTTACTGAGAAGACTTTACTTTGTCAAATGGAGAAAATATAATAAAAATGTGAGAATTTTCCCGGCAACTCTGTAAAACCATTTTTTACAGCATACCAAACCATCCGGCAAAGCACATATCATGATATCGGCCTGAAATCACAACCTGAAACACATGCTTGACAGAAACACAAGCTTGATATAAGAAACACAAACCCGATACAGGAAACACGACCAGGAAATGCGAAATCAAATACGAGAAGTACTGCTCGATAATAATACAGGGAATTACCAGGTAACCACCCGGCCTTTATAAAAGCCAAAACCGAAACACCGGTGAATGCCGAAATAAGTCGCACAAAACTTAAATTTGGACAAAAACAAGTTAAGATAATGACAAAATCGATATAAAGTCAAAACTCTGATATATCCGAAACATTATGTAGACAAATATCTACATACAACCATAATTGCGTACAGGATCAGCCAATATAAATCAATTGAAAATCAATATAAATCAAAGTAAACTAAAGTAAACTATTATAAATCAAAATAAACCAATATAAGCCAAAATAGACCAGATAACAATAAATAAGCCGAGATTAACCGAAATAAGGAAACGGCTTGCAACACGATATAAGGCTTGCAACACGATATAATCAAAACCGTAACGGGATACAGCCAACACCGGATAAAGAAAAACTGGATACAGTCAACACCGGATACAGCCAAATCTGCAACAGGGTACAGCCAAAACCAGGTACAAAAAGGCGGCTTAAATACTTCCAGGCCAAAACAAGCAAAAACAAGCCACCACAAACCAGTACAAGCGAATCAACTCAAATCAGTGGCCTTTTTGCACCTATGAGGAGGTTGTGAGTTGAAAATCACAGGGGTCACCTATGTCACAAGAAGAAAAACTCCCAAAAAAGTAATAATCTCATTGCTTGCACTGTTTCTGGTTATATGCCTGGCCCTACTGTCCGGTTACAACACCTGGGCAGTCCTGGTGCCGGAAAATTCTGCCTCAAACAGGATCCGGCCGGACAAGGACATGAACTATGAGCAACTCGATTTTAAATCGCTCGACGGGGTATACACCTTAAACGGCATTCTTTTCAAGAGCGAAATCCCCGTCGTCAATTCCGGGAATTCCTCCTCAGGCAGCAGCAAAACCAGGACATCGGATAAAACGATAATAATGGTTCACGACTATGAAAGAAACAAGTACCAGTTTTCATCGGACACTTTAGAGTTGGTAAAAAAGCTGAATGAGAAAGGCTTTAACGTGCTTATATTTGACACACGCGCCAGCGGCGAATCAGACGGCAACATGGTAACGCTGGGAATAAAGGAAAAATACGACGTGCTGGGTGCCGTGAAACAGGCACGCGATCGGGGAGCTAAAAACATTTATATTCTGGGATTCGGTTCGGGAGCGGCCTCAGCCATTATAGCATCGGGAGAAAAGGTACGCGAGGCCGGCTACATTGATGCAATAATTGCTGACAGCCCGTACGCGGAAATTGGCAAATACCTTGATAAAATTCTTCCTGAAAGGATTATCTTCCCGCATTTTCCCGTGTCCAACCTGACGGGGTTGTTCATAAAAATAGTAACGGGTTCGTTAAATTCCGTCAGCCCGACGGATTCCCTGCTATCAATGAAACCAAAGCCCGTGCTTTTCATACACGGTGAAAAAGACAAAAGTCCCGACACAAAAAGCCTGTTTGACACCTATTCCAACATAAACCCTGATTATGCCCACTACTGGAAAGCCCGCGGCAGTTCCGCGCTAAACAACTATACCACCGCCCCGTCAACTTATGTAAACAAAATAGTGAGCTTTCTTAACTCTGTAGATTAAATCATGTTTTTTCAACAAATCTAGAATACTAATATAAGGGTATGAGATATAAAAATAAAAAATATGAGATAAGAGATAGAATAATAAAAGATAGAAGAACAAAGATAAGAGATAGAAAGATAAGAGCACAGAAAAATGATACTATGAAAAATAGAATCTTGAAAAAATAAGCTCAAACAATAAAAACAGCCCTCGCATGAGATCCCTTTAATTTTAAGATTTTCGTGCGTGGGCTTTTAATCTGTTTTAATCTGCTTTTTAATAATCTAATCAGCTTCTTATAATTTTATAATCAGTCTGTCTAATTTTAAGTCTGTCTTAATCAGTCCTTTATACATGTCCTGTTCAAAATTCTAACATGACCTGTTGAAATTCTAACATGGCTGTTCAAAATTCAATCTTTCCTGTCAATAAAATACGATTTAGTGATAGAAGGCGTTTGTTTATAGGCATCGGTCATTTTCCTGCCCTGGTTGAACCGCCGCAGATCATCCTTTATACGTTCCATTAGTTCCTTTGCCTTTTTGCTGTTGCTTTCCTCATAGCTGTGAATCTCACTTATCAAATCCGTAACGGCTTTTATTTTTTCCCTGAGTTCGCCAAACCCGGATGCTTCCGCCTGGCCAAGGTTCACGAAATCATACTCGCCTTTCAGCTGCGTGAACAAAGTGCCGAATTCCTCGTCCAAATGATTGATCTTATCAATCAGTGCCTGCTTGTCAGCTATTATTTTCTCAAGCTGATCCAGGGCATCCGGCTTGAATGATTCTGCCTGCTGTTTTGTAAGCTCAAGAATTCCGGCAAGAAGGCTCAGCTTGTTTTCAAGAATTTCAGTCATCCGGGATAACAGCATCTGCCTGGAATTTTTCATATTATCAACCCTGACCTACCGCCCTGGCCTGGCTTTCAGCCGCGGACTGCTGCCTTGCGAGCTTCATGGCCTGCGCCCATGTGTCGCGAAGCTCCTTTGCCAGGCCAAGAACTTCCGATAATATTTCCCTGTCCTTCCTGATATTGGCTTCCACAAGTCTCCTGTACATGTAATCATAAAGCAGGTTCAGCGATTCCGATATGGCATATCGCATATCGAGGGTAACCTGAAACTCCCGGACAATGTCCTGGGCTCGGATAATACAGTTGTTGGCCTTTTCAATATTTTTCTCTTCCAACGCCATCTCGGCCTGCATTATAAACTTGATCAGGCCGTTATAAAGCATAAGACTTAACTCCTCCGGGGTAGCAGTATTTACAGAATTCTCAATGTACCGTTCATAACCGTTATTGGTGTACATCTAACATTTCTCCTATCTCTTTTTATTTTGCATTGATGGCTAAATACAGTATTTCAGGCCAAGCGACAAATTGGCCGCGATTCCGCGCGATTACATTGCAATACAATCCGTTCTTATTCCCTGTATTATGTGCTTTTATCCCTTGCCCATATATGCCTGGTCTGCCCGGTAAGCTGGATTACCAGCCGCCCGAATTATTACTGAACTGCGCCAACAGCCAGTTGCTCTGGGCGGTCATTTGGGCCAGGACCCTTTCCATTGCCGCAAACCTGTTATAATACTCCGTCTCGCGCTCATAAAGCTTCCTCTGGAGCTCGTACATCCTGTCCTCATATTCGTCAATTTCATGATAAAGCATGTTGTCAAATTCCGTCCTGTCCCCGGGCATGCCGGCCTTTTGCAGCAAAATACCCTTGCCTCCGACGGTCCTTATATTATCCTCCAGGATGTCGAAAATCCTGAAAGCCAGGCCTTCTTCACGGTATCTTTCCATCCTTTTGTCGGAAGGCATATCAGCAGTCAGGTCGATGCTTGATTTCTTGGCAAAAAGGTTTGCCACCTCATCAGGATTATTGGCAATGGCCTCCCTCAACCTGGCCTCGTCAATTTTCAGTTTACCCTTTTCGCTGTAAGTACCTGTTGTAATACCGATATCCGTCAGTCCCAGCGACACCCCTTCCACCTTTTCAAACAGCGCGATCCTCAGGTTGTAAACAATATTCTGAAGTATGCTGTCATTCCTGAGAAGTCCCGTCTTTGCCTTCTCTTCCCATTTCTTAACCTCGTCTTCAGTGAGTTGTTCCTTTTCTTCCTGCGTCAGGGGATAAAAATTCCTGTCATATTTCTCGCTGAGCTTTGCATTTATCTTGTCAATTACTTCGTTGTATTTTTCAACAAACTTCTTGATATTTTCAAAAATGCCGTCCACATCGAGCGATGCGGATATGGTCGCCGCAACCCTTTCTCCGGGTGCTCCTCCCGCCTTCAGCGGGCTTTCGCCGTGCAGCGTGTATGTAATTCCGTCCACCGTAAATGTGTTGCTGCTTCTTGTAAGGCTGTGGCCGTCAATGATAACCGACGCATCGGAGCCTTTTACAAAACCTTCGGAAAGCCCCAGCTCCGAAAGCGCGCTCTCTTCAATGTTATCAGCATGACCAAAGGAAACAGTATGGCCTGAACCGGGCTCAAGAACTACAAGCAGCCTGTTGTCAGCGTCAACTGCCACGCTCACATTGACCCCTGCAAAAGCCTCTTCAATTTTAGATTCCAGTTCGGCTGCAAGCTCGGCATGGCTTCCAAGTCCCGTGCTTAGTTCAATCTCTTTCGTAACGCCGTCTATATTAACGTTCAATTTCGTCTTTGTCAGGTTATAGTTTGCGGCACCGGTTCCCCTCGCGGATTGCAAACCAATCGCAGCAAGGAATGTGCTGCCGGTCTCGCTTATGGTGAGGTTGTTTCCTGCCCCGGTCTGCTTAGCCGTGAATTTTATGGTGTCGGTAAGCTCATTGTATTCCATCCTGACCCCGGCGGCCGAATCGTTGTTTATTGTGTTCATCATCGATGCCAGCGTCGTAGACTTGTCAAAACTGAAACTGCGCCCGTTGATTGTCAGGTTCAGCTTGCCGTTTGCATCAAACTGTACATTCAGTTTACTTGATATAGTTTCAAGGCTCTCGTATATATTCAGCCTGTTGCTGTTATTAAACAGGTGGAATCCGAGGTGGCTGTAAGCATCAAAAGACTCATTCGGTCCTGAATAAACCCTGACTTTTGTGATCCCGCTTCCGGCTTTCGGCAGAATAACAAGCCTGCCCGTGCCATCTCCCGTGCTGTCGGTTACAATGATCTTGCCGCTTCCAAAGGCTGATTCAATTTTATATTGTAAATCGTCCAGGAGTTCTTCCGCCGAATTTATGGAAGAGCTGATCGTAATCGTCTTCCTGACACCATCAATCTCAAGGCTGAAGCTTTTTCCCTTTATTGATTCTATGTTGATATCCGAAAGAACTGATCCCTCTATTTGCGCAGTAATCGGTCCGGAGCTTTCAATGGAGGCTGCTTTTGCAAGCTTGTTGACTATTATGGAATGACTCCCGGCCAACGCGTTTACGTCGCCGCGCGCCGTTACGACAGAGCTGTCAGTAGATGTAACGTTCATTTTTTTATAATAAGCAGCAGACAAAGCATAGGATGACGGCTTTAAAACATCGAAAAACTCATCCTTCATGCTGCGCAGAAGGTTGATAATATTCCTGTATTCATCCCTTTTCCACTCAGCCAGCTGTTTTTTCCGGTACAGCTTGTCCAGAGGCATTCGGTCAATCTTCATCAGGTCTGATACTATCTGGTCCGTATCCAGTCCCGAAACCATACCGGTTATCCTGAACCTGGTATAAGCCGATGATACACTGTAAAGGTCCACTGCCTCACCTTCTTTCGTCTACGAATAATCCTGCAAGTTCCCACAGTTTGGCCACAAGATCGAGAATTTTTTCCGGCGGGATTTCCCTGATGACTTCATTTGTCTCAGTGTCAATTACCTTGACCATGATGTCCTGTGTTCCTTCATGTATAGAATACTCAAACCTTCTGTAAGTCCCCGCCAATGCCTTGTTGGCGCGTTCAATGGCATCGTTGAGCATCTTTTCCGGGACAGGAAGTTCTTTTGCCCTGTGATCACCTGTCGGTGATATATTCCCCGCCGGCCAGCTTCCCGGTTCCGGTATCCTGGCGCAGGTCACTGCAGCGGCGCTGTTTTGAGCCGGAAAAGAAGTTATAGCTGCATCCGTGCTACCGATTCTCATGGTTATTCCTCCGTGAACAAAAATTTATAAAATTAGTTAATGTTCAATAAATTAAGTAAATATCAGGCTTTATCTTATAATTTATAAGTTTTACTTGAACTTCCAAAAAACAAGTCAGCCTTCTTTACAATATATTTATCGGGTATATGTAAAGTTTGTTTTATAGGGAAAATTTAAGACCAGTATTTTATAAAAAAGAGCCAGAGGAGAATTCCTCCGGCCCTTTGTCTTTTGCTGCGTCAGTTCCGTTAAACTGCTGCGGCTTACCTGAGAAGCTGCAGTACTCCCTGGGGCAGCTGATTTGCCTGTGCGAGCATAGCCTGTGCAGCCTGCTGGAGTATGTTGTTCTTCGTGAACTCCATTATCTCCTTCGCCATGTCTACGTCGCGGATACGGCTTTCTGCTGCGGTGAGGTTTTCAGCTGCAGTACCGAGGTTGTTGATGGTGTGCTCGAGACGATTCTGGAAAGCACCGAGCTTGGAGCGTTCTGCGGAAACCTGGGCAATGGCCTTGTCAATGGTAGCTATGGCCCTGTTGGCACCATCCTGGGTCTGTATATTAATGTCTTTTATGTATCCGCTTGTAGCATCGCCCAATGTAATGGTGCTCATTTCATTTATATCAACAAGCATGAACTGGTCTTTGTTTGCCCCTATATGCAAAACTGCTCCTGAAGATGTTACAGAAAACGTAGTATCTACTCCACCGGTCGCTGCAGTGGCAACAAACTCAGCGCCCTGGTAAACAACACTCTGTCCTACACCGGTTACCGTCTGGGATATATTGTCAGGATTTGTAAATGTAACAACTGCGTCTACACCGGCTACAGTTGCTGCTGCACCAAATACTCCATCAGCAGTCCATGCAGAATGTGATCCTGATAAATCAATTTTGCCTCCGCTGCCATATTCAACTGCTCTGAGCACTATCGCTGCTGAACCATCCGCGCCATCAACAAATTCAACCCCTGTGCGATCCGTGTATGAATTAACAACAGCTTTTAAGTCATCTACAGTTGCAACTCCTGTAGTATCAATTGTCACGCCATTAATAACCAGCGCTCCTGCAGTTACTGCCGCTTCGACAGCAGAATTATCTGCATTATCGCTGGAAGTTTTGGTTGCCCTGGTTGCTGCAGTGTCAACAGTAACTGTATAAGTGCCAAGTTTCAGTCCTGTCACACTCACTATATCAATTACGCTGGTATCAGCAGATGTTCCCTGGGCCCCAAGGCTTCCATTCAGTAACTTCTGTGTATTAAACTCCGTAGTTTCCGAAATCCTGTTAATTTCCGATTTTAACTGCTCGATTTCTTTCTGGATTTCTTTTCTGTCATCCACTGTGTTGGTGTCATTTGCTGCCTGAACTGCCAGCTCTCTCATTCTCTGCAGGATGCTGTGGGTTTCATTCAGGGCACCTTCTGCGGTCTGGATGAGAGAAATAGCATCCTGGGCGTTCTTGGAAGCCATCTCCAAACCTCTGATCTGGCCTCTCATTTTTTCACTGATGGCAAGACCTGCAGCGTCGTCGCCTGCGCGATTGATACGCAGTCCTGATGAAAGTTTTTCGAGGGATTTCGCACTGGCATTGTTGTTAATTGTCAACTGACGATAGGTGTTAAGAGATGCAATGTTGTGATTGATACGCATTATACATCTTCCTCCTTGAATTATTTAGTCGGGAATCCTTTCCCTTTAATATAAATTGATTGAAATGCATCACCTTTTCATCCGGCCGGTTTTAAAAAGGTTTGCAATTTCTTTCACTTTATATATCGTACTTTATTCAAAATAGTTTATAGCAAAAATGAAAATTTTTCTGAAAAAGTCGCTGAGAATACAGAAAAAGATTATCGTTCATCGGATAATTCAAAAACCGGTTTCTCGGTTTAAATTGCAATATTGCAAAAACTACATATTTTCATATTTATAAAAAATACTCCAGAGGAATTACAAAGGGTCCCGTTTCCCGGAACCCTGTCATAACCGCTATATATACCTGTTATATCCGCCAAGTATTTTCTTATTTTTTCTCGTCGGCATTCTCCTGTTTTTTCCCTTCGCCCTCCTGTTTCTTTCCGATATTTGAAAACCCGTCCGGCAGCTTTGCCGACTCGGCTGCCCTGCGGTTTTCCGCCTGTATTTCAAGGTAAATTTCCTTGCGGTGCACCGAAACGCTCTTCGGAGCCTTTATTCCCAGGCGCACCTGGTCTCCCTGTATGTCAACGACGGTGATCTCGATATCGTCATTTATAACAAGCGACTGCTCTTTCTTTCGCGTCAGAACCAGCATTCTCGGCTACCTCCTGTCCCCGGAGTTCTTCCATTATATAGTGTCGCACACTGTACTCTGCCGTGTCAAGGACAGTCTGGGCGCCCTTGTTGTTCCTTGTATTTATGATGAGCGGAGCTTTCAGATTCATGGTCATTTTGGCCATATCATCCGGCACAACGACAACGGCCAGCACCACTATGTCCGATGCATCCGCGATTTCCAGCTTTTCAACAATGTCATCGCTGATTTCAAAATCGTAATCGCCCTTGATCATGAACGGATTGACCACGACGAATGCGAGGTTGCCGTCATCAACGGACTGAAGCCATGAAAAAGGCGAGCTTCCGTCGCCAACGGGTATCAGCACGTATCTTTTCACGTCCTCAAAACCGAGAAGACCCCTTTCAAAGGTGAGAATCTTCTTTTCGTCTATCTCCAGTTCTCCAAAATACCTGGTTTTAAGTTTCATCTTCAGACCCCCGTAAAGCATTATTTTTCGTTTCAGACCTGATAAATAATCTTAATAAAAAAATACGCTGTTAATTCCCCAACTTCAAATTCGCCTTCAACTTCTAATTCGCTTTTAATAACATCAAATATAATGCTTTTGCATTATCCCGCAAATATCTTCAACCGTGCTGCATTGAATTGTGCTGCCTTGCTACTTTAAACCCTATATCTACTTAAACCCATATATGCACCTTAAACTCCCGCACTACCAATTCCAACCCTTACATTAACTTCTCAAACTCTTATATCAACCACTCTGCCGGCTCCTCCGCCGATGCTTCCCCTTGCGTCCTCGATGTATTGGAATTTTATCGACGGGTATTGCCTCATGTATATCCTTACAACCGACGGCCTGTAATAAATATCCACCCTGCCGGGTATGTACCTGCCTTCCACTCCCCTTGCAATTTCATCGACATTCCATTCTATTTTTAATGAACCAGTCACATCGAACCTTGGCCCGGTCTTGGGAATAAAATCTATGTTCGATTCATACTGCGGCCACGAGTCCCTGGCGGCTATTTCAGCAATGGGATTTCCGCCGTACTCGATGGCAGCAAGCATGTCCCCGTCTGCCGCTTTCTTCTCTATGAACTCCATCACACGCTGGTACGCCCTTTGCGAAATTTCTCTCGTCCTGTCGGCAGTATTCTTAAGCCCGGCGCTCGCACGCGCTTCGTACTGGTCTATCAGCACCTTTGGCTTTTCGCTTTGTATACTAACCCTGGCCTTGTGGGTTTTCAGCTCTAACGTGGCATTCCGGATCCTGATTTCAAGCCTTGAGGGCGTTCTTTCTATCCCTATCAGGCCATTGATCCGGTTAATAACAAGTCCCACTTAACCACCTCGTAAGCTCCTCTGTTGAAAACTGCAGTTATCGTTGCAATCCTTCATTAACACCTTAACAATATCTGAAAAATATCGATATATCATTCAAAATTATCGTGCAACCACTTCAGTGCATTATCTGAGGAAATCTATCAGCGAAGTCTGGATAATCCTCGCTCCGCCGGCAAGAGATGCGCGGTAGACATTTTCCTCGTTCTTAAGCCTGATAATGGTCTCAGCCATGTCCACATCCTCGTTTTCGCTCATCAGCCTGGTGAAGTTTATGAGGTCGCTGTCCAAACGGTATGCCGTAAGTTCCAGCCTGTTCTGCCGCGCGCCGATGTCGGCCCTGATCCTCAGCACATTGTCAAGTTCCCTGTCCAAATCGCCGAGGACCGCGTTTATACCGGCAACATCACCATTATCAAGGGCCTCAATGAAGTTTTCAAAAACCTGCACAAGGCTGCCCTTGCCGTAGGTTACCGAATCCAGCCCGAGATCTGCCGCGGCACTGGACGTTCCGTCAATGGAGATTGAGGCCGAAGTGTCCGTCGAGAGCCTCGTAAACTGCAGCTTGTTGCCTATGGCAAGAACCCTGACCTCTGAATTTCCCAAAGCCGTATTTATCGAATTCTCAATCATTTTAGCCAGCTCATCGATACCTGAATATTGCCCGGCCGCCAGCGTAACAGTTGTGGCTGCTCCGCCGTCAATGCTTATTGTAAGCTCATCATTGACTCCTGCAGTAATGGTGATTGGTCCGCCCAAATCCAGCGATGATCCCGTCAGGATACCGTTGGCTGCATATGCGCCGGCGCCGCGGTTGAAAAGGTCGCCACCCGCAATATTAATGTGAACGCTGTCGCCTATGCCTATTTCAAATATTATATTCTCAAGGTTAGAAACATTAAGAAGATAATTGCCGGTGTTCTCGTCAAGAAGCTTCTTGTCCGTATTGTAGCCGGAAAAAATGTGTCTGCCGGCATAGGTGGTATTTCCGAGGTGCAAAAGCTGCGTCCTGAGCTGCTTGATTTCTTCGGCAATTTTCTTCAGATCGTCGGGAGTATTGGTCTGGTTTGATGCCTGCACGGCCAGTTCCCTCGCCCTGTGCACCACATCGCCAATATTGGCCAGCGCATCCTCGGTAATATCGAGCCAGGACTGGGCATCCTTTACATTGCGCTTGTATTGCTCAACTTCAGCAACATCGGTCCTGAGTTTCAGCGCCCTTGCAGCCACGACCGGGTCATCGGAAGGCACGGTTATTTTTTTGCCTGTGGCCAGCTGATCCTGGTAGCGGCTCATCCTGACAAGGTTCCTTCCGATATTGTTGATCATGTTATTTATGAGCATGTTGTTCGTAATGCGCATCGCCGTCACTCCCGTCTGCTTTTCGTTTTAATGAGTTGCTTTTTTCCCGTGTTATTGCTCTTGTTTAAATTACAATTTTCCCGGGTCTGATAAAGCTTCGAATTATGCTTCGTTTACGCTAAATTATGCTTTGTTTACGCTTGTGCGCCTGGTTTACACTTATGTGTTTATTTAACGATTGTGCTATATTTGCGCTGAAAACAAGCAGTAATCCATGACTTTACAATCCGAGCCTGTTTATCAGCGTATCGTAGACCTCCACCATGACGTTGATCATCTTTGCTGCGGCATTGTATGCATACTGGTACTTGACAAGATTTGCGAGCTCCTCATCTATCGACACACCAGAAACCGAAAGCCTTCGGTTCTCCACCTGTTTTACAACAATCTCCTGGTTATCGCAGATTCTCATTGCCTGCTGGGAATCAATGCCGAGCGTTGTAACCAGGGACTTCATGAAATCCTCGGGAGCACCTTCAAGGAACATATACTTATTATGCCTCAGGGACAGGAGCCTGTTCAGGTTCTCGATGTTTCCCGCCTCCCCGCCGGGTCCCGCCGCGGCAATGGTATTGTAATCGTTCATTATATCAAAACTCACGGCGAAGTTCTTCGCCGTCATGGCTTCATACCGCTCCGAAACCTGGGCCATCCCCGTCGCCCCGTTTATGAACTCGGCGCTGGACAGCGGAACATCGTCCGTTCCAAGTATCGTGAAAAACCGGATGCCCGTGCTTCCCCTGAGACCCAGGCCGTCGGCGTGGCCGTCAATATCGTCTATAACTCCGTCGCCGTCTATATCTATGTATCCTTCATTAAACGCCTTTGCCAGCGTCCTTACAAACTCGTTCAATTTCCTCTGGTAATAAGCTATGCCCTTGTACAACGGGGACCCGTTAAGGCCGTCGTTTCCGTCCCTAACGTCAAGGTATCCCTTGAGCTCTCCTCCCCTGATATCAAGGCTGTTGCCGTCCTCCCACCGTATGTCATAGAGGTTGTCCACATCCTCGGGATTGAGCTTTGTCTGCCTGTGCACGGCTTCAAGCTTTGTCAGGTCGAAATGGTCAATAAAGGCCTTTCCGCTGATTGTTATGACAAAATGCCTGTCGTCCGCCCCGTTGGGAAGCTTGCCCACGACTACTTCATTGGCCTCAATGTTGATCAGCTTTGACAGCTTGTCCACGAGCAACGTTCTCTGGTCCCTGAGGTCATTGGCCGTATTCCCGTCCAGCTCGGCAATGTATATCTGCCGGTTCAACTGCTGTATCTGGGCGCCAAGCGAATTTATTTCAGCAACCTTTGTATAAATCCGGTTGTTCAAATCCGACTGAAGTTTTTCAAGATGGGCTGCCGTACTGTTGAAATATTTGGCCAGCGTCACACCTTTTTCCCTGACAAGGGATCTTACGGCCGGGCTGGCGGGGTCCTTGGCCAGCTCCTGGAGCGCGCTGAAAAATTCATTCATAATTGTGGTAAAACCGCTGCCCGACGGCTCATTGAACACGGCTTCCATGTCGGCCAGCACAATCCTTTTCGCGTCCCACTCTCCGTAAGTTACGGCCTCGCTCCAGTACTTGAAATCCAGGTATTCATCCCTGACCCTCTTGACGGCAATAACTTCGGATCCCGTGCCAAGCATGCCCGTCCCGTTGCTCAGCGGTATGGGCCTCGACGCCACCTGCTCGGCAACCTGCCGTGAATATCCCGGTGTGTTCACATTATTTAAATTATGGTTAATAATATCGAGATTTCTCTGGGCTGAATAAAGACCCCTGAGCGCGACATTAAGTCCGAAAAATCCTTCTCTCATGCTTCAATCACCTGCCTGAAAGTCCCGTTCTCAAGATAACGGTTTCCATCATTTCGTCCAGAACGTTCAATACCCTTGCGGCAGCATCGTAGGCAAACTTATACTTCATCATGCTGGAAAGTTCCTCGTCCATTGAAACGCCCATGATGGCCTGTCGCTGGTTGTCAGCCGATTCCACGAGTTTCAGCTGGTTAGCCGCAATCCTGTCGGCTTCCATGCCCTGGGTGCCAATGCTCAATATGATCGACTGGTAATACTCATCCATGCTGACAATGCCGGTCAAATCTGTCATAAGCGGAACATGCCTGAGATTGGCAATTTCACGCGCAATGGTGTTGTCCCCGCTCGCATCCCTTGCGGATGCCACTATGTTATTCAGATCCAGGAGGTTGTCATTGAGCTTTATATTGCCAATGGACATGGGATAGGCCGGATCGATCACCACGAAGAAATCCTCTCCGTCAAGGCCGTTGAGCGTCTTGCCGCTCCTGTGCAGGTAATTGACCTCGCGCGCCAGGATATTGACGAGCGCATTGAGCTTTTTGATAATGTCCGGAAGTATATTTCCTGAATCGGGAACCCTGCTCATCTCGCCGTTGACAATGTCGAGCGCAATCCTCGCCATCACATCACCGAATTCTGAAGAATCCAGATCATAGATCCTGCCTCCGAGAACCGCGGAAATGCTCTGCCACCCGGCGATTTCGCCCTGGGAAGCATCTCCCGTGCTGAAATATTTCCTGTTCGTAATAACCGACGTTGTCATATCCAGGCTGCCAAGCCTGTTCACAATTTCCCTGATACGCTCGCTGTCGGCTGCGGCCGTCCCGTCTCCGTCAATACTTTCATCGGTAAACACGAGGGCATAACGGCCGGCTCCCTGCCTGAAATTCAGGGATTCCAGCGCCGATATCGCTTCGTCCATGTTAAGGTTGTTGGTTCCGGTTTCACTGAGAGCGTTGAGCGCATTAATGAAATCGGCCACATTCGTAAAAGACTGGGCCGTAGCCGACGGACCGCCGTATGTTACCAGGTTCAGCACAAAATCCGAACCCATTACGTCAATTTCATCCAGGAAACTGGCTATTTCAGACTTTATCCTGTCAAGATATGCGCCCGATCCGGAAGATACGTCTATCACGAAAGTAACATCGGTTTTGCTGTACGGTGAGCCGTTTTCGGGGCTTCCCTTGGCTCCGAAAACCTCTCCCCTTGACTCGAGCAATCCCTTGAGAATGCCGCTTTTTACGGGCACTTCAATTTCCGTGCCTTCAAGCTTGGGAACCACAAAAATACCGCCGGCGTTTGCCTCGGCCGCGTACAGGCTGGTCTGCTGACCCTTCGTCACAAGGAAATATCCCCCGAGGGTTATATCAACCTGCCCGTCCTGCATTTCAACGATTTGCACGTCGGCAAGGCGCGTAAGCCTGTCCAGCAGTAAATTCCTGCGGTCGCGGAGGTCATTGGCCCTGTCGCCGGTAACCTCCATTTTCATTATCTCAACGTTTAATTTCGCAATTTCCGAAGTAATTTGGTTTATCTCGTCAATCCTCACGCGGATTTCCGAGTCCAAATCCTTTTGCATTTTTTCTAACTGGCTTCCCATGTGATTCAGATGGTGGACCAGCGCTTCAGCCCTCTGCCTGACCAATGCCCTTACGGTCAGGCTGTCGGGCTCCTTGGAAAGCTCCTGCCATGCGTCCCAGAACTGGTTAAGCACATTTTGCAGGCCTGCCTGCAAAGGCTCGCCCAAAATCGCCTGGATATCCTGCAGGGTTCTCGAACGGGTCTCCCAGTAACCGAGATTCGTGCTCTCGCTCCTGTAAATGTTGTCGAGGAACATGTGCCTTATCTGCCGGATCTGCTGAATGTCAGCCCCGAGCCCAATCTGGTACATTCCGTACCTGCTGTAGGAGGTTTGCAGGGGACCGTTGGTGGCAATGAGCTGCTGGCGCACATATCCCGGTGTGTTTACATTGGAAATATTGTGGCCTGTAACATACAGGCCGCGTTCATTGACTGTAAGTCCTGATCTTGCTATTTCATAGCTGCCAAAGCCAACCGCCATTTAAAGTACCTCCGTACGTGCAGTGCCTGCAGAATCAAGAATTTACAACCTTCTGATCCGTAGTCAGAATGTCCGTACTTGCAGTACCTGCATAATCAAATCCTTAGCCACAAATTTTATCAAAGCTTGATATCCAGCAGGCTTCTTTTACGGGTCGAATCCGGCGTTCCGCTGCTTCCGTAATTAATTCCACCGCTGTTGTCTTCTGTAAGCAGGTTGATGGAAAACTCTATGAAGTCCAGCGAATTCTTTATCAGCCGCGAATTCAGCTCATTTGAATTTTTCAGATCGTTGACGATGCCCGTCATTTCCTGCTGGTAATTGCGCAGCTCCTCGGCCTGCCTGCCTTCGACCTTCTCAACCAGGTAACTGATATTAATCTCCGAAGGCTCAACCTGCATTTCCGAGGCCAGTTTTTCAATCAGCTCCTCGCGGGTATTGCCTAGTTTCCCGAGCCGCACTACAATTGACTGCTCCAGCTTAGTAACATTCTCCAGTTCGGTAACCTTTCCTTCCACAATCAACCTGGTCTTTTGCCTGGAGAGATCTCTAAGGTAGGAATACAATTCCGACTCCTGGTGCAGGACCCTTAACAAATCATCCACTGCCTGGCTGTTCATGATAAACACCACCAAAATACCAATCAAATTTCAGCTCTTCAGCCATATATCCATAACATCAGACTTTTTTGTCCAATACAGACCTGATGATACTGTCAGCCACATCCCTGCCGCTTACGTTATAAGTACCTGAACCATACTTTTCAGCAAGTATGTCCACCTTATCCTTCCGTATATCGGGAACGTCTTTCAGGGCCTTCAGCGCAACCTGGAGGTCCTTTGCCTGGCCGGAAATAGAAACCACATCCTTCTTCGAAGCGGCTGTCGTCTTTTGGATCTTGTTAACTGCCTTCTGCTTGCCGTCTATACCGAATATCTTCGGTAAATCTCCCCAAATCTTCATACATACCCCTCTCGATATTTACAAAACTTACTCTATTTCACTTTATCGGTCATAATTTTTTATTAATTAACATTAAAAATTTGCACAAATATAATCCGCTTTCCATATGGACCTGGCAAAATACCGGGTTAGCACAATAGCCCGTGAACACCCGCTGACATTAAATATATCGTCATTTCCCGGAAATCAATTTACAGCTTTTATTTTCCATCCTTCCTGTCGTACTTTTTATCGGTATCGGCACTTGTTTTAACATATCTCAGTCCCACGCCTCTTCTCACGTCACCGGGTATATTGCTCTGCAAATTTCTTACACTTTCCTTAAGCTGGCGTGCAAGTTCCCTTGAGCATTCATCGCAAAAGCGCCCCGTCCTGATTGATTTCCCGCAGGACTCGCATTCCAGGACCATATTGCCGCCCTCATCGATAATCTCCAGCCTGCCTTCCCTCAGGTAGGCTTTTATTCTCTCCATGCTCACATCGAGGTCCATTGAGACCTGGGAAATCGTGGCACCCGGATGCTCGTAGAGGTATTCCTTTACCTTCCTGAAAATTTTCTCGTCCTCGTTCCTGCAGTCATAGCAAAGCTGCTGTCCCCCAAGATAATTGAATATTCTTCCGCACCTCTTGCAGTTTCTGATATCAGCCACATCCTTCACCCCTTAAACAAATCAAATTTAATAAGTCCGCCATTTGTTTATAATATCGGCATCGGTCCTTGCGATAATAATCCCGCTGAACCCCGGTACTATTGCCGACCTGTCGGCGAACCATGGCTTTCCAATATATAAATACCACCTTTTTATTACCTTTCTTTTCATAATTTCTTTGTACTTGCCAGGACAGCAGCGAAAACCCTTGCGGCTCCCGCTTCCTTGAGAACCCGGGCGCACTGGTTGATGGTAGAACCCGTTGTAAAAATATCGTCTACCAGTAAAATTGTCTTGCCGTCCAGGCGGATGGATTTTTTCACGGAAAAGGCGCCTTCCACGTTCGCCTGCCTTTTTTCTCTCGACAGATGGCTCTGGAAGCCGGTATCCCTGGTTCTTTTCAATATACGGGACTTGTCGGGAATGCCAAGCTCCCGGCCGATATACCGCGACAGAAGCTGCGACTGGTTGTAACCCCTGCTCCTCATCCTCGACGAATGAAGCGGTACGCTCAGCACCATGTCAAAGGAAGGGGCTTCTTCAATTTCCCGGAGGTTCCGGCATATCAGGCGGGCAAAAAACCTGTGGTAGGAAGGTCTGTTATAATATTTGAACTTCGTTATGGCTTTTTTGACATTGCCGCCGTAAACGCAGGCGCACAGGACGCCGTCCACGTACGGTATGTCTCCGAATTCCCTGTATGCCGAAGGAATCGTCCTTATTTCCCCCATGCAGTTCCCGCATGCTTCATACTCGCTTCCGGGAGGCAGCAGGCGGCCGCAAAAGATGCATTTCGGAGGGTATATTAACCTCAGGATGAAGCCCAGCATCGAGTTGACCGATTTTGCCGCTGTTTGCATCCATCATCAACCCCATTCCGCAATAAATCTGCGGAGCTTTTCCATGAGTCCCGAATGGCGCAGGGTTTCCCTCTTATTGTTAATCATTTCAATAATGGTATTTTCCACTCCTACAAGTACAACCAGGTCCCTCGCCCTCGTCACCGCCGTATAGAGCAAATTGCGCGTGAGCAGAACCTGGGGACCCGGGAACACCGGCATTATCACCACCGGGAATTCGCTTCCCTGGCTTTTGTGCACGGTAATCGCAAAAGCGGGCTCAAGCTCGTCAAGAATGCTGTAATCATAATCAACATATTTGTCATCTTCATAAACCACTGTAACCCTGCGTTCCTCGCTGTCCACGCAGAAAATTGTCCCGGTGTCGCCGTTGAAGACCCCGGTTCCGTCGGCATAAGCATTGCCCGCCCGCTTCTCCCAGCGCAGGTTGTAATTGTTTTTTACCTGCATCACGCGGTCGCCTTCACGGAAAATATAATCGCGGAAAGCAATTTCATTCTTTTCCCGGCCCGGGGGATTGAGCGCCTTTTGCAGCTGGACATTGAGGTTAATGACCCCTGCGGGCCCTTTCCTCACGGGAGTCAGGACCTGGATCTGTTTAATGGGATCATACCCGTAGGAATCGGGAATTCTCCTGCAGCACAGGTCGACAACGGTATCCACGAGGGATTGCGGACTGCTTCGCGGTATGAAGAAAAAGTCCTTGCCCTTTGCGTTGAGCACGGGCCGTTCGCCGCGGTTGATCCTGTGGGCATTGACGATTATCATGCTCTCCTCTTCCTGGCGGAATATTTCCGTGAGCTGCACCGTGCGTATTATCCCGCTTCCTATAATATCCTTGAGCACATTGCCTGCTCCCACCGACGGCAGCTGGTCCATATCCCCCGCTAAAATAAGCCTTGTTCCCGGCGCTATGGCCTTCAGCAGGTGGTTCATTATAAGGATGTCGACCATCGAGGTTTCATCTATGATTACAACATCGGCTTCAATGGGATTGGCTTCATTTTTGAAAAACACGGGCTCCGCGTCTTCGCCGGAATAACCTATTTCAAGCAGCCTGTGAATGGTTTTGGCCTCGTAGCCCGTCGCCTCGGTCATCCTTTTGGCTGCTCGGCCCGTCGGAGCCGCCAGCGCGACAGTATAGCCCTCCTTCTCCAGGAGCCGGATAATAGTCTTGATAATCGTGGTTTTCCCGGTACCGGGTCCGCCGGTGATCACGAGAACGCCGTTGACAAGCGCCTCGCGCACGGCCAGCTTCTGCATTTCCGCGAGCTCGATGCCCTCTTCCTGCTGAACCCTGTCCAGCAGTTCCTCGAAATCATCAAGCTCCGTCCTGAACTGGACCGATGAAAGCTCAATCAGCTTTCTGCAGACATAGGTTTCAGCATTATAATACGCGCTTAAGTATACGCGTCGGCCTCCTGCACTGTCATTCCGCCCGCTGCTGACATCGCTCCGCCCACTCCGTCCGCTGCCGTCATCGCCCTGTCCGCTGATGCCATCGCCGCTGCCGGCTGTTTCTGATACATCCCTGCTCACGTTTTCCACGTAAACCGAGCGGTCTATCATCAACGCCACAAGTGCATCTTCGATATCGTTCACTTCAACGCCCAGGAGCGCGGCGGTATGAGTTTTCAGTTTATCTTCGGGCAGGTAAACATGACCGCTGCCCGATGCGGCCTGGTAAAGAACATATTTTATGCCGCTGCAGAGACGGTACTTCGACATGGGATCAATTCCCAGGCTCAGCGCAATCCTGTCAGCCGTCTTGAACCCGATGCCGAATATTTCGTCCGCAAGGCGGTAGGGATTCTCCCTGATCTTTTCTATGGTGTCCGAGCCGAAAACCTTGTAAATTTTCGCTGAATAGGTTGGGCTTATACCGTATTGCTGAAAGAACATCACGATTTCGCTGAGCTCATTCTGCTCGGCAAAGGACTGCCCGATATAAATTGCCTTGTCATGGCTTATGCCCTTTATTTCCGCAAGCCTTCCGGGGTCAAAACGCAGGATGTCGAGGGTTTCCTCCCCGAAACGCTCCACAATCTTTTGGGCCGTCACCGGGCCCACGCCTTTTATGATCCCCGACGCAAGGTACCTTTCAATAGCCTCGGCGGAATGGGGCAGGACCTTTTCATACATCTCCACCTTGAGCTGCTCGCCATAATCCGGATGCCTCGTCCAGGTCCCGGTTATCTTAAGGGTCTCCCCGGCGCAGATAAAAGGCATGTAGCCCACCGCGACTATACAGTCCTTTTCGCCCTTCACCTCGCAAACCGTATACCCGTTTATCTCATTATGGTAAATAATCTCCTGCACTACACCCTCAAACTTAACCAATCAGCTCCACCTTTACCCTTCACCCGGGACACGGGGACGGCTCTTCGGGACACGGGGACGGTTCTCTTGTCCCACTTTTCTTTAACATCATTATTTTCGCTCATCCGTTAAAAGCACTGACAATCAAATACATCGCTTTGTCAAACCCGGTCCAAATAACAAATACATCGCCTTGCCCGACCGGATCTGCATTAAAAAAACGTCACCCTGCCTGATCCTGTCACCATTCCCTGCGTCTGGCCATGTCCCGGATATAATTTTCTTACACCGTTGTATTGTTACTGACAGAATATACGACAGAATACCAATATTAGTATATATCAAAACAAACCGGCGCGAAAGGACAAGTTGCATTAACACATTTTACGGTCCTTTCATAGTATAGATGGGGAGGTGGTTGTGTGGCAGAGGCAATTGTTCTTGCTCTGTTTTGTTTTTTTGCATCGTATGGATTTATCATGCTGACCCGGTCGCTTCTGCAGGCTTTGTGGAGCAACAGGGCCTTGAAAACCGACGGCGTCCGGTTGGTACTGCTTGTAAAGAATCGTGAAAAAGATATTGAAGGAATTGTACGAAGTTTTCTTTCCGATGATTTCAAGACAAGGCTAATGCTGAACCGGAATTTGAAAATTGTCGATCTCAACTCACAGGATAATACCTTTGTTATACTTGAAAAAATGAAAAAAGACTTCGAAAACCTGGATATTGTTAAAATCAATGACAATGAACACGAACAGTCATGCCCCATCCTCAGGAGCAGTAATATTTGAATGGGGACGGTTCTGCAAAACTTAATTTTATCCGCAAAATGCTGAGTTTTTCTACAAAATGTGACACAACTTAAGTTTTGCATAAATGTCCTCAATAAAAATTTCTCTATAAAAAAAGGAAATTGTAAATAATTGTCGAATAATAACTTGGAAAATACAACAATTATAAACAGCAAAAGGCAAGAGGAGTAACTCCATGGTAAAAATAAGTGTTTCTGAGCTGAAGCCCGGAATGAAGCTGGCAAATGACGTTTATTTGGAAGATGGAAGGCTGCTCCTGATCGCAGGAATTACAATCAATAATAGGTATATTGCAAGACTGGAATCATTTAACATCCCATATGTACTGGTAAATGAAAAACCTGAAACCGAAGAAGAACCTGTTGAAGAAAAAATCTACTCTGAAGCTTTAAATAGCCTGAAATCAGTTATATCATCCATCAGGGAAAGCAATCAGTTCAATCCCGATCCGTTGAAAGAGTCAGTAAAAAACATAGTTCACCAGGTAATGAATAATGAATGCGTGTTAATGCATCTGACTGGCATTCGCGACATCGATAATTATACTTTCAACCATTCAATAGATGTGTGTATCTATTCTGTCATAACAGCCAAATACCTTGGATTCTCAATAAAAGAAATGAACGATCTTGGCGTGGGGGCAATACTGCACGACATCGGAAAATGCAAAATCCCCCGGGGAATCCTGATGAAACCCGCAAAACTGACCGATGAAGAATATGAAACAATTAAGAAGCACACCGTCTACGGTTATGAAATTCTCTCCAATACCTACGGCTTAAGCACAAGCTCAGCTGCCATCGCCCTCAGCCACCATGAAAAATGGGACGGAAGCGGATACCCGCGCAAGCTTTCCGGGTTTGGGATTGATATGTTTTCGCGCATTGTGGCAGTTGCAGACATATATGACTCCCTCACAGCCGACAGGGTTTACAGGAAACGGCTCCTCCCTCATCAAGCCGCCGAATACTTGTTGTCCAGTTCATCCACCCAGCTCGATCCCGAAATCGTATCGGCATTTGTAAAAAGCATTGCCATATATCCCGACAATACAATTTTGCTTCTCGATAACGGAGAAATAGGAATAGTAGTGGACTCTGTCAATACAAGTTCAATCCACCCCAGGGTCAGGATAATAGCCCGGAAGGACGGCCCTCCCGTGCTGAAACCATACATACGAGACCTTTCAACTGACAATAATGTTTCTATTGCCAATATACTGAGCAAATAGCAATATCCCTTGCTTTAATACTCTGCATCACCGGTGAAATCCCGCTCTCAGGCTGATAATAAACCTGTACCATCATGGTTTAGTCCACTTGCAACAGGTACTGCAATACAACAGTGATCCTGATTTGCAGAGTTTATACATCTCTTTCACAGAATTCATCTGTCTCTTTTAAATACAGTGTACCGGATGAAAACTAACAAAAAGACTAACAAAAGGGAACTAAAAGAAAAATTTTTTGCCCCAAATTAAAAAGGCCCCATAATCCAAATATGAGGCCTCTTTCAATCATCTCTGTCATCCTGGTTCAAGGACCTGTGCGTCCTCAAGACCTGCACGTCCTCACCACGAGTCGTTGAATCCAGACTCCTTGACCGGGGTCTGTCCCACTGTCAGCCAAAGTACTATAAATCAAACAACTTTTAGGCGCACACCTTTATGAAAACCTTAAGGCAAATACCTTTATGTACACACCTGTGATGCGAACTTCTACATATGATGCAAGCTTCTACATGTGATGTTAGCTTCTACATGTGATGTTAGCTTCTACAAGCGTTGTGCCTCGGCTTTCAGTACCTCAGCCTTGTCGGTCTTCTCCCAGGTGAAATCAGCGTCGTCCCTGCCAAAATGTCCATAGGCCGCGGTCTTCTTGTAAATCGGTCTCCTGAGCTGCAGTGTATTTATAATAGCCGCAGGTCTCAGGTCAAAATGCCTTTTTATCAGTTCAACGATTTTTTCATCGGGAATAATGCCTGTCCCAAATGTGTCAACATTTATGCAAACGGGTCTCGCAACCCCGATGGCATAGGCCAGCTGCACTTCGCAGGTCCTGGCGATCCCTGCCGCCACGATATTCTTTGCCACATATCGAGCCGCATAGGCCGCCGAGCGGTCCACCTTGGTGGGATCCTTTCCGGAAAATGCCCCGCCTCCGTGCCTTGCATAACCGCCATATGTATCTACTATTATCTTTCTGCCCGTGAGCCCCGAATCCCCCTGGGGGCCTCCCACAACAAACCTGCCCGTGGGATTTACGAGGAATCGCGTATTCTTATCCAGCAGTTCGGCCGGAACAACGGGCATGATCACATGCTCTATGACATCCCTCTCAATGGTGGCATGATCAACATCGTCACTGTGCTGCGTCGATATAACAACGGTATCGACCCTTACAGGCCTGCCGTCTACATACTCAATGGTAACCTGGGATTTCCCGTCGGGGCGCAGGTATTTCAGCACATTTTGCTTTCTCACATCGCTGAGCCTCTTTGTCAGCTTATGGGCCAGGGAAATGGGCATCGGCATGAGCTCCGGGGTTTCATCGCATGCAAAGCCGAACATCATGCCCTGGTCGCCGGCGCCGATGGCCTCGACTTCACTGTCAGTCATCTCGCCTATTCTGGCTTCCAGCGCCCTGTTAACGCCCATCGCAATATCCGGCGACTGGCTGTCAATCGACGTGATCACTGCACATGTATCCGAATCAAAGCCGTACTTGGCCCTGTTGTAACCAATTTCACGGATAGTATCTCTGGCAGTTTTCGGTATATCCACGTAACAATCAGTTGTTATCTCCCCCATGACAACAACCAGACCGGTAGTAACGGCGGTTTCACAGGCAACCCGGGCATAGGGGTCCTCCTTTAAAATTGCATCAAGTATTGCATCGGAAATCTGGTCGCAAATCTTGTCAGGGTGCCCCTCGGTAACCGATTCCGACGTAAAAAGCTTTCTTGCCACTTGTCAAACCCTCCTTAGTTCCGCAGAATATGCCCTTAAGCGCTTGTACATCAATTTCGACGTTTACATTTAAAACGTTTGTAGTTACGCTTTCGCGAATAGATTACGCTTTTCAATTCAATTAAAAAATTACGCTTTTTCGAACAGGTCACGCATTTGCAAATATCTCTTCAAACTCTGCACCTTCGAGCTTCTCTTTCTGCATCAAAGCTTCGGCAACTTTATGCAGCTTGTTGATGTTCTCGCGGAGCAGCGCCTTGGCCTTTTCGTAAGCTGTATCTATGATGTTCTTCACTTCCCTGTCTATGGCTGCGGCTATTTCTTCGCTGTAATTCCTCGCCTGGGCCAAATCCCTGCCAATAAACACTTCGTCAGCGTCGGTGCCGAATATCAGGTTGCTGAGGTTCTCGCTCATGCCGTATTTCGTGATCATGTTTCTTGCAACGCCGTTAGCCTGCTTGAGATCACTGTAGGCGCCCGTGCTGACTTCCCCGAGAACCAGCTCTTCCGCGGCCCTTCCGCCGAGAGAAATGATTATTGTTTCCATCAGCTGGCTGCGCGTATGGTAATGCTTATCCTCTTCAGGCTTGTGCGCCGTGTAACCGCCGGCCATACCCGAAGGAATAATCGAAATCCTGTCCACCTTGTCCGTCGTGGAAATTACCTTGACGGCTATGGCGTGCCCGGCCTCGTGGTAAGCAGTGAGCATCTTTTCCTTTTCGCTCATTACCCTGCTCTTCTTCTCGGGACCCACAACCACCTTGAACGTGGCTTCCTTGATTTCCTCCATCGTAATCACTTTCTTGTCCTTGCGCGCGGCAAGCAGTGCCGCCTCGTTGAGCAGGTTCTCCAGGTCGGCCCCCGTGAAGCCCGGCGTGCTCTTTGCGAGCTCATCCAGCCGTACATCGGGCGCCAGCGGCTTTCCGCGGGCATGGACCCTCAATATGGCCTCACGTCCCTTGATATCGGGCAGACCCACGGTAATTCTCCTGTCAAACCTTCCGGGCCTGAGCAGCGCAGGGTCGAGTATATCGGGACGGTTGGTGGCAGCAAGCACGATAACGCCTTCATTAACACCGAATCCGTCCATTTCAACCAGCAGCTGGTTCAGCGTCTGCTCCCTTTCATCATGGCCTCCGCCGAGACCGGCTCCCCTGTGTCTTCCAACCGCGTCAATCTCATCTATGAAAACAATGCACGGAGAATTCTTCTTCGCCTGTTCAAACAAGTCCCTTACTCTCGATGCGCCAACTCCGACAAACATCTCGACAAAATCAGAACCGCTTATACTGAAAAAAGGCACACCGGCTTCGCCGGACACTGCTCTTGCAAGCAGCGTCTTACCGGTTCCCGGCGGTCCGACGAGCAGCACGCCTTTCGGTATTCTTGCGCCGAGTTCAATAAACTTCTTGGGCTGCTTGAGGAATTCAACAATCTCCCTCAGCTCTTCCTTCTCCTCTTCCTGGCCGGCCACATCGTCAAAGGTGACCTTGCGCTTGTCATCGGTACTCAGCTTGGCGCGGCTCTTACCGAAAGACATCACCCGATTTCCGCCAGCTCCCTGGGACTGTTGCAGGAAGAATATCCAGAACAGGACAAATATAACAATAAGAACGATTGTCGGAAGCATCGAAACCCACCATGGAGCCTCGGGCGGCTGCTGAATCCTGAATTCGTTGATCAGGTTGTTCTTCTGGGCTTCAGTCGCTTCGGAGACGAAAGAATATATGTCCTGGGGAACATTGGCCACATAAACGTTCAGTTTCGAACCCAGATTGTTGTTCTTGAGCGTTATTGTTGCCTTATTTCCCTCTAATATAATCTTGTCAACATTATTGTTGTAAATCTCGTCAAGCAGCGTAGAATACGGAATCTCCCTGGGATTGTCCTGGTTCTGTACAAACGAGACAATTACCAGTATCAAAACAAAAAGAACTATATAAAAGCTAATCCCCTTGAGGTATTTCAATAAATTCTCCCTCCTTAATCGCTGCGGTCAATAGGCTGTCACAAGGCTTGGAACAATTATGAAATTTTAATTATTTTTAATCTAATATTAGCATATCACCTTTTAAAACTCAATAAACAGCAAAATTACGCCCAAAACCTGTATTTTAAGCCATATGGCACCTTGACGGTCCATATGGCCTGCCATGATCAAAAAAACAGCTTCAAAGAAAAAAAGAAACTAATTTACTATTATCCAAAAATCACTTGTTTAAAACGCCTTTTCACAAATAAGCGAAGCAATATATTCAAGGGTTTGATCCTTTAACCCTTGTTGGCGTACACCCTCGGGCTCAGCGTGCAAACATCGGGAAGATTCCTGTAAAGCCCTGCATAATCGAGTCCGTATCCCACAACAAATTTATCCGGTATTACAATGGCCTCGTAATCCACCTCGATATCAACTTTTCTCCTTGACGGCTTGTCCAGCGCTGTGCACAGTTTAACGCTCGCGGGATTGCGCGTGGAAAGGAGCTCCTTGAGATGCCTGAGCGTAAGTCCCGTATCAACGAGATCCTCCACAATCAGGACATGTTTTCCTGTAATATCGATATCAATATCCTTTATAATCCTCACGACTCCTGAAGACGAAGTCGAGGCGCCGTAGCTCGAAACGGAAATAAAGTCCATGTCCACGGGAATGGTAATCTCCCTCATAAGGTCGGCAAGATACACAAAGCCTCCCTTCAGGACGCCAACGAGGACCAGGTCCTTCCCCCTGTAATCTTCGGAAATCTGCTTTCCAACCCTCTTTGCCAGCTGCTGCAATTCCTCTCTTGTCACCAATACTTCTTCAATATCGTTCAGCATAATTTACCCTCCATGTACTAATCCAATTTTATTTCAATGCTTTTTGATAAAATTGCAATGTATAATAAAATTGCAATACTGCCTGCAAATTACCTTGCGATGAAAATAATGCCTGAAATAATACCTGCCAGAGGCATTTCGCCGTCAGCCCTGCATGAATCTTATGGACAGCACGGTTTTAGTATTTTCCGTCACCTTATATTTATCACTGATTTTATGCCCGACAACCCAGACTATCTCGTTGCCCGTGGCAATCAGCGGAATACGGTCCCTCTCATGCCTTGGAATTTTCATCTCGTTGAAAAATTTCTTGAGCTTTTTGGTGCCGTTTCCTTTCAGAGGTTTAAACACGTCGCCGTCTCTTCGGTTTCGCAAATGAATTTCCCGATCAAGCTTTTCATAATCAAAAAACTGCACTAATGAATTATATCCCATATCATTGCAGCGCTCAATATCTTTTGGCAACAAAACACTGGTTTCGACAATCCAGCCCGCGTCAGCAACTTCCGTTTTTCCGGGAACCCGTACCTTCACGTCGATTTCGCCTATTTCACCGCCTTTTTCAAAAGCGGCACTGAAAATCTCAAGCCCGCCGTAGGCAAATCTCGCCCGTATACCGCCCGGAAGGTGCAGCTCTGTCCCCGTCCTGCCCTTGCACAATTTCAGAATATCCCTGACATGCACGTTTTCAATACCGTCGAGGTCACCCTTGATATCCCTTATGGCAAATCTCACAACCCGCCCTGCCATGGCGCCGCTTAGTTCCCCGAGTCTCTTCGCGTCAAGCTTAATGCTGCTGCATCCCTTGCCTTCGTGCTCCATGCCGCGCCCGTCGCCAAGCCTGCAGGAAATATACAGTTCATAGGCCTTATCATTTAAAAATGCAGCGTCTTCCCTCACATTCCCGGCAAGCCTCACAAGGCTCTCAACTATCGAAGGATTGAAATTTTCCTTAAGAAATGGAATAAGCTCAAGGCGGATCCTGTTCCTCGTATAAACGCTCTCGAGATTGCTCCTGTCCGTTCGCGTATCGAGATTGTTTTCGCGGCAATAAGCCTCGATTTCGCTCCTGTCGGCATCGAGCAGCGGGCGGATAATCCTGCCGCGGACATAGTCCATTCCCTTAAGCCCGTCAATACCCGTTCCGCGTATAATGTTCAGAAGCACGGTTTCGGCCTGGTCATTGCGGTTGTGCGCCACGGCAATTTTGTCGGCGCCGAGCCTGTCCGCATATTTTTCAAATATGGAATACCTGGCAATTCGGCCCGCTTCTTCAACGGAAATGCCTTCCTTTTCAGCCAAAGCGGCAACATCGCACTTTTCGGAATAAAACGGGATCCCCAGGCTTCGGCATAATTCGCGGCAGTATTCCTCGTCGGCGTCGGCCTCGTCGCCCCTGAGCATGTGATTCACATGAACAGCAAAAATTTTAGCTCCAAGCCTTCCGGAAAGATTCTTCAGGACATGGAGCAGACAAACGGAGTCGGGACCGCCCGAAAGTCCGACAACAATCCCTTCTCCATATTCTATCAGCCTGTGTTTTTCAATTGTGTCCAAAACCTTATCCAGCATTTAAACGGCATCACTCCGCTTCTGCCAGGCTATCCGTCTTTTGATAAGCTTTTCCCTATTCCTTCTTGAGATTCGCAAACTTGGTGTACTGGCCCATCCACTTGAGTTCTACCGTGCCTGTAGATCCGTTTCTGTGCTTCGCGATGATAATTTCCGCAATGTTGAGCTTGTCCGTGTCAGGGTTATAATAATCGTCCCTGTATAGGAACAGCACAATATCGGCATCCTGTTCTATGGCGCCGGATTCCCTCAAGTCGCTCAGCATCGGCCTGTGGTCCGTCCTCTGCTCGGGCGCACGGCTAAGCTGGGAACACGTGAAAATCGGGACATTAAGCTCCTTGGCGAGAATTTTGAGAGACCTCGACATCGCCGATATCTCCACCTGCCTGCTCTCGCTCTTTCCCGTCGACTGCAGCAGCTGCAGGTAATCGATAATCACAAGCCCGAGACCTTTTTCAAGCTTCAGCCTCCTGCATTTTGCCCGGATTTCCGTAATCGTGATACCGGGCGTGTCATCTATGTAAATGGGCGCTTCCGAAATGGGGCCAAGCCCCCGGGCAATCTTTTTCCAGTCTTCGTCGTCAAGCTTGCCCGTCCTCATCTTATGGCTGTCAATCATCACTTCGCTCGCGA
This sequence comes from Bacillota bacterium, assembly GCA_023623175.1. Classification (GTDB taxonomy): domain Bacteria; phylum Bacillota; class Clostridia; order Acetivibrionales; family JAMNXU01; genus JAMNXU01. The sequence continues at coordinate 61,883 of JAMNXU010000030.1, forward strand.
GTATCCTGTTCACCAGCTGCTCCTTGGACATTTCAAGGTTGAAAATCGCCACGGGGACGCGCGCGCGAATAGCCGCATGGGCGGCCACGTTCAGCGTAAAAGCCGTCTTGCCCATGCCCGGGCGCGCCGCGAACAGTATGAGGTCCGAATTGTGCAGGCCGGCAAGCTTGTTGTCAAGGTCAATGAATCCCGTGGGAACTCCCGTAATATTGCCCTTATTATGGTAGAGCTCCTCGAGCGTATCAAGGGTTTCGTACAGGATGTCCTTTATGTGCACAAAACCCTGGACGCGCTTTCTCTGCATTATGTCGAAAATGCTTTTTTCGGCCCTGTCGAGCACATAATCGACTTCCTCGGCAGAGCTGTACCCCATCTCCACGATATCCATCGAAACCTTTATCAGCTTTCGCAGGATGGATTTTTCCTCGACAATTTTGGCATAATGCCGCGCATTGGCCGTTGTCGGCACCATCGTGGCAAGGTTGGCCAGGTACTCAAGCCCGCCTACGGCCTCCAGGGTACCCCTCTGCTTGAGCATCTCGCTGACCGTGACAAGGTCAATGGGCTCGCCGCTGTCGAACAGGCTTATGATCGCCGAGTAAATCTCTTTATGATCTTCGCGGTAAAAATCTTCACTTTTCAAAATCTCAGTTATGGCAGGGATGATCTCCCTGTCCAGGAGCATAGAACCAAGAACCGACTGCTCCGCTTCTATGTTCTGTGGCGGTATCCGTCCCATTGCTCTGATATCCATAGTCTCTCCCACAAATCCATTTTGAAATCCATGCGCTACTGCCGGGCTGACCCGGCCATTGTTCAACTAACCAGTCTCCCCGTTCATTCCTTATTCAGCTTCAACCCTGACTTTGACCTTAGTGCTGACTCCCGGGTAAAGCTTGACATCCACGTCAACAACCCCGAGCGAGCGAATGGGTTCATCGAGCACAATATGCTTTTTATCTATGTCAACCTTGAACTCACTCTTTATCTTGTCAGCTATTTCCTTGTTTGTAATCGAACCGAACAGTTTTCCCGATTCACCGGCCTTCGTCCTGATCACGATCGTTTTTCCCCCGAGGCTTTCCGCTACGGCCTTAGCGTTCGCAAGCTCCCTTTCCTTCCGCTTCTGTTCGGCTTCATTCCGGGCTTTCATCTGGCTTATATTAGCAGCGGTCGCCTCGACTGCAAGACCTTTCGGCAACAGGTAATTGCGGGCATACCCGTCGCTTACATCAACCATGCTGTCCTTTTTTCCAAGCCCCTTCACGTCCTGCTGCAGTATGACCTTCATAAAAATACCTCCTAAACCGTCTTTAAAATACCGTTAAACTCACACGGAAACAGCCTGTTGTTCGCTGTTCTGTCCTTCTCTGTTCTGTCCCTGGCTTTTCTATCCTTCTCTGTTCTTTTCCACATATTCCATTATAGCATATTTAAGCTTTTCTTTCGCATCCTCCAGCGTGGCGCCGTGAAGCTGCGCCCCGGCAACGGAAAAATGCCCTCCGCCGCCGAGCTTTTCCAATATAACCTGCACGTTGATATCCCCCAGCGACCGCCCGCTGATAAACACGCCGTCGCTTAAATACCCCAGCACGAATGCCGCGGAAATGCCGACGAGGTTCAGAAGCTCGTCGGCGGCCTTCGCCGCAATCAGCTGCTGGTTCTTCATATCGCGCGGGCACGTGGAAATCGCAATGTTTTCATTAAATAATTCCGCATTTCTCACAATATCGGATACTTCCACGTAGCTTCGCAGGTCGTTCTGGAAAAGCTGCTTCACCGATACCGTGTCAAGTCCGTGCCTCCTTAGATAGGAAGCGGCCTCAAATGTCCTTACGCCGGTCTTGAACGTAAAGCTTTTTGTATCCACAATAATTCCCGCATACAGCGCTTCCGTCTCAATCGGCGAAAGCCTGATTTTGTCGTCAAGATACTGGATAATCTCCGTCACGAGCTCGCACGTGGACGAAGCATAGGGCTCCTGGTATGTAAGCAGCGCATCGCGGATAAACTCGGTGCCCTTCCTGTGATGGTCAATCACCACCACGTGGCGCCCGGGACCCTCAAGCAGCTCGGGACATTCGGTAATGCTCGGCCTGTGGGTATCCACCACCACTACCAGCGTATTGCCGTCATTGCGCTCCAGGGCTTCCGCCCTGCTTATAAACAGGTTCTCGTAAACCGGGTTTCGGCTGATCTTTTCCACCATGCGGTCAATGGTCTGGTTGGACCGATCCAGCACAATATATGCCTGCCGGTTGCGGCTCCTGGCAATCCTGTAAACGCCGAGGGCTGCGCCCAGCGCGTCAATGTCCATGTTCTCATGGCCCATTATGAAAACCTGGCCGGACTTGTCAATCAGCTCGCGCAGCGCATAGGCCATTACCCTCGCCTTAACCCTGGTACGTTTCTCGATCTCCGGCGATTTCCCGCCGAAAAACCTGAACTGCTTGCGGTCGTCAATTACGGCCTGGTCCCCTCCGCGGCCCAGCGCTATGTCGATAGCCGCCTGGGCGCTGCGGAAATTCTCCGCAAGGCTCGCCCCGTTGACGCCAAGGCCAATACTGAGCGTCACGGGAATCTTGTTACCGTGATTGATTTCCTTGACGGAATCGAGAATGTCGAATTTCTTCTCCTCGAATTTTTTCAGGTGCCTGTACTGGAAAACAAAAACATACCTGTCCCTTTCATATTTCCTGAGAATCCCGTCGGCAAAGGCAAGCCAGCTGTTAATGCTCCTGTCAATCTCGGCAAGCAGCTGGGGATGTTTTTCGTCTTCAATGCTCTGCATAAGCTCATCGTAATTATCTATTACGATAATGCCCGCACAGGCTTTTTCGTCTTCGTACCTCTCGTTCAGTTCATACAGGTCGGATTTATCTATGAAATAAAGCATGAGAATCTGGCCGCCGGCAATAACATTGCCCTCCGTCCTGGAGCAACTGCCCATGACGGTATAATGCCTGCCGCCTATCTCAATTTCCCTGCTGCAAATTTCGCTGCCCGAGCCTTCCCCATCGCCGAAGGCAGCCGGGTCAAGATCGGGAATAATGGTCTGGATGGACTTGCCGAGCAAATCCTCTCCGCTGAAAATCTCCCTGAACAGCGCATTATACCAGATAATGCCGCCGTCGATCCCGACCACCGCGAGCGGCATGGGGAATTTAAGCAGGGTGTTCCTGGTCGCGGCCTCCATATTAAATGTAAGGTCCTCGATGTATTTAACAATCTCGCGCCTGCGCTTAAAACCCGTCCTGTAGCTGTAATAAACAAGGTAAAGAAGCAGAATGCAGGCCGGTATGGCCACCCATACGCTGAAAAAGCTTATTACAACCACGAGAACGAGTATAATCCAGAGATACAGGCTCGCTTTCGGAACGAGCATCCCTGAAAACTTCTGATTATCCATAAGGTCATCTCCACAACTTATACTATTTGGATCATCTCACGCTTTTCAGATGCTTCGAAAGCTCCGTCAAATCGCCGTAGTATTTTTCAATGTCATGTTCCTCAACGAGACCCAGCTTAATCTTCCTGTGAATGCGGTTTTCGATCGCGCTGTAGTTTATACCGAGTCTTCGGCCCAGGAGATAGGCCTCAAGTATAATATTTGACAAAGATTCAGTTACCGATTCATGCACCTCTTCCCTGATCCCGTTCACCAGCGCCTTGTTGAGGTCGGCAAGGTCCGTAAGAAGCTCGCTTTTAAGCCACTCAATAATCTTGATGTTCCTGGTAATATCGATATCCCTGTCGTAAAAACCCATTACAACCACTCCATCATTATAAATGGAAATATTTGTACTTTTGTTTACGACAATTATATCATTAACGAGCCTGCGCCCGCCCTATTTCCCGTGAACTTATCACCCGCCGGGACACGGGGACGGTTCTCCTGTCCCACTACCGGGACAAGGGGACGGTTCTCCTGTCCCACACAAGGAACAAGGAGACATTCTCCCAGCCCACCTCCGGAACAAGTGGACAAAATCAATTTCAACCGCGTTCGCCTGGACTTCTGCCCTCTTCGCTTTTCTCCCCGCATTCGCCAACAATGCAGCTGCATTGAACCGGGGAATCCGTGTAAGGATACCTGTGCGCCGGGTAGGAACCAAGGTTTTTAAAATAGGAAGTTTTGCGCCGCACCATTGTAATTGCGTCCCTGACATCAGGGTCCTGCCAGTGCCCCTCTATATCAACGAAAAACTTGTAACTGCCGAGCCTGTCCCTCGCCGGCCTCGACTCAATCCTGGTCATGTTGATATCCCAGAGGTTGAAAATCTGGAGCACCCTGTAAAGGCTTCCGGGCTTGTTCTCGGTGGAAAAAACCAGCGAGGTTTTGTCGCAGCCCGTAGGCTTGCTGTCTTCCTTCGCAATTATGACAAACCTTGTAAAATTATTCGATTCGTCCTGGATATTTCTCGCCGCGACTTCAAGCCCGTACACCCTGGCAGCCGTAAGCGAACCTATCGCGGCCGCGCCTTCGGCTCCGCCCGCAACCTCCAGTGCCGCGCCGGCCGTGCTGTACACAAATTCCACCTGCACCCCTGGGAAATTTTTCTCTATGTATTTACGGCACTGGCCAATCGGCTGGGGATGGGAAAGTATTCTCCTGATATCCTTTATATCCGTGCCTTTGCGCACGAGGAGATTTTGCTCAATCGGTATCACGATTTCGGCCTTGATTTTAAGCTCCATGTCTCCCGATAGTATGTCAAGGGTTGCATTCACGGCCCCTTCTATGGAATTTTCCATCGGAGCGACTGCCTCGTCGATCCTGTTGTCATTCACCGCATCGATCAATTCACTGATGCTGCTGAAATCAACAGCTTCATAGGGTCCTATATTTTGCGCATACTTTTCCAGGGCCTCGTGGGAAAAAGTCCCCCTGGGTCCCAGGAAGCCTATTTTCTTCATATGATCCCCCTTATCGGTTCCTGCCTCATCATAATCATCATAATCAGATCATGGCCAGCCTGTTTTAGATTCGGATTATTATCCGCTGCACGTCCGGGTTATCATCCCGTTGCAGTATCGGCCTGCCGGCCTGTGCTTCCGAAATTTAATAGTTTTTTGTCCGGCCAAATTCTGTATCCGTCCAAATTTTTTTGTCTTGCCCGGGGCCCGGTTCGTCCGGGTTTGTTTTTCCCTGAACTTGCTGCCTGAAATTCAAAGTTTACAGCTATCGCTCTAATATAAGTTTACCGCTATCGTTTTATATCCAAAGTATACTAAAAAAGCCTGTAGAATACTACAGGCCCTTTTGGATATCAATTAATCCGCTGTATACGGAAGCAATGCTACGTGCCTTGCTCTCTTTATAGCTCTTGTCAATTCGCGCTGATGCTTTGCGCAATTGCCCGATATTCTTCTCGGGAGAATCTTGCCTCTTTCGGATATGAATTTTTTAATCCTGGCAACGTCTTTATAATCAATGCTTTCGACCTTATCAACACAGAATGAGCAAACCTTTCTTCTCGATCTTCTCCTTACGGGCGCCTTTTCAACGCTCTTTTCCTGGTTGGGCTTTTTCGTATTCGACATGATGTACCTCCTTTCCACATGCTGGCTGCTCAAATACATACTGCACAAGCACTGTTTCATCCACTGTCTGCATTCATGCCACTTCACACGGCACTCATTCAACGGCTTTTACCTGCTGTTACTTTGCACTCATTCACGGCTGTACTGCCACTGAAATCATTCAACAGCACTCATTCAACAGCCACATAACCCAACAGTCAAATAATTCAACAGTCAACGGCAGTCAATTTATCAGAACGGCAATTCGTCCTCGTCATCCAACGGGTAAAAACCGTCATCCTGGCCTGTTTCAGGACTTCCGGGAGATCCGAACGGAGCGGATCCAAAAGCCCCGGCGCCAAATCCTGCGCCGGCAGCCTGGCCGGAATCATCCCTCTTGCTGTCGGCAAAATACACTTCCTCAGCAATGACCTCGGTTACCCAATGCCTCCTGCCGTCAACATCATCCCAGGTCCTCGTCTGAATCCTGCCTATCACCGCAACCTGCTGTCCCTTCTGGAAGTACTTGCTGCAGAATTCCGCGGTCTTTCCCCACGCGACGACCGGGATGAAATCCGCCTGCCTTTCCTCGCCCTGGCGCGCAAACCTGCGGTTAATCGCCAGGGTAAAACTGCAGACAGCCTGATTGCTTGTGCTCGTATAACGCAATTCGGGATCTTTTGTTAATCTTCCCATTAAAATAGCTTTGTTCATGATTTCACCGTTTAATCCTTTTTAACAACGAGGTATCTCAAAATACCGTCGGTTATTTTGAAATTTCTTTCCAACTCGCGCGGAAAATCGGGACCAGAACTAAAGTTGGCAAGAACATAATACCCGTCATGCTTCTTGTTAATCGGATATGCCAGCCTTCTCTTCCCCCACTCGTCGATGCTTTCGAGCTGGGCTGAAGTCTCTATCAGGTTCTTGAACTTTTCAACAAGAGCCTTCACGTTTTCTTCGCCGACATCCAAATCGATGACGAATATAGCTTCGTAATTTCTAACCAGGCTCATTCGACTTCACCTCCTTCTGGACATAAGGCCCTGCATCAGGGTGCAGAGCAAGGATTTACAGCTTACTATTCTATCACAGTGTAAAAAAATGTGCAACGATAAGTTTTTGACCGGATTTTTGCCGTTTTTACCCACAAACTTTCCGCAACCTGCATACCTGTTTAACCGCAGGCTCCATTAACCAGTAAGCTTCCTTTGTATTCTTGTCTGTCTCCATTAAATATAGTAAACTTTATCTGATAAAAAATCCATCAAAACGAAAATTTTAAAAGAATATATTTACTGTCAAGCAGTACATAACAACCATACGGAGGCAACAACCATGGATCTGTATCCACTGACGTTCATACCTGTTTATAAAGATTACCCCTGGGGCGGGAGGAATTTTGAAAAGTTCGGAAGGAAACTGCCCGACGGCGTGAACGCCGAAAGCTGGGAAATCTCGTGCCATCCCGACGGAATCAGCATTGTGGCCAACGGAACATACGCGGGAATGCCGCTTCCGGACCTTATTAAAAAGCTCGGCCGCAGGCTGATCGGCACTGCGCTTCCTGACAGGGACGTTGAAAAGTTCCCGCTGCTGGTCAAGTTTATTGACGCCGAAAACAAGCTCTCAGTGCAGGTTCATCCCGACGACGAATACGCCCTGGAGCACGAAGGCGAATACGGCAAAAACGAGATGTGGTATATAATTTCCGCCAAACCCGGTGCTCACCTTATATATGACGTGGTGCCCGGCACAACCAGGGAAAGCTTCGCAAAGGCCATAAAGGAAGGTACACTCGAAAGCTGCCTGAAAAAAGTCGAAGTCTTCCCCGGCGATGTAATCAACATCCCCGCAGGCCTTGTCCACGCCATAGGAGAAGGCATCATGCTCGCGGAAATCCAGCAAAACTCCAACACTACCTATCGCGTCTACGATTATGACAGGGTCGGCAAGGATGGAAAGAAAAGGCCGCTGCACATTGAAAAATCTCTGGATGTGATTGATTTCAAGGGAGCAGGCCGCAGGGAGAAATGCCCCGGGCTCAAGCTCAGTATCGGGGAAGGATCCACAAGCACCTTTGTTGTAGCAAACCGGTACTTTGCAGTAGAAGTCCTGGACATAGACGGCACGGTGGAACAGGTGGCCGACGGCAGCCGGTTCCATATATACACATTCACCGAGGGAAAAGGCCGGATAATCTGTGAAGGAAAAAATGAACTGCCGGTCAAGGCAGGAGTATCAGTGCTCATACCCGCTGCCATGGGCCCATATATAATTGAAGGAAAACTGAAAGGCCTGAAATCCTATGTGCCTGATCTGCGCGAGAACGTAATGGTGCAGCTGAAGAATGCCGGATATACAGAGGAGCAAATATTTGAGAATATAGGCGGCATTGCGCAGGAAAACCTATAAATTAGTGCGTTAAATCATTCTGTCAAGTTATTTGAAAAAAATTGACATAGAAATATCCTAGCTGATATACTATATTAGTAGCATATATTATTAGTTGCATTTCAAAATTTCATATGCCATTGCTGAATTCCTGTCCGGAGAGGCAGGATACGGGGGATCCAATTTTTTGGGGTGAATCCGGAAACTATTTGCAGGATGTTTTGGACAGCATAGTTTCTGACAGGCAGTAAGCATTATTTTATCCGAAGAATATTTCTGGTAGGGCTATGGCTCCGCTTCCTTTCGGCCCGAACCCGACAGCTAACCTCGGAAGCTTTGAAGGGAATCATGGATGTTTCCTTTCGCTCTGTGCCTTTTATGAAGAGCGCCGGATTAATTTACCTGTGTTGCCGGAAGTATCGCTTAAGTAATATTTTGCATTTTTCGGTTTATCGGCACTTTTTGCACAAGTAAGAGTTTTAAGGCGAAATGGCGTTACTATGCAGTTCTGACAGCGGCCCTGTTGGCTTATATTTGCTGCCTTGGTTTAGCGCGCTTAACCGCGCTGTCCGGCAACTGTTGATTTTTCTGTTTTTCAGTGATTATTCCGGCTTATTTGACTTTGGGCCAATGCATCCTGTTATTCCGAACGGTTTTGCCCGCCAGTCCTGCGGTTTTTTCAAGCTTTGCCCGGAAAAACCCCGTAAAAAACTGTGCATGGATTTCCAACCGTTGTAAAAAGCAATGGCGCTGAAACGTAACAATTAATCATAACTCAACTCAAAGGAGGTTGATTCGATGAAAGAAGCGATTCAGTTCACAGCACTCGGGGAAATCAGTCATTCCGGCAAAACAACTCAAAGTGCGGGAGAAGACCGTTTCAAGGTCCTGAAAGACAGTATCAGGGACTATGAAGAAATAAAGGATACAATAAAAACGGGCATCGAGGATGAAGAAAAAATCCTCTGGCAGAAAAAACTCATAATGAAAAAGCTCAATGCGACCAATACCGAATGGAACGACTATAAATGGCAGCTGCGCAACCGGTTCACGCAGGTGGAAGATTTGGCTGAAATCATCCAGCTTACCCCGGAAGAGCGCGAGGCAATAGCTGTTGTGGGCAAAACCTATCGCTACGCCATTTCGCCCTATTACATGTCGCTCATCGACCCCGATAACCCCGATTGTCCCATAAGAAGGCAGGCCGTACCCTGCTCCGCGGAACTGGATGACCGGGGCGAGCTCGATCCGATGGATGAAGGCGGATGGACGCCTGAAGAGCTGATAACGCGGAGATATCCCGACCGCCTGATTATAAAGGTTACAAATCTTTGCGGCATGTTCTGCAGGTTCTGCCAGAGAAGAAGGCTCATTGGCGAGCATGACACCCATGCTCCCAAAAACAGGCTGATCAAGGCAATTAATTACGTAAAGGAAAACAAGGAAATCCGCGATGTCCTGATTACAGGCGGAGACGCGTTCATGCTCGATGACCAGACGATTGACTGGCTTCTCTCGGAGCTCAGGAAAATAGACCATGTGGAGATAATTCGATTCGGAACCAGGACGCCGGTCACACTGCCCCAGAGAATCACCAGGGACCTTGTGAAAATACTTAAAAAATACCACCCGATATATGTAAACACCCACTTCAACAGCCCGAGGGAAATTACCAGGGATTCCAAAAAAGCCTGCGAAATGCTGGCTGACGCGGGAATTCCGCTGGGCAACCAGATGGTATTGCTGAATGGCGTAAACAACGATAAGTATGTTGTCAGGAAGCTGAACCAGAACCTTCTCAGGATCCGCGTGAAACCCTACTACATCTTCCATCCCAAAACGGTAAAGGGCACGTCCCATTTCTGGGTGAGGATCGAAGAAGGTCTCGAAATCATGGAATCCCTCAGGGGCAGAACTTCGGGAATGGCCATTCCCACCTATATTGTCAACGGCCCGAAGGGACTCGGAAAAACCCCGCTGCTTCCCAATTACCTTTCATATATAGGGAAGGACAAGGCCGTTCTGCGCAACTGGCAGGGCAAAACCTTTGAAATTGAAAACATCGTTTAAGCTTGTAAGTGGGACACGGGGGGACACGGGGACGGTTCTCCTGTCCCACTTTGGGACAGTTGCCCTTCTTACAGTTTTCATATCCTTTTTTACTCTTTGTCCTTTCTAACTTTTGAATCAATTTTTTAAAATTTAAGACACCAGGCAACCGGCAAGGCGACTATGCCCACTCCTGGATCAGAAGGAAAATGAAATGAATAAACTGTTACAACCTTTTTCGGCAAAAAACTTTTCTTCAAATATCAACATTTAAATTGCTCAAAATTTTTATATTTTTCAATAAATAGTATCCATTAGTTGGGTAATATGGTATAATAAAAATGTTATTGTCATATTTATCATTCTTATAAATACATAATGCACTATGGACAAGGAAGGAGATTACCGTGTTAAATTCCAGGTTTCCCGCGGTTATCAGACCGTCCAGAACAGAGCTGCCGATAGGCTTTTACTTGAGTTCATTTATTATCATGTTATTTTCTGCAATGTTTTATTATTTCATAATCTCCTCCGCAGCAAACCAGCTCAATCTCTGGCAGTTTCTCCCGGGCATTTTTATTACGCTTACAGCTCTCCTGATGGGATATGCATTTGGAAAACGATGTGCTGCATCAAAGGGAAAAAAAGAAATCAAGCTGTACAGGGAATTCATACAGCACCTGCACAGGTCATATACCGAGGAAGACGCTTATACAATTCTCTTCAACCACCTGAAAAAGTTACCGCTTGATTTGAAGATATTCTTGTATTACATAGACGATCCCGACACGGGAAAATGGACTACGCTGACAAATTCCGATAACCCGGCGTGTACAGCCAAACCTGGAGAATGTCCGCTGTACAAAACCGGAGGCTGTTACAAGGTTGCTGATATCCAAAATACTCCCCACTGCCATCACCTTTCACCGGAAAAAGGCGGAGGAAGCTGCTTCTGCATTAACATCTCGGGCAAGGAGCATATAAAAAGTCTTCTGCAAATATACAGCCCGAACAAAAACGCTTTTGATCCTGAAACTATGGCAACACTGAATGCATACATTGAGATAACGCGACTACTGGTAAATAATCGTCGATGTTTCCACCTGCTTAACAAGAAAGTGCATACGGACAAGCTTACGGGACTTTACAACCGTTACTTCCTTGACCAATTCCTCGAAAACCAGATTGACGCCTCCACGCTTTCCGGCCAGCCGCTGAGCATCATTTTTATCGATATTGACAACTTCAAACAGGTAAACGACATGTACGGCCATCATGCGGGAGATCATCTTTTAAGCTGTTTCTCCGATATTGTGGTCAAATGCCTAAGGAAATCCGACGCCATGGTACGTTATGGCGGCGACGAGTTTATAATAATCCTGCCGGGCACCGGCGCAACTGAAGCAAAGATAATAGTAGAGCGCATTAAAAACGCGATAAATTCAACGGAAATACCTGAATTCGAAGGAATCCGGCTGCCCAATATAACATGCAGCTTTGGAATTTCAAGCTATCCCGACACGGCGCAGCGTGCCGATGAACTCATAAGGCAGGCGGATAAAGCTCTTTACATGGCAAAGCATAACGGCAGCAACAACAGCTGCGTATATGCCGGCAGTTATGAGCATTAAGAATTTTGGAATTAAACCACCAGGAATGAATTAAACACTAAGAATTTTAATCCTAATCTGATAAGGCACCAACCGGTTTGGAATTCGACAGGATTGCCAACCGGTTGTTTATTTACCAGTTGATTTTACAAGTTGTTTATTTTACAATTTGATTTTATTTTTATTTTCAGTCGATTTAATTTTTAATTGTTTCAGTCGATTTTATTTTAATTGTTTGGATTAGCGTGCCGCCTGCCTTTTAACAAAATTCTCAACTGAGCAAAACAGCCGTAAAGCACTACAGCCGTCAATGCTCCGCAGGTATCGGTGAGAATATCGTAAAACTCTGTCGCCCTTCCCGGCACAAAATACTGGTGTATCTCGTCCATGAGCGCGTGGATTACGCATAACAGCAAAACGAGCGGCACAGCCGCCCGGTACGTGCGGCCTGCCGCCCTGTATGTAACAATCGAGATCAAGGCAAGCATAAAATAGGAAAAACCATGGGCAAACTGGCGGATATAAGCATTCAAATTGTTCAGAAATAACTCGTCCTTAGCGGTATCCGGTTCTATGACTCCGATTTTTTCAGCAATTTCCGCTATTAGCCTTGAGAAATCCGTGCTTAAATCATTGGAAATCCCACCCGGCTGATCGGACATATAAAAGATGAAAACCATCCAGAAAAAAACGGGTATCCATATCAATATTTTCCTGTATGTGCGCATATTTAAGTCCATGGCAGTAATTCCCTCAGTCGAGCTTGCCATCATAATATCCTTCCCTGAACTTTTCAACATCTATGTTCTTGTCCAGTATATACATCTTCCTGCCGTATTTTCTGCCTATTTGCATCAGCACCTGCAGGTCATCGTCAGACAACTTGGAAAAAACAATACCCTGGATCCGTTTTATTTCCTCAATGGGCGCCTTCATGTACATGCCGTCACTGGCTACAGAAAAGATATATTTTATCTCGGACGGGCTCAGTTTGCCCAAAAGTATCGTCCCCGCGAGAATATAGTCCGATACTGCTATGTCCTTCCCCACGATGCTTTCCGCCTTTTGTTCCACTTTACCCGCGTCCACGGGAAGAGGTATGGGCGGAACGACATCAGCAAGAGAGGTCCCGGATTTTTCTCCCGGCTGTTGATTGTCGCCACCTGTCGTTGTTGAATCCTTGCCTTTTTCTGAATTATTGTTGCCACTGTTTACGTTTCCGCTTTTACCGTTTGTCCCTTTCCCATCCTGTCCACTGTCTGCAGACGATTGCTTGCTGTCCGCGCTTCCTGCAGACATTCCGTTTTTATTTGCTGCATCACCGGAGTCACCGACCGTCGAATTGCCGGATGCATCATCATTTCCGTTAACTGCGTCCCCGGGACCAGAATCTCCGGAGTCGGCATTGTTGACGGTTGTATAAGTATTTTCACCTGACTGCCCGTTTTCTGCATCGGCATTGGCGATGTGATCCTGGTTATATTGCGACCTGCTTGCCTCAAGCATTTCATTGTACATGGACTTATACCAGTGCCGCGCGTAAAAATACAAACCTCCGACAACCACGGCAATCGCGGTAAGTATAACAAGTATCTTGCGCGTTTTTCTTCTTTTGGCCATCCTTTCTACCTCTCAAAGCATTTTTGGGGTTTAACTATATTTTACCTTTTCAATGCCAAAACGTAAACCTTTTTATCTTTTCCTCCAAAAAACAACCGCAGGCGTTTCGCGCTTACAACACATATCATGCGCATATAAAAATATCATACGCATATAAAAAGTCCGCAGGTTTTTGTCCCGCGGACCAAGTGAAAATTGATATATATTAAAACATGTTGCAGTTATAAACCCGTTCAGGTTCCTGGTATTATGCGCACCAGTTTCCCGGTAATGATGCTTATTAACCCGGTGTTTCATGAACCCGCTGGTTATCCGGCCGTTTGTTCAGCCGGATAGCCAGCGATGTCAGTTGCTTTCATTACATTGTTGAATTTCAGGTTGTTATTTTACAGGGCTTATGAACTTGTTGAACAGCCTGTACATTACCGCTGCGGCTTCTTCTCTCGTGAAGTAGCCCTTCGGATTGACTATGCCCATATTGCCCTGGATAATGCCTGCGTTGACAAGCGTTGCCACGCTCTGTCTTGCGTATCCGGCTATGCGTGCGTTGTCAGTAAACTGGTTCAGCACGGATTCGTCGGTTGTCATCTTAAGCAGGCCTGTGACATCCAGTGCGCGGGCAACGATTACCATCATATCCTCGCGGGTAATGTAGCTGGTCGGATTGAATTTGCCCTGTCCGTCACCCTTGGTAATGCCGAGCTTCTTGGCAATACCTACATATTCATAGTAGTAGGTTCCGGGCTGTACATCCGGGAAGTTGCTGTCCACATCGGCTTTAAGCTCAAGGGTCGATACCAGCAGCTTCACGAAGTCAGCTCTTGTAATATGGTATTTCGGCTGATATACCAGCGATGTTGTCGAAGTACCCTGGATAATTCCTCTTGCTGCCATTGCCTTGATTTCATTCTTAGCCCAGGATGTTGTTATATCAACAAACTCCTTGTTGTCATAAGCAACGGCGTATTTGCTCAAATGCTTCAGTACAACCTTAACCGTTCCGGTTACGAAGTCATATGCGCTGGCTTTCATCGGGACAACCTGACCCGCGTCATTGACATACCAGATTACAATCAGGTCAAGGTTGGCAAGCTCTTCAGCCGTAGGTGTGTAAGGTATGGACAGTATAATGGGCTCATTTTCATTGCTCCATGTTACTGCCTTTCCATCCACCTTGATATTCTGATCTATAACAGGCTTGTCGCCTATCTTTTCTCTGAGTGCAGGATCAGCAACCACCGAGGCATCAGCCTTGATTATTTCTACAGTTACGGTAGAAGCACTGCCCAGGTTCAAAGTCTGGAGAGCTGCGCCCGGTATTGTAACATATGCTACACCGGTCTCCAGAACTACAGCCGTGTTCTCTGCCGGTTCAGCAAAGAAGGCTGCAGGCATATTGGCTGTTACCTGGTTTACATCTTCATCGCCGGAGAGGGCAATCGTTACTTCTTTCACTCCTGCTTCATTTACAGGCGCATTTTCAAGAGCCTTGCTGAGAGCTTCCTCATCAACATTCAGTACTGCCTTGCCGTCTTCAATCTCGGGTTCCACTACAACCATACCCGGTGTCACTGAAGGTTCCGGTGAAGCCGACGGCTCAGGAGAAGGAGTCGTCGAGGGCTCTTCACTGGGCTCCGGTGAAGGTGTTACACTCGGCTCTGGAGTAGGTGTCGGTGAAGGTGATACTGACGGTGTAGGTGTCGGCAGTATTATCACTCCGCCGTCTGAGCTGTAAGGTGTTGCGCTTACAGTGGCAGATTCAGCACCCAAAATATCACCTTTGTTGGAATATGCCGCCTGGACTTTAAAGGAATACGGGATACCGTTTGAAAGACCGGATACTGTAGCGCTGGTTCCGGTTACCCATAATGTATTTGTAAGACTGCCTATGCCATAGCTTACAAGGTATTTTTCAGCACCCTGCACTGGGGACCAGGAAAGATTTACGTAACCATCCCCGGCTGTCGGAGTAACATTGGCCGGTGCCGGCAACTTGAGCACGCCTGCGATCTTGAACGCGTCGAGAGCATCGCTGAAGCTGACCGTTCCGTTAATAATGAACGAATTTATCTTTACAATCGCAAGGGTGGCTGCAGCCTTGTAAACGTTTTCTGCAAATGCATTCAGATCGTTGATAGAAGAATAATTATCAGGCAATTCCAGGGCGGACCTTAACTCAGCGGGAACTTCTTGAATAGCTGCGTTATACGCTTCTGCCACCGCATCAGGATCAAGACCTTTTACATAATTGACCAGCCTGGTTACAATCACGGGCGTGAAGGAAGTATCTGCACTAAATGTAGTCCCGCTGTATGTAACAAACTGCTGCCGGTAATTGTCAATTATAAACTGGAACAATGCTCCGTTAGAAGCATCTTCAGGCAATCCCAGGGCCAGTCGTACGTGCTTGCCCGCAGGGACGCTCGAATGTGATGTAAATACTCTATAGAGTTCGCCAATTACACCTTTGAACTCAATAACCTTATTTAAAATATTGTAGATGTTCTCCTTGGATATTTTACCGTCGCCTGCGCTGCCTCCGCTTTCAACAACGTAATCCGACCAATTAAGACCTTCCGAAATGAAAATGCTCTTCACATCAGAGTACATCTTGTCTACGGTTACTTCCGAAGGATTGTCTGCATAAACAAGAACAGTGTCCCAAATAGCCCGCATCAACTGAAATTTTACGTTGTCGGGAAGTTCGTTAAGTCTTCTCATTACATCAGCCACGTCACCAGAATCGGAATATACCGTTATGGGCATTAGCTGCGTAATGACGATCGCCATTACCACAAAAAGCGCCAATAGCTTTTTCTTCATATTATTACCCCCTCCGTAAAAGGTACATGGTTTTCGCCTTGTGCTATAATCCGCACGGTCGCTATAACCGGCAAATGCTTTTATCTCACCCCCGTGGCTTAAAGCCTGGGGATTACATAACTGTTTGTCCTTGATCCTGTACTCGTCACCCGGCTTATTATTCTCAAAGAGATTTTTAAGTCTGATGCCTCAACTTAACTGCTGCTCCGCACAATGGCTGAAATAATGTGAATTATGATTTATTTTGGAAAAACTTGTCCTTACAAAGTAAAATTATAGCAAATTAAGTATAGCCCTTCAAGTTAATCTAGAAAAAAATCTAAATTTTCTCAAAATAATCTACAGGCTCTGCCAAAATCCTGAATAATTCGATCCGCCATCCCTCAAAAGCAGTTAATCTAAAAATTCTTTAAAAGTTCCCTTATGTAAGGGTTTTCTTTACAAGCCATTCTTTAACAGCCACTCTATAATCCGCTCTATAAATCACCCTATACCCCGTAATTTCTTGAAAACGGCTCAATAATCCTCTTCAAAACAGGCATTATGAATATCTCGCTTTTTTTTTCACCTCAACAGGCGTTCCCGTATCAATCTCGCGGTTGTCCAGGACAGCCCGGCCGTTGTCAACAATCAGCCTGCGCGCCTCGGACCTGCCAAACTCCCTGGTGATCATTTCAAAGACCGAAGCGAGCCTGGGCGACCGCCCCCTGCATGTGTGGGCATCGGAAGCAATAAAGTGAACCATGTCGTGCCTGATGAATATCAACGCCGTTTCCCTGATTTTCCGGCCGAATAGTCCCCTGAGGCTCGATGAATTGACCTGGGCAAGGGCTCCCGCCTCAACGAGTTCCTTGAGCGTATTGGGCTTTGCCACCAGGGCCCTGTTCCTCTCGGGATGGGCTATTATCGGCACGTAACCCCTCAGCCTGAGTTCATATATTACCTCCCTCGTGTACTCGGGTATGCTCATCATCGGCAATTCAACAAGCACGTAGGAGGAATTGTTCAATGTGCAAACCGATCCGTTTTCCACCAGGTCCGGCAGTGACGGATCAATAAATACCTCGCTGCCCGGATACAGGTTGATTTTTATTCCTTTTGCCCTGCTTAGCTCGTATAATTCTGAGTATCTTTTCAGAACAATTTCCCTGACGTTGTTAATCGAGCCGGGTATGAAGTGAGGCGTGAGCACAATATCCGTTATGCCGTCCTCTTCGGCCATTTTGAGCATCCTCACAGAGGTTTCGACACTGTCGGCGCCGTCATCCACACCCGAAATTATGTGAGTATGCAAATCAATCATCATATACTACCCTCTTCTGCTTTTTTCTTACTTTCCTTGCTGTTTTTGAGTCGCTGTCCTCTCCATAATAATAGTAATAGTAATAATAATGATTGCCTGCGTTCTTGATAAGCTTATTGAGCACAACACCAACAATGTTGGCATTGACCTTTTCGAGGAGTTCCTTTGACCTTTTTGCAGCGTCAATTTTCACAATTCCCGACGCAACAACGAGAATTGTCCCGTCCACAATGGTGGAGAGAATGGCTGCGTCTGTCACGGAACCCACCGGAGGAGAGTCCAGCAAAATGTAGTCGTAACCTTCTGAAACCTTAGCAAGAAACTGTTTCATCCTCTGGGAAGCAAGCAGTTCCGAGGGATTGGGCGGAATCGGACCCGCAGTAATTAAATCAATATTTTGTATCTCTGTTCTTCTAAGATAAAGTTTATAATCATAGTTTTGGGCCAGTATGTTGGTCAGCCCGGAGGTATTCCCAACTCCGAATACCTTGTGCACTTTCGGTTTTCTCAGGTCAGCGTCAATGATGAGCACCCTGCTGCCTGACTGGGCAAGTGTCACGGCAAGATTGCAGATCGTGGTTGTCTTTCCCTCCGAGGGACCGGAACTTGTAATTACAAGACTCTTTAAAGGCTTGTCCACACTGGAAAACTGTATATTCGTCCTCAGGACCCTGTAAGCTTCAGATATCGGAGACTTAGGCGCCGACTGAGCTACGAGGCTTTTGTCGTCAATCATTTAAAACCCCCTCAAAGAGAAGTCTGCAATAAATTGCATCATAAATCTTAAAAATTGCATCGGCAATTACAGCAAAAACTCCAACAAAAATTATTGCAATAATTACTTCAAAACTTACTACAGAAATTACAGCTATCCAGGCTGCAACAGAAAATTCGACATATTGTCGCATAATTATACAAAAATTATATGCTAAAATTTAATAAATTTCAAATTGTACTAAACTTAATTTAATTTGTAAAATACTTAAAAAAATCGGCAAGCCATCTGCCGACAATCCGGTTAATCGTTCTGTCAATTGCTCTTGAACACCGGGATTGTGCCAATTACAGGCAGTTCGAGATATTTCTCCACGTCTTCCGGCGTCTTGAGAGTATCATCAAAATATTCAATTACGAAAATAATGCCAAAGCCAAGCATCAGGCCCAATACAGCGGCTATGGCCATGTTCATCATTTTATTGGGCTTAACCGGGGAGTTCGGCATAACAGCCCTGTCGATTATCTGGACATTTTCAATTTTCATTACATCGACGACTACTTCACTGAAAACCTCGGCCACCTTGTCGGCTATTTTCCTCGCCATCTGCGGGTCCGGATGCTGGGCCGTTATTTCGATAAGCCTTGTATCTTTAACGGAGTTGACGCTAATGCTTTTTGCAAGCTCCGTTGCGGTTATGTCCTCAAGACCGAGCTCGTTGATAACCCTGTAGGATACCATCCTGCTCTTGACGAGCTCCCTGTAGTCATTTACCAGCTGTGCGCCCATGAGCAGGTCGTTGTATCCTAATGATGAATTGGGGTCCTGGTGCCTGCCGACATAGATGGTTGTATCCGCCTGGTAAATGGAAACGGCTATGAAAAATGAATACACTGCCGCCGCTCCTATGATGACAACAGTTGTAACAAGCAGAATCCACCATTGCCTCAGGACAATATTAAACAGGCTTTTCAGATCCAATTCTTCCATCCAATCCCTCTTTCAGATTCAACTGATAATATTTTGCTTGCCAAATTTCTTTCTTTTTCTTTCTTTTACAACCACTTTTCACATAATAACATTTTGTTAATTTCCATACAATAGGAAACATGTACTATATGGATTTTTTTATATAAAATTAACAAATTTCAATCTGTTTTTTCTGCATAATACACAATTTTTCTTGAATTTTTATACTTCATAATTCGAAATATGCGTTTTTTTGTCTGAAGGCCACGGGTAATTCGTCCTAAGACCATTGACTCATATACCCCGGGACCATATCGTGCAATCGATTATTCGCGCACTCGCGGGACACGGCAGGGACACGGGGACGGTTCTCCTGTCCCACTTCGGGACAAGGGGACGCTCTCTCGGGACACGGGGACGGTTCTCCTGTCCCACTCCCTTGCCCGGGACACATGGACAATTTCCCTTTCTCACTCTCCTGCCAATTGAACATGGAGACAGTTTTTCTGTCCCCAATTCATTCACAAAGTCATTCACACAAGTTCATGAGCACATTAATTGAATAAGCACATAAATTGGATAATAGATTATTCATTCATTCGTAAGACTACGCCATGGCTATCTTCTTGCCATATTCCACCGCGGCCTTTTGGGCTTCGGCATCCGGGTTCCATTGAGCCCTCAGGCCTTCCGCCACAATCTCAAAGCCTGCATCCTTCATAAGCTCATTAATAATCCTGACCGATTCGCCGCTCCATCCGTAGCACCCAAAGGCCGCAGCCTTCTTGCCCCTGAACTTCAGCCCCTTCATAAGGTGAATGAAACCCGCCACGGGATGCAGCACGCTGTTGCCCATCGTCGATGAGCCCACTACAACAGTCTTTGATTTAAACACCTCGGTAATCAGGTCATTTTCATCGGTTTTGGCAATATTGAACACCTTTACAGTCACATCGGGGTCTGCAAGCTGAATTCCTTCCGCTATTTTCTCGGCAAGGATCTTTGTGCCGTTCCACATCGTAGAGTATATTACGGTAATCTGATTCTCGCGGTAATCCTGCGCCCACTGTGCGTATTTTTCCACTATTTGCAGCGGGTTTTCGCGCCAGAGGGCGCCGTGGCTCGTCGCGATAATTTCTATGGGAAGGTTGAGTGCGGCGATTTCCTGGAGCTTTTTCCTCAGTATGGCACTGAACGGCGTCAGAATGTTTGCGTAGTATTTCATCGCCTCATAAAAAAGGTCACACTGGTCTATCTCGTCATTGAAAAGCTTTTCAGTAGCCAAATGCTGTCCGAAAGCGTCATTGCTGAAAAGTATGTTGTCCCCGGTGAGATAGGTCGCCATGCTGTCGGGCCAGTGCAGCATGGGCATTTCAACAAAGATAAGCTCTTTTCCGTTTCCGACATCGAGCCTGTCCCCCGTCTTCACGACATTGAAATTCCAGTCCTGGTGGTAATGGCCCTTGAGTGATTTCACGGCATTTGCAGTGCAATATATGGGCTTGTCCGGGATATGCTTCATAAGGAGCGGCAGCGCGCCGCTGTGGTCGATTTCCCCGTGATTTATAACGATATAATCAATTTTGTCCAGATCAATTTCTCCGGCCAGGTTTTCCACAAACTCTTCCGCGAAGGGTAACCAGACCGTGTCAATAAGCACCGTTTTTTCTTCCTGGATCAGGTAAGAGTTATATGTAGAACCTTTATGGGTCGAAAGCTCTTCCCCGTGAAATTTCCTGAGCTCCCAGTCGACCTTTCCTACCCAGTAAACATTATTTTTGACATGCTTTTTCATATTGCGCACTCTCTCCTTACCCGCAATTCTCAGTTATTTTTTACCCATAACACTTTACCGGTATTCAAAATCAGACCTTTTTAACAAAATATTATCAATCCTGCCTTTTATTAAATTCTATAATTTTTTTCGGCAATTTCTATAACTTTTTTAATTCCTGCTTATTTTCCCACTGCGTCCATAAATTTTCATAATAATGTTTTTTCAATGTTCATAAAAATTATACTCACGAAACACCGGTATAATTGATTGATGCCCGCAAAATTCCTGCCGAAAATTGGCACCTGCAAAATACCGGTAATAAATTGATATCTGTTAAATCTTGCCCGAAGCTGCATGTCAATGACACGAAAATATAAAAAGGAAGGCTTCGTGCGCACCCGAAATGCGCCGTAACAGCCTTCCCCTTTTGCCCCTGTCAGTTTACTTCTGTTCAAACGGGAACCTGTGGGGCAATCCGAGCATATCGCGGACCTGTATCAAATCCTTCTGCACCGATTCTCCTACGGGAACTCCCTTGTCCCTGCGCTCGAGCCACGCAAGATATTCCTTCTCCCCGGCGGTGTAAATGCGGTCCTGGCCAGGCGCCTTTTTCGAGGCCCGCAGTTCTCTTAAAATATTCCCGGCGATCTTCTTGAAGACTTCCGCCCCGAGGAACGCCTCCGTATCTATTGCAATGAAAAAGTGACCCAGGTGATACGGCACCTTTTGCCCGTTTTCCCCTGTTCCGCTAAGCATCTTGAGATAACTGCCCGCCTGGAGCGCGGCACTCAGGATTTCCACAACGGTGGCATATCCGTATCCCTTGTATCCGGCCAGTTCCTCGCCAATGCCCCCCAGCGGCGCCAGGGCAGCCCTTCCCTGGGTAAGGGCAACCAGGATTTCCTTGCTGTCCGTCATTGCCTTGCCGTCCTCGCCGATAACCATGCCCGCGGGAGTATCCATTCCCATGCGGGCAAAGTACTCGATCTTGCCACGCTGGGTAATGCTCGTGGCGCAGTCCAGCACAAAGGGAAATTCCTCATCGGTGGGCATGCCAAAGGTCAGGGGATTCGTCCCCAGCATGTTCTCCACCCCGAAAGTGGGAGCGATGGAGGGCCTTGCATTGGTGCCGGTAATGCCGATCATATCCTGCTTCGTCGCCATTGTTACGTAATATCCCGCGATGCCGTAATGGGTGGAATTTCTCACCGCCACCATTCCCATACCGTACTTTTTAGCCTTTTCAATCGCCATATTCATGGATTTGTACGCTATAACCATTCCCATGCCGTCGTGGCCGTCCACCACGGCCGTTGTCGGAGTTTCCTTCACTACCTCAAACTCTGTGACAGGCTTTTGAATTCCGGCCAGTATCCTGTCTATGTAAATCGGCTTGAAGCGGTTGCACCCGTGGCTCTCAATGCCGCGCCTGTCGCTTTCCAGCAATACATCGGCGCATATTTTCGCATCTTCCGGGGGCACGCCGACTTTCACAAAAGCACTGGTAATAAAATCGTCCATCAAGTCCCAGGGTACATAAGGTCTGTCTTCCATTGCAACGCACTCCTCCATATATTAAAGGTCTTAAAGCACCGGTCATTTTAATCTATTCGCCAGTTGCTACTAAAATCCTACATATTTATTTTTTTATCTACTTATTTACTTTGATGTAAATCTACTTATTTATAATAAATCCTGTATATGATTGCAGCGGCTTCTTCCCTCGTGAAATAATCCTTCGGTTTAATCCTGTTATTGCTGCCGAGTACCAAACCTTCGGCCACGAGGTTGGCAACGCTTTGCTTAGCATAATCAGAAATATCGTTGACATCCGTAAAACCGGACAACACGCTCAAACCTGCATCGCCCTGCAATTTCCCGGCTACCCTGAGGGCCCTTTCCACAAGTAC
>JAMNXU010000008.1 GCA_023623175.1 Bacillota bacterium
GTAACGCCGGTATATAGGATTCTTCGTTGCATCCAACATGCTGAATTAATTTAGTTTTAGGCTTTACCAAAGAAGATTTGTTCTGAAAAATCCTACAAAAAGTTGACACTATCCATATTTGGCAGGTTTATTGACGTATATAGAATTCTCTGCTATAATTTTTTTGAAAATTTAATGCATGCAATCTTCAGGGCAGGGTGCAATTCCCGACCGGCGGTGATATGGCATAGGCCATTAGCCCGCGAGCTAACGCTGATTCCGGTGAGATCCCGGAGCCGACAGTATAGTCTGGATGGGAGAAGATTGTGAAATTATCTTCTACGAAACGTTTAATATTTTGTGCACTGTTCCCTGGGATTGCGACCCGGGGATTTTTTTGGATCAAATCCCCGGATATAAACCACAATGCAATCCAAAATGTTAAAAAGGGGAGAGTAAAATGAGGTCAAAAAATCTTGTCGCCAAATTAGTCATGATTGCAATGCTTACCGCACTATCCATCGTTCTGTTTGTCGTCACGCGTTTTCCGATCTTCCCGTGGTCTCCCTGGCTCGAGTATGAAGCTGCCGATGTTCCGATACTCATAGGAGGCTTTCTCTTCGGACCGGTTATGGGCATGTTTATCACTTTCGTTACATGCCTGCTTCAGGCCTTGACCGTCAGCGCCCAATCGGGCTGGGTGGGATTCGTAATGCACATGATCGCCACGGGAACTTTAGTGTTGGTTTCTTCAGTAATCTACAAGTTCTTCCATACAAAAAAAGGAGCCATTATCGCCCTGATCGCCGGCTCCCTGGCCATGACACTCGTAATGATCCCTGCAAACCTGTTCTTTACGGTCAGATTCTGGGGACAGCCCTATGAAACGGTTAAAGCAATGCTGTGGACCACCACGATTCCGTTTAACGTGATTAAATCCTTTGGAAACTCGATAATAGTAATGCTGCTTTACAAATCCATCAGCAGGGTGTTTCACAAGTTCGCGCCGAAAAATTAATTCCAGTTCGCTATCTTTCCCTTTTTCTCTTTTTTTCAAGCAGCCTGTCGATATGAGTGCCGTTTTTTTCCTGGGTAAAACCGGCACTTTTCTTTTTTGTGCTGTCTTTCGTGCTGTACAGCCCCGATTTCATGTCACTTCTTGATCCTGTCTTTTCTGCCCTTTTTTCTTCTGAATCCGGGGCCTTTTCTGATTTCAGCATTCCTGTTCCGCCTGATTTAAGGACTCTTTGTAATGCTGATATTCTTGCCTGTTTCAGGTCCGATTCATGTTTCTGCTCCGGGGGGCGGACTCCGTCAGCCGATTCTGTCCCGATGTAACTTCCCGGGACATCCTGTTCAGAATTCGGTGTTTCCTGCTGAATATTCTGTCGAATTTGTCGGGAATCACCCTCCTGGCTGGTCATTTCAGCCCTTTGCCCAGGATGTCGCAAAACTTTCCGGACAAAACGCCCAACCCTGTCCGCGGGAATGTTTACCCTTCTTAAGGCAATTTCAAGGAAAAACAGCAGTATAATCGCAATAATCAGCGGCCGCGTCATATCAACCAGGGATTCTGTCAGCGGCAAATCGCCCTTGAGAGCGTCGCCGGGATTGTCGAGGACACGCCCTCCCGCTTCTCTTGCCAGTTGCCTGATAAACTCGGCCGAGCCTTCTTCCGGGATATCATACTCGGGCGAATATGGCACCGTGATTCCTGTAACTATCCTTTTTATCACAGTTGTATCCCCGGCTTCAGATGAATCCCGTGTTTCATTCCCGTTCCCACTGCCGCTGCCGCCGCCAGTTATCCCGCCGCTATCTTCGGATCTCATATCTGGACCGGTATCATTCCTGCTGCCGGTTATGCTTATATTGGCTATATAAACACCTTCCTCTTTCGTGTCGAAGCTTCCGCTGTAAACACCGGGAGCCTCGGGCGTCAGCTCTGCCTGCTGTTCTGCGCCTGACGGGCTGACCAGGAGGACAGTAACCTTTTCATCGGCAAGCCTGCCTTCCGGCGGCAGCACGAGTTCCAGTTTCCCCTTGCCTGCTTCAAAGCCTGTCCTGATAGTATAATCCGTTGCGATATTTCTTTGAATCAACCATGACACGAAGTTCTTCCAAAATACCGCCGACTGCTCCCACCGGAGCCATTTTGAAGTCCACATGCCCCTGGCATCGGATGTCCAGGCTGCCGTTCTGCCAAGGCCGTACTGCCATGTCGCAAGGACGGGTTCGTCGCGGTCGCTGGAGAAAACAACCCTTGCAGTGCTCTTGGCAGTAGTGGCCACGTACCCGTCCAGTTCCGGTACTGAATCAATTCCCTCAAGCACTTCCGAATAGCTCCTGAGGTTCGGGGTAAAAGTCCTGTTGTTAAGATAGGTTTTCCCCGCAAGGAAAGTTTCGCGCGCGAATATTTTCGGTATATCTGAAAATTCATCGGTCATGTAGAACCGGCCGTTTCCTCCGTTTGCCAGGGCCTGCAGAAGCTCCGCATCGGCCTCTGACCCCACGGCGACCGTGGAAAGCGTTATCCCAGCAGCTCTCATCTTCTCCAAGATGGCCTCATATCCCGATTTTTCAGCTTCCCCGTCGGTCAGGAGAATAATGTGCTTAAGCTTTGCGTCGGCATTTTTCAGCGATTCATAGGCCTCCACCAGCGGCGGCAGTATCCTTGTGCCTCCGCCGGGGCGCATTGTTCCTATCGCATCCTGTATTTTCTTGAGATCGGTGAGCTTTTGGGTTCTTACGACCCAGTTCACCGCGTCATCAAACCCTATGATGCCAATCATGTCTTCAGGCCGCAGCGCCTCGGTAGATCTTATCGCGGCCTCCTTGGCCAACTCCAATTTGCTGACGCCGTATTGTCCCGATCCCATACTTCCCGACTTGTCAATAACAAGAACAAGCCCGAGGTTCGGGTCCTCTTTCTCCTGCTTTACATCCATATTAACAGGTAACATCTTTTCAAGGACCGTTTTGAAATACCCACCCGGCGCATAGCTGTTTTCTCCGCCGGTGACAAGAAGTCCCTTTCCCTGGTGCCGTATGCATATTTCAAGGCTGTTCAAAAAACGGTCGTCGAGCTTGTCCGCCGGCACGTCGGAGATTATAAAGGCATCATACCTCTGAAGCTCGGCAACGCCTTTCGGCGCGTTGTCGCTCATTACCACGTCAATTTCCATATCTGCTCCCAGGCCGTCTCCTGCAGCTGCCCTGAGAATCTTTTCAAGTTCAGAAGCGCCCCTGTTTTCATCCTGCACGATAAGCACGCGCGGCCTGTCCCCTACATTACTGAAGGCTGAAAGGCTGTTGTTCTTGAAGTTCTGGTCATCTTCGGCGTCAATAACCGCGGTGTATGTAATAATGCCCTCTCTTGCGGCCTTGTCAACAAAAACAAAATTGTTTTCTCCCTTCTGTATGTCAACCTTTCTCTCGGCAGCAAGCCGGCGGTCAGCGTAGAGCCTGAGGGTACCTTTTGTCTTTACGGTGCTGACCACCCTGACGACAACTTCGAAATTTTCATTTAAGCCAAGGGATTCGGGAATGCGGATTTCCTTAAGCTGTACCTCGTCAGCTTCGCCTGCGATTACAGGAAATACATCGAGCGCAATACCCTGGCTTTTTAACACCGCGGCCTGCTTGAGGGCATCTCCGGAATTTTCCCTCCCGTCACTGAAGAGTACTATCCTTTTGGCTGTATCGGCAGGAATGAGCGAAGAAGCCAGCCTCAGGGCCTGTTCGATATTTGTAAATCCGCCTTCGACCCGGGACTGCACCGATGTAAAGTCAACCTTTTTATCAGGGAGCATTTCAACCAGGGCATTGTTGCCAAAAGCGACAATACCGACCCTTTCTTCGGGCTTTTTTCCTTTAAGCGCTTCCTTCACCGCTTCGTTTATCCCGTCCTTTTCCCGGGCAATACTTTCGGACAGATCAACCACGAAAATCGTGGTAACCTCATTGGTCCCCGTCTTTATACCGAAACCCGACAAACACAAGATAAGCAAAAAAAGAGCCGTGAGTCTCAGTCCCAGGACCGCGCGACGCCTCCCGGGCACAGGACCTGCCTTTTTACGATATGCAAAAACCGTCAGCGCTAAAACTGCCGGCAGCAACAATAACACATATGGATTGACAAAATTAAACGTCATGCGTGTATACCCACCATTCCAGGCATAAAAGCAGCATCACGGCCCAAAGGAGCATTCCCTGAAGGTCCAGCCCCGTCCTGGCGCCGTACGCCGATATATTTCCATCGTTTTTTCCGCCGGTTTCCACGGTTTCAGAAATATCGGATTCGAGGGCTACGGGAGGATTTACGGTAAAAAACCGTTCCACCGCGCCGTCCGCTGACTCCTGCCTCAGGGTGTATTTTCCCGTTTCTGCGGTTTCATTGAAAATACGCGGGGGAAAAGGGGGAGCTATTACATGGGCGCTGCCGCCGGGAGTAATAACGGTAGCCCGCGTGGTTTTCGGGTTGAGGTTCAGTTTAACCGGCGTTCCGGGGTAAATGTTCCCTGCTTCCCAAACATCGGCAGGAACCAGCCAGTCAAGTAAATTCGCCATCATCACGGGAAACGCGACAGTCAGCGGCAGGTCGGTGTCATGGATGTCAAAACCGAATACGGCTATCCTCCTGTTTTCATGGATTCCTGCAAAGGCGACCGCGCCGTTTTCGCAGTTTATTACCGCGTCCGCCCACGGCGGCACTTCGAGAATACGGGTTCTGGCCGCAGAAAAACTTTCGATATCCACGTATTTCAGTATATCATGTCCATTTTCGCCGGATCCGGTTTTTGCCGCCGACAATTTCGGCGCCGTGTCCGTGCCTGTAACCTTAAAAAGTCCATTGCCCTCCGGGGGATTAAAAACGAGAACACTCCCGTCGCCGGGAAGCTTCCCGGGCAGCATTCCGTCAAATATATAAAGGTCGTATCCCGCAAGCTGTGCGTCAGAAGGCTCAGCCGACTTGAGAAGCTGCGTGTTTCCGGCTACGGAAATCGCCTTTTCAATAAATATATTTTCCCTGCTTACAAGCAGTATTTTTCTGGTTTCATCGGGTTTTACGGCGTCCCAGGCGGTATTGTCCGCTTCCAGGGCATCCTGCAGGTCCAGGCGGCATTCCAGCACTTCCGCTTCCAATGGCACGCGATCCCAGTAAACATTGGCCGTTTCGCCCTTTCTCACCCTGATTTTTTTTGCGTCATACATCTTCCCGTTGACATACAGGCTGACGGGTATATCGGCGTCTTCGCTGCCGTAATTGGTAATGCGGCTTAACACCGTGATCCCGTTTTCATGCCTCAGGTGGGAAAGGTCTGCAACGGCATAATTTTCCCCGTTGCCCGCCACGCTGAAGAATCGGGTTTGAATACCCTCTATTTCCAGGGGCCTGTCACTGAAACACACCACTTCAACGGCATGTTGCTGCTCCAGCATACCTTTCACAAGTTCGGCAGCTTCAACGCGGTTTTCGCTTCCATTCCCGGCCTTCATTCTTCTCAGTTTCTCCAGGACCCGGTTTTTTTCCGCATTCATGTTTTCTTCAATAACGACGCTCGTGCCCATATTTATCAATGTAATGCGCGTTCCGGGCTTCAGGTTGGAAACATACCGCACGGCTTCCCTTTTTGCGGCTTCAAACCTGCTGGGCCGCGTGTCCGTTGCCTGCATGCTCATGGATGTGTCGATGATTACAATAACGTGTTCCGCCCTGCCTCCCGCCCTTTCCAGGAAAGGTTGCGAGAGTGCCAGTATAAGAAGCGCCATGGCGAGCAGCTGCAGAATCATCAGGAGATTTTTCCTGAGCTTCTGCCACGGAGCGCTGGCCTCGATGTCGCGGATTACAGCCTGCCAGAGTAATATGCTGGAAATCTCATAATCCTCGCGTTTCTGCTTCAGGAGATACAATATCAGGATAGCGGGAAGCGTCAGCGCGAATATGAATGCAGCAGGGTTATAAAACGTCATGTCGCCGACACCACCCTTTTCAGCATCTGCTCCAGCGGCAGGTCTGATGTCAGGCCAATATAATTGACATTGTGCCGGAAGCAAAGTTCAATTATTCCGTTAATATAATTCTCGAAAACTTTTTCATAAGTCTTCAGCAAAGCCGAGGACGGAGTCACTTCAACAAACTCGCCGGTTTCCGAATCCACAAGCCTGAGACCCTTATCAACGGACGGCCTGATTTCCTGTGGCGACAGCAGGTGGCAAAGGTAAACTTCCTGCCTGTGATACAAAAGATATTTTAAGAGGTCCGCGGGCGAACCCGGGGACAGGAAATCCGATATAACTACCGAAATCCCGCGGTTATTGTCCAGTTGCGCATTGCGCACAGCCGCGAACAAATCGGTGGTTCCTTCAAATACAACATCCTCGAGAAATTTCAGCACCCGGGTAAAGGAATTTTTCCCGCGCAACGAAGGTTTGTTACTTACAATCCTGTCACTGATACAATACAATGTCACCCTGTCATAGCTTGCAAGACTTATGTAACTCAGGGCGGCCGCCAGCCTTCTCGCGGCAATGCTCTTGTCGGGATCCCCCCATTTCATGGATTTGCTGGTATCAAGGAAAATATTGACCGGAGCCTCCCTTTCTTCCATGAACAGCTTTATGAAAAGCTTTTCAAAACGCCCGTAGGCATTCCAGTCAATGCGCCTGAAGTCATCACCGCGTACATATTCCCTGTAGTCGGAAAATTCCACGGAGCTGCCCTTGCTGCGGGATTTCCTGTTTCCCGCGGCTCCGTCGCTCACCGCCATTTTTGCGGTTAACGCCAGCCTCTCCAGTTTATTTAAAAATCCGCTGTCAAAAAGCTCGCTCATCAGGTCGTTTCTCCTATCCGGTATACGGAGGGACACGGGGAGGGACACGGGGACGGTTCTCCTGTCCCAAACCGGGACAAGGGGACGGTTCTTCTGTCCCAAACTGGGACACGGGGACGGTTCTTCTGTCCCTATGGAAAGCTGAAAGAACAGTTCCGCATCCTCGATGTGGGACAAAGGAACCGTCCCCGTGTCCCACGATAAGCTGAAAAAACAGTTCCTCATCCACGATGTGGGACAAGAGAACCGTCCCCGTGTCCCACAAGAGAACGGCCCCGTGTCCCACGTGTCCCGGTCCCCGTGTCCCGGAGAAACCGTCCTTCGTCCCGGTCCCGTTTTATTGCGCATTTTTATGAATTTTCAAGTTCTTTTATAATTTCTGCAATTACATTGTCCGGTGTAATACCCTCTGACAACGCTTCAAAATTCAGCAGCACGCGATGCCTTAACACGGGAAAAGCAACGTATTTTATATCATCAAAAGCTACATTGTACCTGCCTTCGAGGATAGCGCGAATCCTTGCCGTGGCGATCAGCGCCTGGGCTCCGCGCGGGCTAGAACCAAATCGTATGTATTTTTTTGCTGTCGCCGTTGCGTATTCGCTTTCAGCATGGGTTGCCAAAACCAGTTTCATGGCAAATTGCATCACCGGTGTCGCCACGGGAACTTCTTTTACCGTTTCCCTTATCGAAAGAATTTCACCGGCATCGGTAACCTTGTTCAGAGTTTCTTCTTCGCTCCCAGTGGTCATCGTAACAATGTCGGCAAGCTCTTTTAGTGAAGGAAAGGGGACCTGCAGTTTAAACAGGAATCTGTCAAGCTGCGCCTCGGGGAGCGGATAGGTGCCTTCCATTTCGATCGGGTTCTGCGTTGCCAGTACAAAAAAGGGTTGGGGCAGCTTATATGTATTGCTTCCGACCGTGACGGTCTGTTCCTGCATCGCCTCGAGCAGTGCGCTCTGCGTTTTGGGCGTCGCACGATTTATTTCATCGGCCAGGATTATATTGCCGAAAATGGGACCGGGTTGAAAGCGGAACATCCCTGCGCCTTCCTCATCCCGCGCAATTATGTTTGTGCCGGTTATATCGGCAGGCATGAGGTCGGGTGTAAACTGGATCCTTGAAAATTTCAGGTCCATCACCCTGCCGAGCGTTTTAACAAGCCTTGTTTTACCCAGGCCCGGCACGCCCTCCAATAGGGCGTTCCCTCCGGCCAGCATGCATATCAGCACCTGGCGGATCAGTTCCTTCTGGCCGACCATGTGCTTTGCAACTTCCGCTTCAACCCTGCTCACGGTATCAGCAACATGT
The DNA here is from genome assembly GCA_023623175.1 of Bacillota bacterium. Taxonomy (GTDB): domain Bacteria; phylum Bacillota; class Clostridia; order Acetivibrionales; family JAMNXU01; genus JAMNXU01. Next base: position 8,124 of record JAMNXU010000008.1, read on the forward strand.
TTAAGGCTGTTTTCTTGTTTCAGGCTGTTTTCCCTTGTCTCCATGTAATCTGCACCCCGTTCCCTTATCTATTCAAGCGAAGTAAAATAATCTCTCACCAACTGTTCCATCCCGGGAGGTATGCCGCTGTCGCCAAGATTCTTCAGGGCTGCGTCCCTGTACTGGCCCAGTACTTCATTGTAGGGCAGGACTGTCCCCTTTTCCACGGGAATACCTTCGGCTTCGCTCCACCGGCTGCTGCCCTGGCTGCCCTTGCTGCCCTGCACATGGGATTCCTCAGCATTTTCATCGTCGCCGAGCCGCCTTGGGACATAAATACTCTCGTAATCCCTGACATTTTTTCCACCGCCGCCAGCTCCGGATCCGCCAGACTGATTTCCGCCCTGCGCCGGGTTACCGGAGGAGTTTCCATTTGCATTGCCGTTTGGGCCCTGACCGTTTTGCATGTTCCCTGCGCTGCCATTTTGATTTCCCTGGCCGCTTTGTCCGGCCTGTCCGTTATCCTGGCCGCTTTCCGAACTGTTTCCGTTACCGCCCTGTTGGCTCTGACCGTTTCCAGGCTGCGAGCCTCCCTGTCCGTTGGCATTCCGGCCGTCTTCACTGCCTTGATTATCTCCATCACCATTCCCGGATTCTCCTGCAGGCCGTCCGAACAGTCCTCCGTCCCGGTTTGCCACGCTCCTTCGAACCTCATCGAGCGAGCGGAGAAAAGAATCCTGCAGCGCTTTCCGGTACTGGTCAAGGGCTTCGGCCAACCTGGCGTCACGCTGTGCCATCGCAAAAAGCATATCGCCGAGGCTCTGGAGCGCGCTGTCAAGACTACCCCCGCCTTCGGCCATCAAAGCCCTGGCCAGGTCATTGAGCGCCTTTGCCAGTTCATCATTGGCAGCCACTTCTTCCGCGGCCTTTTTTATTTCTTCAGCCAGCTGTTTTCTGCCCTCCTCATCCAGCCGCGAAATCTCGCCGGCCGCGCTTTCAATCATTCTCTTTAAATCATCGGCAGTGCCGTTTTTTATAATTTCTGCCAAACCCCTTGTGAAATCATGTTTAGAAAGGACGTCCAATACCTTGCCCGCATCGGGCTCGGGGTTGAATTCCCTGACCGTTTCCACTTCATTTTTGGCCCTGGAAAGGGCCTTTAATATTTCTTCTTCCGTATCCGCCGTTTTCAGTTCTTCCTTGACCTGGCGCAGCAACTTGTCTATCTCGGACAGTTCCATCGGGGTAAGTCCCTTGGATAAGGCTTCCATGCGAGCCTTTTCAACTTCACCCATTTGCTTTTCCACTGTTTCCTTCAGGTTTTCCACGTGCCTGGCCTCATCCCGGGCTTTTGTCGGCATGAAAAACAGAAGCGCGGTCAGCACGGCCAGCGCAATGCTCACGGAAAGGCGGCGAACCGGCGCCTTTATCCTGTACATGCGCCTGAAATCCGCATTTTCTACTGCCCTCAGGGCGTCATTGCGCTGCAGCGAAGCCACTTCTCCGCTGTCGCCCCATAATTCCACGGCCGTAATAACCCTTTCCTTAAGTCCGAGGGCATCGGCTGCATAAACCGTTTCCATAAATCCGGGGCGCAGGAATAGCGATAAAACCAGCCCAAGCAACAAGAAAGCTCCATAGGTCGCCATCAGCTTGTAAAGCAGGTATGGAACCGGATATGCCAGGCTCCAGGACACCAGCAGCAATCCCATTGCCGCCGACAGCAGCAAAAGCGATGCCATGCACGCCAGGCTCCTGTCCAGGTGCATCCGGTTGGTCAATATCCTTAGCGATTTAAAGGCTTTCTTCGGCCCGGATTTTCCGGCGCTGAATTTCCCTGAAACGTGTATATTCAATTTGGATTTTCCCGGTTTCAGTATCCTCAATTTCGTTTTCACCCGCTATCATTCATTGCCGGATTTTATATTCCCCCGGGCAGCCATCAGGGGCGCCTGAGCAGCCGCGCGCTCAACGGGATCAATACCGCGGCGACAACCACATCAAAAATCATGTTGGCTACCCACGGAGGTACAACAGGAGCATTCCCTGCGCCATAACTTAATACCATTGTAAACAGGCTCAGTATCGTTCCTCCGCCCGAGGGGCCTTCCAGGAGGTAACTGAATCCAAACATGGGGTTTGCGAATAAAAACGCCAGGGCCTCATTAAAAGTCGGACGCGTAAAATTGACGGGATCCATTGTCACCCTTACGTAAAACGCAAACAGCACCAGCGTTCCGAAATGGAGGAACATTAAGGTCAGGTAGGTCAGAATATTTGCAACGGATGTTTTTTTGAACAACGTTGAAAAAAAGATGCCTATACTAGCAACCATTAGCGCCGTTGCCAGATAATACGCGATCAAAAGAAGCAGGTCAGTAATTCTGACGCCACCGAACAGGAATACTGTCCCCAGTATCGGCATTGACGCCACGATCAGTAGCATTATCTGGGCTATGGAAACGGCTATTTTTCCGATAATAATCGATAATGGCGAAAAATTGGTGCAGAGCATAAGGTCGAGCGTTTGTCTTTCCCTTTCGCCGCTGATTGCCCCCGCGGTCACGGCAGGCACGATCAGCGTCAGCAATACCAGCTGAAAAGAGGCCAGGGCATTGTAAACATTGTAGGCTGTCCTTGGATTGAATGTTCTGAAAGAATACCCGATATCAAATATGTTTTCGAAAAAGCCAAAGAAAATCACCAGGCCCAGGATTGCCAGGTACACCGCAAGCAGGGCCGGGGACCTCCAGCCTCTCATTTTGATCCTTAGTTCCTTTTCAATTACCGGATTGATTTTCAAGTGCCGCTGCACCTCCCGTAACCTGCATGAATATATTTTCCAGGCTGCCTTCCATTTCTCCGAAGGATATCACCGGTATCCCGCCTTTAACCAGGCTGCGAAGTATGTCAGCCATTTGATTGTTGTCGCCCTCGAATTCCACCTCAATATGTTCATTTCCAACCGTGATACTTCCCACGGTTACCTGTTCCTGGAGCAGTCTGACAGCGGGTTCAGTGTCTCCGAGCACTTTTATTTTAAGGGTCCTCTTTTGGGAAATTTTTCTCACTATTTCAGCGACAGTCCCGGTTATAACCATTTTCCCCTTTTCTATAATCCCAATGGAAGTACACATTTCCGAAAGCTCGGGCAGAATATGGGAACTTATCAGGATGGTTTTTCCCATATTCCTTAGTTCCTTGAGGATTTCCTTCATGTCTATCCTTGCCCTCGGGTCGAGTCCCGACGCCGGTTCGTCCAGTATCAGGAGATCGGGATCGTGAATCAGGCTGCGGGCGAGGCACAGTCGCTGTTTCATTCCTCTTGAAAGGGTATCGACATAGGCGTCTTTTTTGTCGGTCAGGTTGACCAGTTCAAGAAGCTGGTCCGTAATAACCGCTCTTTTGCGGTACTCAACCCCGTAAAGCCCGCAGTAAAACTCCATGTACTCCGAAACCTTCAGGTTGTCATACACTCCGAAAAAGTCCGGCATATAGCCTATTTTTGCCTTAGCTTCGCGCGGGTTTTCGACAACGTCTATGCCCGCCACCCTAACCTTTCCCGCAGTGGGTCTGAGCAGCCCCGCAACGATTTTCATAGTGGTTGTCTTGCCGGCGCCATTGGGTCCTACAAAACCGTAGCAATGGCCCGGTCCTATTTCCAGCGAAAGACCGTCGACAGCCGTAAATCTTCCGTACTTTTTGACCAGGTTCTCTATAACGAGCATCACTCCACCTCCCCGCTGATTTCAATATCGGGCACCCGGAGAAGTTCGTCATAAATATTCTTGTCATTGACGGTCACACTGACTTTAAGTTCAACATCCCCGAGGCTGTCGACATAGCGCGAGAGGTCGCCCGTCAGCGTTTTTTCCCTGCCGGTTTCCTCCCATTCCCCTTTTTCTACATTATATATATAATATCTGTACTTGTCCTCGGTAATTTCCGGGGTGGCAATTTCCTGGCCCGAATCGCCTTTCGGTACCTCCCTTATGTACCTGTAATAGGTCGGCAGCGGAGCGGGCCATTTAATAACAAGCCTGTCAACACGTATTCCTTTCGGGAACCTGAACCTGAAGTTAACGTCTCCGCCGGATTGTACCCTTATGGTTCCTTCCATCACATCGTCATAAAACGCATTGGTTCCCTGTACCATCGCAGGTCTGACAATCCCCGCAGGTATCGATATCCTGCTGCCTCTTTCGGATGTCAGCGCGAAGCGGCTGTAAACCAGGTTGGTGTTGAGCACCACGGGTTTTTTCGAGTTGACCGTAATGTCATAACCTGGATCGTCATAGTTAAATGCATAAAACCTTATGTCGGGATCGGCTGAATTTATGATGCCCGTATTGACAAGGACATAATCAAGTATATTGCGTTTTCTGTTCAGTTCCCTCCAGTTCTTCGGAAGGTCGGAACGCGGTACAGAATTATATTGCGGCCCGTAACGCTTATCCAGGAAGTCCGACAGGCTTTTGGAAACTTCGGGTCCGTCCAGCGAAATGTTCAGGGTTTTTTTCTCATTTTCGCTGATATTGCCGAGGTCAATATAGATGTTCCCTATTGCGAAAAACGCTTCCTCATAATTCATTCCCGTGGTGTTATTTATCGTAACGCTGAGGCTTTTGTCTTCCAGCGTTAATTTTTCAATCAACCCTCCGCTGAGACTGCCCGATTTTTTTACGGTTACAAGCTTCGGCTCCCACAGCATGGTATCATAAAATTCCCACACGGGCGGATTTGTTAAAATAAATTTGCCTGTAACCTGCACATCGGCATCCTCCGTATCATAGCCGGGTGCGTAAAACCTGCCCGATACCATTGCCCTTTCATCGGAACTCAGGTCCAGCATGAGCCCGGGGTCATACGCAATTTCAAGTTTGTCCTTCCGGTTGTTGAAAATGCCTATGAAGCTGTCGGCATCGATGCGGTTGTTTTCGAAATTCAGCCGGATAAAGGAGAAATTGTTGAGCACTGCAGTGTTGTAGCGGAATTTGAAGCCTGCAAGGTATATTATGCCCAAAAATGCAAGAGCTACGGCAGGAACCGCCACCCAGCTCAGGTCGCGTTTGTCCCTCCATTTCAGGAACAGGTACAAAATCGGGCTCACAATTATAATGTAGGCGCCAATAAGCACAATCAGCATTTTAAACGGAGGCGTACGGCCGTCCGGGACACTGGAAGCCAGGTAACTGAAATTAATATTGGACAAATATTGGGAACCAAAAGTTTGGTCAATCCTGCCCAACGCTGTCGTCCCATATATCTGCTGAATTACGGATTGCCACATGGATTTTGCGCCCGACCAGTGCACAATCGGTTCAAGCCCGGGATCGAAGGCAAGATAAGCCACCGCTCCGTCGCCTTTTGAACAGGAAACAATCATCGGATAACCGCTTTCTTCCGCCAGCGCCGTTCCCTGTCCCGGATCTATGGGAATAATGTCTGTTTCCCCGGCCGGCGGTTCTTTGTCTGAAAAGTTCGCTACAAATCCCGTCCCGACTTTCCGGATTTCGGATGCCGTAACAGCCGGCTTAAGATACCCGGGCAGACCGCCGAAGGTTTTTCTCCAGCCGGGGCCGCCGGCTATCAACAGGATGCCGCCGTAATCAACCCATTCTGAAAGAGCTTCAAACTGCTGATCTGTTAACCGCCCGGTGTCAAAATTGCTTATAAGTATTACATCAAACTGGCTGAATCCATCCAGGGTGTCAGGTATGGATTTTTCATCGATCCTGGTTGCCCAGGAGTCCTGGTCCGAATAATCTTCATTTGTAATCTCTTTGCTTCTTGGAAGCAATGTATTACCAGGAGGATCGACAGCTGCCTGGTACGTTCTGTTTATCATGATGCCTCCGAAATTCCTTTCGAGGCTTTCATCATCGCTTATTATTCCCACCACGGGAGTGTAGGGAGGGAGAGTCCTGTTAAACCTGTAATTGATGGTTTTGACAACCTTGTTCCCTTTGGCGAGACTTATCTTAATATCTCTTTTAGCCGTTGTGACGGGAACATACATTACCAGCTCCTTTTCGGAACCTTTCGGCAGGCTGCAGGGCATGGCATAAACCTGGACGCTGTTGTAATCCCGGTAAGGCTGCAACACCTGCACCTCGCCGTTGAAAGCCGCGCCCCTGTTGCGCAGCGTAATGCGAAACGGAATCTTCGAATCCATTCTCGCCACACCGTTAAAACCCGCTTCAACCTCGATGTCAATATCGGGTTTTGAAGGAGCGGCAAAAGCCCCTGTTGAGGTAAACTGAACAATCAACATTATTAAAAGCGCACAAAGCAGCGCTTTTTTGAAAAATCCGGTTGCAGTCATCGAATCCTCCTTATATATGCTACCTCTTAATGTATTAGACCGTTCTCATCAACAAAGGTTCCGTATAAACATCTAATACTATTTTATCCCTGATGGCGGAAATTGTACAACTTTTTCCTGTGACCGGTGGGACAGGGACGACTTTTCGAGTGGGACACGGGGACGGTTCTCTTGTCCCGGTAAATGATGAATGAAACAGAAGCAATTTTCAACCCGGCGAATTGTGAGTGTAACAGTGAGCATCTCTCCTGTTTCAATGTGCTCATTGCCCGGGTGGAGCATGAGAAAGATTTCGTGTAACTCTTTAGCGGTGGGACAAGAGAACCGTCCCCGTGTCCCAATACCGGGACAAGAGAACCGTCCCCGTGTCCCAATTATTTGTTCAGGAAGCTGTACTGGGCCGTGTAGAGTTTCCAGTAAGCGCCTTTCAGTTTCATTAATTCGTCATGGGTGCCCTGTTCCACGATGCGGCCATCGTCGATGTACATTATTCTTGTGGCGTTCTTTATCGTTGAAAGCCTGTGGGCAATGATAAATGACGTCCTTCCGCGCAGAAGCACTTCCAGGCCTTCCTGGACAGCCTTTTCCGTTTCAGTGTCAATGCTGGACGTGGCCTCGTCAAGAATCAGTATGCGCGGGTCAGCAAGCAGCGCCCTGGCGAAGGATATGAGCTGCCTCTGTCCCACGGAGAGCCTTGAACCCCTCTCATTGACCTGGGTGTAGTAACCGTCTTTCAGCGTCATAATAAAGTCATGGGCTTTAACCGCTTTTGCGGCAGCAATTACCTCCTCGTCGGTTGCATCGAGCTTGCTGTACCTGATATTGTCCATAATGGTTCCCGAGAATATGAAGGTGTCCTGCAGCATAATTCCCATTTGCCTGCGCAGGGAGTACAGCGTCACATTTTTTATATCAATGCCGTCAATAAGAATTTGGCCGGAATCAATGTTGTAAAAGCGGCTTATGAGGTTTACCACCGTTGTCTTGCCGGCACCCGTGGGTCCGACGAGCGCTATGGTGTCGCCCGGATTTACCTTGAAGCTGACATCCTTTAATATTCTTTCGCCTTCCTCATAGCTGAAATTCACGTTCCTGAATTCAACTTCGCCCTTTATTTCAGGCATTTCCACGGCGCCGGGCAGATCATCCACCGTCGGCTTTTCATCGAGCGTTTCAAATATTCTTTCGAGGTAGGCCGTGGCGTTAATGAGCTGGTTGTACAGGTTGCCGAGGTTGATAATCGGTTCCCAGAACCTTCCCGAATAGCCCAGGAACGCAATCAGCACGCCCACGGTAACTCCTCCGCTCCCAAGCCAGGCAATTCCCAGGGTTATAATCAATACTGAACTCAGTATCGAAATATTGTCTATTATCGGCGACATCAGGAAGTTCACGCGCACGGCGTGAATCCAGTGACTCCTGTATTCGTTGCAAAGGCGCCTGAATATGTTCAGGCTTTCCTTTTCCCTCGCAAAGGACTGGGTCACCTTCATTCCTGTTATACTTTCATGAATATATGCATTAAGGTTGGACTGCTTCCGGCTCAAAGCCTGCCATGCCCTTCTCTGGGCGTTTTTAAGAAGCAGTATGCCCGTAATGAGTACAGGCAGCCCGACCAGGCTGACGAGCGTTAACCGCACATTGATAAACAGCATGAAGCCTATTATAGCCACGAGCGTAAACAGGTCCGTTATCAGGTTTATAATTCCGTTTGACAGCAGGTCGCTGAGGGAATTGACGTAGTTGACCACCCTGACAAGGATTTTGCCGTGGGGCCTGCTGTCATAGTATGAAAACGGCAGCTTCTGAATATGGACAAAGATGTCCTCGCGCATTTTATGAATGATGTCCTGTCCCACTTCGGACATAATGTATATCCTGAGCTTCATGAGCAGCCCGTTTAACACCAGCGACGCCAGGAATATCGCGACAAGGACAATCAGCCCGGGGATGTCGCCGTTTGGAATCTTCTTGTCCAGCGCTTCCTTTACTATATAGGGGCCTATCAATGTGCACAGGCTGGCCACCATCATCAGCAAAACCATTACGGCAAGCTTTTTACGATGGGGTTTAACATATTTCATGGCCCTTCTGAACTGATGTATGTCAAAACCCGACTCCAGTTCCTCATCGATGTCAAACTTGTTCCTTGCCATTTATATCACCCCCTGGGCCTGCAATTCATCAAAATCGCCGTACTGGTGTTTGAACACGTTATAGTAATAGCCTTTCAGGTCAAGCAGCTCCTCATGGGTCCCCCTCTCGACAATCCTGCCGTCCTTCAGGACCAGGATCAGATCGGCATTTCTTACGGAGGAAATCCTGTGAGCGATTATAAATGCTGTTTTATTGGTAAATACGGATTTCAGCATCTCCTGTATCTTGTGCTCCGTTTCAATATCGACGGCCGATGTGGTATCGTCCAGTATGAGAATGGCGGGATCCTTTATCAGGGCCCTTGCAAGGGCTATTCGCTGCCTTTGTCCTCCTGAAAGACCTACTCCCCTTTCTCCGACAATCGTGTCATAACCTTCGGGCATACTCGTGATAAAATCGTCAGCTCCCGCAATGGTGGCAGCCCATTTAACCTTTTCCATAGGGGCGTCGGGCACGCCGTAGGCGATATTGCCCTCAATCGTATCAGAGAACAGGAATATATCCTGCATCGCCGAAGCAATATTTGAACGCAGCTTCCTGACATCGTACTGTTTTATGTTAATGCCGTCGATCAGCACTTCTCCCTCGGTACAGTCATAGAATCTGCAGATGAGGTTCGTGATGGTCGATTTTCCCGAACCGGTGGGACCTACTATCGCTATGGTCTGGCCCGGCTCTGCCGTAAAGCTGATATCCTCAAGCACCTTCTCGTCGCCGTAGGAAAAACTGACATCCCTGAATTCAACCCTGCCCTGGATTCTGTCCATTTCTACGGGGTTTTCAGGACTCTTTATTCTCGGTTCGACATTGAGCAGGCTGATTATTTTTTCAGCCGAAGCAAAAAATCTCTGCGTATCGTTAACGAGCCAGCCCGACATTCTCATCGGACCGTTAAGCGCCCATATAAAACTGTTGAAGGTAACGAGCTGTCCGAAAGTAATAATTCCTTTCATTACATATATGCCGCCTGCAAGGATTACTATAGCGGAAAGGGTCCCGGCAAGGGAATCCAGCACAGGAAGCCACTTCCCCCAGATTTTTGCGGCTTCAATGTTCTTCTGGCGATAGCCGTCATTTTCCCTGCTGAACTTCTGTATCTCGTATTTTTCCTGGGTAAATGCCTTTACGACTCGGTTTCCGCTGATATTTTCCTGCACCACGGTATTGAGCCTTGAAAACTGCTCCCTGATAGCTCCCCAGGCAGGCCGCACCGAGCCCGAAAGCTTGGCGGTAAAATATGCAATTAAGGGCGTAACGGCCAGCAGCATCAATGTCAGGCTCAGGCTGATGGAGCTCAGAAAAATTACCGCAACTATGAAAATAAGGCCGTTGAAAAACGTATTGTAAATGACCCATGCGATAAAATGTCTCACGGCCTCCAGGTCTCCGGTCATCCTCGCCATGATGTCCCCGGTCTTGTTGGTATCGAAAAACTTGAAATCCAGGGACTGTATTTTCCTGTAAATATCTTCCCTTATGTTATAAATGGCATTCTGGGATACATGCTCAAATATCATCTGGAAAGAATACCTTAAAATCGACCTTATAAACACTGCTGCAACAATCACTACCAGGTACTTCGCAAGGAGATCCCTCCTGCCGCCCCTGATAACGTCATCGATTATTCGTCCCTGCAAATACGGATTTACCATGTTGATCAGCGAAACAAGAACGGAGAGCGTAAAACCCAGTATTATCAGATATTTATAGTTCCTCACATATTTCCATACCCATTTAATTGCTTCCACAAAATCCCCCCACTAAAATTACCGTATCAATTGTATGATCTCTGTCAAATACATTGCTTTGTCAGTTGTTATGTCAATTTATTAAATGTTATGTCTATTAAACTGCTCAACTCGCCGGTTCAAGAAGCATATTTTACCTGTCCAGGAGCCCGTTTTGTGACCCTCACGATCCTCGCTGTTCATTTTACCGAATGGGCATCTCATTTTGCCGGTCCAAACAGCTCATCTTTCCAGTTTAGGCTGCTCATTTCGCCGGTCCAAACGGCTCATCTTCCGTTCCAGGCGGCTCATCTTCCGTTCCAGGCAGCTCATTTCGCACCGGCCGGCTCATTTTGCCGATTTGGTCAACCCAATCATGCTCATCCATTTCAACCGGGCTGCCAGTTTTAATTTAGCCGGTTATTTAGCCGGTCGCCTTCAAACGGGCCTCCGGTTTTATGTTAAGCGGATCGCAGTCTAATTGGCCGCCAATATTTAATTGTAACCTATAAAAAGTCATTAGCGCAAAGTAAAAAAAATCTTAAATTTCTTTTTCCTATCAACAGCATCGCGAAGCATACTTATTAAAGCATACCTTTTTAGTTGAATCTACTTTAATATTGCTTTATACCATGCATTTTCTCATGTTCAAGAAGCCATTTCTTCCTCCATAGTCCGCTGGCGTATCCGGTCAGGCTTCCATCGCTGCCTATTACCCTGTGACAGGGATAAATAATCGGCAGCCGATTTTTCCTGTTAGCTCCTCCGACTGCCCTCACGGCCTTTTTATTACCTATCCTTTCGGCTAACTCCGCATAGGTTATCGTCGCGCCATAGGGAACTTCCGCCAGCGCGGTCATAACCTTCTTTTGGAACGGAGTGCCGGACAGGATGCAGCGGACAGTAAAAGACTTCCGCTCACCCTTAAAGTACTCGTCGAGCTGCTTTATACATTCCCTGACGGTGCCGGGCAGGGAATCTCCATTTTCAGGATTGCCGGCAGCAGACTCTCCGCCGCGTTCCGAAATTTTGCACTGTTCCGCCATATTGTCCTGTCCCGCCATGCTGCCCGGCATTCCGTCGCCGGAGATGCGGCAATGGCTTTCGTTTTGCGCGTAATCAACAAAAGACAGCGAAACAATGCCGGTCTCATTCCCGGCTATCTCAATAAGGCCAATGGGACTGTGGTAAATAGCTTTCACCGCTTCCATAAACCACTCACCATCTGTATTAATTTCACGGTTTTAAGGCAGGCAAAAACCTCCGTAAAGCCGCATAAAAAAAGAGCATAATACGGTGTTCCCTTAATTATATCACTGGAATATACCCGGTCAACTGCCTTTTAAACATTCAAAGGCCGTATTTTTATTTTTATCTGTTCAGTTTGTCACTTCTCAATTCTTATCTTCACAGTCCTTCAGTTATCTTGCACATGCCTGTTTACATAAAACTTCACCATGAGCAAAAAAATAGAAAAATTTAAACCATTTACGTAAATATTTTTAATATATATAGAATAGAGTGAATTAGCAGAATTTTGTTTTACAATATAGCTTCTTTATGTTTTATAATAGTTATAGTGAGCCTTTTCTGCATATCAGTTCGGGATTTGTCGAATAACGTGGAAAGGTGGTAGAGTGAAATAGATTTCAATATTTTTACTCTCATATTGGCATACACGCTCCTTCCCAATTTGTATTACAGGATATTTTCCGGCAAGGTGATAAAAAGAATCCGCACAAAGGAAAAGAAAGTAATGCTTACCTTTGATGACGGTCCCGATGAAAAATACACGCCGAAACTGCTTGATGTGCTCCGGGAAAACGGGGTAAAGGCCACATTCTTCGTGCTGGCTGAAAAAGCCCAGAAATATCCTGAAATTATCAAAAGAATAATCAGTGAGGGCCATGAAATCGGGCTGCATTACCTGAACCACAGTGTGCCGCTGCTGCGGTCTCCGCTGAGGACCAGGAAGGATTTCAAGAAAGCCCATGAAATATTGACGAGTATGGGTGTGGAAGTAAGGTTGTTCAGACCACCGTGGGGACTGTTCAACCCTTTGACGTATTATTACGCCAAGGCGAATAATCTGAAAGTTATTCTTTGGACACAGCACGCTTATGACTGGAGCTGGTGGAATACAGCCGAGAATATAAAGAACAGCCTGCTGAGAAAAATAAAAAAAGGATCGATTATTTTGCTCCACGACGGAAGGGGAGCCAACGGGGCTCCTGCCAAGACCATAAAGGCTCTTACCGAGGTTTTGCCGATTTTAAAACAACAAGGTTATCAGTTTGTCCAGGCTGATGATTTCCTGAGAGGTGGAGTAAGTGAACAGGTTCCTACTTTACTTTATAAAGGCAATAGACACATCAGTGGTTAGGCTCGCAGGCTGGAAGCACATCCCCGGCAGCAAAGACAGGCTCATTTATCTCTGTCCGCGCCGTTACAAGGGAGATCCGATCACGCTTAAGGACGGTACGGTCATTCAAAAAAATGATCTGGTTGCCGAGATCCACCTGGATAATACTAATATCCTGAACATAGAAGCGTCTTATATAAGCATGGCCAAAGCACTGCAAAAGGAAATGGGGGCTTTGAAAGAGGCCATGAAGCAGAGCCCCATGGATCAGCTGAAGGGTGTTTACGGCATCACGGTTATTTACCCGATAGCCGAAAGGATTGGTTTTACATCCATCAGGATCCGCAATCCCTTCAAAAGATTTTTCGGCTCCCTCTGGGAAAATATTCTCCGGCTTGTTTTGAAAAAGGCCCACAGGGGCCGTAAAAAAGGGTTCATTGAAGCAAGGGAATGCTGGCTTTCCCGAAACCAGATCGATAATATGGGTGCCGAGATGAGTTAAACAATATAAATATTAAGATGAAGCATTCTATAATGTTTGTTACGGCCTTTGAAGCAGTTAAGACAGATTTAACAGTTTAACATAATTTAAAGGGGACGGAAAATCCGTCCCCTTTTTATTGCTCTGTAGTTCTGTTATTGCTTCTCTCGTACAGTTTATTAACTTTTATCATATAGTTATAATTTACCCTATTTATTGCTTTTGCTGTTTACTCTTTTACTGCTTAATTTTCTGCTTTACCTTTTGCCTGTTAAATCAATTGCCAAATTAACTGCCGGATTAGGCCGTTTCCCCGTTATCCACGGTTTTTGCCTTTTTCCTGTCGCCGATGCTGAGCAGGAGATTCAGCAATATGCCGAATATGGCTGCGCCGGCGACGCAGGGAACTTCAATTCCGAAGAACGGGATGTTGCCGCCGAACTGGTACTGGCCGCCGAGTCCAATTACCATTATGGTAGCAATAACTGCAATATTCTTCGCGCTGAACATATCAGCCTTTTTCTCAATCATGATGGCGATACCCTGGGCAGCTATCGCGCCGAAGAGATAAACCTCGAGGCCGCCAATTACGGCTGTAGGTATCGAATATATTGCATTTATCAAAGGTGTGAAGCACGAGATGATCATTGCAATTATCGCCGCGGCGAACAGGACCGGCACGGAAAATACCTTGGTTATGGCCATCGCGCTGATGTTTTCGCCGTAGTTCGTTCCTGCAGGACCGCCTATTAAACCTGCAACCATGTCTCCGATACCGTCGCCAATCAGGTTCAGTCCCAGCTTGTCAGCAAGGTTGTAGTTCTTCTTGGAGTTTTTCTTTCTGGCCAGATCGTTTACATAAATGTCCAACTGGTATATATGAGCGGTCGATTCCGGAATTGTCGCTATTGCAATCGGCATTATAGCCGCAACCGCAAGCCACGAAGGCTTCGGCAGAGTAAACACCGGCAGTGCGAAGATACCGCTGTTTGCTGTTTCGGGCAAAGTTTTGAACAGGTTGATGCCGGTCGCAAGATTGATAATAAACGCTGTCACGCATCCCACGATAGGTCCCAGGAGCAGCGGAAGCTGTCCGGCAACGCCCTTCAGATAAACCGAAAACAGTATGGTTGACAGCAATGTCACCAGTGAAACAATCCATACCATATGTTTCGCAAGTTCTGCCTGGTCTTCAGCAATGGCAATTGCTCCGCTTGTGGACGCTGCGTCGCCGAGCGCCACACCCGCAAGGGTAAGACCGATGACCATCGCTATCGGACCTGTTATTGTAGCGGGAAGTATTTTTTCAATGGTATCCCTTCCGAAACGCATTACAATTAATCCTGCTGCAATGGAGACCAAACCGGACATTACTATACCGAACTGGGCCGTTGCGATTTTTTCATTAAGTGTCGCCCCGGCAAGCGCTTCCGAGCCCATCAGGCCGACTATTGCAGCGATGTAGGAGAAGCTGGATCCGTAATACAGTGGAATCTGGCCTCTTGTCACCAGGATAAAGCACATCGTGGCCAGACCGCTGGCGAAAATCGTTGTCGAAATGTGGAATCCCGTGATAAGCGCGACTGCAACCGTAGCAGGGAACATGACTATTACCTGCTGAATCGCATAAAGAATAAGTTTCCAAATTTGCGGCCATTCATCGGGCAAATACCCGGTTTTCTGTACGTTGTTTTCCATTATAAAACCCCCTTGAAATGTTGGATTATTATGGGTTCTCGTACAGAAATCAGCCTTCATGCCCTGCAAACAAAAAATCTTGTCCGCACGGCACAGACAAGATTTTCCTCAACTCAGGATCGTAAACAGCTTCATAACAGTTTTTCCTGAAGGAAGAATATCTTGTCGGCATCTCTGTACCAGACTTAAAAATATTCAACCTTCGCACATTTTAACATAAGCGGTTGCATTATTCAAGCAAAATATTTTAACTGTCGAATTTTTTTGCAACTTCCTCATTGGTAGTGCAGATGCCTCCTCTAATTATCGGACAGCATAATTTTTATCCGCCGGCTCTGGCAGTTCTCCTGCTCACTTCAACAGCCGGACCCAGCCTGACTCAGACTGGATTCAAGCTCATTGAGCAATGCCAGGTATTTCTCCCGGGTTTTATCTTCTCCGGCCCTCTGTTCAAATACCAGGCATTCTTGCTCCAGCCAGTCCAGGGTTTCTTTTGAAAGATTTTTTTCCGCGTATTTATAGACTACCCCGTCTTCCTTGTCAATATGCCTGTTAAGCAAATGAGTATATGAAATCGCATTGGCTATAACATCAAGCCTTGCATCCATATCTCCTTCAAGCACACGTCCCACTGCAGCTTCAAGATCCTGGACAAACAATCTTCCCAAATCATGCTCAACATTCATACCGTACTTCACCAGCTTTTCCGCTATGGGGCCCAGTTCCTCCACCATTTTAACGAACAGCAGCTGCTCTTCTTTTCCGTGATGATACCTGTCGGCATAATTCCTGATAAAATCGATAATTTTGTAAAAATCCTCATACCGGACATCTTCACCAGTCAGTATTTTTTTGCAATACCTGCGGATTACTGCAAGCATTCTTTTAATATTCCTGTGTTCTTCCACCATCAGATCAAAACAGTCCATAAAACACCTTCTTTCACAGAAAACAATATTTATAAAACCTGATCCCCGTTTAATGCCTCCAATAACTGCTCAACATCGATACCGTGAACAAAACACGCTTCCTCTATTGTTTCCGCCAGCGACGACGGACAACCGACGCATCCCATTCCAAAACTCATTAAAATTTTCACTGCCTGACGATTCGCTTTAATTACCTGTTCGATAGTCATTTCTTTTGTTATTTTCATAAATAACAGCCCCCTTAATTATTTGTTGTGATGCGAAAAATATTATTAAAAAAATATTTTTAAACCAACAGCCTGTATAAATTTGAATCTTCCTTTTTCATCCGTTCCTCGAGCATGTGCAGAATCTTAGATGTTTCAGACAAGAAACCTTTCAAATCATTTAGTATCTTGCTCCTGGTGTTAAAGCGGTCCTTATATTCCAGGAATTTTGCGCTGATATCTCCCATTTCCTTCACGCTACTTTCCGCCGCTTTTTTCAGTTCATCGCTTCCGTTTTCCATTATGTACGGATACATGTACCGGTCTTCAGTCCCGAGATGGATTTTCAGCTTTCCCGCCAGAAGGCTGATCTTTTGAGCAATTTCAAAAGCCCTGTTTTCCAGGTCGCCTTCCGATCCCATGCTCTCTCTTAATTCGGCGATCACGTCGTATATTTCCTCATGCTGCCTCTTTAGTGTTTTTATATTAAGCATTTTTTCACCCCCTGGAGAAACACATTAACTTTTCCAATCTAATCCTATAGAAATCCAGGGGATTTTTCTGTGATTCAGGTCACTTCATGGCAATTCATCGATAAGGACCGCCCTGACGGGACTGGCCTCCGCTCCGTCAATTTTAAGGGGCAAGGCAATCAGAAAATACTCTCCTTCATTAATTTCAGCCAGCCTGAGTCCTTCCAGTATTACTGTCTCAGAACCGAGCAGCAGCTTATGGGTCGGATGGCCCGGCTGGCCTCTTTCTATTCCGAGGGAATCAATCCCTACGCCCCTGATGCCCTTGTCCCTTAAGTATCGCGCAGCGCTTTCATCAAGGTAAATAAAGCATTCTTCAAATTTCAGCGTGAAGGAATTTCGGGTCTTAAAAAGCACGAATTCCCCCGGGCGTATATTTACTGTCTCCAAATCATCCCCTGTAATCTTTGTTTCAATATGAGTCATATCTATTACCCTGCACTTTGTTATTACCCTGGACAAATCAATGCTTTCCACCGTTTTGCCGTTTTCCACAACATGAAGGGGCGCGTCGAGATGCGTGCCGGTATGCATATCTAGGGTAATTTTAGATTCATAAACCGTTCCGGCGGAAAAATCCCGGGTGACCTGGAATACCGGGGCCTTTTCGGCCCGGTTTTTATATACGGGCATGCCGGGATAAATACTCATGGAAATATCGTAAATTTTCATACCGAAATCCTCCTGTAAGACACTCGAAATGCATTAAATTAAAAATACAAAAAAATACTCAAAGGCACTCAATCCCCAGGGGGGTATACATAATGCTCAAAGGGTGCTAAATACTTAACATTCATAGGCTCTCAATACTTATCGTAAAAATAATACTTAAGAGTTCTCAACACATACAGAATGCTCAATGTTCACCGTTCCCAATGTTCACAAGTTCGCAAAATTCTTCTACAAGTTCCACCAATGCCTGCCGTCCCTTTCCGGAAGGTGTTCAGCTGCTTCCGGCCCCCAGGTCCCGGGTCTGTAGAAGGATAAACTGCATTTGCCTTCCTCCTTTAAAGCCTTGATTTTTTCTATAAATGACCAGGATTTTTCCACCCCATCCCACCTTGTAAAGAGGAACTGATCTCCGTTAATAACGTCAATTATAAGTTTCTCGTATGCCTCCGGCGAGTTGTTTTCCGCTTCGCAAATTTCGCATTTCTGGCAGTAAGTCATTTTTACGGGGCAGATCTTCCCATGGATCCCCGGCTTTTTCGTGTTGAACCGTATAAACAGTTCTTCTTTCGGCTGAATTTTTATTACGATCAAATTGGGTACCTGGGCGCCGGAAGGCTTCAGCTCAATAACTATATCAGTCTTTTTGGCTGCAAGCCTTTTACCCGTCCGGATATAAAAGGGGACTCCCTTCCACCTTGGATTATCCAGCTCTATTTTAAGGGCAGCAAAGGTCTCTGTCTGGGAATCCGGCGATACCCTTCTCTCCTGCCTGTACCCTGCTATTTTCCTGCCTCCCGCTTCGCCTTCCGCGTATTGTCCCAATACCACGTTACGGGCCACGGAGCCGGAAGTAAATTCTTTAATGGAGGCCAACACTTTTACTTTTTCGTCCCTTATGGCTTCCGCGTTGAAGGACGTGGGAGGCTCCATCGCCAAAAGGGCGAGGATCTGCAGCATGTGATTTTGGACCATATCGCCGAGGGCGCCCGTTTTCTCGTAATATTCTCCCCTGTTTTCTATTCCGATGGTTTCACAGGAAGATATCTGGATATTATCTATATATTTATTGCTCCACAAAGGCTCAAACAACGTGTTGAAAAAGCGCAGCCCCATAATGCTCTGCACCATCTCCTTGCCGAGGTAGTGATCAATCCTGTAAACATTTTCCTCGCCGAAAACATCCGATATTTTTCTGTTCAATTGCCTTGCCGACGCAAGACTGCTGCCGAAAGGTTTTTCAATGACCACCCTTTGCCACGGCTTTAGAGCGTTCCCGGCCATATTCGCTGCATGAAGGTTATCTGCAATTATTTCAAAATTTCCCGGCGCTGTGGCCAGATAATACACCCGGTTTCCCTCCGTTTGAAGTTCACTGTCAATCCCCGACAGGAACTCATTCAACCCGAAATAGCCTTCTGCACGGGTAAAATCAAGCTTTTTATAGAAAATCCGCCTGCAAAAATCGTTCCAAAGGTCTTCGCTTATTTCAAACCTTGCATACTTTTTGACCGAATTATATGCCTCGTTCCTGTATTCCTCGTCGGTTTTATCCTTTCTTCCCACGGCTGCAATTGCAAACCCCGATGGAAGCAAATCCTGGTACTTCAAATTGTACAGGGCCGGAATCAGTTTTCTGTGGGCCAGGTCGCCGGTTCCTCCGAAAATTACGAAAACGCAGGACGAGGTATTTACATTGTTCATAATCACCGTGTTCATATTCCCACATCCCATCAGTTACCATGTATTTTTATGAAGTGTAGCTTTTCAACTTGTTATAATCTTTACGGATTGAATAACAAGTTTATATTATTTTAGAGTATGCTTTATGAAAATTATGTGACAGTAATCAAAATAAAAAAGCCAAAGGCAGAAATTAATTCTTCCTTTGGCTTTGTGCTTTCTTCTGTTTATATACAAATTTATTCAAGTCATTCTTTATATTCAATTTTTTCAAGCAATTCTTTAGATTCAGATACATTCAAATATATTCAGATATATTCAAAATACAAGATATATCCAATATATCTAATTATATTTAATAATACTAATCATTCTCAAACCCGTATACGTCCAATCCTATATCCAACCCGGGCATATGCGTCCCATATATGTTCAGATTGAGTTTTCCAGGGCTTCTTCGTTCAAAATCAATATCTTTTTATTACCCAGTATTTCAATAATACCCTCATCCCTTAATGAAGTTATTTTCCTGCTGACCGTCTCCCTGGCCACGCCGATATAATTCGCCATTTCCTCCCTGTTCATCGGAAGCTCTATGAGTATTCCCCTGCCATGCTTCCTGCCGAACTTATGGGCCAATTCCAGCAATACCATGCTTACGCGCGAATCTACATCCTTCGGGCTGATTTTTTTGAACATGGACTCCATTTTCTCAAGCCGCTCGCACAGCACATCCATTATTTTTATACTTATCCCAGGATACCTGAAAAGCAGCTCCTGGAATTTTTCCCTCTGGATCATGCAGACAACCGTATCTTCCATTGCCTGCGCATTATAGTCAGCCTGCGTGTTGTGCAAAAGATTCCTTTCACCGAAGAAATCACCGGGAGTGAGGATATACATGATTTGCTCCCTGCCGTCCTGCGAATACCCGTAAACCTTTATTTTTCCCTTGCTTACAATCATGAAATTAAGGGGCACGCTGCCCTCTTCTATAATTATTTCATTTTTTTTATAGGATTTTTGCACAATCAGCGAAGCTATCTGCCTGAGCTCCTCCTCGCCCAGGGACGAAAATATCGGCACACGCGCCGCGCAAGTCATATGCTGTTCTTTAACTGTACAGTTGCAATTGAAATTTCCCCTTATCATGGCTGCAACCCCGCCAATATTGTCAATTCAACTTTTAAATTTTTACTTGTTTACTTGTTTTTCTGGTTCAAAATTTCTATGTGCTCTTTCAACTGTTCTTCTAAAGTATCATTTATTGATTTCATTGTTTTATTCCCGGGTAAACTTAATTTATAATATTCCCTGTAGTTTACCTCGAGCCCACCTTTAACTTTCACCACACCCACGTTTCTAATTTTGTCCAATTCTTCTTTAAGTGTGAGAATAAGTCGCAATGTGCGGTCTCTTACTGTCTCGATTTCTTCATTCTTCGCTCCTTCAGAGACTAGAGAGTTCATAGTTGAAAGCCCATTTTGTATAAACTCTATGTATGAGTATATGAAAGAGTCAGAAGGCAGCCTGACGCTCAAAAGGTAATTAGCCTCGTAATAATAGTTGTCTAAATCGGCTTCCTTAAACTCTTTTTCATTCTTTAGATATGTTTCTATACGATTTATATGTTGTGAAAAATTCGTAATGTTTGATAAGTAAAGTGCTCCCAATTTGTCTTTTAGTTTTTTGTTTTCTTGATATAGTACAATTGTCGTAATAAACAGCCCAGGAATAATAACACCAATAATAAATATTTTTAGTTTCCTCACAATGCACCCCAAAATTTTTTATTGAAGACTATCATTCTAATATATTATAGTATAGACATTAATAACTATAATTACATTATTAACCATTACAAAACGTGAGTCAATGATTTTGGAGAGGCATAAATCAATATATTACTTGTGATACGTCTCACCGTGTATTACTGAATACATGACTTTCCCTGAATATTAAGTAAAAAGTCGTACATCATGTACGACATATTTATAAATTATCATATATCTGGCCTCTATTTCCTATATCAA
>JAMNXU010000007.1 GCA_023623175.1 Bacillota bacterium
ATCAACTATATTAAAAGGCATACAACGGAGCGGGTATGCTATATAGCTGGTTTGTATCAAAAGGATAGGGGATACCTTTAACTTTAATTATCCTACAACAACTTGACACTATCCAATTTATACTGCTGCTTTACAATGTTTTTCGGTTGCAGTAGAATAAACAGTAATATGTCAATGAAAGGCTACAGAGCGGAGGCTTGGGATGGACAATTTACTGTACAGCGTAAACGCGGTGGCGCCTGTTTTCCTGATGGTGCTGTTCGGATATATCCTCAAGGCGAAGAAAATCATAAATGACAACTTTATTTCCGTTTCGCAGAAATTTGTTTTCATGCTGGCTCTTCCCGCGCTGATATTCAGGGATATTGCAAAAACAGACATGAAGGCGATTATAAGCGTTAAGCTGATTGCTTTTTCAGTGATCGGGACTTTGGTTGTTTTTTTGGCTGCATGCGTGCTGGCATGCGGATTTATAAAAAACCGTCAGTCCAGGGGAGCTTTTATCCAGGGAATTTTCCGCAGCAATTATGCAATCATGGGAATTCCGCTGATTTTGAACCTGTTCGGCCAGTCGGGCGTCGCCAAGGGAGCGATTGTGCTTTCGGCCATGATGCCGGTTTATAACATCCTGGCGGTCGCAATACTGAACATAACCGCTCCGACATCGACAGGCAGCGATTTCAGGAAAATAATCATCAGCATATTGAAAAATCCGCTGATTCTTGCCACTGCCGCCGCCATCCCGTTTTCATGGTTCGGGATTGACATGCCCCTTGTTGCGTCGAGGACAATTGATTACCTTAGCGGCATGTCGACTCCGCTGGCATTAATCGGGATAGGCGGCAGCATCGTCCTGACCGATGTGAGAAAAAAGCTGAATATGAGCCTGTCGGCAGCTGTTATTAAACTTGTGGTCGTACCGCTGATTTTCGTGCCGCTGGGGTATTTCATGGGATTGCGCGGCGATGATTTAGGGGTGATTTTTATCCTGTTTGCTTCGCCTACGGCCGTAACGAGCTTTATAATGGCGAAGGCAATGAACAGCGATTCGGAGCTCGCTGCCCATATTGTCCTTCTCACTACGCTCGGATCGGTTCTTACACTGTTTTTCGGCATCTACATTCTCAGGACGGCAGGGGCCATATAACTTAAGCTTTATTTTCCTGTTTCTTTTTCTTTTGCCTTCTCTTTTTCTTCCTGCTTCTGCCTGTATATAATTACCAGGCATATGACTATGAAAACAGCTGTGACAGAGAGCATGGCGATTTTTGTCGCCATATCCTCAACGCTCGCTGATGCTGATGAAATAACGGCGGCGAGAGAGCCGAAAACGACTATCAAACCGGATCCCCTGGGAGCTTTCTTATTTTGGGTTTTACTTGTCGGGACGGGTTTTCTTCTTTTTTTCTTTTTTTTGCTCATTTAAATCCTCCTGCTGTCAGTTTTATCACGATCTTTCTCAAAAACATCATTGCGCAAAACACTGAATAATATGTAAACACCGAAGATGCTGCAAAACTCCCGGTTCAACTAAAAACATGACTCATCATAAAACAACGAACTTATCCCAAAACATTGAACTTATACAAAACATCGAACTTGTATAAAACATCGAACTTATACAAAACATCTAACATATCTCAAACATCTAACTTATCCAAAAACTCGGACTCATCTCAAAACACTGAAACCATATTAATACGCCTAATTTTTAATTATGCAGCGCAGCCTGCTTTTTCTAATTTGCGGATGCCCGTTATGCAAACAATAATAGCAGGCAGCATTAATAAGAAAGTCTATATTAAGCTTACATTTAGAATTGTATATTATGTAAAAATTATTTACAACGAATTTATGAAGGGACCGGGAAAAGACTTATGATCCGAAAAGATTGATGGCCGGGATAGATTGACAGCTTAAAAAATGAAACCTGCTAAGATCAGGATCTGATACTGCTCACGGACCCAAGCCCTCACGGTTGTTTAGCTATTGAGCTTATGGTATAGTAAAAACTGTAAGTAATAAAATATATTTAAGCTGTTATAGAATATGACCCGGGGGAAGCTGCATGAAAACGGCTGAACTGATGGAAATAGCCCTGAAAGCCGGAGAAATACTGTTGGTTAGCGGAGCGGAGATCTACAGGGTTGAAGAAACCGTTCTGAGGATTTTGAAAAGCTATGACGCCGAGGGTGACTGTTTCATCCTTCTTTCAGGCATTTTTATTACTGCTCGCAATTTTGAGGACCAGGGTGTAACTACTGTTATAAAAAGAATAGAGGAGCAAAAAAACGATCTTAAAAAGATTGAGATGGTCAATTCGTTATCAAGACGGATCGAAAAGGAAAAACCTCCGTACAGCGAAGTCATAAAAGCACTGAACGAAATTGAAAACGCGGGCGAATACGGATTTCCGCTAAAAACAATGGCTTCGGGCTTTTCCGGTTTGATTTACATATTGCTGCTGGGCGGCACAATTTATGAAGCGTTGGCCGGATTTGCCGTCAGCCTGTCAGTTTTTCTGATAAAGACGTTACTTGAGAAGCTTGGCTTGTTCCTGTTCGCCGTGTATTTCGCTTCAGGCTTTGTTGCGGGGGTGGGAGCGGCTATTGGAGCGAATTTTATGAACTTTGACATTTACAGGACCATTACGGGATCCATAATGATCCTTGTTCCGGGAATGGCCATTACAAACGGCATTAAAGACGCATTGTACGGCGATACCGTGTCGAGTATATACAGGCTTGCCGATGCGCTGTTCATCGCCGTGGCAGTGGCAGGGGGAGTGGTTATTGCATTGGCAGCCGTGGCGAGATTTTTTTAAGCTGGACATACAGTAACTTGACATGTGCTCATTTGATTAAAAGTGATTAAAAGTCGTTTGTTTAAAGATATTTAAGTTTAATTACAGGTTTTTAATTCGCAAATATTTGATTTACTGTCAATAGAATCGCAGGTTACCTGATTTTCGGGAATTTGATATATTTCAGGAATTGATTTAATAAGTATTTGTATTCGGTATTTGTGTAACATGGCATTTGATTAAAGTTGCATTTTTTGATTTACAGGTGTACAGGTGGCGATTGGTATGGGTGCTGTGGCTGGCGATATTGTCATAATAATAATACTTACTTTTCTGGGAAGCCTGTGTCCCGCGATAATATACAATGTCAGCCCGAAACGGGCTTTCTGGGCAGGAGTATCCGGGGTTGTCGGAAGGCTCGTGTTTAACGGCCTGATGTCTTCAGGAAAGGAACAGATTATTCTTGCGACATTCATGGGGGCGCTGGCCGTAGGCGTTTACAGCGAAACGCTCGCAAGGATTTTGAAAAGCCCTGCCACGGTTTTTTCGGTGCCCGGCATTTTTCCGCTGGTCCCGGGGATCGGCGCATACATGACGGTGCGCCACGTGACTGATATGCAGATGGAACAGGCTTCTTTAACGGCTGTTGAAACGATTGCCAGCGCCGGGTCAATTGCCCTCGGAATAATGCTGGCTTCAGCCCTTTTCAGGATGGGAAAGCAGGTACTGCGTAAAACGGTGCACTCAAGGTAGCCACCTGGTTTTAATGTTTTTCAGCACGTTTCTTGTGCCCAGCGACAGCGCGACAGCAGCTTTTTCAAACCTGTCTGCCACTGCGCAGCTTTCCCTTGCGGCCTGGAAAGCCTGTATAATGCGGTCGTTCAGGCCCAGGGACGCGACTGAAGCGGCCGTGAAGTCCAAAACCAGGTAGGTTAAAGCCAAACCTGCGGCTAAAGGTTTTACATGGGAAGGGATCATATAGTACAGGTTTTCAATGAACGGATGAACCTTTACAAGAATAAATGAACCCAAAAAGCCCCACAGGAGCGATGCCCCTATCCAGACGTGCCCGTTGATGTTCAGGGGCTTGTTGCTGTAGTCCCATAACACTCTTCCGAAATAATTCTTAAAAATATATCCCGTGACATATTCAAACGTGGAAAGCAATAACACGGCGCTGATAAAAAGCAGCGGAATGTTTTTGCCCAGCTGCTCAAGCAAAATAATCATTATCAACGCTCCAAAGCCGTAAATCGGGAGAAACGGGCCGTACAGGAACCCCCTGTTCACAAACGCGCCCTTGTTCAGGTATGCATAAACGGTTTCAATGCACCAACCGATAAATGAATAAACGATGAAGAAGTAAAATAATTGACTGAGCTTGTAATTTGTCAACATTACAAGGCTCATTTTTACCCCTCCGAATTTATTCATTTTATCTGTCCGATTATATATTATACTAGGCATTACCGGCGTTTCCTCCGCTATTCGGCGCTTTAAGTCCAAATTTGCCGTTTTTTCGCTCATTTTTGCATATTGATTTATGTTTTTGCCCAAGATTTTGAATATTGAATTATGTTTTTGACCTTGATTAATATACACTCTTGTACTCATATGACGTTTATTCCAATTTAATGCTATGATTTCTGCTGGAATACCATGGTTTCTGCTTGCAAAACCTGCACGTTTATGTTTACATAATGCTCAATTTTATTTACATCTCTTTACATAATACATCAATTTTATTTACATAATATGCACGTAGACCGCCGGTTGTTCTGCCACGGAACGGAAAAGTCGCCAAAAAAGGCACGGGAGACGGGGAATATGAGATTAAACTTGACACGAACATTCGTTTTTTGAATAATTAATATGGAAAACTATGCACGGAGAATTTTGAAATACAAGAGAAGAAACAAAGAAAACAGCCGTTTAGGTGAGGTACAAATGACAAAACAAAGGAAAGATAACTACGGCAATGACAGCATTTCCGCATTGAAGGGAGCGGACAGGGTAAGGCTGCGGCCTGGCGTCATATTCGGCTCCGACGGATTGGAAGGCTGCCAGCACTCCTTTTTTGAAATCCTTTCAAACTCCATTGACGAAGCCCGCGAAGGCTATGGCGACGTAATTGAGGTAACAAGGTTCAAAGACAAATCCATCATGGTCAGGGACTGGGGCAGAGGCATTCCGCTGGACTTTAATCCCAAGGAAAACAGGTATAACTGGGAACTGGTTTTCTGCGAACTTTACGCAGGCGGCAAATACAACACGAACGAGGGCGAAAACTATGAATTCAGCCTCGGCCTCAACGGGCTCGGAAGCTGCGCTACCCAATACAGTTCCGAGTATTTTGATGTGACGGTATACAGGGACGGGTACAAGTACGAGCTCCATTTTGAAAAGGGAGAAAACATCGGCGGGCTTAAAAAGGAAAAGTGCCAGTACGAGCATACGGGCACGATACAGAAATGGAAACCCGACCTCGAAGTCTTCACTGACATAAACATTCCCCTTGAGTATTTCCAGGATGTGCTCAAAAAACAGGCTGTAGTGAACCCGGGTCTGTTGTTCAGGCTGTTTGACGAGGAAAGCGGACAGACCTTTGAGTATTTCTACGAAAACGGAATCGTGGATTATGTCCGGGAATTGTCCGGAGATAAAGGTTTTACCGAAGTCCAGTATTTTGAAACTTCCACCCGCGGAAGGGACAGGGAAGACAAACCTGAATACAGGCTCAAGATACAGGTTGCTTTCTGTTTCAACAATGAAATAAACAAAATTGAGTATTATCATAATTCGAGTTTTCTTGAATACGGCGGTTCTCCCGACAGGGCCGTCAAATCAGCGTTTGTGTACGTGATTGACAAATTCCTGAAAGCCCGCGGGAAGTACAACAAGGACGAAGCAAAGATTACCTTTGCCGACATACAGGACAGCCTTATCCTGGTCAGTAACTCGTTCTCAACGATTACGAGCTATGAAAACCAGACCAAGAAGTCCATTACAAATAAATTCATCCAGGAGGCCATGGCCGAATTTCTCAAGCAGCAGCTTGAGGTGTATTTTATTGAGAACATGGCCGAGAGCGAGAAAATACTGGAGCAGGTGCTCGTAAACAAAAGGAGCAGGGAAACGGCCGAAAAAACAAGGATAAATGTCAAGAAAAAGCTCGGCGGCGCGGTGGACATCACCAATCGCGTAAAAAAATTCGTCGACTGCCGTACAAAGGATATAAACCGGCGCGAACTTTACATAGTGGAAGGCGATTCGGCGCTGGGTTCATGTAAGCTGGGCCGTGACGCCGAATTCCAGGCCATCATGCCCGTCCGCGGTAAAATATTGAACTGCCTCAAGGCTGGCTATGACGCGATATTCAAAAGCGAAATCATAGTGGATTTACTCAAGGTGCTGGGATGCGGAATCGAGATAAAATCAAAACATAACAGGGAGCTTAATACCTTTGATATAAACAATCTTCGCTGGAGCAAGATAATCATATGCACCGACGCCGATGTCGACGGTTTCCAGATCAGGACGCTCATACTTGCAATGCTGTACCGGCTGACTCCGACGCTTATCCAGGAAGGCAAGGTATACATAGCGGAATCGCCGCTGTTTGAGATAACTACAAAGAACAAGACGTATTTTGCCTATTCGGAAAGGGAGAAAAATGAGATAATATCGAAGATAAACGGCAAATACACTATACAGCGTTCCAAGGGTCTCGGCGAAAATGATCCCGACATGATGTGGCTTACGACAATGAATCCTGAAACACGGAGACTTATCAAGGTCCTGCCCGACGACGCGAGGAAAACCGAGGAGATTTTCAACCTCTTCCTCGGCGACAACCTCGAGGGCAGGAAGAGTTATATCGAGGAAAACGGCCACCGCTATCTTGACATGGTGGACGTCAGCTAATTTGAGGAATCAAAGATTGCCTTGTCTGGTCCTAAACTAATTTAGCATGGAGTGCAAAACAAATGAAAAATGACAATCTTGTAGAACAAAAGATAATAGAGACTATTGAGTATAATTACATGCCCTATGCCATGAGCGTCATTATTTCCAGGGCGATCCCGGAGATAGACGGATTTAAGCCTTCCCACAGGAAGCTGCTGTATACGATGTACAAAATGGGGCTCCTGGGCGGGGCCAGGACCAAGTCCGCCAACGTGGTGGGGCAAACCATGAAACTGAACCCCCATGGCGACATGGCGATATATGAGACCCTCGTCAGGCTAACAAAGGGCTATGAAGCGCTGCTTCATCCGTTCGTGGATTCCAAGGGTAACTTCGGCAAGCACTATTCGAGGGATATGCGTTTTGCCGCGCCCCGTTATACCGAAGTTAAGCTCGACAGGATCTGCGAGGAATTGTTCCGCGACCTCGACAAAAATGCGGTGGACATGGTGGACAATTATGACGGCACCATGAAAGAACCCGTACTGCTGCCGACCACGTTCCCGAATGTTTTGGTCAATGCGAACCAGGGCATAGCCGTGGGTATGGCGAGCAACGTCTGCAGCTTCAATCTCCGGGAGGTGTGTGAAGCCACCATTGCATTCCTCAGGGACGAAAACGCCGACATGCTCCAGTATCTCAAGGCTCCCGATTTCTCCACCGGCGGTCAGCTTGTATACAACGAAAGAGAAATGAGGGAAATATACGAAACGGGCAGGGGCAGTTTTAAACTCAGGGCAAAATACAAGTATGACAAGGCCAACTCGTGCATCGAGGTCTACGAGATTCCCTATACGACAACCTGCGAAGCGATTATTGACGCCATATCCGACCTCGTTAAAAACGGAAAAATCAAGGATATAACCGACGTGCGCGATGAAACTGACTTAAACGGTCTGAAAATAACAATTGACATAAGGAAAAGCGCCGATCCGGACATGCTGATGTCGAAGTTGTTTAAACTGACAACACTCGAAGATACTTTCAGCTGCAATTTCAATTTCCTGATAGAAGGCCGTCCCAGGGTCCTCGGAATAAAGCCCCTGCTGAGGGAATGGACAAAATTCAGGATTAACTGTATACGCCGGCAGACCCAGTACGATATTGAAAAAATGTCGGAGAAACTCCATCTTTTAAAGGGCTTGCAGAAGATACTCCTTGACATAGACAAGGCCATAAGAATCATTCGCGGCACCGAACGCGATGAGCTCGTGGTTCCGAACCTCATGGAAGGTTTCGGCATAGACCGGGTCCAGGCGGAATTCATAGCTGAAATCAGGCTGCGGAATCTTAACAAGGAATACATATTGAACAGGGTTAATGAAATTGAGTCCCTGCAAAAAGGCATCGAGGATCTCAAGGACCTCTATGGCAATGAAAAAAGGATAAAGAAAGTCATCATTAAGCAGCTTGAGGAAATAGCGAAGAAATACGGCACTGCGAGAAAAACGGAAATCATTTACCATGACGAAATAGAGAAAATAGAACCCGAGAACCTGATAGAGGATTACAATCTCAAGCTGTTCCTTACTGAGCAGAATTATCTCAAGAAGATTCCGCTTGTATCGCTCAGGTCAAATCCTGAACAGAAGCTGAAAGACGACGACAGGATAATACAGGAAATTGAAACCCGCAACAAGGCCGAGTTGCTTTTATTCTCGTCGAAGCACACGGTGTACAAGCTGCGCATATACGAGATCAGCGATACAAAGGCCAGTTCCCTGGGAGAATACCTCGTCAATGTATTGGGGCTTGAAGAAGATGAGAAAATATTGTATATGGTAGCTACCGAGGATTATAAGGGATACATGCTTTTCGCCTTTGAAAACGGCAAAGTGGCAAAGGTTGAACTTGCAAGTTACGCAACCAAAACCAACAGGAAAAAGCTTATTAACGCGTACTGCGACATGTCGCCGCTTGTCAGGATAATGTATATTTCGGAAGACGTTGACCTCGCGGCCTTCAGCAATATCAACAAGGTGGTAGTATTCAACACGTCATTTATTGCGCCCAAGACCACCAGGGACACCCAGGGGGTCCAGGTGCTGAAATCCAAGAATGGAAGCGTGATGACCGCGATTAAGCTGCTTGATGAAACGGGCATCAAAGACTATGATTATTACAGGGTGAAGAATATTCCTGCGGTCGGATACTACCTGAGGGACGAAGACACGGAACAGCAGCAGCTGAGCATCATTTAGGGCAAGGACGTAATTTAGCTCAGGGAGCGTAATTTAATCCGGGAATCGCAATTGAATGCAGGGCGCGCAATTTAATCCGGGGAGGGTAATTGAATTCAGGGGATTGCTTGTTGTAACGCCGTGAGCCGGCTCCCGGAGCGTTTTACCTTTATACTTGAACTTGATGCCCGGATGGTTTATACTTAGTTTTTGACACTGGAACTTAATTTTGATATTTTATTCTTAATTTTAACTTTATTTTTTTACAAACAGGATGTTTTTGCTGTTTAATTTATTATTAATGTTATAATTAATTTTCCTTTAATGCGATTTAACTGGTTTGCATAATAACGAATAATCTGCGCGATGAAATGATTAGCTTTTATTCAATATGCTAATTATTTTTTGAAAATAATTAATTATTGGGATGTGTGATTAATGACGGAAAGAAAAAGGATTTTCAGTGGAGTTCAACCTTCAGGAACCCTTACGCTGGGGAATTACCTCGGAGCATTGAAAAATTGGACAAAGTTGCAGGATGAATATGATTCGCTGTTTTGCATTGTGGATCTCCATACCCTGACTGTAAGGCAGGATCCTGCGGAACTGAGGCGAAACAGCCTCTCGGTGCTCGCTCTGTACATTGCGTCGGGGCTGGATCCTGAAAAGAACATCCTGTTCCTGCAGTCCCATGTCAGCGCCCATGCTGAGCTTTCGTGGGTCCTGGGCTGCTATACCTATTTCGGCGAGCTGAGCAGGATGACCCAGTTCAAGGACAAGGCGCGCAGGCATTCGGACAATGTCAACGCCGGGTTGTTCACCTACCCCGTGCTCATGGCCGCCGACATATTGCTTTACCAGACCAACCTGGTTCCGGTGGGAGAAGATCAGAAGCAGCATCTTGAAATTGCAAGGGATATCGCCCAGAGATTCAATGGCATATACGGCGATGTTTTCACGATTCCCGAAATCTACATGCCCAAGGTCGGAGCAAGGATAATGAGCCTCCAGGATCCGACAAGCAAAATGTCCAAATCCGATGAAAATGCGAACAATTACATTTCCCTGCTGGATCCGCCTGATGTCATAATGAGGAAATTCAAGCGCGCTGTGACCGACTCCGGCATGGAAATAAAATACGACGTGGAAGCCAAACCGGGAATCAGCAATCTTATAAGCATATACTCGAGTGTGACGGGTAAATCCATCGAGCAGGTGGAAGCGGAATTTGAGGGCAAATCCTACGGTGAATTCAAGCAGGCCGTGGGCGAGGCTGTGGTCGAATGCCTGAAGCCCTTGCAGGAAAAATACTACAGCTTGATGGAAAACAGGGATTATCTGCACGAGGTTTTGAAAAACGGTGCTGAAAGGGCAAGCAAGATAGCCTATCGTACTCTTGGAAAAGTGTACAAAAAGATCGGCCTGCTGCCCAGGACGTGAATTTTCTGCATGGGGCATAAACCTGATACCAGTTGTAAAAAACTGAAGTCCGGTGCAAAAACCTGGTGACTGGCGCACAAATCGATGTCTATTGTATAAATTATATCGGAACGTAAGCATGCTGAACCGGGCATAAAGGCAAAAAAAGGCAGAAAGCAAACGACCAATGGTGTTTG
Organism: Bacillota bacterium; assembly: GCA_023623175.1. Taxonomy (GTDB): domain Bacteria; phylum Bacillota; class Clostridia; order Acetivibrionales; family JAMNXU01; genus JAMNXU01. Next base: position 10,566 of record JAMNXU010000007.1, read on the forward strand.
GCTTTCTGCCTTTTACATGGTGCGGACGACAGGACTTGAACCTGCACGGGGTCGCCACCAGATCCTAAATCTGGCGCGTCTGCCAATTCCGCCACGTCCGCATACAGCCCTAATATAATAACACCCTGCCGGTCAAAAGTCAAGAAGCCCAAGTCAGCTCCCTTAAGTCAATATCTACTAAAGAGTATGTTTTGAACTATCTTGCTAATACTTGCTTAATCCAAAACATAATGTATAATGGGACACGGGGACGGTTCTCTTGTCCCGCTATGGACAAAAACAGGAATCTTTTGTCTCGCTGCAGGTTAAATTAATCGTGCAGGTTAAATTAACCGGAGTAAATGAATCGGAACCAAGACAAATGGATGGTCTTTTGACCTGTTACAGTTTAAATGAGCAGAAGCGAATTGGTGAAATGCCTGGGGGAGGAAGAATAATGGATTTATCGGAACTCATGTGGAAAAGAAAAAGTATAAGGAACTTCAGAAATGAGGATGTGCCGGATGATTTAATATTGGAACTTATTGACGCCGCACGTTCGGCACCGAGCGCAGGCAACTGCCAGCCGTGGCATTTTTATGTGATCAGAAATGAAAATGTTAAAAAACAGTTGTATGAAAGCGCTTACAGGCAGTCCTTTTTATTGTCGGCGCCCGTGCTGCTAGTTGTATGCGCAGTATTATCCAGAACTTCAGGGAGATACGGGGACAGGGGTGTCAATTTATACTGCATCCAGGATACGGCTGCGGCTGTCCAGAACCTGCTTTTGCGCGCGACGAGCCTTGGGCTCGGGACCTGCTGGGTGGGAGCTTTTGATGAAAATGCTGCGAGGAATGCGTTGAACCTGGACAAGGACAAGCGACCCGTTGCAATAATTCCCGTGGGTTACCCTGCAACGGACCCGGCAAAAACAAGCCGTCGTCCTGTCGGGGAAATCGCTACGTTTATAAGGTAAAAATTTTATTGCTTTATAAGATAAATTACTTTATTGCTTTTATTAAGATAAATCTATTTATTACTTTGTAATATAAATCTCTTTATTGGCTTTATAATATAAATCTCTTTATTGGCTGTATAAGATAAATCGCTTTATTGCTTATGATCCAATTAATAATTCCAATCGCATACTTCGCGCCGGGGTATTCTTTTAGTCCTGTTGTTTCTGGCCATGTCGTTGAGATATCTTGCAAACTATGCCCAGTCACTATTTTTTTCGGATGACATGAAAAGAGACGGTTCTCACGCCTTACATGAAAATAAGATACTCAGAGAATGGTGCAAAAGTATCATTTTATTTCGGCGAATTTTGAACCGCCCCTTTTTTACTTGTGAATTAGACCGGAAAGATCTTTCCCTGTTTGCGCAGGAAGAGTATTGCACTTTTTCTTTAACCTCACATGTTTGTGACCATTGAAAATTCCATGAGCTCGTGAAAAGAGAAACTACCCGGGACTCGAATTGGTGCAGGAGAACTGTTCCCGTGTCCGTGTCCAAAGTGGGACAGGAGAACCGTCCCCGTGTCCCAAGTGGGACAAGAGAACCGTCCCCGTGTCCCGGTCTACAGCCGGACATTGATGCCGCAATCGTGGAGATACTGCTTGAGGGCGCGTATGTCAATTTTCTTTGTATGAAACACACCGGCTGCAAGACCCGCGTCGATTCTGTCATATTTGAACAGCTCCGAAAAATCTTCCATTTTTCCGGCGCCTCCGCTGGCAATAAGCGGTATGGTGATAACTTCACCGATTGCCCGAAGCATCGGAAGATCAAATCCTCCACGGACGCCGTCGGTGTCGATGGAATTTAGCACTATTTCTCCGGCGCCAAGGTCTTCTCCGCGTTTTGCCCATTCAATGGCGTCAATGCCGGTGTCAATTCTGCCTCCGTTGGCAAAAACATGAAATTTGCCGTTCACACGCCTGACGTCCATGCTGAGAACGACGCACTGGCTTCCGTAGCGCTTTGCGGCGTCGCCTATCAAAGACGGGTTCTTAATTGCCCCGGTATTAACGCTTACTTTATCAGCTCCGCATTTTAACACGGTGTCGAAATCCTCGAGAGAATTTATGCCACCTCCCACGGTGAGGGGTATAAAAATCTCGGAAGCCACTGCCCGCAGAACATCGGTAAAAAGCTTCCTGCCCTCGTAACTTGCCGTAATGTCATAGAATACAAGTTCGTCTGCGCCCGTTTCATTATAATAGCGCGCCATTTCCACGGGATCGGCCATGTCGCGGATATCTTCAAAATTAATGCCCTTAACCACCCTGCCGTTTCTTACATCAAGGCAGGGGATTATTCTTTTACTAATCATAAGAACCTCCGTATTTTGCAATCACGTTAATATAATCGGAATCTGATGTTAAATATAAATAATATATAATCGCAATACACTTATATCTCGCAAAAGGCTTTGAGTAGGCGAAGCCCGGCGCTTCCACTCTTTTCAGGGTGGAACTGGGTGCCGTAAACGAGGCCGGAGCGCACCAGCCCGGGAACGGCAACATCATATTCCGAAATGCCGAGGATGCTGTCATCACAGTTTTTTGAGTAATAACTGTGGACATAATAAACCGATTCACCATTTTTGAAATATTTGAATATTGGGTCGTCTCGGACAATTTCAAGCCTGTTCCATCCCATATGGGGTATTTTCAGTCTTGGATCTATATCGCCCGCCAGTGGCGTCACGATACCCGGAATAAGCCCAAGACCCTCATGCTCGCCGAATTCAAAGCTTTTATCAAACAAAAGCTGCATTCCAAGGCATATGCCAAGCAGCGGCTTTTCTTCGGCCAGCTTTTTAACAGTATCAACCAGACCGGTTTCAGCCAGCTTTGCCATGGCGTCGCCAAAGGCGCCGACGCCCGGAAGAATAATTTTTTTGGCCGCATACAGATCTTCCTTTTTATTTGTTACGACACAATCAAATCCCAGGAACTTAAGGCTTGACACAAGCGAAAACAGGTTCCCCACGCCGTAGTCAACAACAGCTATCATAAACGCATCTCCTTTATCAGAGCATATCCATTAGCAAACAACCTCATCCATCATTTGCATGTAATTCCACAAGTTTAAACAAACCTGGATTAAAATATATATCAAAATATACACCATCGCTTTATCGTTGTAAAGTGATAATGTATTAAATTATATAAATACGCTGTAATTCTTAAGACATAAAAATACGTTGCAATTCTGAATCCGAAATTTTAATTTAAATCAGGCATTGTGAAAAAACTGTGATAAACTATTTTAGGTATGATTGCAAAAAGTCGGCTAAAGAAAAAATATGTCGGTCAAGGGCTAAAGCTTTTTGAAACGCCTTGTAAGATTTATTGCAGTATTTGCCTTATAAATTTTCAGACAGTATTTTTAATACATACGATACTTTGAAAAAGCTTTTCAACTAAGGGGTAACGGACGATGAAATCAATACTGAATTATATAAAGAAAGAAGCGGTAATGTTCATATCACTGCTGCTCGCTCTTGCATCCATGATTTTTGTGCCCCCTGACGGCGAATATTTGCGCTACATAGACTTTCACACATTGACAATATTGCTGAGTTTAATGATTGTCATGGCCGGGCTGAGAAGCCTTGGCATCTTTACCATGACAGGGAGCAGGATGCTGAAAAGGGCAGGCGACGCCAGGAGCCTGGCAATAGTACTGGTTTTTTTATGCTTCGCATTCAGCATGCTTATAACCAATGATGTCGCACTCATTGCCTTTGTGCCTTTTACCATAGACGTGCTTGTAATGGCGGGGCTCGAAAATTACATGATACGGATTATAGTAATGCAGACCATTGCTGCCAACCTGGGCAGCATGCTTACACCGGTCGGCAATCCGCAGAATCTGTACCTGTTTTCTTTAAGCGGAATGAGCACGGGTCGCTTCATATTGCTGATGCTGCCTTATACAGTGCTTTCATTAGTCGCCCTGCTTGTGGCCTGTATTGCTTTAATCGACAGGAAATCTGCCAAAGTGGCGGCTCAGCCCGATTATGCCCTTACGCCTGCGGATAAGGGAAAAACAATTGTGTATTTCCTGTTATTTTTATTTGCGCTCGCAAGTGTGGCACGAATGGTTTCAGTCTATGCAGTGGGCGCTGTAACGCTGGCAGTGGCGCTACTTTTGGACATCCGGGTGCTGCGCAAACCTGATTATGCCCTGCTGCTCACTTTCACATTTCTGTTTGTGTTTATCGGCAATATTAAGCACATACCGGAGATCAGCCTTTTTCTGCGCAGTATCATAAACGGCAATGAATTGGTTACGTCGATACTTGCAAGCCAGGTAATCAGCAATGTGCCTGCGCCATTCTGCTTTCGGGATTTACAGATAATTTGCCCGCGCTGATTGTAGGCACAAATCTGGGCGGACTGGGAACAATTATAGCCTCGATGGCAAGCCTTATTTCTTTCAAATTTTACGGGGCTGCCGAGGGAAGGAAAAATGCAGCTTATCTCGGCGTTTTTACGGTGATGAACCTGGTTTTCCTGGCCCTGTTATTGATCCTGCATTATTTTATGCAGGTCATTTAGCCGCAAACCCGTCACTTATTCATTTAACACATTTCAGGTACAAAATAATATAAACTGAATTCCAGGCGTTTAATAAATTTCAACCGTTGGATTTTCAGATAATTTTTTTGAGCCTTTTGACAAGGAAACAGGTACCGGCAGGAGGTCATTCACGAGGGTTACATTTGTCATGAGTCCTGCATGGAAGGCCGTGAAGCAGTAAAAGGTTTTCCTAAATATAGGAGGGTACAAAAAAATTGTAGTAAAATAGGAATAAAGACAGAATCTGAGTTAAATAAAGTTTGCCGCCGCTGTCAATGCAGCGCGGATGGGAGCCAGGACGACATTGGTTGAGCAACACGGCAAAGTTGGCGGTGTTGCCGTGACAGGCCTTATGAGCCACTGGACAGGCAATACTTACGGGCCTTTTTTTGAAGAGCTGTTAAACGCTCGACTCCGGCAGACATACAGGAGAGAGAAAAACAACTGAACACATCGCTTAAATACACCATTGATCATGAGCTGCTGGAAACGGTCATGCTGGAGATGCTCGAAGAAGCAGGGGTCAGGCTTCGACTGTATACCTTTGCGAGTGATGAGATAATGGACGGAAATACCATAATGGGTGTCATTACAGAGAGCAAATCCGGCCGTTAAGACATATTTGCCAAAATAGTCATTGACGCAACGGGGGACGGTGATATAGCAGCCAAAGCCGGCGCCGAATATTACCTCGGCAGGGAAGAGGAATTGGTGAAATTGGGAGTAATGCCATAACATAAAAGGAGGATGTATATGAACAGGGGAGTTATTGTCACCGGAGGGGCTCACGGTATTGGAAAGCAGATTTGCCTGGATTTCCTGCAGGCAGGGGATAAAGTGTGTTTTATAGACATAGATGAAGAAAGGTCAGCCGAGTTTGTGAAAGAACATTCGAACCTGTTTTATTTTTACGGGGATGTTGCCGACCCGTCAACGCTGAAACGTTTCGTTGAGTTTGCGATGGGAAAAATGCATCGCATTGATGTGCTGGTCAATAATGCGTGTCGTGGCAGCAGGGGAATTTTATCTTCCATATCTTACGAAGAATTTGACTATATTTTGTCCGTAGGACTGAAAGCGCCTTATGAATTGAGCCGCCTGTGCAGGGATGAATTAATAAAAAATAAAGGAAGGATTATAAATATCGCGTCGACGCGGGCATTTCAGTCGGAACCCGATTCTGAAGCCTATGCCAGTGCAAAGGGCGGTATTGTAGCCTTGACCCACGCCCTTGCCATTTCTCTGGCTCCGCATGTTCTTGTTAACTGCATTGCGCCGGGCTGGATCAATGTTTCGGAGCGGCAGGATTTCAGCCGTGAAGATCAGGCAGCTATCCCCGCGGGAAAAGTGGGAACACCGAAAGACATATCGAACATGGTCCTTTTCCTGTGCGAGCAGGATTTCATAACGGGGGAAACGATTGTTGTTGACGGCGGAATGAGCAAAAGAATGATTTACCATGGGGACTGGAACTGGTATTACAAGCTGCCTTGAGGGATTTTGCTATGGTGTTTCGGTAACAGCTTTGGGTAGATGGCCCGAAATGAAATATATTTTAACAGGTCTGGTAGCTATGGTGAATTTTGAAATTGTGTTCCCGTATCTCTGCCCGGGGGACAGGAGTACAGCCCCCGGGTCTCACTTACTTTGGAACAGGATAATCGTTCCGGGACAAAAGAACAAACTTTGTTTCTAAGCCAAAACACCGGGACAGAAGAACTATCCCTATATCCAAGTCAGAACACTGGGACAAAAGAACCTTCCCTGTATCTTAGCCGGAACACTGGGAAAGAAGAACCATCCCTGTATCCCAGCCTGAACATTGGGACAAGAGAACCGTCCCCGTGTCCCAACCAGGGACAAGAGAACCGTCCCCGTGTCCCGCCACAGAAATTATTCAAATTATTAGAAAAAAGTATCAGCTATATGCCGGAACTCAGTGGTTTGAAGCCAGAAGCCGTTGACTTTAAATCGGGATGGAAAAACCGGTTCTGACAGGAGATAAAGTCCGGTTAGGCAGTATGACAACTCTGAAAAGGTTGTATAACATCTCCGGTAAGGTAGTAATAACTTCTCCTACAAGTTAATATGACAACTCGGCAAGGCCGTATGAACTTATTGAAAAATAATCATGCTCAGTATTCAAATATCTCGTCCACATTCACTTCAAGGCCTTCGAAAATGAAGGATTTTACCGATTCCCCCTGCCTGTAAAACAGATACTCATCAATTTCAAAATCTTTGAAACTGTAAACAAAAACAGTCTTTTTATCGGGATCAACAACCCAGAATTCCATGACTCCTGAAAGCATGTAAGTATTCAGCTTATCGACCATGTCTCTCGACCTTGTGCCCGGTGAGAGAATTTCAACAACCAGGGAAGGAGTTCCCATATAGCGTCCTCTTTCATTGACCTTTTCTTCAACATCACATGCAATTAAAAGATCCGGCTGCATAACATCGGGTTCTTTAATATCCTTTTTATAAAAGTGAACATCAAAGGGAGCATAATAAACCTTGCATTTTTTGCCTTTCAAATATGTTTTAAACGCAATATGCAGGTTACCTGATATCTCCTGGTGAGAAATACTCGGTGATTCCATGATTATGATCTCGCCATTTATATACTCCATCCTCAGTTCACTTTTTGTATAAATCTCCATGAATTCTTCATAGGATACTTTCCTGCCGCCGTACTGGTAGTCGAGAGCCTTTTCTTTGACTGTAAAATATCGGTCGATATTGGTAATATATGGAGTCAACCTTACGGCTTTTTTCCCGTTTTTGGTTATAACAACATCGTCGCCATTATTGATGACATAATCAAGGTACTTTCCAAGATTTTGCTTTAATTCAGTGGCGGTAATGACTTTACTCATGAGAAATCACCCCAATTTGCAATATTTCCATAAGTTGCAATATTTTTATTTATTATTTTAACATAAATTCGGCTATTTTATCATATATCATCGTGCGAATACGTGCAATAATATTATTATTTTCGTGCGAATATTTTGTACTATTATCAAAATCACGTCGTACAGTTTGGAATTTCGGGAAGCACAGGACTGATTTTAAAAAATGACTGATAACTTATCTTTCCAGTCCGTAATGCTACTACTTTATTTGTGTAAGCTCTTTCATAAAAACAAAGGAGAACAGCAAATCACATACCAATGCCTGTTATCGATCTATAAGGGCGATATCATTCAAAATCTTGATGCGTTTGTCTGGAGCATTACTCACAACACGTATAAGAGGTGGTGCAGGAGAAGGCAAATTGAATCAATCGATGGAGATTATGACATCTTTTCAAATATCTGACCTGAGCGTGGATGACACTGTGATACAGCAGGAAAGTGTTGATTTTGTGTGCCGGGAGTTGAGAAATAAGTTATTTCTTGCTGATGGGACAAGAGAACCGTCCCCATGTCCCACCTGTGGGACAAGAGAACCGTCCCTGTGTCCCATATTGAGTTAAATAGCGGTAATTCAACTACAAGTTGAATTTTCGGATGCGCTTATGTTTTGAACATGTAAGAATCATGATGAAAAAACAAGTTCAGCCTTTGCAGCTGAACTTGCAGTATAAGTCTACCATATAATAATAAATACCCTTCCATAGGCTTTTACTGCTCTAAACCATACCCGTGAAATTCTAACCGTCTGGATCTATACTCTGCTTCTTCCAGTCCCAATCTTTCAGCCTCTGTTGTCGTTCCAGTTCAGACTTCTGTATCCGTGCAATATCTTCCGGTGACATACTATCACTATATTTTGTTGAATATTCCCTTTCTTCCAGTATCCTGTCAATTGCTTCCCGGAGTGAGTACATTCCTGCCAGCAAAAATCTTTCTGCATGAGTCAGAAAATCTGTTCTTTGGAGATAACTATCGGATAAATTCCTGTGATACATTGCAAGAGATTCGATAATACCATGATGTTGTTTATATTCTGTTTTTTGATTAACAAGCTTCAACTGTTCCTTTTTTTTATCTTCAGACAAGTATTCGTCATTATCATAATCATACAGGAACCATTTCGTTTGCCAGTAATAAAAGGCATCCTGCACGGTCCTGCTTTCCGGAGCGATGGGTTCCGGCAGCCCCTTATCATTTATTTTATAGTCCTCTCCTTCAATCCCGTATAGCATGAGGCGGTATGCTTCGGCATCCGTCATCAACCAGTTGATAAAAGATATGGCATGTTTCACATTGGGCGAATACTTGTTGAAAACAACAATGTTGCCGGGATCAACGATTCTTTCGGTTAAGACATGGGGAAGTATTTCCACCTGCCGGTATTTTAAATCAATACGTCCGTACCTGGCCAGGGCATCATCAAGATAATCACCGAAAGGGCTCATGGCAAGGAAAGAAGCAATACTTCCATTGGTTATTTCCTTTTCCATAAACGGTTTCTCAAATGAGAACATACCAAATGGATAGTAGGAATAATTTCCAGTGTCCGGATTTGCAAGTTGAGGAGTTTTCACTAACCTCACCAATTCCTTGCTTGCCCAGCTGGCCAATCTTTCGAGAACTTTCAGGTATTCGGGCGTTTCATAAAAGGAAAGGAGCTTTCTGTTCTTGTCATCATTTTTATACACAAGATTTTTTTGATAAATGGTATACCCCATCTCTTCCGCAAAGAGTTCGCATGTGGAAGCGTAAATGACGACAGGATTCAGATTCGGTTCATTTTTTGCAATTTGGGAGAGGAATTTTTCATAATCTTCCCATCCCCTGAACCCGGTCACATTGTATTTTTCAGCCAAATCCTCCCGAATGAATGCGCATACCCTCCTTGTACCGGGAAAGTGATGGGAAGGAATGGCAAATATTCGCTTGCTTACAGTAACCGGAATTAAATCACCGGGGGTGAATTTTGCAAAATACTCCGGTGCGTATTCCATGAATTCATTTGTTATGTCTTTAATATTTGAACTATTCATGCTCTCTAAATCCCGGAACGGATAAGGTGATGAATACAGCTGATGGGTATTAATAAAAGCAGCGTCCACTTTCAGATTGGAGAAGTAAAACTTAGAGGCAGGATTTACTGCATGAATGAAATTAACATAAAATTTTTTACTTCTCTTTTCCAGTTCGCCGGCTACTTTCCTCAGGCGGGAAGCGTAAAGGGGATCTTCAATGTCGTATTTATCGCTTATTGATGTGGGAATGGCAATGGTAAGGGGCACTATTTTCCCGGGACGGACGTCCCAGGGATCCTCATAGGCCTTTTCACGGTCGGATTTGCCGCATCCCGGGGTTATAATAATAAAAAGCATAAGGATAATTGTAAAAATGCTCTTCACTATTATGAAAAAACGGCTTTTCACAATACAGACCTCCGTTTAAAGGCAATTCACAGTCCGGCAATAATTCCGTAGTAATTGGATGCGGAATATAATCAAATTGCTACATGTTAACATTTTAATTATACGAAATTCAACATTTTCGGACAACCTAAAGATTTACAGCAATATTAACAAAAAAATACATGGAATTTCGGCATTAACTGCCAACCGTTTAAATTATTGATATACAATAAAAGTGAAACCGGTTTCCAAGGAGAATAAAAATGACCGAACACGAAATTGCAGCAACCTATGCAAACAAAATATTCGGTTTTGCGCGCAACAAAACCAACAATATTTTTGATGCTGAGGATTTGGCACAGGAAATATTAACTGCAGTTATAAAATCCGTTCGTTCCGGCAGGAAGATACATAATTTCGATGCATGGATCAATACAATGTGCCACTACACATGGCGGAATTACATTGTCAAAAACAAGCGTCACTGGAATTCCTCCAGCCTTGATGATTATAACATGCCTGATGACATTAACACACCGGAAGATGTATTCATCTCTGATGAAACTGCACATGAGATTTATAAAGAAACGGCCTATTTGTCGCGGGCATGCCGGGAAGCCACGGTTATGTTTTATTATGATGGACTGAAGGTAAAAGACATCGCGCAAAAACTAAACCTGCCTGAAGGAACGGTTAAATGGCTTTTATCGGAGTCAAGAAAGAAAATCAGGGAGGGGATTGAAATGGCAGAAAAAAACCTGGGGTTCAAGCCGATCAGAATGTGGTGCGGTTGTATGGGCAAGCAGGGTCCCAACGGCGAGCCACAGTCATATTTTAAATCAAGCCTCATGCAGAATATTGCGTATGCAGCCTATAAACAGCCTGTAACCATTGAGGAGATTGCGCATCAAATATGCACGGCGGCAGTATTCGTGGAAGAAGGAGTTAATTTGCTGGTCTATGCAGGGTTGATGAATAAGTTGTCCGGGGGAAGGTTTCAGACGAATTTTGTGATTGACTCCCCGGAAAGCAGGGCGGCAGAAGTGGAATACTGCTATAAAAAAGCTCCCGAAGTTGCAGAAAAGTATTGCGGCGAGTTCGAAAAACATTTTAACAAAATAAAAGCTGTCGGATACATCGGAAGTGGCTTAAATGATAATTTTCAAAAATGGGTTTTTATACCATATATGCTAAGTAAGGCATTATTTAAATCCGGTTATTTTGAAAAATACAGTCCCGAAGAACGTCGGGACGGAGGGAAATACATTGTTTCAGCCGGTTTGGATTCAGATGATATACCAGGCAAAAAGCATGGTACACCAGGCAAACTGCCTGCGGATATTACTAAGAAATATGAAAGCCGGGGGATAAAAATAAGGGACAGTGAAAGCTTTTATGGCTGGCAGGCTGACACCTGGTGGTCGGGACTGAATTTCCGTGATTTTGATGTACAGGATGTAATGGATATGTACCGGGTTGTTAATATTATTGAAAATAATCAGGATGCGGACGATTATGACAAGGTAATAATAAGCAGGCTTATTAAAAAGGCATTTGTCGCCAAGAAAGATAATCAACTTGAAATTCTGATACCGGTGCTTAAGAAAGAAGAGTTCAGGAAACTGAACGAAATAATAGATGATGTATTGAATGAAGCAGGATATGAACTTTTCGACGAAGTAATCAATGATTTTATTAAACTGTGGAGGAATTTCGCACCGTCATCGGTATCGGAAAACGAATTGTATTTTAAAGCGGCAAATCACGCAGGAGGAATTATTTTTGCGGTACTGGAATATCTCGAACGTACAGGAGAATTAATTAAGCCCGATGACAGCGAGACAACGCGCTTGTCAACCTTAATGGCATTTTTATAGTATGTTAGAATAAAAAACGATAACACGATAATAAAATGCAGGTGCCGGCCCTGTGTTTTGGAAGGAGTTTTGCATATGGGTAATAAATGGGATTCAAATGAGATAACACGGGATTATTTTGATTCATTACTTGTTGAAATGAGACACATAGATTCGGTTATACCTTCAACCAGGCTTGAATTATACGGTGAAGTGTTTGATACCCCGATAATGATGGCTGCGCTGTCTCATTTGAACAATGTACATGAAAACGGCATGGTGGAAATGGCAAAGGGAGCTCATGCAGCGAATGCAGTGAACTGGGCAGGTATGGGGTATGAAGCGGAGCTCGAAGCGATAACGGCTACAGGGGTACGGACAATTAAGATAATTAAGTCTTATGCTGACAATGACTATATCTTTCATCGGATTGAGCATGCAGAGCGATGCGGAGTAATGGCGGTCGGGATGGATCTGGATCACTCGTTTGGGGGAAATGGGCAGTATGATGTTGTTCTTGGGATGAAAATGGCTCCAAAATCCCTTGAAGAGATAAAGGGCTTTGTAAGGGCAACGAAGCTTCCGTTTATAATAAAAGGGGTGCTGAGCGAGCAGGATGCATATAAATGCCTTGAAGCCGGTGTCAGGGGTATAGTGGTTTCGCACCATGGTGGAATCATGAATTATGCAGTGCCGCCATTGCTGATACTGCCGAAGATAGCAAAGTTGATTAATAAAAGGATACCAATCTTTGTTGATTGCGGAGTGTCAAGTGGCATGGATGTCTTTAAAGCTTTGGCACTGGGAGCTGATGCTGTATCCGTCGGCAGAGTAATCATGGATCCTTTGCGTGAGAAGGGTGCAGAGGGTGTAAAAAACAAGATAAGAGAGATGACTGAAGAACTGGCCGGAGTAATGGCGAGAACCTGTTCTCCTGATATCAGACACATTGACCCTTCAGTTATCTGGCATCGGAATTTTTAAAAAACGAGGAATTTTAAAAAACGAGTTCAAGTTATGACGAGCTTTTCTACTATCGAAGCCATTTCATGCCTGTCGAATAATGATTCAAAGTGCCTAAGCTCATCGCCGATAAATATATGGAAAGCAGGTTTGTAAACATCATCGTGTTTTTCGACGAAGGTATCCTAGTTTATCCATGTCATGGCTGATGCCTGAAATATTCAGCGATAATATGTCTGATTTTCTGTTTTCGAGCACCTCGGTAATTTTGTCGGCAAGGGAGCTTATAAGCGGCTGGAACCCTTGTACATGCGGGCGTCATCGGAAAATGATGGTTTTACAGTCTGTAAAAAAGTTGAATTTTGTGGTATAATATATATGCAAACTACAGGTTTGATGCTTGACGAACGAGATATGCAGCAAGCGTTGATTAATGCCAAAGCTATAAGGAGTTTTATTCTTAACCTGACAAACAAAGGAACTTAAATAAATTGAATTAAAGGGCAAATCCCGATAGCGGGACTGCCCCTTTTTTTAATAAACAAAACCTTGCTCTTACCAACTGAATATCCGGCTATTACACTTAATATCCGGTTATTAAACTTATATAAAGGTTCGTGGATGCCTACTCAAAATCCACCACAACGCCTTTCGCGGCGGATTCAAAGGCAGCTTCCATCAGCTTGAGAACGCGGAGAGCTTCTTCGCCGGTAACTATCTGTTTTGCCGTTCCGTTGATTGTATCAACTAAGTTGCTGTACAGCTCGTTCCTGTCAAAATCCACATCAGGAAGCGGCAGGGTTTCTATCGAGTTTTCCCCGCGGGGCGCCATGGTCTTTGTAAGGCCGGCGCCTGCCAAAATAGGCGTTGCGTCCTTGTCTTCCCAGCTTTTCAGGCGGGCTATCTCGCCTCTGCAGGACCAGTCATGGATTACTGCCGAACCATGATCACCGGTCATATACCACAGCGGGAGGGATATGAAATGGCATGTGCCAACCTCCACGTAAGCCGTAAGACCGCTTTCAAACGTCATGTGCATTTTGAAGCCGTCATCCACTTCATCATTGGTGACATGGGTGAGCGTGCAGAATACCTTTTTTACCTTTTCTGGAATCATGATTAGCAGGCGGTCCAAAAGATGAACTCCCCAGTCCAGCATCATGCCGCCGCCGTATTCCTTCTTGCCTCTCCAGTCGCCGGGAATACCGCGGGAACCGTGAACACGGCTTTCTATATGAAACACTTTTCCGAGCATATTTTCGTCATATATCTTCTTTATGATGAGGAAGTCCTTGTCCCATCTGCGGTTCTGGCGCGGATAGAAAACCTTGCCGGTCTCCCTGGAGACCTGGAGAATTTCCACAAGCTCACGGCTCGTGGGAGTGACGGGCTTTTCGCACAAAACGTGCTTGCCCGCCCGCATGGCAGCTATGGCTTCATCACGATGCAAATGATTGGGCGTTGCAATGAGCACTATGTCGACCCTGTCATCGGCAAGAATGGCTTCATAGCTTTCATAGTTGTACATTCCGCGATCTGCGGCCCATTTCTGCCTTGCAGGGTCAATATCATAAACGCCGGCAAGAGTCAGCTTCTTTGAAATATCGGAATTCATTTTGCCTTCAAAAGCAGTGCCGGTTACTGCATTCGTATTCCAAACAGCGTTACCTGTTCCGCTGGCTATGGCAATTGCATGTCCGCCTCCCATGCCTCCGCAGCCAACGATTGCGACAGCCAGTTTTCCGTCTATCATGGTCAGCATCTTCCTTTGCCTGAAAATTTCGTGTGTTTTTAAAAATCACATTATACTATATTAGCATACATGCCCGAATTTTCAATATTTAAAGTTCAAAAAAACAGGCGTATTTTTAGATACCGGAAGCTTCGAAAAAATGACGGGAGTCTCAAAAATGCAGAAAAAAAAGCACCCGATAATCCAAATGAATGATTCCGTTAAAGCAGGTGCTGATTTAAATGATATAATATAATTGCATTAGTAAAGAGGAACAAAATGCAAAAAAAATCATATTCATTATACACTATAGGCTTTGAATTTTTTGCCTTGGGCCGCAAAGTTAACAGTTTGTTAACAATTTTGTAATATTAATGTAACATTATGATTAGATATATAATTCCCGAGAATACTATTGAGGAGTGAATAAATTGAAAAAGAACATTCAAATGAGGAAGTACATTGTAAAATGGATTGCACTTATACTGGCGGCTTTGTTTTTGCTGACATCTTTTGCCACGGTGGGAATATCCATAGTCAGGGGAGGTTGAAATCGTGGGCAGGATAGAATGTTCCTATATCATGCCTCATCCGCCGATCATTGTTCCCGAAATTGGAAGGGGAGAGGAGAAGGGCGCTTCGGAGACTATCAGGGCCATGCAAAGGGCGGCTGATGAAATTGCCCGGCTCAGGCCGGATACCATTATTATTACTACTCCCCACGGGCCTGTTTTCCGGGATTATATTTACATTTCCACGTCCGGCAGCCTTTCAGGGAACTTTTCCATGTTCAGGGCGCCCGGAGTCAGTTTCGAATTTGAAAACAACATGGAATTAACTCAACTTATAATTGAAAAAGCTGCCGCCATGGGCATTCCCTGCGGTGGGCTGGAAAAGGCTGTCGCCAAAAGGCTTGGCGTTTCCCAGGGCCTGGATCACGGCGCGCTGGTGCCGCTGTATTTTATTGTGGAAAAATACCGCGGATTTAAGCTCGTTCATATTGCCACATCCTTTCTGCCCGTGACGGATCTTTACCGGTTCGGCATGGCTATTGAACAGGCGGTGGAAAAAACCGACGAAAGTGTGGTATTCATAGCGAGCGGAGACCTTTCTCATCGTCTGGAGGAAGACGGACCCTACGGATTCAGCAAAAAAGGCGTCCAGTTTGACAAATTGCTTATTGAAAGCGTAAGGGCAGGGGATGTTGAGCGGATCCTGGAATTTGACGAAGGTTTTTGCGAAGAAGCCGCTGAATGCGGCCGGCGATCTTTTATAATAATGTTCGGAGCCTATGAGGGCTTTGAGATTGAGACGGAAGTCTATTCCCATGAAGGGCCTTTTGGAGTCGGCTACGCCATCGCTAGAATCAATCGCGGCAAACCGTCAGGATCCAGCGTCATTGAAAGCTTCCATGAAAAAAGGAAAAAGCGCCTGTCCGATATCCGCGAACAAGAGGACCCTTATGTGAAGCTGGCCCGGGCATCCCTTGAGCATTATGTCAGGCATGGAAAAATACTGCCTGTGCCCGACAATCTGCCTCGGGAGATGCTCGAAAACAGGGCGGGTGTTTTTGTTTCGATAAAAAAATACGGCATGCTGCGGGGCTGCATAGGGACCACCGAACCTACGAAGGACAATATTGCACAGGAAATAATCCATAACGCAATAAGTTCCGGGACCCGCGACCCGAGGTTTGATCCCGTGGAAGAGTGGGAACTTGGAGACCTCGTTTATTCAGTCGATGTACTTTCTGAACCGGAGCCGATCAAGTCAATCGATGAGCTGGATGTTGTAAGATACGGTGTTATTGTTAAAAAAGGCTGGAGAACGGGATTGCTGCTTCCGAACCTTGAAGGTGTGGACACCCCGGAAAAGCAGGTTTCCATCGCGCTTCAGAAAGCAGGGATAAGAGCCGATGAAGATTTCGAGATGCTGCGCTTTGAGGTGGTAAGGCACACATAGGAGGTTAAAGAGGTGGAAAAGAAACTTGCGAAATATTTTAACAAATTGGAAGATTCCAGGGTGCAATGTTTTCTTTGCCCTCATCACTGCGTGATAAGGGACGGCAGCACGGGCATATGCCGTGCGCGTCAGAACATCGGGGGCGAGCTTTATACGCTCAATTACGGAGAAATAACCTCAATGGCGCTTGATCCCATTGAAAAGAAGCCTCTGTACCGCTTTTACCCCGGCAGCATGATTTTTTCCGTGGGTACTTTCGGCTGCAATTTCAAGTGTTCTTTTTGCCAAAACTGGAGCATAGCCCACGACCAGCCGGAAACTCTTTATGTCACCCCGCAGGGTCTTGTCAGCAAGGCGCTGGAACTCAAGGCCTCAGGCAACATTGGTATAGCCTACACATACAATGAGCCGTCCATCTGGTACGAATATGTTTATGACTGCGCAAGGCTCGCCAGGGAAAAAGGGCTTTTGAACGTGCTTGTAACCAACGGCTATATTTCGCCTGAACCGCTGGAGCAGCTGCTTCCTTACACTGATGCAATGAATATTGACGTCAAGGCTTACACATTATCGTTTTACAGCAAAATATGCGGAGGAAAACTGGAAAGTGTAAATGCCACCGTCGAGAAATGCGTGAAAGCCGGGGTGCATGTTGAACTGACCACTCTCGTAATACCGGGCCTGAATGATTCCTTGGAAGAAATTGAGGAAATGTGCCGGTGGATTTCGGGATTGTCAGAGGAGATTCCGCTGCACCTTTCAAGATTCTTTCCAAATTACAGGATGCTTGACCGGCCCCCTACACCGCGAAGTACCCTTGAAAATGCAAGAAAGATTGCGCAGAAATATTTGAAGTATGTATACCTTGGAAATGTATGGTGATATAAGGAAGAGAATTTGTTGCAGAATTGTTACAATCTGCGAAAACCTGCTTACATCTTGCTTGAAAAAGGGTATAATTAAGGATACGTGTTAATAATTTTTTACCGATTCCGATTTAAATGATATAGATGTTGTTAATTGAACAGACGCTTTGATGGCAGTATTGTCAAGTAGTTGTTTTACAGGGTGTGAGGTTGTTTGGATTTTTTTAACAATTTTAATTATTTCGGGGAGATAAATTTTAATTTAAAAGATTTGTTATACACCATAATAGGCGACTTCAACCTGCGAAATCCCCTTGAAATAATCAGAACCGTAATTGATCTGAGCATTGTTTCCTATGTGGTTTACAAGCTCATTGTGCTCGTCAGGGAAACGAGGGCGATGCAGCTTGTCAAGGGAATCATAGTTCTTTTAATTGCGGCCCAGGTCAGCAGGTTGCTAGAGCTCAAAACTATCGCATATTTGCTTAATGCTACTTTTCAGTACATAACCTTTGCGCTTGTCGTTCTGTTTCAGCCTGAACTCAGGAGAGCCCTTGAACAGATAGGCAGGAGCAAATTCAAGGACTTTTTCAGCTTTGATGAAGAAAGCACTACAGTTCAGATAGCCGCCACGGTGGAAGATATTGTGAAAGCTTCCACGGAACTGGCCAAAAGCTATACTGGAGCTTTAATAGTCATAGAGAGGAAAACCAGGCTGGGTGAAATCATAAACACGGGAATAAAAATTGATTCAGACATTTCCGCCGAGCTTCTCATAAATATTTTCACCCCCAACACCCCGCTGCATGACGGCGCCGTTGTCATACGCGGGAATAAAATTGCCGCTGCCGCGTGTTTCCTTCCGTTAACAGACAATCCCAATCTGAGCAAGGAACTGGGAACAAGGCACAGAGCAGCCCTTGGAATTACCGAGGTATCCGATTCGATAGCAGTTGTTGTTTCAGAAGAAACAGGCAAAATATCTTTTGCGTTAAACGGTGGACTCACGAGAAATCTTACGCCTGATACTCTCAGGAAGGCGCTGAACAAGAATTTGCTTGAGAAGGGACAGACCAACAAGAAGCTCGCCCTGTGGAAGGTGAAATCTAAATGAACAAACTCTTCCAAATACGTAAATTTTTCGCGAGAAAATTCTTCGGGAAGGACCTCAGCTTGAAGGTCCTGTCGGTTTTTTTTGCCGTTCTTTTATGGATCTATGTTGTTAATGTAAATAACCCGATTACTACGAAGGTGGTTTCTGTTCCGCTCAGGTATGTCAATGAAGATATTCTGAAGCAAAAAGGCATTTCCCTTAGAGACCGTGATTATGAAAATGTGATTGTTACTGTCAAGGGAAGGCAGCTGCAACTTCAGAACATCAGTGAAAATTCCTTTCAGCCAGCGATTCTTGACCTCGGCCAGATAGACAGCGTGGACAACAATCTTGTGCCCATAATAGGACCCAAATATATAGGCAAAGAGAATATAGAAATCATCAGCATTTCTCCCCAGGTAAAGAAGCTCGATCTTGAGAAACTGGGTAAAAGGAATGTAAATGTGCAGGTTGTGAGAAGTGGCAGCCTGAAAGATAAATACAGGATAATTTCCGTTGAAGTCACGCCGAAAGCCATAGCGGTTGAAGGATTTGAGTCGGTAATAAACCAGGTGGAGCAAATCCGGTGTACTGTCAAATATGAGAACCTGGACAGGGATACGACCTTCAGGAAGGTTCCGTGCACTCCATTGAACAAGCAGGGTGTAGAAATCAAGGGAGTAGTAGGTAACTTTTATGCCGATGTTACAATCAGGGTGGCAAAGGAAGTTGACGTTGTTCCCGAGGTAAAAGGAACGCCGGCTGACAATTATATGGTCAGGGCTGTCAGCGTTACCCCTGAAAAAGTCCTGATAACGGGCAATTCCACGGTTCTTGCCGCTACCGAAAAGCTCTCCACCGAGCCCGTTGACATCAGCAAGGCCGACGAAAGCTTTTCAGTCAATAAAAACATAGTGCTTCCGCAGGGTGTGAACCTTTACAATTCTCCAGGGGAAGTCAAGGTTAATGTTGACATTGAAGCTCTCGAAGAAAAGACCATTGTTTTTACCAGCGAGGATATCGCCATTTTGAACATGAAGTCGGATAATTCCCTTGACTATTATATTACCACGCCGAGGATTATTATCGTGGTCAGGGGCGAAAAGGAGCTTATTGACAAACTGACGCAAAGCGAACTTAATCCCAGAATTGATGTGAAAGGGCTTGAAAAAGGATTCCATACGCTTCCTCTGAGCGTTGACCTGCCCGAAGGAGTTAAACTGGACAGAAAATACAGTATAGACGTGATCATAGAGGAAAGGAACACCATAAGGGAGACTCCCGCGCCCGAAGGAACGGATAAAACGGAATAAGGCGGAAATAAAATCAGACAATCGATATGCTTCAGGTAAACGGTTATGAAAGCCAGACAGGTTAATTTTCAGACAATTGCTGCACCCAAATATACTGCGCCAACATATTCTATAACCTGGCACCTTATCTGCCGCAACCAATATTTTTTGGATTTGTACATACAGGGGGTACCTATGGGTAGACTTTTTGGAACTGACGGAGTAAGAGGAGTGGCAAATCTTGAATTAACAGCGGATCTCGCTTTCAAATTGGGCCAGGCCGGAGCGTGGGTCCTGGCCGCTGAAAAAAGGCGCACTCCCAGGATACTGGTCGGCACCGATACAAGAGTTTCGAAAGACATGCTCGAAGCCGCAATGGTGGCAGGAATCTGCTCGGTCGGGGCGGTGGCGGTTTGCCTTGGCATAATACCTACGCCGGCAGTCGCCTATCTCACGAGGAAGTACGGCGCTGACGCAGGTGTCGTCATATCGGCGTCTCACAACTCATTTGAATTCAACGGCATAAAGTTTTTTGATGACAGGGGCTATAAGCTTCCCGACGCAATCGAGGACAAAATTGAGGCAATTGCGCTCGATAATGATACCGTTTTACCAAGAACGCACGGCCACAATATCGGGTTTAAAATCGTGAATCAAAGCACCGATGAGGACTATGTCGATTTCCTCAGGGAAATTACCGACGTGGATTTTTCAGGAATGAAAATTGCTGTTGACTGCGCTAATGGGGCTGCTTACCGAGTGGCGCCCAAATTATTTTCCTCGCTCGGAGCCGAGGTATATACGTGTGCGTGCGAGCCCGACGGGAAGAATATAAACGACCGGTGCGGGTCAACCCATATCGAAAACATATCGGCTTTTGCCGTGCAATCCGGGGCAGATGTCGGCCTTGCCTTTGACGGGGACGCCGACAGGCTTATTGCCGTGGACCACACGGGGGAACCCATGGACGGGGACAAACTGATGGCGATTATTGGCCTGCAATTGAAGAAAGAGGGCAAATTAGTCAAAAACACCATTGTAACCACGGTTATGAGCAACCTCGGGCTTGACATAATGGCTCAGGAACACGGAATTGAGCTTGTAAAAACGCGCGTCGGAGACAGGTATGTTCTTGAAAAGATGCTTGAGGAAGGATATGAGTTCGGAGGAGAAAATTCCGGCCACCTGATAAACCTCAAACATAACACAACCGGTGACGGCCTCGTCACGGCGCTTCAGCTTCTCCAGATCATGAAGAAAACCGGGAGCACGCTGAAGGAACTTGCCTCCGTAATGACTTTACTGCCCCAGGTCCTGATAAATGCCCGCGTCGACAATGACAAAAAGAAACACTACCTCGAGGACGAGGTCATTGCAGAGCAGTGCCGAAAGCTCGAGGAAGAGTTCAGGGGAGAAGGCAGGGTGCTTATCAGGCCCTCCGGCACCGAGCCTTTAATCAGGGTAATGATAGAAGGAAAAGATCCGGCGCATATTGAAGCAAGGGCAAAGGAACTGGCGTGCTTGATAGAAAAAAGGCTTGGATAGGGGGACGGTTCGCCAAAATTGAGATGGATACAAAGATTTACTCCTTTGATCCTGTAATAGACGAACGCTGCAGGGTTATGATACTGGGCACAATGCCAGGCGTTGAATCCTTGCGAAAACAGCAGTATTACGGGCATAAGCAAAATTCATTCTGGAAAATCGTTTATTCATTGTTTGACAGCGTTCCCGTCGAGAATTACGAAGAGCGCAAGAAATTTCTCCTTGAGCACAGGATAGCGCTGTGGGACGTGCTCAGGGCCTGCGAAAGGGAAGGAAGCTCCGATGCCAACATCAGGAACCCCGTGCCCAATGATTTTGAATACCTGTTTAAAAGGTTTACGGGCATTGAACGGGTGTATTTTAACGGCGAACCGGCGAGATTGCTGTTTAACAGGCATGTCAGGAAAAACATCCCCGTGGGTGGTTTGAAATTTTGCACGCTGCCTTCAACAAGCCCGGCAAATACAATGAAATTTGAAGACAAGCTGATGTACTGGAAGCTGATCCGTTATCAGCTCGAAGGGCTGAACGGCAGAGAACTGCAAAGGATTGAAGCAGGCGTTGGGCCGTCATTTCATGTCACATTTGACATTAATCGGCGCGCCGCAGAATGCAAATACCGCAAGCCCGGCTGCTCTTCGCCGATAGTGATTGAAAAGGAGCTTACCGAAAATGAACTGATCGATTTTATCCATGACCTGTATGAAAGCAGGTTATTCTCCCGCAGCAGGCTGTCCGGGCGCAAAGGCTCCTTAAGTTTTGACGCTTGCCCTGCGGATACTGACGGGCGATACATAAATGTATATTTCCAGGACAGGGTATTCATAAGCTGTGGGGAAGAAATCGTCCCCGCGGCGTGGAATGCATTTTGCCGGGCAGCCGCGGAACTGTTCGGCCGGGACACGGGGACCTGGGACACGGGGACGGTTCTCTTGGGACACGGGGACGGTTCTCTTGTCCCACTTCTGACTCTTGGGACACGGGGACGGTTCTCTTGTCCCATTTCTGAATCACCTGGCACAGACGCGGATTTGAAGCATGCCCATTTGATACATGTACATTCATATAAATGCGTCGGCAATCGGGCACCGGACAGTTCGTGAGAGTCATGAGGGCACCTGGAAGGAGCGCACCAGGACTCTTTAACAAGGGACAAAAGAGGGTGTATTCACTGGCCTGTTATGACGGCCGGTTTTGAATACACCCTTAATGTTTTACATATCATTTTAAGCACAACGAATTTTATTACTTTTATTACTTAAAGCGTGCCTTATTGTATTAAGCTTGTATTATTTTGTTAAAGCTTATGTCCTTTTAACAGTCATTTCAATCTAAGCCGGCCATCCCATTAAGCTGTCATTAATTGGTTTATTTCTCCAGAAGCTTTACAACAAGTTCGCGGAGCTTGACGGTGTCTGCATACCTCATTTTTCCGCGGGCTGTCCACCATGATTCATAATTATCACCGGCGCTTGCCTTCATAAGATCGCCAACTATGGATTCAATCTGCTCATTGTCATAGCCGTATTTTTTCTGGAGCAGGCACAGGTATTCAATATCCTGGACAGCTCTTCTTGCCATCTTCAGCCTGAAGCTGACGTTGGGCAGATAGGAGCCTGCTCTTCCTGCGGGATAGATGAGAGCGATGCTTGACGGCTTTTCGTAGTTTTCATAGCTGCCATAGCAGTTCCACGGCAGGTATCCCGTGCAGCCCTTGAGGTATGCTGTCATGGGCGTTGCGTAGTTATTGACCATGTTGCTTGCGTCGGGTTCGCTCATGCCGCAATATGTCCAGACTTCTTCGTTGAAGTATTCCTTCCTGTACCTGATGTAATCGGCCTGGCGCGTGGGCACGCCGGCGCTGGTGCAGCTGAGGTCAAGAAGCCCGTCGAGATAATAGGACTGCAGGTAATAGAAGGACAGATCCGCCCTGAACACTACGTTATATCCGCTCTTGAGCTCTTCCTGCACTTCCCTCAGCATTGAACCGTAGAAGTTCAATGCATGCCAGTCATCCCTGAAGAAGGGCTCGTCGAGCAGCCACCACGATGTACCGCTGGTGTTCTCGGTTACGTTTTCGGCGAAGTTCGGATCCTTGTAGTAATACTTGTTGTTGAAGAAGAATTGGAATTTTACGTTCTTCCAGCCCTTCTCATCAATGTGGATTATAAACTCCTTGAGTATTTTCTTGAATATTGTCATGTAATCGGGATCGAAATCCTCAGCAGGCAGCGAAGATTTATCGCAGTGTTCATTAATGTTGTCGGGATATTTCTCGGCTTCTATCTTAAGTTTATAATACTTGTCTATTGAAGCAGGCCAGTTTTCATGGAACGGAAGGTAGATATTGGGGATCGGTACGCCGCTCCTGGGGCAATCCTTGAATGCCTCGCCCGTGAAATATTTCTCAAATCTTTCGTCCCATTCCTTCCAGCTTTTCACGTGAACGTCTGTGCCTTCTCCTTCCAGTTCAGGCGCATATCCAGCATACACCTTGCCAAACTGGCTGTATCCCAAAACATTGTAGTTGAACCTGTGCTCATGAATTCTTTTGAAATAGCCTTCTTCATACTTCAATGCGGTTTCGTCGGGCATATCGGTTTCCTTGTACCCTTCAAACCTGTACGAAGGCGTGTAACCGTTAAGGTCGCCTACAAAGGACAATTCGTCGGGCAGCGCGAAAGGCAGAACTTCCACATTCAGCCTGATTTCCACGGGTCTGCCGCCTGCCAGCAGGCTGATTTTGCCCGTATAACTGCCGCTGTTGATCCTGGAAGGAATGTATACATCCACATAGTATGCCTGGTACTTCTGCCCTTCCACATGGGGCTTATGGCCCAACAGCTTGCTTATATCCTGGTCAAGGGGTATTGTGACTTCGGGATACCAGTTTTCGTCCTTGCATTTGACGTACAGAAGCCTGAAAATATCTATTTTTTCAATGGAGTCGGAACCGTTTGTGAGCTCCTTAGACTTGATTTCTATGGGAGTGTTGATGTCCGCGTCTTTCAGAACAACCTGGAAAGACACAAACTCGTTCTTCATTCCCTTAAGCGTGACAGCGCCGTTATGGACGAGCGAGGGTATTGTGTCCAGCGTATATTTGTTGCCGTCCATATCGTCGTGGTATAATTCGCCGGTTACCGGGTTGACTTTTGAATTTTCGTCGATAATGTAAACTCCTTCGGCAAGCTTTGAACTTCCGGTAAGGCCGGGTCCAGCGATAGCGAGGTCAATTGACGGCCTTTCTTTCGCCCTGGTGGAAATGGCCTTAATTGTCTTTTCGGCTTTCAGCGTGTCTTTTTCCCAAAGCTGGAGCGTGACGGTGTACTGTTTTTCGGGTTCGAGCCCCGTCAGCACCGTTTTGTAAGTCTCGGTTCCGGGTTTGAACCTCGGGATTTCCCACGTGTTTCCTTCAATTATTTCCTTGCCGCTGTCCAGCAATATCCTGAAATACGGGTAATCACCGCAGCCTTTTACTTTCCACTCAAGTTCCATTTGTCCCATATCAAATCTCAGGGAGTGGGAAAAAGGAAGATCGGAAAATTCTATTATGTCAAGGTTGCCGCACAGGTCGGGCTTGACGTCCTCAGCCTCAACAAGGAGGTAGGGGGCAAAATCGCTTTCCCTTGAGTACACGTTTTTATTGAACATTGCGTATTCAAATTTTGCTATCTTGTAATCATGATATTTCTGTGCCTTGGCATCGACAAGGGCAAAGCCGTCGCACAGTCCGTACACGTTTTCATAAACAAGCGCAGGCGGAATCTCCATTCTCTGCCAGTTGTCTTTAAGGACTTCGGTCCAGCCAACATGCCACGTGCTGTTTCCGTTGGAGAAAATGAAGCGGTTGAATGAAAGATTGTTGGGCCATGGCTTGTTTTCGCCCCTTACGTCCATGTGTATGCCATCGAACTTGGGATTTTTCAGCCCGTCTCCCGTGCCTTCATCCCAGGTCGCGGTAATGGTTGAAATTTCATACTTCACTATGGGATGTTCGACGTATTTTGTATAAAGCCATGCCTTCGTGATTTTCTTTCCCTTTAAAACGGCCGTGTCAAAGCTGAATACGGGAACATTGAACATGCCGTTGCTTTTTAATTCCTTTGATGCGCCATAATTGTGATTGCCGGTCTCCCTGGCCTTTTCAGGGAATATCCACTGGTTGACCGATGAATCCTTCGTGCATTGAAGCCTGAATTCCATTAATAACCCTCCCGTACCTTGATCGTTTACTTATTTGGCTTGTCACCATTATTACATAATAATTGCCATGTTGAAAGCATATATTTACTGATTTATATGACTAATTTGTCCTCCGGATTTTATACTATTTTATTAAAAGATTGACTTATAATGCGAAAAAGGCAAAAAACCTCTTAATTGGCCATGTTCTGTGATAAAATAAATCAGACGTCATGGAACAATAAATTGCACAAAAAATCAGGAAATGAGACTTATGGTATCCGGTTGGTTATCAACCAAAAATCAAGTGGAAACGCATAAGCAAAAACTATAACAAGAGGTTGGTGTCAAGATGAATTATCCAATACCGCAATTTTCCTCGGAAATTAAAAACAAGGCTAAAAATGCGCTGAACCTGGCGACCGACTGGGTTGTCAATTCCCAGATCACACATGCGTGGCCCTATTGGACGGCTGATACAGGAAGGTTTGCATCTGTTCGCAGTATCAGGAATCCCGATATGAGAGTGCTGTATTCCATTTGCTGGAGCACGGCGCGCGCAAGCCAGGCCCTGGTTTCGGCCTACCTCATTACGGGGCGCGATGACGCTCTTGAAGCTGCGCGCAGGGCAATGAGATTTGTGGATACCTGCCAGATAGACAGCCGATTCCTGCCTGAAAAATACCAGGGCGGCTGCCGCGAGGAAACCCCGCTGTGCGAGCAGATTGCCTACAGGGACACTATTGAGGCCGTCCAGGGATACATCAGTCTTTACCTCGCGACAAAGGAGAAAAAATACCTCGACAGGGCTGTTTTCAGCGCCGATTTCATTTTCAGGATGCACAGGGAAATCGGGACATTCCCCCATCATTACTATGACGTTATAACAGGAGAAGTCCTGCCGTGCACGAAAGACTGGGGGCGCGTCGTCATAAGCGCTGAAGCTCTCATGTTCAGCCAGCTCAACAAGCTGCTCGGAGAGGAAAGGTACTCCCGGGAAGCTTTCGATTCAATTGACTGGGTGATTGAAAATCTCCTGGGCAGCGACGGAAGCATGAAGAACCGCGACGAGTACAATAGCGCAATGGCGCATCATGTAATCCAGGACGGGCCTTTCACCAATGTCATAACCAATGACGACGGTTTCGGCGTGGCACTTATAGCCGCCTACAGGGTGAAAGGCGATGAAAAATACAGGGAGGCTGCGCTGAGATATGGAAAATGGTGGCTTGAGCAGAAAGAAATGCCGCCCAAGTATTCATCCATAACGTCGGTGTTCAATTTCCTGCTTGACATGTACAGGTTTACCGGCGACAGTGCTTATGCCGAAAAGGCGCTGGCATACATGGAAAGGACGCTTGAGCTCCAGAGCATAAATCCCGGTGTTCCTGAGGTTCACGGCGGTTTCAGGGGCCATGAATGCAGCTGCAGCGAAGAAGAGGAGCTTTACCCCGGCGATCCGCTCAATTACATTAGTCTCAGGACCACCATGTATGCAATGATGGCGCTGGGCAAAGTGGCCGCGGAAAATGAAGACCAGTGGAACTGCGCATACTCGGGTTTCGGCTGGTAGGCGGTCATCGTTTTTGCACTAAAAACGTTTTGACAGCAAGCCAGTAAGTATTATTACGAGAATTAAGTATTATTACGAGAATTTATATTCAAAAAATGTTTTAATTAATAAACTTAATACTGTAATGATTTAAAGAAGGGCCGTCCCGAAGGATTTACCCCGGGGGCGGCCTTTTTATCCGTGTTATATATCATTCCGGCCTCTTATTGATTGAAAAAGCGGGAAATCCATCAACTAATGTATAAAGTAAATCAACTAATATTTTATTTAAATCCAGGATTAAATCCAGGACATTTCATGAAAATTCAGCAATGCATGAAAAGCAGACTAAAACAGGATTACAGACGGCATAAATGGCATATTTAAAGATTTTTTGGGAAATTTCTGGCCAAAACCAAACCAAAAAGAGTTTTTTAACAGACGCTTTTCGTCCGGAATTTCACATTTACAGGAGAAATTTCTCAATAGGTATTCTTGACGAAATAATAGAGCAGCAAAAACCAATTGCGGAGGAATTGGCTGCAATGTTCCAGAAGCAGCTGGACGAGTGGCTGGCTTCAAAAGTGAAATAACAAGCAAGCAGCAGCAGGCCGTCGGCTGGATATTTATCGGGCGTCGGCCAGGAGCTTTTGGCAGCATCCAGGCATGCAGTTGTGCGGGAAATTCTATCCAAAGTGTGGTATAATGCTTTTGTATTCGACGGATAACAGCGCTGATCAAAATTTTGAATGAGATATGGAAAAATACAGGGAAAGGGTGTTTTAAAATGGAAGGTTTCAAAAGCATTAAACCGACTGATATTGCTGAAAATGCCTTCAAACTTATCGGCAAGGACTGGATGCTGATAACGGCCGGCAACGGTGAAAGCTTCAATACCATGACAGCCAGCTGGGGAGGCCTCGGAGTTATCTGGAACAAAAACGTATGCTTTTGTTTCGTAAGGCCCCAGAGATACACCTATGAGTTCCTGGAACGTGAAAGCAGCTTTACTTTGAGCTTCTTTGATGAAAAATACAGGAATGCCCTCAATATTTGCGGTTCCAAGTCCGGAAGGGACTGCGACAAGGTGGCCGAAGCGGGACTGACGCCGATGGTTTGCAGCTCTGGATCCGTTTCGTTCCGCGAAGCAAGGCTTGTTATTGAATGCAGAAAAATATACTTCCAGGATATAGATCCGAAAAATTTCCTCGATGATTCAATAGCCGGGAATTATCCAAAAGCCGATTACCACAGGATGTACATCGGAGAAATAACCGCCTGCTGGATTAAAGAGTGAGAAATGCTAAAGGATGAGGGAAACTGGAAAGAAAAGAATGAGTAAACATAATAAGGGAAAAGTTGGGTAATGGATAAAGAATAAAGATTGAAGGACGCAGCGATAACAGCGGCATTGCAGTTGCCGCTGTTTTTTTGCTGCTTTTCAACCGGGGCTTTTTCTGAATTATTTTTTCGATTAATGAAACAATAGAATAAGGAACTTTTGTTTTGACATAATTCAAAAGAAGGTGGGAGTCTAAATGCCAGCAAAAAATGACAAGCTCACGCCGGAGCAGAAAAAATACCAGGAATTTGCCAAAGCGCGCGAAACAAAGCGTCCAATAGTGAAAAACTGTTTCAGGGCGTTTTGGGTGGGAGGTCTCATTTGCACGCTGGGACAGGCGATAAGCGTTTTTTTTGTAAAATACTTCAATTTTACTGAAGAAAACGCCGGGAATCCCACATCGGCGGTCTTAATACTGCTGTCGGTCATCCTGACGGGGTTGGGAGTTTATGACCACATAGCCCAATATGCAGGAGCCGGCACCGCTGTGCCTATTACGGGTTTTGCCAATACCGTGGCTTCAGCGGCCATTGAACATAAATCCGAAGGCTATGTGCTGGGAGTGGGCGGCAACATGTTCAAAATAGCCGGACCCGTCATAGCATTCGGCGTGGTTTCAGCCTTTGCAGTGGCAATTATCAAACTGACTTTAAAGGCGATGGGTGTGATCTGATGCTGACAGGTAAACAGACTTGGGTATATGACAAGCAACCGGTAATAATAAGTTCGGCCGCGGTTGGAGGTCCCTTTGAAGCGCAGGGCAACCTAGCCCAGGATTTCGACATTCTGAACGATGACATCTGGATGGGACAGAAAAGCTTTGAAAAAGCTGAGAAGAAACTCCTGGAGCAGGCCTGTGAAACCGCGATCAGCAAGGCCGGGCTGCAAAAAGAGGACATACAGTTTTTTATAAGCGGGGACCTGATCAACCAGATTGTTCCCAGCAGCTTTACGGCCAGGACGCTGTCGATTCCGTATTTTGGAATTTATGGCGCCTGCTCGAGTTCCATGGAAGGATTGGCTCTCGCTGCCCTTTTTATCAGCAGCGGATTTGCTTCAAAAGTTTTAGTCGGCACATCGAGCCATAACGCCGCTGCCGAAAAACAGTACCGGTATCCCACTGAGTACGGCGCTCAAAAACCGCCGACGGCACAGTGGACCGTCACGGGTGCGGGCGCGGCGCTATTGTCCGATTCCGGAACGGGACCCAGGGTAGTCGCGGCGACAATAGGCCGCGTGGTGGACATGGGCACAAGCGACCCCTTCAACATGGGAGCGGCCATGGCTCCGGCTGCGGTTGACACCCTCGAAACGCATTTCCGCGAGCTCGGGGTCGATGCTTCCCATTATGATATTATTGCGACCGGCGACCTGGGCAAGCTGGGGCACAGGATAGCGAGCGATCTTCTTACGCAGCGCGGAATCGACATTCCTTCCGATAAATTCACCGATTGCGGAATGCTTGTATATAAACCGGATCAGCCTGTGTTTTCGGGGGGCAGCGGTTGTGCCTGTGCTGCCGTGGTCACCTTCGGGCACTTTATGAACCGGCTGAAAAAAGGGGAATTGAAAAGAATACTGGTTATCGCGACGGGTGCGCTTCTTTCTCCTATGTCTTATCAGCAAAAGGAAACAATACCGTGTATTGCGCATGCCGTGGCAATTGAGGCTTAAAGGAGTGCAGAGAAGTGGAAAAATTTATCTGGGCATTTATCGTTGGTGGCATCATATGTGTAATAGGTCAAATATTGATGGACGGATTCAGGCTGACACCTGCTCACACCATGTGTACGCTGGTCGTGACAGGAGCGGTGCTCAGCGGTCTCGGGCTATACCAGCCGCTGGTCAAGCTGGCGGGAGCCGGAGCCACGGTGCCCATAAGCAGTTTCGGCAATTCGCTGCTCAAGGGCGCAATGCTTGAAGCCCAGCGTTCGGGGATCATTGGGGTTCTTACGGGAATTTTTGAAGTGACCAGCGCAGGGGTTTCGGCAGCCATAATATTCGGTTTCCTTGCCTCCGTTGTTTTCAGGCCCAAGGGTTGATGAAATTCAGTTTTTATTTTTGTATTGATCGGGCCTGTCCGGTATCCGGCTTTGAGCGTGAAGCTTCTTTGAAGGTTATTTGGATAAAAATTCACATCCGGTGTTATACCATCGCCGGACAAGGGTATATAAAAAGGGACCGCATATGCAAGGTCCCATTAATAATGATTGATTGAAATATGGTATACAAATCCATTATAATATATATGTCCTTTTTGAATAAATGGATTGCACCTGATAATTGTTCCGAACCTATGAATGCTTTTTGATTGAAACCAGAAACATGTACCGGATTAGAAATGGTTTCTCAAAAATATTGGTCAAAAAGATCCTTTGAAATATTGTATTAGTCTTGGAAACCTTAAAATATGCCATTTGGAATAAATCTTTGAAAATTAATCCGGAGAATGTAATTCCAATGCGGTAGCAACATTGCAAAGATCACCGTCTTAACCGATTTGTACCGGCGGCACCAGTACCGGAAAAGGCAATATTGTTAATGCTTCGCAGTTAAACTTACATTAACGGAAATTGCGGAGAAATAATAATTAACAGGCTTTGTATAAAATTTTTATAACCTTTATGGTTAAATTTTAAACGATAGGAGTAGATGGTATGCCTAGAGTACAGACTATGGACGGAAACGAGGCTGCTGCATACGCTTCCTACGCATTTACGGAAGTTGCGGCTATTTACCCCATAACGCCTTCGTCCCCGATGGCGGAAACCGTGGATGAATGGGCTTCCCGCGGCAGGAAGAACATATTTGGACAACCGGTGAGGGTTGTTGAGATGCAGTCGGAGGCAGGCGCAGCCGGGGCAATGCACGGAGCGCTCCAGGCAGGCGCGTTGGCCACTACCTACACGGCATCCCAGGGACTGCTTCTGATGATTCCGAACCTGTACAAGATGGCGGGAGAGCTGCTGCCGGGCGTCCTGCACGTTTCGGCGAGGGCTATTGCCACCCATGCGCTGTCCATTTTCGGAGACCACCAGGACGTAATGGCCTGCCGGCAGACAGGAGCCGTGCTGCTCGCTTCATCCAATGTCCAGGAAGCGATGGACCTCGGTTGCATTGCGCACCTGTCGGCCATCCGGGCACGGTTGCCTTTCATTCATTTCTTCGATGGATTCAGGACATCCCATGAAATTCAGAAAATCGAAGTGCCTGAATACCACGAGCTTGCCGGACTTGTGGACTATGACGCTATAAGGGAATTCAGGGACAGGGCCCTGAATCCTGAACATCCCGTCATCAGGGGAACGGCTCAGAATCCCGACATTTATTTCCAGGGAAGGGAAGCGGCAAACCCGTTCTATGACCGCGTACCAGAGATTGTACAGGGTTGCATGGACGAGTACAAAAAACTGACGGGCAGGGACTACAGGCTCTTCAGCTATTACGGAGCTCCCGACGCCGAGTACGTGATTGTGGCCATGGGATCCGTATGCGACACCATCGACGAGACTGTCGACTACCTCCTTGCCAGGGGAGAAAAAGTCGGATCCGTTCGCGTGCACCTGTACAGGCCTTTCTCTGAAAAGCACTTTATCGAGGCTTTGCCCGCGACGGCGAAAAAGATAGCCGTACTGGACAGGACGAAGGAACCCGGTTCGGCCGGAGAGCCGCTTTATCTTGACGTGGTGAAAGCGATCTATAATGCTGGAAAACAGATCCTTGTCACAGGAGGAAGGTACGGACTCGGCTCCAAGGACACAACGCCGTCCCAGATTCTCGCGGTATTTGAAAACCTTAAATCTGATAATCCCAAGGAAAGGTTCACGATCGGAATCGTGGACGATGTAACCTATACATCCCTTCCCGAAAAGGAAGCGATTGAAACCACGCCCGAGGGAACCATAAGCTGCAAGTTCTGGGGGCTTGGTTCCGACGGTACCGTAGGTGCAAACAAGAGCGCAATTAAAATAATAGGCGACAATACCGATTTATATGCCCAGGCATATTTCTCATACGACAGTAAGAAATCGGGCGGAACCACCATTTCACATCTTCGTTTCGGAAAGAAACCGATAAGGTCGCCCTATCTTGTTTATAATGCCGATTACATTGCATGCCATAACAAGTCGTTCCTTTACAGCTTCAATGTTTTGAAAGGACTCAAACGGGGAGGAACTTTCGTACTTAACTGCCCGTGGAGCGTTGACGAACTTGACAGGGAACTGCCGGCATCGGTGAAAAGGTATATAGCGCAAAACGATATTAACTTCTATATCATAGACGCGGTTAAAATAGCGTCGGAAGTAGGCCTGGGCAACAGGATCAACATGGTGATGCAGACGGCGTTTTTCAGGCTTGCCAATGTCATTCCCTTTGAAAAAGCCGTTGAATACCTGAAAGGTTCAATTGAAAAGGCTTACGGAAGAAAGGGAAGGGACATCGTCGAGATGAACTTTGCCGCCGTGGACAGGAGCGTGGAAGCCCTTGTCAGGGTGGATGTTCCCGAAGAGTGGAAAAATGCCGAGGATGAACCGACGCATGAAAAAGATGTGCCTGAATTCATTAAAACCGTTCACAGGAAGATGATGCGCAATGAAGGCGACGAATTGCCTGTCAGCGCATTTTCCGGCAGGGAGGACGGTACGTTCCCGCCCGGCACCACTGCCTACGAAAAACGCGGAATTGCAGTAATGGTTCCGCAGTGGCAGAAAGATAACTGCATCCAGTGCGGCAGATGCTCCTATGTATGTCCCCATGCCACAATACGGTTGTTCCTGCTCGATGACGAGGAAAAGAGCAGGGCGCCTGAATCCTTTGAAACTCTGAAAGCCATGGGCAAGGGGATGGAGCACTATCACTTCCGCGTACAGGTAAGTCCCCTTGATTGCACAGGCTGCGGAAACTGCGCCGATGTCTGCCCGACAAAAGAAAAAGCGCTTGTTATGAAACCTGCTGACCAGGAAATCGAAGCGCAGGCTGAAAATTGGGAGTTTGCAATAACCGTGAAGGAAAAGAAAGGTCTGCTTGATAAAAAGACGCTCAAGGGCAGCCAGTTCATTACTCCTTTGCTGGAGTTCAACGGCGCATGCCCGGGATGCGGTGAGACCCCGTATATCCGCCTGTTGACGCAGCTGTACGGCGAAAACATGATGATAGCCAATGCCACGGGCTGTTCCTCGATATGGGGAGCCAGTGCTCCTTCCATAGCCTATACCGTCAACGCCGAAGGAAAGGGTCCATCCTGGGCCAACTCGCTATTCGAGGATAATGCTGAATATGGATACGGCATGTACCTCGGAGTGAAACAGATCAGGGAAAGACTGTCGGCGCTGATGAACGAGGCCATGAAGACTGACATACCATCGGAAATCAAGGAAGCAATGCAGACCTGGCTTGACGCAAGGGATGACAACGAGGGTTCCAGGGAAGCCGGCAACAAGCTGATAGACCTTTTGAACAGGCATGGATACAAGGGCAACAAATTGCTCGAGGAAATTGTTGAAAAGAAAGACTGGCTTCCGAGGAAATCCATCTGGATAATCGGTGGAGACGGCTGGGCTTACGACATAGGATATGGCGGACTTGACCATGTCCTGGCTTCAGGCGACGACGTCAACATCTTTGTCATGGATACCGAGGTCTATTCCAATACCGGCGGGCAGTCTTCAAAATCCACACCTACTGCTGCAGTCGCGAAATTTGCCGCTTCCGGCAAGAGGGTAAGGAAAAAGGACCTCGGCATGATGGCCATGAGCTATGGTTATGTCTATGTTGCCCAGATTGCCATGGGCGCGGACATGAACCAGGCGATCAAGGCCATAACGGAAGCCGAGAGCTATAAAGGCCCGTCGCTGATAATAGCTTACTCTCCGTGTATAAGCCACGGAATCAAGACGGGCATGGGCACGAGCATGGCTCAGCAGAAGAAAGCCGTTGAAGCAGGTTACTGGCACCTTTACAGGTACAACCCGATGCTCGCGCAGGAAGGAAAGAACCCGTTCGTACTGGATTCGAAAGAACCCAGGGCTTCCTTCAGGGACTTCCTCCTCAGCGAGATTAGATATTCGTCGCTGATGAACTCATTCCCCGATGTGGCCGAAGAACTGTTCAGCGCCGCCGAACAGCACGCCAAAGAAAGATATCAGAGTTACAAGAGATTGGCTGAATAATCTGGGACACGGGGACGGTTCTCCTGTCCCACCCAGTCATTTTCTTAAAAACTGATAAAAATAAATAAACACGAATGCAGGAACGAGTGAGACAGGGAAAAATATTCCTGTCTCACTTTTTTCTGCGACAAGCAGGACAAAGGAATGTATCTTTCGATTGAATATGGTTATTTTAATAAATAACCGGGTGAAATTCACGTTCGGTTTAATGAATTGTTTAAATGATGGCTTAATTAAAATTGTTTTTAAAAGACGGCTGAATTAAGGAATATACAGGAATAAATACTATCGCTGAAAAGGAGATGTTTATGGCAAAAAACAAATTAAGGAAAAAAATAGTGGGGCAGCATTCAGAGAGGCATGACACTGCGGCATGGGCAAATATATCTTCAGTGAAGCCCCATTCAAAAGTGACCATTCCCGATGAAATGCAGGTGGAAAACGCGAAGGAGTACGTTGATTCAAACGAAAAATAAAAATACGGGGACGGTCTTGCGGGACAAGAGAACCGTCCCCGTGTCCCACTGCGGGACAAGAGAACCGTCCCCGTGTCCTGTTGCTAATTTTCACCGGGTTTGAGGGTTTTCTTGTCGACATTTGCGTCTATTAGCCCGAGGAAACGCATCAGGTTTTTGCTGTAAATTTTGTCCAGTACGTTGCTTCCAAGGCCGAGCTTATTGTATATTGCATTGTCCCGGCCTGTCCACTCGCGCACCCAGTCTCTGTTGTAGCGCGCGGTATTGCAGTCGGTGCCGTATATTATATTGTCCTCAATGCTGTAACCGACGGTGAACAGTTTTGTAAGAACTTCTTCCCTGTAAATGGGAGGGGTTCCCGGGGTGATGTCGATGAACATTTCGCACGTGACGTCTCTGCGGAGGCTGTAAGCGTTCAGGAACTTACCGTACACGGCGATGCATTCGTCGCACCAGGGCCAGGAAACATGGGCCAGCGCAAATTTAAGGTTGCGGATTTCAAGAAGAGCTTCAAATTCTGCTGGCCTGTTGTATTTTGATGAAAATTTGCCGTCCCATAAAATACCGGAATGGAACAAAATCGGTTTTCCTGCATCGGCAATGGCCTGGTACACTTTCATGGCCCGCTCGTCTCCAGGGTAATGGTGGCTGCAAATAACCTTGAAACCTTTAACGCCGTATTCCAGCGCCATGGAGACCTGTTCAGGAGCGCTGTCCTCGACCGGGTCTATCCAGAAGAAGGGGTAAAGGGTGTCTTTTCCCCTGCAGATCTGAAAAAGCTTGTCAAGGCGTTCTTTGGCTCCCGGGCTGCTTTCGTGCCTTGGCGGAAGGGATATTATTATTCCCCCATCAACACCCGCTTCGTTCATTTCCTTTATAAGCCTGTCCCCGTCAATGGGGCCTCCGAACATATGGATGTGGCCGTCCAGTATCATTTTGCTACCTCCTTGCTGATTATCGATTTGAGTGCTTCTCATGGCCGGTTCATGCCACAGAATAATTATTTTCCACGATATAATTATCCTCCATGGATTTTTCTTTTTCAATAATGGTTCCGTTTTTCGGGCAATCCTGTTTTGACGGCTCGCAGCAGCACCTTTCAATTTTTCCCCGGCCATTATATAATTCTATATAAATTTTTCTGTAATAATTTTTTGCCTTTAATGAGTTTAAAGGAGCTTTGCCAAAAAACACAATTGGAGGTCTTGATGTTAAAATGAATATTGTTCTTATCGGAATGCCGAGTGCAGGCAAGAGCACCGTGGGAAAACCCCTGGCCCGTATGCTCGGAAAGGAATTTTGCGATACCGATGAGCTTATTTCTGCAAGGGAAGGCAAAACACCGAGGGAAATAGTGACGCTGCATGGCCTGGAAGAATTCCTGAGAATCCAGGAGAGCGTGATAACATCCCTTGATGTTGACAACAGCGTAATTGCGACCGGCGGCAGTGTTGTTTACAGCGTACCTGCCATGAAACACCTGAAAGCCAACGGAGTTATTGTTTATCTCGAAATGCCTCTCAGTGAGCTCGAAGCCAGGATTGAAACCGGCAGAAAACTCGCAAGAAACAGCGGTAAAACCTTTAAGGAGCTGTATTATGAACGTGTTCCCCTGTATGAAAAGTATTCGGATTTTACGGTGAGATGTTCGGGTAAAACCGTTGAAGATATCGTGAAGGAGATTGTGGGTTTTCTTGATGGCAAAAATGTAAACTGCAGGTAAATTGAATTTAATCGGAAGTTAAGCAAATTGAATATAAAAAGTAAATTGAAAGTAAGCGAATTGAACTTTAATTGAATGTAAATTAAAAGTAAGCGAATTGAACGCAAATTGAATATTCAGGAAAAATTCCCCGGGAAGTTTAAAAATTTTTCACAGGAGTTGAAAAAATTTTTTCTTAAAAGTAGAAAAAATGTTTGACAACGGGTATTCCCGGTGATATTATATACTAAACATATAGGAATAGTTGGTATTAAGGAGCGCGTGCATATGAAAATTTCTACCAAGGGAAGATACGGTTTAAGAGCCATGGTGGATTTGGCGCTGAATTCGGGAGCGGGGCATATACCGCTGAATGTTATAGCCGAAAGGCAAAATGTTTCGGCCAACTATATGGAACAGGTTTTTTCCGTCCTGCGAAAGGGCAACCTGGTGAAAAGCGTCAAGGGAGCGCAGGGTGGATATGTACTGGCCGTTCATCCATCGCAAATCAAGGTCGGCGATATCCTGAGACTGCTGGAAGGAGACCTTTCCATCGTGGAACCGGGGGAAACGGACAGGGAAAACCAGGTGGACCAGTTTCTTTCGAATTTCCTCTGGGCCAGGATTGACGAGTGTATCAATAATGTAGTGGATTCGATCACCCTGGAGGATCTCGTAAGAGAATACAGCAACCTGTACCGTGATTCGCTGATGTACTACATTTAGGCAGAGATATGAATATTAAGTACCATACCCGGGAGTGAATTTAAGCGCGCTGTGAACATGAATTGTCAAGCTGAAGCTTTTGCGGACCCGGATATGGAAAGTCGATTTGCACATCTTATCAATTAAACTATAAACAACTCAAAACAGGGGGAGAAAAATTATGGAAAAAAGAAAGCTGAAATTTGACACCCTTCAGGTCCATGCCGGGCAGGAGCCGGACCCGACGACGGGAGCGAGAGCGGTTCCGATTTACCAGACAACGTCCTATGTTTTCAATGGTGTGGAGCATGCCGCGAATCTGTTTGCGCTCAAGGAATTCGGAAACATTTATACGAGGATTATGAACCCGACGACGGATGTTTTTGAAAAGCGAATGGCGGCACTTGAAGGCGGAGTCGGCGCTTTGGCGGTGGCCTCGGGTTCAGCTGCGATCACCTACGCGGTACTCAATATAGCGGGCACGGGAGATGAAATCGTTGCGGCGAGCACATTGTACGGAGGTACATATAACCTGTTCGCGTCAACACTGCCGAGAGTAGGTATCAATACCGTGTTTGTCGATCCCGACGATCCTGAAAATTTCCGCAGGGCAATCAATGAAAAAACTAAGGCCGTTTTTATTGAAACCATAGGAAATCCGGGAATCAACCTGATTGATATTGAAGAAGTGGCCAAAATCGCCCATGAAAACAAAATACCGCTCATCGTGGATAACACGTTCGGAACCCCGTACCTCATCAGGCCTTTTGAGCATGGAGCCGATATAGTGGTACATTCGGCCACGAAGTATATAGGCGGACACGGAACGTCCATCGGCGGAGTGATCGTGGATTCAGGAAACTTTGACTGGGCAGGCAGCGGAAAATTCGCGATGCTCACGGAGCCCGATCCCAGTTACCACGGCCTGGTTTACACGGATGCATTCGGGCCTGCCGCCTATATAATCAGGGCAAGGGTTCAGCTGCTCAGGGATACAGGCGCATGCATCAGCCCGTTCAATGCGTTCCTGCTGCTCCAGGGACTTGAAACCCTGTCGCTGCGAGTGGAGAAACACGTGTCCAACGCCGTTAAAATCGCAGAATTCCTTTCGAATCACGAGGCAGTAAGCTGGGTGAATTATCCGAACCTCAAGGGCAACAAATATTACGACCTGGCCCAGAAGTACTTCCCGAAGGGAGCCGGAGCCATATTCACCTTTGGCATAAAAGGCGGAATTGAAGCCGGAAAGAAGTTCATCGAAAGTCTCGAGATATTCTCGCTGCTGGCCAATGTAGCCGACGCCAAGTCCCTCGTCATACATCCCGCAAGCACCACCCACAGCCAGCTTTCAGAGAAGGATCTGCTGGCGGCAGGCGTAACGCCTGACATGATAAGGGTTTCAATCGGCATTGAAGATGTGGACGACCTTATTTATGACCTTGATCAGGCCCTTAGGAAAGCAGTGGGCTGAAGTAAAGAAGCAGACTGGTTAAAAACAGGCTGAAGAAGACAGTGAAATGACAAAAACAGAAGGATGATTAAAACAGCAGCCTGATGGACTAGTAAGTCAAAAAAAGCAGCAGGCCGAAGAAAAGCGACGGACTGCATGGCTGTGAAGCAATCCCGCAGGTATAAAGCGGATGTATTGCGGCAATAAGATGCATTGTTAATCAAAGCTCGCCATCAAAATTTATAAAACATGAAAGATTGTATGGATAAGAAGGAGGTAAAAAAATGGCCCGAATTGCAAAATCTCTTACCGATCTGATAGGCAACACGCCACTGCTTGAACTGAGCAACTACAACCGGGACAACAATCTCAAGGCCACTCTTGTCGCAAAGCTCGAGTATTTCAATCCCTGCAGCAGCGTCAAGGACAGGATAGGATATGCAATGATCAGGGATGCTGAAGAAAAAGGCCTGATTAACAAAGATACGGTGATTATCGAGCCGACCAGCGGAAACACCGGTATTGCCCTGGCATTTGTATGCGCCGCAAAAGGCTACAGGCTGATACTCACGATGCCTGATACCATGAGCCTTGAAAGGAGAAACCTGCTGAAGGCCCTGGGAGCTGAACTGGTGCTTACGCCGGGAAGCGAAGGAATGAAAGGCGCCATCAGGAAGGCCGAGGAACTCGCAAAAGAATTTGGAAACTCGTTCATACCCCAGCAGTTCCAAAATCCTGCAAACCCTGCCATTCACAGGGCTACCACCGCGGAAGAAATATGGCGCGATACAGACGGGAAAGTTGACGCGTTTGTCGGCGGTGTAGGCACCGGGGGCACCATAACGGGAGTGGGAGAAATTCTTAAGCAAAGGAATCCCAATATAAGGATCGTGGCGGTGGAACCAGCGGCATCGCCGGTCCTCTCTGGAGGAGAACCCGGTCCTCACAAGATACAGGGCATAGGAGCGGGCTTTGTTCCGAAGGTGCTCAATACGAAGATAATCGATGAAATTATCACCGTGAAAAACGAGGAAGCGTTTGAAGCTTCAAGGCAGGTTGCGAGGAAGGAAGGCCTTCTCGTGGGAATTTCTTCGGGAGCGGCGCTTCATGCGGCAACCCAGCTGGCACTGAGGCCGGAATTTGAAGGCAAAACGATCGTAGTTCTGCTGCCGGACACCGGTGAAAGATACCTTTCAACGACACTGTACCAGGAAGAATAGATTTTGTATCGGCAGAGTAAAATGACAACAAAAGCAGGGGGGATTATTCCCCCTTTTCTTTTTTATATGACGCAATGAGCAAATCGACCATCCTGCCGTAACTGTGCACGCCTTCCTGCTGCTTGTTCGCTTTCAGATACGCGTCATTGACCTTGTTGGAGATTTCCTCCACGGGTCCTTCATACTGTTCCCAGTATAAAATTTCATTCCTGAGATCCCTTAAAACGCCGGGACTGTATTGTTTTACAATCCTGCCGTATTCGCTCCTGTTATGCCTGTAAAGGGCGTTCATTGAATGGATGAGCGCCAGCAGCGTGCCGGAGTATTGAAAGTCGGGATCAGGATGAAGGCTGCATGTCAGGTAGGCGATAAAATTGGCTTCATCCTCGCGGGCAAAACCTCTTTGATGGGCCATTTCGTGGCACGTTGTCGCCGGCAGCGAAGATAACGGTATATTGATGTTGACATTGGCTTCGGCCGTAAAGGGACAGTAGACCCCTTCTATGCCCGTATAGGACATTAACCGGGATAAAATGACGGGTTTCGGCCTGCCGTAGCTGCCTTTCAGTTCGGGAAAATCGGAAGAGGCTGCTTCATAACCTTTTACGGCTCGGCTAAACACGCTCGTATAACCGCCTTCAACGGTCATCAGGCCGTTTTCATCCTCGGTGACCTGCTCCCTCAGCATGTTGGCCTGCTGCGCAAGATATTCGCAGACTTCCGCCAGGTCGCTGACCGTCGCTTTTTCCGTTTTCAGGCCTGCAATGTCGGCGAAGGGCAGCCTGTTGTAATTCATTGTCCACATTGTAACGAGAACGAAATACGCAACGCTGAATGCCGCGGCCACGTTCAGCAATGCCGCAAGCAATACCATGAGGCGGCTTTTTGCGCCTTTTTCAGCTATGATTTTTTTTGCAGTAATAATCAAAAATACGGGAACAAGCAATACTAGCGCCAAAAGGGCAAATTCCGCCGTTGAGAAGGGGAAAATGCCTGTTATTGTGCTGATTACCTGGGCCAAGACCTTGTAGAACCCGTTAGAGTAATATTTCTCGATTACGGGAGAGTTTTCCGGCACCAGGTAAAACAGCGCGAGGCCGACAGGAAACAACATGATCAGGGCCAGTTTCATTCTCAGGCGTTTCATCGACAGATTACCAGCCTTTCATCAAAACATTTTTTTCCTGGCGAGAAAATATGTCGCAAACCCGGTCAACATCAAGGTAATGAGTATTACCAGCGGAAAGGCGAACCTGCTGTTTTGCAGCGGCAACGGCACGTTCATCCCGTAAATGCTCGACACAATCGTGGGTATCGCCATCACAATGGTGACGGAAGTCAGGAATTTCATCACAATATTCACGTTGTTCGAAATCACCGACGCAAAGGCGTCCATCGTGCCGCTCAGTATGCTGGTGTAAATGTTGGCCATTTCAATGGCCTGCTTGTTTTCGATGATAACGTCCTCGAGCAGGTCCGTGTCCTCGGGATACTTTTTAATATAGTCAAGTTTCAGCATTTTTTCCAGTACAAGCTCATTGGCCTTGAGAGACGTCGAGAAATAGACAAGGCTTTTTTCCAGTTTAAGAAGCTGTATGAGCTCCTTGTTTTTCATGGATTTGTGGAGATCCTCTTCAATTTTGCTGCTCAGCCTGTCTATATGCCTCAGGTGGTTCAGGTACAGCGTAGCATTCCTGTGCAGGAGCTGCAGAATGAACCTTGTCTTGTAATGGGTATAAAAGGCCTTAATCCTGTTTTTTATGAAGTAGTTTACCAGGCTGTTTTCCTTCAGGCACACGGTTAATATACATTCTTTCAAAACGATGATACCGAGCGGTATGGTGGAGTAAAGATCTATTTTGTCGTCCTTTTCAATAATGGGTATATCGACAATGATAAGTGTCTGACCGTTCTCGTAATCGATGCGCGCTCTTTCTTCTTCGTCAAGGGCGGCTCTTACAAAGTCGGGTTCCGCACCCAATTTTTCACATACATAGTTGATTTCCGCCTCGGTTGGGTTTGTAAGGTTTACCCATGCGCCTTCCTCAAAGGAGTCGAGTTTAACCAGTTCTTCGTTGATTGTCTTGAATATTTCCAGCATCTTACCCACCTTCTTTCATTTAGTTTTTACAAGAAGCCGGGTATTATCCAATGGAACCTTGATGTGCCTTATTCTCCGAAGGCGTTTGTATGAATTGGCGCTTTCAGAGGCACATGCGCGCATTAACGGGGTACGATCCGCGTGGAGCTCGAGTATTACCGCTCAATGCACACGGCGGCTGTGGGCGGTAACAAATGTTACTTTCGGCGCATACAAGGACTATGCACGGAAAGAGTATTGCCGCTCAGCGCAACTAAGGCGGTGCACAGAAAGAATAATGCAGTGAAAATCTTCCGTATCCCGCTCACAGGGGCAATGCTAAGGAGTGAATAGAACAGTGAGGCGCGATGCGTTTTATGTCATGCGCAGCGGGAGACAATGCCGCCACGGAATGTCTCACGGCCGGGAGCACCGATTTGCATGGCAAAAGAGAGCAGGTTCCTTGGATAAACCCGAATTGGCAATTGATGATTCAGTTGATACGGTTGATAAATAATAAGTTATATTACCAGGGTCACTATCCAAAAAAACCACCTCCCTTTACGCCGTAATAAGTGAGAACAAATCTTTTCGAAATAAATCAGCCCTGACCAGATTGACCCGGCCTGCACTGCTTCGAAACAGGAGCCAAAATAAATCCCTTCACAGCGAGTGAAGGGAATGTGAAAATTCCTACGTTTCACTTCACTCGTTGAGCTTTGGCACTTTGCGGCATAGGATTTTTTTCAATCCGGCTGCATTAGGCAAAACCTTATTTCGGTAGTTCCTGTTGACCCTTGGGCATCTTTCGATGGGGCAGGGCAGCAGCATGTATCCGCAGAGTAACCTCACCTAACGAAGGCTTAATTTATAACTATTTACTTTTAATGCAAAATTTTTTTACATTACAATTATACTATTATGTAAAAGCAATTACAATAGTGGCGAAATTTGTTCCGGGGTAAAAATCAGCGTTTTAATGCTTTCCGTTAAACCAGCTTTAATTTGACCAATGACATTTTATTGGTTAGATCAATGAGATTCTTGGCGGATCAATGCAGTTTTATTGACGCCATTACATATCCGACAGCCCGGTTCATAAGGCAGCCGGGATTTGAGGGGCATTCGTCGAGGTCTTCGATGACGCCGTTATTCCAGCACACCACCATATCGGCCGAGGGTATGATCAGCAGAATCCGCTTTCCCGCGTGGCCCAGCGCACAATATGCGTCGGAGGGGGCTTGGGGCCAGAGAATCCTGTTAAACATGTCGGTTCCGTTTACCCACCAGTTGAAGCTGTAATAGCCGGGTCCAATGTCGTGTATCCACTTTCCGCCCCCCAGGGAGCGCTGGCCCGGAAGCATGTCGGCTTCCATGCGCGAGGACATGGGAGTGTCCGCGGGAACGAGACTTTTTACGGCCATTCTGAACAGATCCGGGTCCAGTAACTGCCTGTCCTGCCATCGGCAGTGCCTGAGGCATAACAGTCCTATCCGCGCGAAATCCCTTACCGAGACAGCGAGGCGGCCCGGCCTGTCCAGGGGCCCGAAAGCTTCATAGGTAAAAGCGTCCTGGAAACCCAGCGGCACTGCAAAATACTTCTTAATAAGTTCAGTGCCGTGCTGCCTGAAGACTTTTTGCGTCAATGTATCATAATATAAAGCCATGGCATAGTCATTGTAGGAGAAAGCCTCGCCCGGCGCTTCCGCGAGCCCGTAACCCGAGGTTTGGGATGCGAGATGCCTCCACGTAATGCCCCCGTCCTTGCCGTTGTTAAGCCCGTTCAATAAAGGCTCAAACAGGGAAACCCTGTCATCGGGGCTACCGATAAGCCCTTCCTGTACGGCGTGCATGAGAAGCAGTGATAATATTGGTTTCGACGCGGATGCCACGTCAGTACTTGAGCACTGTTCGCCCCAGGTGTAAACCATGTATCCATGCCGCACAATGCTGCCCTGGCCCTTTACGAGCTTACTTAAATTTTCAAGGGGTTCCCTGAAAAGCCCTGTTTCTTCAGGACTTCTAAAGGACCATTCTGAACCGGGATATACATTTTTCATTATACCATGCCGCTCCTTATATCAATCCAGTCAACAGCGCGTTTTTTTACTGATCGGCCCATGAGCCTGACCCGGTGCCCGGCTGTTCACGCCGCAGCTTAAAGTCGAATTATGGCCTGCTTCATACCTGCTTTATTGGCGACTGATCAGCCTGAAACATTATTGCCTGTTTGCACGAGGTTTTTCACCTTTTGGAAAAACCACAGCGTTTCGTTTTCCCACACGCCCCACCTGGGCGGCCACATGGTCTGGATGTAGGGAGTGCTGTGAAGTCCGAAGGAAACTCCTCTTTTCAACGCGGCATCGAAGGCTAGGCTTCCGTCGGATTCGTTGAATATTACCGGCCTGGGTCTTTCCCTGAACCACGGTCTTGAAGTGATAAAGTCGATTTTTTCAGCCACTTCGCTTTCATCTCCGGCTTTGCCGTGGTCAAGGTTGTCCCCTCCGTGAAGGAGGAT
The DNA here is from genome assembly GCA_023623175.1 of Bacillota bacterium. Taxonomy (GTDB): domain Bacteria; phylum Bacillota; class Clostridia; order Acetivibrionales; family JAMNXU01; genus JAMNXU01. The sequence goes on from JAMNXU010000007.1 coordinate 55,169, forward strand.
GAAATCGCTGTTGGAATACACTTCATCAACGGCTTCAATTGGCCACTCGCTGCGGTTCAGCAGGGCGGCTTCGGAGGTGCTGACGGGAAGGTCGCAACCATGCAGTGATCGCGCCCTTTGCCGCGCCTGTATTATCAGTTCGCTTACCTTGCGGGGTTTGAGAATGTCATGGTGATAATGCCATTCCATTACCTCATTGGCAATCTCGAGCAGAACATTCGTGTAGCCGTTTTTGCAGATAAAATCGACTGCATTGTCAACGGCGTTTCTTATGGCGTTTTCCGTTTGAAACACGGTGTCCTGGCCGAAATAGAAAAGGCAAAGTATGACAACCATGCCCAGCCGGTCGCATGCCTCTATGACCGAAGCAATGCGTTTTTCGAAGTTTTTGTCAATGGTGCCGTCGGAATTGAACCCGGAGTTATGAAACAAATCCCTTTGCCCGTTCGGGTTCTTGTTGGCGCTGATACGGGCGCCGGGAATCCAGGTTTTTGCCTGGATAGGATGTCCGCCCTGGAAGCACAGGTTGACTGCCAGTATGCCGTGGTCCTTATATTGCGGAAGCGCTTCTATGAACCTTTTGGTGTTGGCTTCCGCCGATTCGGGCGAAATCCATTTTCCGTAACCCGCAAACCCGTTTTCAGGATGTGTTCCGTCATCGTCCCAGAAGTCTGCTTTTCCGAGGGTATCGTCAAACGTGGCGTTAACCGTCCTGACATTGTAGAGCAAGCCTTCAATGTACCTGTTGTTTTCATAGGTCGGACGGCCGTTAATATATACCCTGGTTCCGTTGAAACTGACCTTCGTATTCCTCTTTTTCTCCATGGCGCACCCCGCTGTTTCCGGTTATTCAGTAAATTGCAATCACAGGATGATTTCAACCATACCGGTGATTTCAATTACACTGGTGATTACAATTGCACCGGCGATTTAATTATACTTGTGATTTCAGTTTTCATGCCGATTTTCAATCATCTTGAAAATTTCTATATCTAATGTTTTATTTCTTTCAATAATTATGATGATTTATATATACGGTTCACATGTGTGTCCAGTTTTCATGCCTTATCTTTGTACGGGCTTTTTCGTGAATATTTCCCTGTGCGATCGTGTACATATATTACATATGTGTGCAGGTTATGGTGTTTTTCCCTGCTGCCCGGGCATAGAGCCGGTATGCACTCAATGAAGATGATACCAGCTTTATGCAGTGAGTCAATGCTTTATTGTGTTAGCAACCGCAATTTTACGGGTATTTTAACAAATAATTCATAATATTTAAACACAATTTTAATAATAGTTTTTTATAATAAAGCCAGAGGGAAAGAATTACATGGCAAAGAGGTGATGATCATGTACAACTCTTACGGCTACAGCAGCAGATCGGAAAATGACGTTTACAAGAGCTACAACAGGTCAGGCAGAAAAAGAGGCGGTTTTCTAAATTACCTGGCAGTCATACTTATAACTTCGCTTATTACCACGACGGTAGTCGGCGGATTTCTATACGATAAATTTTCTTCAGAACTTGAAGCCCAAAACAGGAGGATAGAGCAGTTAAGCGCCTCGCAGAAATCAACCTATACGCAGGCCATGAACCTGACATCGGGCTCGTCTTCGACAAAGACTACCGATTTGAAGGGGTTTCTTTCTCCTGTAACTGAGATAGCCAAAAAGGCCGGACCATCCGTTGTCGGAATCAGGGTTACGGCATTTACGCGGGGTTTCTGGGGCAGCTTAACCCAGACTCCGTCGGAAGGTTCGGGAATAATTATTGACAGCAACGGCCATATCATGACCAACTACCATGTGGTTGAATATGCAGATCCGAAGAACAGGTACAGCAGCAATTCGACCATCGAGGTTTTCCTGCCCGACGGACGCGAGGCCAAGGCCAGGTTTATCGGCGGGGATTCAAAAACGGATCTCGCGGTTATAAAAATTGACCTTGATGATCTGCCGGTAGCTGTACTTGGCGATTCCTCGGAGCTTGAAGTCGGCGAACTCGCCGTGGCAATCGGAAATCCCCTTGGAATGGAGTTCGCGGGCTCAGTAACCGCAGGCGTAATAAGCGCCCTGAACCGTACCGTCCAGGTGGACGGAAAATCCCTCAACCTGATCCAGACCGATGCGGCAATCAATCCGGGCAACAGCGGAGGGGCCCTGGTTAACTCAAAAGGAGAGGTAATAGGAATCAATACCGTCAAGATTTCAGCGACCGGCGTTGAAGGACTGGGATTTGCCATCCCGATAAATGACGCGAAACCTATTGTCAACCAGCTTATCGCCTTTGGTTACGTGAAAGGCAGACCGTATATCGGGATATCCGGATTTGAAATTACAGAGGTCCTCTCGAGGCAATACAACGTTCCGCAGGGAATTTACATTCAGCAGGTAATGCCTGACAGCGGCGCAGAAAAAGCAGGACTGAAAGTCGGTGACATTATCACCAGGCTGGCCGGGAAAACTGTTACAAGTCTCGCTGACCTGAATGAAATCATGAAGAAATACAAGGCAGGAGACACCGTTGAAATAGTAGTTTACAGGAACAACCAGTATCTGACACTCAAGCTCACATTCTCTGAAGAGAAATAGTCATGATTCAGAGTGTCACGCCTGATTGGCTTTTTCACAGTGGCTGAGAAATTCAGCCACTTTTTTCATGTATTCTTCCGGGTGCATTTCATAACTCCTGGCGTGGGGCGCGCTGTGAACATCCCAGATGAATGCATTGCCGGGATTCAGGCGGCTGTATTTTCTGTACATCAGGCGGCTGTCGGAAACGGGCACATGACTGTCATCGCGGCTGTGAATAAAGAGGACGGGTATGGGCGCCGACACTTCAAGGGCCCTGACAGGACTCACCCTGCCGGAGTCTATGCCTGTTATCAGTTTCATGTAAAACATGATCACCCTGGTGAAAGGCCACGACGGAAGGTTGCTCCACAGAGGAAGATTTTTCTTCAGGTAGGTCTCAAGGTCTGCAAAAGGGCAATCAGCTATAACACCGTTCACGGCTTTGTTTTCAGCAGCCGTGATAATGCCCGTTGCCGCTCCCATGGAAACACCCCAGACATATATGCGTGATGATCCCTTTTGCCTGGCCCAGTTAATTGCTCCGGCAAGGTCTTGCCTTTCGTAAAAACCCACTGATGTAATCCTGCCTTCGGACTTTCCGCAGTTTCTGAAATCAAAGGTCAGGACATTGTATCCCAGTTCGATAAAACCTTTTATGAAGTCCAGGCTGAGAGCGCCGAACGGGAAACGGTTCTGCTGGTAACCGTGGCACAGGATGACTGTTTTTTTGCTTTCCCCGGCGGGAAACCAGCAGCCTTTCAGAGCCAGTTTTCCCGTGGCTTCGCGGAACGTGACGTATTCAAAGCGCAATTTTTTATCCTGCGCCGGGATATCGGGATCGGGGATTCTCCTTTTCGGATGGGTCAGCTTCCATGCCGAATAAAAGGACCGCGAATGGACCGTAAAAATTGAAAGCAAAATAACGGCGGCGAGAAGAGCCGGAAAAAATTTTACAAAATGTACAAAATCGAGAGTTTCGATATTTACAAGATTTACCGTAGTTACAGGATCCATAGCAGCCAACCTCCCGCCCATGGCGGCTTTATCTGAATTTTGCCGGCACGAGGCAATCACAATTTTATCATGCCTGCCGGAAATGGGCAAAAAAACGAAACTATAACGGCAGCCAGAAACCGGAACTACGACGGTAACAATAGACCGTAACAGCGACGACAATAATGAAAACCGTAACTAAATTACAGCAGTTATATTTTAAACTTGCCGTTATACATTAAGGCTGATTTGCCAGTTTTAAGCAATATGCCAGTTTTAAGCCTTCCTGTGGAGCCTGCTTTTCGTGATACCCGGCATTGTGGCAGCGCTCAGCTATTCCCAGGCTTTTTACATACTGGCAGAAAACCCCGGCATAGGAGCCCTTGAAGCAATAAGGATCAGCAAAAGAATGATGTACGGATACAAGGGAAAGCTGTTTTTGCTGTACCTGAGCTTTATAGGCTGGGCCATCCTGTCGGCCTTAACCTTGGGAATCGGATACCTGTGGCTCATTCCGTATGTCAGCACCACGCTTGCCAATTTCTATGAGGAAGTCAAGCGCAATTATTACGGGGAAGCGCAGGGGCGACAGCATTAAAACAACCAGTGTAAACAATATGGACATATGAAATACGGGCTGTTTGCATTGCATTCGCATGCACAGCCCGTTTTTGTCATTTTTGTTCACCGTCTTTTTCGGCAACCATGAAATCGGCGCTTTTTTGTTCAATCAGGCTGATTTTTTCATTTGCCTTTTTGATTTCCTTTAACAGGTTAATGACGGCGTTCAGTTGCATTTCGGTCAACCCCTCGGCAGAATTAAGCAGTTCTATCTGTTCCGGCGTCAGCTGCCTTTTTTCTTCGCCGAGCAAATCCGAGACAGTTACGTTAAGCGCTTTTGCAATTTTCTGAAGCACGCCGATGGTGGGAACCTTCTTGCCGTTTTCTATGGAGCTCACGTAGGACTGCCTGATTCCCGCCAGTTCGGCAAGTTCCCTGGATTTCAAGCCTGCAGCCGCTCTCAGTTCTGCGATTCTTCTTCCCAGTTCCATTATATCCTCCCGTATGCTGCGGACAATGCCGTGCGATTACATTTTCACGCGATTCCGCGGTTGGAATATTTCCTGCGGAATAATTTCCGTCCCGGAATATCGCTGCCGGCTATATTTAATTATATTAGCCAGGCTGCGATATTACAAGAGAATTGAAGAAAGCCCCAAACAAATTTATCGAAAAATAACCAACGGTTAATAAAATAGTTGAAATAATAACCATAAGATATATAATTAAATATCATGAAATTTTTTATCCGGTTAATTTATTGATTCAGCTAATTGATCTGTTCAGCAAAGTCTCTGCGGATTTTTGAGTTTTCAATATAAGTTTTTAGGAATTAACCAATAATTAAGGTTTTGTAATCAACCAATAAATTAAGCTTTAGTAATTTAACCGATGATTTTAGCTTTTAGTAATTAACCGATAATTTAAGTTTTTAGTTATTGACCAATAACTTAAGTTTTTAATTATTAGCCAATAATTTAAGTTTTTAGTTATTAATCAATATCTGAAGTTATAGAAATTAATTAATAAATTAACCAATTAGTACTTCGCCAGGAGGTTTTCATGAACAAAATAAAACTCCTGAGAAATAAAAAAAACATGACACAGCAGCAGTTGTCGCGCAAATCGGGGGTCTCGCAGGCATATATCAACGAGCTGGAAAACGGGAAAAAATCCAATCCGTCGTTCAAAGTGGTAGCCAGGCTTGCCAGGGCGTTGGAGGTTCCCGTAAAAGACCTGTTTGATTCATTTTGATTTTTAAACCTGTGATGGACCATGATATTGTTTTTCCTGTGTGAAATGCTCAGTTATCCCCGATTCCTGGCTTTTTTCGATGCCGTTGTTTTTTCCGTGACCGTAGTCGCGCCGGGCTTGTTGCTGCTTCTCATATTCAATACGGTTGTTGTATCGTGTATTAACAGCGCTGTATACGACCGGGCAGGGCGAAAGGTACTCGCGGGAGTCCTGGCCGGAACACCCGTTTCTGCTTTGCTGAGATATACGGTGCCCGGAGCGGCTGCCGCAGGTTTGTTTGCGATCCTTGCCGCATTCCTGGCATATAATTTGGGCTATCGTGCAGAAAGTTCAGGCCATTGCGTGGAAAAATCAGCCCAACATGTTGTATGTTCAGGCCATATCAAAAGCAGGTATCCTGTTTTTGAGAAGTTCCTGGTTTTCTGCCTGTGCGTTTTGATTTTTATGTTTTTGCAGTTTGCTTCCGTCATTGCGGTTTTGTACTATTCGGGCATGGAGGAGGCCTACTTTCTTGAAAATTCCGGCAGGCTGTTTATACTGCTTTTTCCCGGAAGGTTTCTGCAGACGGCCCTGACTGCATGGGCCATAATCCGCCTTTCGCCGGAATGCAGGATAACAGCGGCAAATACTTCAGGCGATGCCGGTGACATAAGAAAAATGGCTCACATGTGAAAAAAACTGTTTGTGAAAAACTTGCGGTAAAGACAAAGCACATGCGATAATAAGAATCACGTGTGATAAAAGGACCGCACAGGTAATAACAGGACAGCACACTATATAAAGTGCAAACGTATGTATCGGAATTATTGGTATCAGATTGTACGAAGCGTACAATACACGGGGGATGTCCGGTGGTACGGGGCTGCCATGGAAAGTACCGGATTTTGCACGTATCGGGCTTTTGCAGGGCAGCCCCATTTTTTTTAAAAAATAAGTTAAAATAGGACTGTGGTTTTATTGACACTATATGTCGTATGTGATAGTATAAAATACACCTACATATTGTGATTCGAAAGGCTGTCAAATCTGAACACGTGTTTAATTTCTCTTGATAATGTGACTTGAAAACTCAAACTCTTAACTACATTTTAAGTGCAAAAGACAAGCCAGAAAGTGAGGTCTTGGTTATGATTACAAAAATCAGAAAGCGTGACGGCAGAGAAGTTCCCTTCAACATTGAAAAAATTGCAAACGCAATTTTCAAGGCATTTTCGGCAACCGGAGGACGCGACTACGATACTGCAATGAAACTTGCGGAACAGGTAGTGAAGCAGCTTGAAGAAAACAAGGAGGTTGAGATTCCGTCGGTTGAAGAAATCCAGGATGTGGTTGAAAAAGTCCTCATTGAGAATGGTTTTGCACGGACAGCCAAGGCGTACATACTCTACAGGGCAGAGAGAACGCGAATCAGGGAAATGAACACGCGCCTTATGAAAGTGTTCGAAGACCTTACTTTTAAAGAAGCCGAAGAAAACGACCTGAAGCGCGAAAATGCCAACATCAACGGCGACACGGCCATGGGCACGATGCTGAAATACGGCCAGGAGAGCGCAAAGCAGTTTTATGAAATGTTCATACTGAAACCGGAACATGCAAATGCTCACAAGGAAGGCGACATACACATTCACGACATGGACTTCCTGACCCTTACGACGACATGTTGCCAGATTGACATAGAAAAGCTTTTTGAAAACGGGTTTTGCACGGGACACGGTTTTCTGCGCGAACCCAACGATATCCTGAGTTATGCGGCGCTGGCGTGCATTGCAATACAGTCCAACCAGAACGACCAGCACGGGGGGCAGAGCATCCCCAATTTCGATTACGGAATGGCAAAGGGCGTGGCGAAGACCTATGTCAGGCTGTACCGCCAAAACCTTCTGAAAGCCCTTGAACTGATGTCGGGAGAACCCGTCGATGAAAGCATCGAGGCTGAATTAAAGTCAATTCCCGAAAAATATGGCCTGAAACCTTCCCTCGGGGATAAAACGCAGTATTTCGCGAAAGAGGCGGAAATTCTTTCAGCCCGGTATGACATGGATATTATCAAAAAGGCGCAGAAATTTGCCTCGGGCCATGCCGACAGGGAAACCGACAGGAGCACCTACCAGGCCATGGAGGCCCTTGTTCACAACCTCAACACCATGCACAGCAGGGCGGGAGCCCAGATTCCATTCAGTTCCATCAATTATGGCATGGACACTTCGCCCGAGGGCAGGATGGTTATACGGAACCTGCTGCTCGCCACCGAAAAGGGGCTCGGGAACGGCGAGACGCCTATTTTCCCGATCCAGATATTCAGGGTCAAGGAAGGCGTCAATTACAACCCCGGCGAACCGAATTATGATTTGTTCAAACTGGCATGCCGCGTCAGCGCAAAAAGGCTGTTTCCCAATTTCTCGTTCATTGATGCGCCCTTTAACCTGAAATATTACAAACCCGGGCATCCCGAGACAGAAATAGCCTACATGGGCTGCCGGACAAGGGTCATAGGCAATGTTTACGACAAGAGCCGGGAAATCATTTACGGAAGGGGCAACCTAAGCTTTACGACCATTAACCTTCCGAGGATCGCCATTAAGAGCAACAGGAACATAAGCGTTTTCTTTGAGGAGCTCGACAGGAAAATTGACCTGGTTATTGACCAGTTGCTTGAAAGGTTTGAGATCCAGGCGCGCAAGAAGGTCAAAAACTTCCCGTTCCTGATGGGACAGGGAATATGGCTTGATTCGGAAAAACTCGGATGGAACGATGAAATCCGCGAAGTACTCAAGCATGGTACCCTTTCCGTTGGATTCATAGGGCTTGCGGAATGCCTCAAGGCCCTTACGGGATACCACCATGGAGAAAGCGAGCATGCGCAGAACCTTGGGCTTGAAATAGTCGGTTACATGAGAAAAAGGCTCGATGAAACCAGCGCGAAATACGGAATGAACTTTACGCTGCTTGCCACTCCTGCCGAAGGCACGTGCGGGCGCTTTGTCAAACTGGACAGGAAATTGTTCGGAGTCATAGAAGGCGTCACCGACAGGGAATACTACACAAACAGTTTCCATGTTCCAGTATATTATAAAATCAGAGCGTTTGACAAAATTGCCATTGAGGCCCCGTACCACGAACTTACCAACGCAGGTCACATAACCTATGTGGAGATGGACGGAGACCCGTCGCAGAACCTCGAGGCTTTCGAAAAAGTCATCAGGGCAATGAAGGAAGCGGGAGTCGGATACGGTTCCATAAACCATCCCGTGGACAGGGATCCCATCTGCGGTTTTACGGGTGTGATAAACGACACCTGCCCCCGCTGCGGACGGGAAGAGGGGGATGTTAAGTTTGAAAGGATACGCCGCATAACCGGTTATCTTGTCGGGACCCTTGACCGTTTCAACGATGCCAAGAAAGCGGAGGTAAGGGACCGCGTCAAGCATATATAGATGTTGGAATCAGCTGTTAAAATGATTGCCATGGGTTTAATTGTTATTACCTTGAGTCAGAAAGAGACTGCTATACATGAGACTGCCGGAAGGAGAATGCCATGAGCGATAATGCTGGCGATACTGTTGTGAGGGTGGCCGGAATAATAAATGAATCCATTGTCGACGGGTCCGGAATAAGGCTCGTCGTTTTCGCCCAGGGCTGCAAAAGGCGCTGCCCCGGTTGCCACAATCCCGAAACCCATTCCTTCGAGGGCGGCACCTTGATGAAAATAAGCGAGATAGTTGAAATGGTGAAGAAGAACCCGCTGCTTGACGGCATTACGCTCAGCGGCGGAGAGCCTTTTGAACAGGCCGCGGCCTTAGCGGAGCTGGCAAAAGAGGTTAAAAAGATGGGGCTGAATGTATGGGCTTATACCGGCTATACTTTCGAAGAACTGACAGCCGAAGATGAAATGGCTGAGTCCCTGTCGCCCGGGGCCGCAAGGGCGGCAGAAGAAGCCGGGCAGCCCGACTGCGAGCCGCAGAAGCGAAAAGACTGGAAAAAGCTTCTGCAGTACGTGGATGTTCTCGTGGACGGCCCCTATATCCGAGAACAAAGAAGCCTCGAACTCAGGTTCCGGGGCTCGGCTAACCAGAGGCTCATAGATGTGAACAGGACGCGGCAGAGCGGGGAAATTGTCCTGTTCGAATGATCCCAGGTCCTCTAATAGAAGTTCAGGGCAGCGACATGGATTGGGCCATGTGCTGCCCTGTTTCGTGTGCGGCTTGTTTTTGGCGCAAGGCGGTTTTTTTATCAGCTTCCTTAAAGGCATTTGCCGGACCATGATACCAGAAAATCCGTGCATTAAATATTTCTGCTGCCAGAAGCAGTCTGCTATCCGGAATACCAGAAGCAGTCTGCTATCTGAAATAGGAAACGGGGTGTATCACGTTTTCCCGCGCCACGTCGGTGTTGAAGATGTCCTTGTTGAGGAGACTGGCTCTCTGCACCGCGTAATAGCCAAAGCGTTCGCGGATGCTGTCGATGCTGTGGTCCACGAGTTCGCGGTTAATCCTTCTTATTTCATCTTCCAGGAATGAAAGCTGCACATGCCTGTCGGCGGTCACCAGGTCGGTAACCCTTATTCCGAGCGCCCTTACGTTTTTGCTCCAGTCCCAGGAGCATTTGAATATTTCAAACGCCTTGTCGGCTATTTCGCGGGTTATGTAGCTGCAGGACGGGAGCTTGGCCTGGCGCGTGATATATTCCAGGTTCGTGTCCCTGATGGATATCTGCACGGTCCTGCCCTTGAGGTTGTGCCTGCGGAGCCGTTCTCCCACACTTTCTGCGAGAACCTGGAACAGAAGTTTTGCGTCTTCGTCGCACGTCAGGTCCCTCGGGGCGGTCAGGGAATTTCCGATGCCTTTTATGAGGGATTCAAACGTAATCTTGCTGACAGGCATGTCGTCGTAGCCGTTGGCGAAGAGCCACAGGGTTTCTCCCCATTTTCCGAGTTTCCTGGCGAGCAGACCCACGGGGGTATTGGCAAGGTCGCCGATGGTCACGATTCCCAGGTCGTTCAGCTTGCGGCCCGTGGAACGGCCCACGTACAAAAGCTCTTTCACGGGCAGGGGCCAGACCTTCTGCCTGTAATCCTTTTCGGTAATCACGGTCACGGCATCGGGCTTTTTCATGTCCGAAGCCAGCTTTGCGAAAATTTTATTGTAACTGACGCCGACCGATACGGTTATTCCCAGTTCATTCTTTATTCTTTCGCGTATTTCATGGGCAATTTTTTCGCCGCTGCCGAACAGTCGCGTGCTGCCCGTCACATCAAGCCAGTTTTCGTCAATGCCAAAGGCCTCCACGAGGTCCGTGTATTCTTCGTATATTCTCCTGGCGTAGAGAGAAAAGCGCATGTAAAGGTGAAAATTGGGCCTTACGATCACGAGGTCGGGGCACTTGTTGCGTGCTTCCCAGATGGCTTCCCCGGTCTTGACGCCCATTTTCTTCGCAATTTGGTTTTTTGCCAGGACTATGCCGTGCCGGGTGCTCTGGCTGCCGCATACGGCAACGGGTTTGTCCCGCAGCTCGGGATGGTACAGGCACTCCACGGAGGCGTAAAAGTTGTTGAGATCACTGTGAAGAATTACTCTTTCCAAAAAGGTCCTCCTTTACGGCAGTTTGTTTGGGCATAGCGACGGATTTCATGCAGGCTGTCATCGAACACGTGTTCGCATATTTATTATATGCGCGGACGATCGTTTTGTAAAGCGCCATTAACCGGTAATAAAAAAAGAAAGCACCTGAAAAGGTGCTCGGACAAAATATAGAGACTTGCTTGAAAAATGTTTGGTGGGTTTTATTTTATCCCATTGGAGATTAATGTAAAAGTAGTGTTTTTTCGTTTTATGGTAGAAAAATTTCGGCATTTTGCCAGGTCTTTTATTTTAATCATTTTATGTTTTATCCAAAAAAAGGTGTGAAAAATCTTTCAAAAAGCCTGTTGCTTAACGGACATTATTGCTATATTTTAGAAAGAATATTGCTTAAAATAAAGAACATTACTTAAAAGAACGTTACTAAAAAGAATGTTACTAAAAAGAATGTTACTCAAAAAGAACATTACTAGAGAACATTACTAAAAAGCATTACTTAAAAGAACATTGCTTGAAAAAACATTGCCCATTTCAGAAAGAACAGATTCTGCCTATGCACTGTTGTGTCTTAAGCGCATCAGCGGCAGGATTGGGCCGAAAAAACAAAAACGGGAAAGAGGGATACCATGAAAAAGTCATACGGTATGACCGATTACGGCAGCATCTACACGTACATTTACACGAGGGATTTTTACGAGCGCAAACCCATTATTGACAAAAACTCCATAGGAGCGGCGAATCTGTGGCTGATTCCCATACTGAATTTCGATGCCAGCGATTTGAAAGGCAAAAAGATAAAGAGCGCCGTTCTGACGTTGAAACCTCAGACGGATTCCTGGCCCCTGGAGGTGGAGATGACAAGCATTTCCGAGCCGTGGAACGGAGAATATGCAACCAACTACGCGCCCGACAGGGACAAAAAGTGGGCCGGCGACGGCTGGTTCATTGACGTTGTGCTGGGCAACGGCAATTCGGTTTATTTCCGCGAGGATACCGTATACGACGAAGCCGCGGGACTCCTGAAGATTAACATAAATCCCAGGCTTGTTTACATGATGGCAAATGAACAGAGTTACGGCATAGGCATACTTGACACCAAATCAAAGGGCTATGCCGTCTGCGAGGAGGATAAATGGCAAAAGGAAGGGTGGCTCGCGGTAAAGAGATTCAACGTGAATCCCGACGAAGGGCCTGTGCCGGTTCTCGAGGTGGAATATGAAGATACGGAAACAATAACGCCTTTGAAAGTCTGGGATTTCAAGGCTGCGCCTCTGGACGACCCGGAGGTGCCTGAAAGCACGGGAGTATTGCTGAACTGGACTTATGACGGCTTTAAATCACCTGCGGACGACTTCGGCTTTTTCGAAATATATATGTCGTGCGAAAAATTGCCGGTGGAGCAGATGGAGCGGGTTCCGAAGTATTTCGTTCCGAACGCGAAGCCCGGAGAGAGCCTGTTTTCCGCGGAGATCACTGGTCTCAAACATGATACGGAGTACTGGTTTGCGGTAGTGGCCTCCAACAACACGGCAAAGTCGCAGCCCGTTTATGCCTGCGTGAGAACGCTGCCGCCGCAGCAGAAACCGATGCCTGTAATTCCTGAGAACATCGTGGAACTTAAAAGTTCGAAACTCGAAGCCGACGGTTTTAAATTATATATAGCCGACGAAATCGCCAAATTTGACGCCGTCAGCGGTTCCGTTACCGGCCGCGAAGGATCAGATATAGAGGATTATGAAACGGTGATATTTGACGGCGAAAAGGTAAAACTGGTGTGCAGCGCCGGGGAAAAGGCATGTTTCCAGGTTGTCGTGCGCTGCGACGAAGCGGATCCGGAAAAGCCGGCTGAATACGGCATATCGGTTGTGAACAACACGGTAAAAGGCAACGTGCTGCTTTTCAAAGCCTGGTATGTCAACGAGAATGAAAAATGGAACCCCGAGGTTGCCGTTCCGATTGATAACGGCCGCTTTACGGTGCCTTTTGCGGAGAATGCCGTTGAAGGGCAAAAATACCAGGCAATTTATATCGACATAGAGTTGGACAATTCCATCGAGCAGGGTGTTTACGGGTTCTCCGTCGAGTTGTCGCATGCAGGAAAAAAACTGGCTATTCCCGTTGAAATAGAGATTACGGGGATCCAGCTTGTAAAACCCGACTTCAAGTTCGAGCTCAACGGGTACAGCGGTACCTTTGAATCCGTTGCCGAAATGTATGAGGACACGGACGTGTACGAAATAGAGAAGGAATATTATATAGCCGGCTACAGGCACGGGCAGACGGTCAACATTGTGCCCTACAGGCAGGGCGGAGACATTAAACCCTACAACCATCCTAAAATAGAGTTTGTGGACGGCCTGCCGAGGGTTACGGACTGGAGCGTATGGGACGAGCATTTTGAAAAATTCCTCGACGGTTCTTACGTGGAAGAGCTTGAAGGCAGGAAAGTGCCCGTTACCCATTTGTACCTGCCGATTTTCGAAAACTGGCCGATGCCCATCGATGAATACTACAAGATAAAGGTTGAAAGCAGGGAATATCCCCAGCTGGTGAACGAGCACAAGCTGAAGGTTACAAATATTTACGAAGATTTCCTCCCGGTTTACCGCGAAGGGATAAAATCGGTTCTGAAGGACTTCATAAGGCACATTGACGAAAAGGGATGGAAGGATGTAACATTCCTGTATTTCTATAATAACAAGCACTTCTTCAAAGAGGTAAATGAGAAGAAGGGAATGAAGGGCAACGGCTGTTCATGGTGGCTGCTTGACGAGCCTGTGTTCCGCGAGGACTGGAGGGCGCTGGCGTTTTACGGCAGCATCCTGAAAGAAGCCCAGAGAGAAACGGGTTCGGGTTACAACATTAAATTCAGGGCCGACCTTTCGGGCTATTACCAGATGTTTGACTCCCTGGATGGCATCCTTGACCTGGCATGCCTGGGATTGAGGATATTTGTAGCGCGCGAAGATCTTGCGCGCAGGCGCAGGAACAAATTCGGCGAGGAATACTGGGTTTACGGAAGCTGGAACAAAATATCCCAGTCGAACATGATCATGGTGTCGTGGGTGATCGGCGCCTGGCTCAAGGGCGGAACCGGACTGATTCCGTGGAACAGCTACGGCCGCGATGAAAATTACGAAAAACCGGCGGATATAGCCGTATTCTATCCGGGTAAAAGATTCGGCTACAAGGCGCCGCTTGTGAGCCTCAGGATGAAAGCCGGCAGGAAAGGTCTCGAAATGCTGAAATACCTTGAAACCTATAAGCGTGCCATGGGCTTCAGTGATGCGCGCATGAAGGAAATTACCGGGCATTTCCTCAGACTGCAGTCGCGCACGAAGATAAGCCAGGCTTTTGACGCCGGAAGGATGGAATACGTGGAAAACGGCTATGACAGGGTGGAAGCGCTCAAGCGGTTTATCATAAGTGAGCTGAAGAAGCGATAAACTGAACTGAAAAGGTATAACAGAACTGCAAAAAAGCCAGGTTGGCCTGCCTAATGCCTGCATCCTGAATAAGGATATGCAGGCATTGAGGCCTATGGATTCCATGCCCGCTGACGTACTCGACCAATGCAAAAAGCTGATAAAAAGCAAATTCAACCAAAGCGCTCCGCTTGCCGGATTTTACGCCGAAATTTCTCCGGAGCTCAGCAGCTGGTACAATTTGTGGACGGGCGATGTTGAGATTTTTGAGAGTAATTTGTTAAGCGCCAGGGACAACAAATCCCTGGACCAGCTGCTTAATGAGATTGATCATGAGAGTATTGAAAATTACATAAATGAACTGCAAAGGCAGGTCAATGAGTGGAGGATGTAGCGGAACTGACGGCCTTGTATTAAATGCCTGCGATCTCATCAGAGGATTGCAGGCATTATTATTTTTCAATAGGAATGGAAAGTTTAATTTAAATCATTGACAATATACTACATAAATTTGTAAAAATATATATTGTTTTGCAGAGATGTTAAGGGTTAACTTTAAATATGCAGGCTAAAATTAAAAAATCAAATGTACAGGCAATCCAGGGGAACTTGCACAAATTGCAGCAGATATCTGGCTTTACATCATAATCATGATTGCTTCCCTGAAAATTTATTAATGCTCGTTAAACAGGATGTCCCCTCTAAAAGGCCAACAGGAGGATGAAACATGAAAACAGCAGCATTAAGACTGATGGTCGGTATCCTTGTATTTATAATGTTAATTATTTCTGCAGGATGCCAGAAGAAAAGCTTTGATGACGGTGCCGATGAAACAGGAAAAAACCTGCCGCCGGCCAGTTTTACGTTATGTTATCCCGTGTTTGGTTCAGCGTTTGGTTATACTGCAGTCAAAGGATTAGACAGGGTCATAGAGGCTGTCGAAAAACAGATACACAAAAAGTTGAATCTTGAGCTGAAATTTGAACCCATATCTGCCGTATATTTTTCCAATAATGTTAAGACTGCGTTACATGCAGGAACTATCGATGCTTTTATTGACTTTAATGGATCAGCTGTTTATCTCGAAGATTTTATACAGGAAGGCCTGATAAAGGATTTAACGGATATTTTTCCTGAATATGCGCCGAAGCTTTATTCAAAATTTACATCTTCAGATATTGAAGCTGTTTTGATAAACGGAAGGCTTTACAGGGTACCCAGTCTTTCTGCCATGTATACAAGGTTATGTTTCGTTGTCAGGAGCGACATAATGGACAAGTATGAGCTGCCCGATATAAAAACTCTTGATGATTTTGAAAAATACCTGGAGACAGTAAAGGAAGAGGAAGGCAGCTCGTGGCCGTTAAGTTTTGCTCCATTACAGATTCCCTATTTGGCGCAGGCATATGGGTATACATTATATATACCTTATATTGTATATGACTGGCATGACCCTGAACTGAAGCTCCTTGACTGGACTAGGACGCCTGAATACAGGCAGCTCCTGGAAACTATCAGGAGATGGCGTAAAAATGGCTACATAGTAGACATTACTGATCCTAATTATACGGGAAGGCCTGATTCGGAAATTGTTGAACTTTCACGCGTGAAAAACGGCTTTATAAATCCCTTGTTGGACAGGGTATATCCGCTTAATCCCGATCAATATGCGAAAATTGGTGAAAGAAAAGAGTCTATAGTATTCAGCAATACATCCCCGGTAGTTGAAAGAGCGTTAATGTTCCTGGAATGGGTACAGGAAAAACAGGAAAATTACGACCTCCTGATGCACGGTATTGAAGGCGAAGACTATGTTATCGAGGATGGCGTGATGAGAAATCCGATGGAAAATAACGACTACTTTTACAGGGATTGGACGATCTGCGGAGGGCAGGCTTTTCTCAACCCGGAGTATATGAGACCTTCAAATGAGACCCCGGCTGTTATATTGGAACAATATAAACAGCTTGTCAAAAGCAGGTTTAATCAGAGTGCCCCTTTGAATGGATTCCATTTTAATTCTTCTGAAGAGCTCGGCAAAATATATGAGGAATGGCGGGAAGCTTTCGAAAATTTTGAGAAGGAATATATATACGGTGAAAGCAATAAAATGTAAACCAGTTTCTTGATGAAATTAAGCATATAGGTATTGACAACTACATAAAAGAATTGCAAAGGCAGGTTGATGAATGGAGGATGAGGAGAAATTAATCAATTTCTTCTTAGATTTGTTCTTGAAATGAGTTATGCAAAATTGCAATTGAGCTGAATATTGCCCTGCAAAAGATGGTATCAGCCATCTTTTTTTATCGGGTTTCCATAACGAATATGCCCGCCTGCTTAATATGCAGGCAGCCAGATATACAAAATCCTGATTTTTGATTGCCGGTGGCAAAAAGTAATGTAATAATAGATGCTAAAGGTAATTGACCGGCATTAATCCATCCTGGGGTGAGAATGTTCATGGGTGAAAAATTTCGCGCCAAATTGGATCAAAACTGGAAAGTTAGCATTGTTCCCAATGAAAAAATCAGCGGTGAGCTCACAAGATTTCGTGACGTGGAAAAGCTGCAGTGCACCACCGTCCCGGCGCAGGTGCCCGGAAATTTTGAACTTGACCTCGTAAGGCAGGGACTGCTCGAAGACCCGTACTATGGGAAGAATGTCTTGTCGTTGCAGGAATTTGAGACATGCCATGTGTTCTACGGGGTCGAATTTGAGTATGACAAAACGGCGGATGAAAATACCGTGCTTCTGTTCGAGGGAATAGATACCATTGCGGATATTTACCTCAACGGCGAAAAAACAGGCCATGCCGAAAACATGTTTATTCCCCATGAGTTTCCTGCAGGGAAGCTTCGCAAGGGCATGAACGAGCTCATGGTACACATTTTTCCTGCATGCCTTGAGGCCAGGAAATACGACTATGCTTCGACCGACCGCAGTCTAAAATACAATTACGAATCTCTCGTTATCCGTAAGGCCGCCCATTCCTTCGGCTGGGATATTTGCCCGAGGATCGTGTCGGCAGGATTGTGGAAGCCCGTCTGGATCGTGCAGAAAAAGGAAGAACGCATTGAGGACGTTTTTATTTATGTGCAGGATATGGAGGATAACAGGGCAATCAACTGTGCGGCGGTTTTCAGGGTGTTCATCGGGCAGCAGCACGTCAGGCATTTTTCCATTGGAATCGAGGGGAAGTGCGGCGACAGCAAGTTTGATATAAAACAGCGGCTGTGGTTTGTTAACGGCTGCATCGAATTCCGGATAGAAAATCCGAAGCTGTGGTGGCCGCGAAACTACGGGGAACCGAACCGTTACGATATAAAAGTGACGCTTTACAAGGACGGAAAACCGGTGGATGTAAAGGAATTCAAGCATGGTTTCCGGCTTGCGGAACTGGTTCATGACGATTACATAGACGAAAATGACCGGGGAGATTTCTTTTTCCGCATTAATAAAAAGAAAATATTCATTAAGGGCACTAACTGGGTTCCTGCCGATGCGTTTCATTCAAACGATCCGAATCGAATTCCCGCAATCCTGGATCTGATATGGGATATCGGGTGCAATGCCGTGCGCTGCTGGGGAGGCGGCGTGTATGAAGATGATTCTTTCTACGAATGGTGTGATGCCCATGGCATCATCGTATGGCAGGATTTCATGATGGCCTGCGCCGTTTATCCGCAGAGCGAGCAAATGAAGGCCGCGCTGAGGGAAGAAGCCGTTGCCGTCGTAAGGCGGCTTCGCAATCACGCCTGCATTTGCCTGTGGGCCGGGGACAACGAGTGCGACGAATTTTACGTGTCGTTCAAGACCGGTATAAACCCTGCGGAGAATGAGCTGACAAGGAAAGTGATCTCCGGGGTTTTGCGGCAGGAGGACATTTCGCGGCCGTATTTGCCGAGCTCGCCCTATATATCCAGGGCTGCGTTTGAAGCGGGCAAGGTCCTGGATACTCCGGAACAGCATTTATGGGGGCCGAGGGATTACTTCAAGGGAGAGTTCTATCACGGCGCCAATGCCACCTTTGCCAGCGAAATCGGGTATCACGGCTGCCCGTCCCCCGAAAGCATAAAGAAGTTCATATCGCCGGAAAAACTGTGGCCGCCCCACGATAACGATGAATGGATAATTCATGCCGCATCGCCGGAAGTGGAGGATTCGCCGTATTCATACCGCATACCGCTTATGACCGGACAGATTGCGTGCTTCTTCAGGCAGGAACCGCGGAGCCTGGAAGAATACGCCTATATGAGCCAGATTGTACAGGCGGAAGCTTTCAAATTCTTCGTGGAATCCTTCCGGAGCCGTAAATGGAGGAGAACCGGCATAATCTGGTGGAATATCATGGACTGCTGGCCCCAGTTTTCGGACGCCGTTGTGGACTACTATTTCTGCAAAAAGCTCGCGTACCATTACATCAGGCGTTCCCAGGAAAACATCTGCCTTATGATGGATGACCATACGGGAGAACTTGTGCTTTATGGCGTAAACGACACCCAGGAAGATGTGCATGTTACCTTTTCTGTTGTGGACGCTGACACCGATGAAGTGATAGTAAAAGGGAAGACCGTGATCGTAGCCGATTCCAGTACAGCGCTGTATACGATACATGACAGCAGCAGAGCCCGGTTCTACTGGATAAAGTGGGAAACCGACGGCAGAGCAGAAGGTTTTAACCACTACTTGCATGGCAAGCCCCTGTATGATTACGACTGGTATGTCAGGTGCATGAAAAAGATCGGCATGGACCAGTTTGAGGGATTCTGACATGCTTGCTCACATCATTGCATTTATTGCTGTCGGTCCTGAATGCCCTTTTGCCGTTAGGCATAGTTTATCGTATTTGTTTTTTCAGCTCCCATGTTCTGGGTTCAATGCGTGTGGTCAGAATAAATTACCAGGCCAGGCGCGATGCCGAGAAGTTCAACCGGCGTACCAAATATTTAAGCGAAGTATTGTCCGGACGCGACTCAGTAGAAGAACGTATACCGTTTGGCTATGGTTCCTCAACCAACTAACTTTGGTATAAACAGTAAAAAAATATTGATAATAAACATAATTAAATGTATAATATAACTAGATATGGTATCTGATAACAAATACGATATATATTATAAAAGTTTAGGAAATAATACATAAATAGTGTTAGTTATCACAGCTGTGATATTTTAATTGTACGTTAAATTGAGGGAAGTGCTTTTAACTTCCCTCAATATTAATATATTATACGAAATGGAGAGGCTTATGCGTAATCATATTTATCGTTTATTAACCTTATTATTCATTTTTATTTTATTTACGACAGCCTGTAGTAAGGGCTCTGCACCACAAAGAACAGAAAATCAGTATATTTTTATTGAAAAAATAAATGGGTTTACCACATACAAGTTAAATATAAGCAAGCCTGAAGGATGGTGGTTCTATGCCATACAGCCGCTTGGCCCATATCTGATTTATTCCATTCGTGAGGATAGCGCCCCTGGCTCATACAAAAAGCTTTATTTATATGATTTTGAAGATAATAAGTCAACTTTAATATATGAGGGCAATATTGATTATGTTTATGCCAAAAAACTAACGGACGGTAACTATTTATTTATATCACTTTATAAATATCTTAAATTTAATCAGAACTTTGAATTATTAGAGGAAACAGAGACATCAGATTTAATTGGCGACATATCTTTTGATGGTAAGAAAATAGCGTACATAAAACCAGGCAGTCTCACTATAACAAGTCTTTCTAAAGATGAATATGAGAAAAAATACGATAATCTGGATGGTGCCATCCGAAGCTGCGCATTTTCGCCCGATAATAATCTTATGTTTGCTGTATACGGAACTTATAATAGTATCAATATTTTAGATATTGAAAAAGAAACGCTACAAAGTTTCAATACTTCGCCTGTATATGAACGTGTTTTTTCATATTGGTCAAGCGATTTTAAAACAGTTTTCGCTGTTTCACATGGAAAAAATACTTTATTAAATACTATAGATATAAAATCCGGTGCCACTTCAGAGATAACTTTGGAGGGGACCTATGAATTTGTTGGAATTTTCAACAACAGAAAGGCGCTATATAATGTCCCTCAAAACAGATTTGTCCTCGTTGATAATAAAGGAACACAATTAACCGATATAACTTCATTTTATTATTCATTGATTTATCGCGCGCAGGTTTCTGAATATCATAATGCAATATTCTTTATTGGCAGGGATAAAAATAAAGATAATACAACTACAAATAATATATATATGATTAATAAGGGAAAATAGCTAAACTGCTATGTACTAAAATAAGCAGTTAGTTATTGGATTAAAAATTTTTTTTGGCAAAATGCCTGCAGCCTCAACAGGAGTTTGCAGGCATTAATATTTTTCATTTAAAACTGTCCGGAGGATTAATGGTAAGCGTCTAATAGAACAGGACATAAAAAACTAAAGCTGGTTTCTTTTCGTCTTCCCCAGCCATTGATCAAATGCCTTAGATATTTTGGCCCTGAATTCTTCTTCCGGTAATCGATTTTCTTCTTCCATGTACGGAAAATGCTCTATTACATAGGCGTATTTATTGCAAAATAGAAACGAACAAAGTTGCAGAATAAATTCCCCAGTTTTGCAACGATGAATTCCTCACTATTGCGAAAGGCCATTGAAGGCACCACACCAAAATAATATCCTTGTGATTGATGACCAAATCAGTTACAAGGAGGACTGGAGGATGCTATCAATGACCCAAATCAAGGATATCAGAAAAATGTATTTTGAGGAAGGGAAAAATATCAGCCAGATAGCCAGAGAAACTGGTCATGACCGCAAAACGGTAAGGGCATATCTTGACAAAGAGGATTGGAATCAAGCACTGCCGAAAGTGAGGACTGAATCGGCCTTCCCGAAGCTTGATCCATACAAGCATGACATTGACGCCTGGCTAAACGAGGATAAAAAGGCCAGGCGCAAGCAAAGACACACAGCAAAGCGAATATACGACCGCTTGGTGGAAAAGTACGGAGAAAGATTCACCTGTTCCTACAGGACTGTAGCGGGATATGTAGCTGTAAAGAAGAAAGATATATTCAAAACAAAGGAAGGGTTCCTGCCTTTAGAACATATACCGGGTGAGGCCCAGGCGGACTTTGGAGATGCTGACTTTTATGAAAATGGCAGGCACTACAGGGGTAAAAGTCTGACTTTATCATTTCCCCACAGCAACAAAGGATATACCCAGCTATTCAAGGGAGAGAACCAGGAATGC
>JAMNXU010000037.1 GCA_023623175.1 Bacillota bacterium
TATCGCAAATCCTTCAGGTATCGTGGCAGGCGCAGGGTCTAGGGTTACGGTGTATGCGGTAGATGTGCCGCTAGTTACTGCGTAAGCAGGTTGTCGCACATAATCTGCCTTATGCGCATCAAGCTGGGCCTGCACCGCCCCTGCTGCTGCCTCCGCCTTAGCCTGGGCATCGGCGGGGGTTTCTGCTCCTATTTGCTCTGGGGTCACGCCATGGGGGTTGTTTTTATCATTTTTGTGGCTATCAATCAGGTTTAGCAGATTACCGGCCACATTCTCATCCAAAATGTCCTGAAGGTGTTCGAGCCAACCATAGAAGCTCTGCTCTTCTTGTGCCCTCCACGCTTCAAAACCCTGCTCTTGGGCCTCTGCCCAGCTTTCAAACTCGCTTTTCTTCTGCGCTGTCCAAGCCAGCATATCCTGGTCGTATTGGTTTTTCTTTTCTTGCAACCAAGTTAGGTACTGATTGAAAAGTGTCGTGGTGTCCACCTGCTCTACCGTGCCGTGGACAATCCCGCAAAGTTCAGTGTTCAGCCGCAGGTCTGTGATGTTGGCCTGGGTGATGGATACGGCACCAGCTGCCACATAGATGTCGGCCAGAGCTAGTTCGTAGGCATCAGCATCCCTCTGCAAAGCGGGAGCAACTGGCTGACTTCCAAACTGTCCTTTCTTAATTTCCAGTCTGATTTCCCGATCAATCGTGTCATACCGGACCACCACCCGGTCAATCCGGTGCAGCACTCCGTCGGCCGGGTCGAGTTGCAGAATGTAGTCATCATCATTGATCAGGATGTACCCATTTATCCAAGCTTTTCCCGGCCGAACGATGACTGTCATATCCGGGATGGTTTGAGCTACCACTTGCAAATTCGTCGAAGGGTTCGGGAACACCCCATTGCCAATGAAGCTGGCGAAGTATTCAGCAAACCTGCTGGCGTCGTATTTTCTGTCGCCATTTATACTGTTGAAAAATCCACTTCTAATCATCATCTCACCACCTGTTTTATTTTGTCTATTAGAGTAGGGACTGAGTTACCAAAGGTCACGTTAACATCAAACCCATGTTCGTATATTTCTTCTATCTCTGTGATCCTTGTGTCTACCGTTACGCCCCATTTCTTAGAGGTACAAGTCACTATATCTCCTAGGTCAAAATCCTGCTTATACACTAAATTACTTCTTAGATTTATTTTGCTATCGAAGGTCTGTATTTCCGTATTCTCCGCTAATACCTCATGCCCTACCTGTTCGAGTAAGGGCAGGTATTCAGCATCAGGGATAGGATCGCCATTTTCATCTTCGTTTGATAGGTCTCTTCTGTCAGCAAATATCTCAAAACGCTCTAACCCTTCCCCTGAGCCTACTGTGACTAACTTGCGTTCTGGTCCTTCTCCTACACCACCCACTAGAGCAACGTTTCGATAGTTATCTAAGCTGTCCGTGTACTCTTGTTCTAGGATATTCTCAAACTCTTGACTAAAAATAGCCGGAGCATTTACTGATTGCCCAGCTGTTCTATTTAGTCCTACGTAAATATCGAACACTAGCTTTTTATTAGTTAAGTCAAGGTTAGTCCTAAACCCAAATCCACTGGCTAAAGCTATCCCCTCAATCGTTTCAAGCAGATTGCTATAACTAACCTGCTTGCTAACTTCCTGAGTAAATCCTTTTAGGGTTCCTAATTCAAGCATGGGTATTACTCTTTCTGGATTGTCTGGATTGATTGCATGATTCTTGACTAAGGTTCTAATCACTACCTCTGCTTTTCCATAAAGTCTTTCTGTTCCCCAAATTATCCTTCTATTTAAATAGCCTGTTAGAAATCTTCCCGAAACGATTAAAACTTCTTCTTTTTGTACGTTTAAAGTTATGTTTCGGTATTCTATAATACCTGCCTCAGTGCAGTCATTTTTCCAGATGATATTACCTCTATTTAGTAAATTCAAAGTAGCAGGAGTAAGCCCGCAGTGCAGTTCAAACTCTCCGCATTTTGAGTACCTTCGCACCCATCTCAAACTAAAAAAACCATCTAGAATCCCTAGAAAGTTTAATTCTTTATCGAATACATATAACTCCATAATTACACCCCCAGGTATTGCGGAGTGTGCCATATTGATACTTCGAGGTTATCAATGCCATCATCAGCATCATATCTAAATAAATTGTCTCCAGGATCGAGTTGCATAAAAGTGCTACCTAAATCTATCCAGTTGAAAGCGTTGGACATGACTCCATTTTGGTTAAGTTCCACTCGTTTATTTTGAAAGTGAGTGGTGACGGTGATTATCTCTCCAGCACTCATAACCTTGTTTACCCTGAAATACTCCCGGGTATTGACATTAAACAATGAAGGATTTTCTACAGTTGCTAGGGCCTTAAATTGTATCTTCATTCCGCAAGCCACGTCACCCGAATTAAATACATTGACAATAAGGCTAGGTTCCCTAAAGCCAATTTCGATACCTTCTTCGACAAGTTCTAGGGGAAACTCAAAAGTTCCTCGCCAAATGGCTATTTCGGATTTTACAGAGTTAATGTCTTGCCAATAGGGGTTAGGGCATAATAAGTCTATAAGGAAGTCCTGGAACCTATAAGAATTGGTTTTCTTAGAGAACTTGGGAGCCGATTCTACTTGGCATCTAATCCGTCTTTTTATGCTGCCATATTCGTACTGTAGCCAGCCCATACTTTTAGGGTTAAACACCCCGAGTAGTTTTTCTCTATACTTTGCTATCTCGTCTTTTGAGTTGCCCTTTATAGATCCTAGTAAGCGTAAGTCACGATCAGTTAACACAACATTTGTTATTGTGCTTCCGTCTTGGCCTGTTCCTGAAACTTTTGTTATCTTCGCTTTTGTTCCATCTTGTCCAACTATCCCCTGAAGGAAATAAGGGAAGGAATATCCTATTTCTATGCTTTGCCCATTGTCATTTTCATATATTACTTTCTCATGTTGCATTTCCTTCCCCTCCTTTAGATTCCTAATGCTAGTTGCTGTTGTTGCTTTTTGATTTGGCGAGCTAGTTCCGCTGGACTTGGTTGCGGATTGTAAACGTGAATTATTGTGTCGCCTTTAGGGATCTTGCTGTAATCAATTTGAGTAGTGGCTACAATTTCGTTTTTAATCACTGGTACCACTGCTTTTGCGGACATCTGGAGCTCCGGAAGTGCTTTTCGCATACCTTCCATGAATCCTTCTATCATATTGTAGCCCCATTTGACGATATTCCTTCCTTCGCCCTTTTTGGCCGGTGAACTGAATCCTATAAAATCTGCCACGGCTCCAACTATATTACTTACCGTGTCGCCGACTGCGCCTATCATAGATTTAATTCCATCTATAAATCCGCTAATCAAGTTTTTCCCCCAATCAACGGCAGATTTAACCAGATTATTAAACCAGCCAGCTATGCTATCCCATAGAATGGAAAAGGCTCCCTTCAGTATATCCCAGGCGTTTGCAACTATATTTTTTATTCCTTCCCATAAGCTTGTAAAAATTTTCTTTACTCCTTCACCCATGCGCTCCCAATCACCGGTAAAAAGTCCGATAAACACCTCAAATAAGCCTCTTATCACCCCTAAAGCTGTATTAAATATCGTTGCAATCGTGTCCCATAGAGCATTAAGCATCTTTAATATTGCTTCTCTATGTTCTTCCCACCAAGCTTTTATGCCTTCATAAAAAGTCATTATAATGCTTTTTATTTTTTCGAAGGCCACGGTAAATAATTCTTTTATTTGTTCCCATATTGCCTTAACGTTTTCTCTGAATTCTTCATTCGTCTTCCAAAGATGCACTATAACCGCAGATATCGCCGCTATTGCGGCAATAGCAATCCCTATCGGACCCGTTAATGCTCCTATTACAGCTGATAGGCCTCCTGTGGCTCCTGCGGCTCCTGACGCTGCAGCTGTCGCTCCTGCAGTTGCTGTACTGAATCCACCGAACAACTTAATGATAGAGGATAATCCTAGCGATATCTGGCCAACAATTATTAAAAGTGGTCCTATTGCAGCAGCAATACCAGCTATTGCAATTATCGCTTTTTGTGTACCAGGAGATAGCTCACCAAATGCCCCTACAATATCTTTTAGTTTTTGTATAAAAGGAGTTATCACCGGAAGTAAAACTTCGCCGATATCTGTAGAGAGATTTTTGATCTCCGTTACGAGCGCCCTCATAGAACCTGATGCGCCATCAGCCTCTCTTGCTGCCTGGCCTTGTGCGGCTCCAGTCTGCTCCATGATCAGGGCTAAAGTAGCCGCCTGTTTGGTTGCTAGGTCCATTTCTCCTTTGCCGGAATAAATGCCCATTTCAAAGGCTTTCGTTTTAATCATGGCATCGTTGACCGCCATACCATAGTTGTCGAGCATAGTGTTGTTGCCCTTAAGCGCTCCAGTCAAAGCTCGGACCGCATCGGCTGTAGTGCCGCCATACATTGCAGTCAAATCGCCGGCTAATTCAATCAGAGTCTGAGCTTGTTTGGCGGCTTGTTCCTCGGTCAGCCCGCCGATATTCTGCAGCATGGAACCCATCATGTTGGCATAGTCAAGGGCTTCTTTTTCGGCTATGCCATAATAACTTTCCAGGTTGTCGGCCCATTCTTTGACCGAATCGGCTGCTTTGCCATATATCTGTTCCGTTGCCCCAACTGCATCCTGCATATCGGCTGCCATTTTAAATGATGCTGCTCCAGTAGCCACGATAGGAGCTGTGACTTTCATGGACAGATCTTTACCAATTTCAGTGGATTTCTTCCCGAACTTTTCTAAGTTTTCAGCAGTATCCTTCCATCTGTTATTTACTTCTCTAAGCTGTTCTTCAAGTTTTTTAAGATTTTGTTCTGTAGCTATTACTTCACGCTGGATTAATCGGTATTGTTCTTCGCCGACTTTGCCCTCCTTAAACTGCTGCTGGACTTGGCGTTCAGCCTCTCTAAGCGTATCAAGTTTGGACTTCGTATTGTTTACTGCATCGGCTAAAAGTTTTTGTTTTTGAGCAAGCAATTCTGTATTTTGTGGGTCCAGTTTTAGTAAGCGCTCAACTTGTTTAAGTTCGGTTTGCAGGTCTTTAGATTGCTTATTTACGCTCTCTAAAGCCTTATTAAGTGGCTGAGTATTCCCTGCTATTTCAATTGTAATTCCTTTAATTTTACCAGCCATGATCTCACCTGCCCTTAAAAGCGGTCAAAGTCTGCCTGCGTTGCCATTCTGATACTGTCTTCTTTCTCATCTTCGGATAGTCGCTCGTTATTGTACGTAATGATAAAGTCTAAAATCATACCAAGCGTCAACTCCTCAAAATCGCGCAAAGTCAAACCCCTTTCGATTGCCCGGAGCATTACCTGTTCCGTTGTCAGCTCGAAAGGGGTTCCCTCATCAACTTCTATTTTTTTTTACTCTGCGCTGTAGTAGTCAGACTACTAAAAATCATATCCGTCAATTCGGACAATATATCAACTAGTGGGAATTCAGAAAAGCTGTCTAACCACTCCATTGGCGGCGGTAAGCTAGGGTCTGCCGTTTTAGCCAGCGTCCATGCGAGATTATAGAATACTTCCAGGTCTAATACATCATAATTACTTAATTCATTGGTCTTTGTGTCTATAGCGGCTTGTAACTTAAGAATGTCCTGTATGGCATCCCGCCCGAACTGTGCCTTGTAACGAAGCAGAAAGGCGCCGGTTGATTTAAACTTAACCTGGCGCCCGTCAATTGTAAGTATCTTCTCCATAAGTTACGCCTCCGGAGTTTTGATATATACCGCTTCGAAGAATGTGTCATATGCAGCGCTACCTTGAGGCACTTTTGCCTTTACATCACCGGTATCAGGCGCCGGCCTTGCCGTGATGTTCAATGTTTCGGTTTGCGGTTCTTTGGTATTGGTTCTAGTGCTACCGCTTACACTGGGTCTAGACGCAAGTACGTAATACAGCACATGCCGCATTTTCTTCGCGTCTCCATCAAATTCAAACATTAGAGCAAAATGCTTTGCTTTGGCGTCCTTGTTTTCGATAAGCGCCCCGTTTGCGTCAAGTTCGTCGCCCAGCACATCCACACGGAATTCATCCGGAATCAGGGCCATTTCTAGACTGCCAGTAGTTTTGGCGTATCGTATGTTATTACGCCATCTGTTTCCGTGATTACGGCATAGTGCACGTTTTTAAGACCAAATTTAATCTTGTTAGACATTGGCTCTTTACCTCCTTAAATCTCATAAAGGACTTGATACAAGCCCTCGCTCTCGATATAGGTTTCGGATTTTTCCCAATAGATGTCGTGCTCATCGAAAAGGTCCTCTATCAGCTTTTCGCTGACCGGGTCTTTTTCCGTTGTGTAAAGCTCTACTTGATAATTAGGCTGCTGGCTATAGACCCTGTTATCTGCGCTGAAGTTAGAACTAAAGCTAAACAAATAAACGATATACGGCGGCTCTGGAGGCGACGTGAAATGATGATAGGCAACAGGCAAGCCGGTCGATTTGAGCAGATTAAAAAGCGTTTTCTCATCCACGCTCGATCGCCTCCTCTACTTCTTTGACAAACTCCTCAATCACCATTTCCTCTGCCGGTCGGATATGCGGTCTGCCTTCTACCCTGCCACCGCCGACCTTGGCGTGACCGTGTTCAAGAAGATGCGTCAGCCTGTAGTGTGGTGCTTTGGCATGAATAATTCTTCTATGAGGCTGGCCAAACTCTTTCTCGGTGGTCATGGTCCAGCTCTTTGCATATTTGCCCGTTTTCTTTGGCGATGTCTGTTTGAGCTGTTTTACCGCCTCTTTGCCGACTTTTTCACTCGATATATTGACCTTCTCTACTACTTCTTGGGAGTATTTAGATAGCTCTTTGGCTATTTCGGCGGCAAGTTGGTCAATTTTGACTGTGGTCATTTGCAATCACCTTCTCACAGGTCAGCTCCATTTCCTCAAAGCTGGTAGCATATGTTCGTATGACTTTGTACTTTTCGCCTTCAAATTCCGCCTCAGCCTCGCCATTGTACTCATAGCCATGCACTACAAAAACAATTTCCGGCCTTAAACCGGCTTGCGCCGCGCTGTAAAACTCGCTTCTAGTGACCGACTTCAAGCCGCAAAGAACAGTTTTTCTGACCGGCACTTTCTTCCAGTTCCCTATTTCGTCCTGAATGTATTCATGTCCAATCAATACAAGCTCATGGTCAAAAGTCATTCGGGATCACCACCTGCCGATATAACCAGGTTGTGAAGCCTAAACTGCAGATGCCGCGGCATACTTATAGGCTGTCCAGTGTAGGCTGTGGTGCCGTCTCCTACTGACTGGTACCGCCAGGTAGCATAGTCCACAACGAACATAAGATGGTGAGCATTGCCGCTGTCCAGCTGGATGCCCTTTTCTTTCTCCAGTTCGTCTATCACGCCGGCAATAATGGCGGTCAGGTATGTGTCCCTGACCGCCGTGGTTATGCCTAGCCTGGCCTTTACTAACTCCAAAACCTGTGCTACATCCATCCCATCGCCTCCTTAATGGCGGCAATGATGTCCGCTTTCAACATCCGGTCATTCAGCCCGGAAATGCCATGTTCGCCTGCAAAAACCAAGAGTTGAGCTTTTGTCATCTTTTCCAAATCGAGTATTTCCGGAGCGGACATGCTGAATGCCTCAGTTATTCCCCCGCCGGAGTAAAAGTTACGTAATAGCCTGCATCTTCATCGATTTTCTGAACGTCAAATCTTACATAGCTAGCGAGTAATTGGCCGTAAATATCGTTATCTACCCATTTTACGCTTACACTCTTTCTGTCAAACAGCATGCAGAAAGCTTCTAAATCACCTATAAATCCTACTAAATCCCCATCTACTTCGCCAATAACATCATCGTCTAGTACAATAACCTCTTTGCCAAACAGTCTCTTACCACTCTCAAGGGTTATGTCGTCTTGCAATAAGTATCTGCCATTGTTATCTTTCATAGTGTCTAGTACATTGTATAGTGATGCAGATATAACGGCTTTTACATTGTAAACTCTCTTAATATCTTTATTAAATACTGCTTTTAGTTCGTCTAAACCAGTAACTGCTTTAGGCGTTGCTGTTTTTAGCACTTCTACTATAGCATTATTCTTTGTGTTGAGCTCTTGGTCAGAAATTTCTTCAGCAATAAGTCCTGTTACATCAAAATCAGCATCATCTATAACTTCTTGAGATACCGGAATGTATCCTCTGTATGTTTCGATGTCGAAAGCCACATCAGTAATAGTCGGTTTTGCAAGTTCCGGATTTTTTTCTAGCTCTGCCACAGACACCATTTTGCTACCGGATTTTTTAATGATAGGAACTTTCCCCGAACCCCTGTTCACCTTTGTTACCCTTACCAATTTCGTCAAATCTACTACATCTTCAGGCTTTCTATACGGTGCCAGTATTTCTTCGGGCACCAATACCCCACCATCAACAACTTTGAACCCTTCCATTTGCCTTATTTGTTTCGTCCTGACATACTCATTTATCAATTCCCTAACTTCTAACTTATTGCTCATATCTCTTTTACCTCCTTCATTATTTTTCGGTGCTTTAGAATTGAGTTGCTCAAGTTCGCCTTCTAACTCCGCAATTTCTGCCTCAAGGCCCGCCTTCTTTTGTTTGAGTTTTTCCTTTTCCGCCTCAATCTTGCTCACTTCATCCTCAACTGCTGCAATTTCTTCATCGGTTTGAGCCTCTGCCAGTGCTGCCTCTACTTGTTCGGCTCTAGTTTCTAGTCCCTTTTCCTGCTCTTCCAGTTCTGCTAATGCAGCTTTTCTCTGCTCAATTTTCTTAGATAACATTAACTGCTTAAGCATTTTTTCATCCTCTCCCTTAATTGTTTTTTCTTTGCTTCAAGAAGCCTTTGTCGATGTTGCTCAACTTCTGCCTTTCTGGCCTGTACCCCAGTGTCCTCATACGCCGGGAATGTGCACACTGAAACCTCATGAAGGTCTATTTTTGTTAAAGTCCACTTAACTGTCCCGTCATCCCGCCAATCAGTAATTTCCTCTAGGATGTTAAAACCAAAGCTGCACTGGTCCACATCCCCTCGCTTTACTCGCTCATAAAGGTTTACCGCAGGTTGATAAGCGCTCGGATATCATTCCCCAGAGTATTATCAAATGCCCCGGGTGCGATTTCCTCGTAGGCGCCAGGCCATAGTTCCGTCTCTTTCCCAAACACTGCAAAGTAGCCTTCAATGAACATATCCTGTCCTTCAGGTTCAGCCCTGGTTTTGAGTTCTGTTTGCAAACTTCGGGTCTGCCTTATTGCCCTATTCATCGTCATTATCACCTCCCTGGATAAGCTTCTTCTGGTCGCCGATCATGCCAAGCGGTATATAGTTTTCAAGAATAACCAACTCGGACAATCCTTCTTTCGGCGACATGCCCAACCAGTCTCTTACTTCGTTCCCGGTCATAATGCCCCGGACGTACATATTGGCTCCTACATCGGCCAACTCTTTTATGTCGTAGGCATACAAGCTCCTGGGATTGAATTTAAAATACAGGTCTGGGCTATAAAGCAGCTTCCTGGTCAACTCTTGTTCTATGCCCTTAGCAAGCGGCAGGATAGTGGAGTTAATGAAGTTGTTATACTCATCTTTGCTGTAACTTCCTACACCCAAAAAGAAAGCTGGCACTCCAAATATGCCCGCTACGGTCTTTTTGTCATGCTCCACTTCCAGCAACTCTGCTGGTATAATCCAAGGACGCCCCGCTTCACTGGATTCAAGGTATTTCTGATAAACGCCCTCCCGGCCTTCTTCGCTGGCTAACTCTGCCGTTAAGCTGTCCACCTTCACGATAAGAGAGGGCATATACTTGCCACTCATAAAACTCTTTTTCGTAGCAGTCGCCTGCTTGAGATTGTTAACAATGTCTTTCAACACCACCCGGTAGCCCCTGCCCCTCCAAGGTTCCTCCGGGTCCGGATTGATAACAAAGTGTAGCACCTCATCATAGTTATATAGCCTGTCCTCGTATCTCACCTGATACCCTTCTTCGGTCGCAAGGAAGCTGACTTTAGAGGGCTGCAAAGGCATCAGCTCATCAATTAACCCATCTGTCGTTAGCTTAGGATAAACCAGACTGTTACCTTGGCCATCCAAAAGCATAGTGTGGACAATCCAATACATCCACTCTTTTCTGGTCATGAGGCTGTACGGGTTAATATCAACTTTTCGGGATAATTCGTTCCGAATTCTTATGTCCCCGTCCTCTGTATTCTGCATTAGATAAATTGTCATGGACGAAATCAAGTCAGCTATTTTATGGACCGCCATTTTAACCTCTGGGTTATCAGATAGGCGTGTATAACCTGGAATTGATAATGAGTTATAATCGTGTAATAAAAACCATTCCAAAGCTGTTTTTGGCTCTGCCCTCGTTTTCCTTTTTCTTGAAAACAAATCAAATAATCCCATCTATTCACCTCCTTGTGTAGTAATCTATCCTTTTTTGTTTTACCCTACCTGGCAGTCCCTGTTTGTTATAAGCTGGCATAATTTCTTTTATTAGGCTTCTTTCGGTTTTCTTTTGGCTTTCATAGCTCTCGCAGATCCTATAAATATATCCATCATAGTCTTTTGTCCTGCTATGGTAGTAAAGCCTTTGTTTTAGATTGTGCAGCCCCTTAGTTCTGCCAATATAAACTATTTCGTTGTTTTTTAATAAGCCATACACAATAAACACCACGTTACCCCTCCAGCCACTTCTTGGCTGTGCCAGACTTAGCCAAGTTTTTCAACATCTGCATACAAGCAAAAACAGATGCATCGAATAAGTCAATCCTCTGTGTTGGCAACACTTTTTGATATCTAACTGCATCATCTACCTGCTCTATGGCATGAACATTCTGCACGCAATACTCATAGGCGTCGCTATGCAGATAATAGAATTTGCCAGCCTTCACTTTCTTTTCAATATGCCGGAAACCTTCAGACTTATAGTGGTAAAGTTGCGGCGTATCTTCTATCCGAAAACTTGCCCGCTTCATTTCAAGGAAAAACTCTCGGCCAAATTTCCGGTCGAAGCCCACCTGCTTTATATTAAAGCCCTTTTTCCGCATGTCGATGAACCATTTGACAACCGTTTGATGGTCTGTAACCGGAGAATTCGTCATAGTAAGCCATCCATCATCTTGCCAGCCAAAAAGCGGAATATTGTCCTCTTCCGCTTTCGTATGGGCAGCCACAATGGGGAAAAAGGCATGGGTGATTACAATGTCAACGTCTTTGTATGTGCCATATAGTGCAGTTGCACATAAATCGTGAAGTTTGGCAAGGTCAGCACCGCCATACCACTCAATCGGGATGTTGAAATATGATTTCATCGATGAAGTATAGACATTCAGTGATTTCGCCAAGAAATCTTTGCGCTGCTGTGGATCATTCTGGGCCTGGAGAGCATCGTTCATAATATCTTCTGGCCGAATAGTCACACCATAGTTTGGATTTGCTTTTTCATGTTCTACCGGGTTAGTGTAATCGACACTACCGTCCTCTTTTTCATCGGCTTTGGTGATGAAAACGAAGTATTGTTCGTCTTTTACGGTGCCATCCAAGATCTTCTGGCAGTACTTCGTGGTAATGCCAAGGCATAGCTTGTTGGTATAGGCCTTGCCTGACTCCCGGATAACGTTATATTGGGTTGCATTCTTGTAGGCATGAAGTTCGTCTAAAATTTGAATGTTGCTGTTAAGACTGTCTTGTTTGTCAGGATTGGCTGCCAAGGCCTCAATGAATATACTGCCATCGCCTAGTTCGCCGCTGATGCTGTGTTCTTGGTTGTTATCCAGGATCCGAAAAGTATCCGCTTCACCCATTTGCCGAATGTTAATATATATTTTAGAACCGGATTTCCGTTCAAGAAGCGCCAGGGCCCAAGCTAAGGCTGCAATAAGTCTGGTTTTCCCATTCTTACGGGGAATAAAGATAAAAGCTTCTTTGTATTTGCGGATCTGAGTTCCGGCATAATATATGCCCACCAAGTTATAGATGATAAATTTTTGCCAGGGTTCTAATAAAAAAGGCTCTCCTCTTAATGGAGTGCCATTCAATAATTCCAATAACAAATTCTGCATCTTTCGGCCTCAGTTCGTACTCCGGGTTCTCAATATCGTCCAAAAACCGTTGACAGCATTGTTTCAACTCTTTACAAGCTACTTTTTTTCCTTCAACTACTGAATGGGCATACTTCAATACTAGATCATAATTTTTATAGTTAGCCACTTTACTTCAACTCACTTAACACCTGCGCCAGCTTGGATTTTTGAGTAGTTTCAGCCGTCACACTTTGCGAAGGTTTTCGAGAGTGGCCACTATCGGAGCTTTTTTGAAACCGCCGTCAGCCGTTGGTGTCTGAAATGCAAAATCACCATCAATAAAACGCTGGGTAAGTATCCCATACTGTTCGACAAGCTCAGCATAAATGCTGATTAACCTGTTATATTCAGGTTTGTAGGTACCAAGTTTTTTCATGTCCTTAATTGTTGCACGTTTAATGGTTTCTTTGGTAGGACGTTTTGCCACCTCCTCACCTCCAATTTTTTTCTGGAAAGTCGCTCTATTGGAAAGAGTTCCCCCGCCCGGTCCCCTGGCTACGGTATTTTAGGTCGTGAGGGAGGGGGGGTACGCTCGCACCATGCGCGCCCCGCGTCCGTTAGCGAGTTATCGTCTCGATTGTGCATAGCGTTGTGGCAAGCGGCACACAAGCTGATCAGATTGTTAGCGCTATATCTCAGCTCTGGGTACTGCTCCCGTGGGTACACGTGATGTACCGTCGTGGCGGCCGTCGTCTTGCCATAACGTCTGCACTCACGGCACATGTAATCGTCCCTGCGCAGTACGCGTTCCCGTACCCGAAGCCAGCGTGCCGTCTTGTAAAAATTCATGCCGTCACCTCTTTTGCATCGCATCTGGCGCACCTGGTAGGACTAAAACCTACAACCTAGCGGCTAACAGCCGCTCGCTCTGCCATTGAGCTACAGGTGCGTATTAAAAACGGGCACACGCTGTCCTGCCGCGTCGGCGCCCCCAATCCATGGGACAAGAAAGCCGCCTGTAAAGCATAAGGAGTAATCCCTAACTCTATGGCGGCTATATCCCATCGGGGCTTTGGCGACGGCCGGCCATGAAAATGACCCAATTCCCGTCTGCCAGCATGCCCCGCTATCATATTAGCATGTAAGTAACCTCAAAAAGTGCACGATTAGT